>NZ_JBNCLB010000003.1:378478-634361 GCF_049841815.1 Micromonospora sp. DT233 | reverse complement strand
TGTGCGCTCCCCCCCGCCGCCCCCCCCCCCCCCGGCGCGGGGCGCCCCCCCGGCCCCGGGGGCGGCGCCCGCCCCCCGCGATCGTCCGTTCCGGGGTGCACGCGGTGCCGGGGGTGTCGCACCGGCTGGTTAAGATCACCGCTCCTGATCACACCCACTGGAGCTGATTCACATGTCCCAGCCGTCGGGCACCCCCGACCCGCAGCAGCCGCAGCAGTCGCACGGCGAGCAGCCCGCCCCGCAGCAGCCGGGCGACTACCCGCCCTCGCCCGCCGGCCAGCCGTGGGACGGCCCGGCCGCCGCGTCGACGCCGCCGGCACCGAAGAAGTCCGGGGTCGGCCGGATCCTGCTGATCGTCCTGGCCGTGGTCATGGTGCTCTGCCTCGGCGGGGCGCTGATCACCTGGTTCGTCGTCAAGGACGACGTCAAGGACGTCGTCGACGCCACCAACACCCGGGTGGTCACCCCGAGCACCCTCGCCGGCCGGCCGCAGATCGACGACCCGGAGCTGAAGAAGCTGGCCGACGACATGATCACCGAGCTGCGGTCGAAGGTGCAGAACGAGACCGGCACCGTCGGCGCGTTCTACGGCGACATCGCCAAGCGGGACATGGTGATGGTCGTCGCCGCCTCGGGCGTGATGGCCGACCCGAAGAAGGAGCTGGACGACGCGATCGCCGGCCTCAAGACCGAGCTGGCCGTCACCGAGGTGAGCGCGGTCGAGCCGGGCCCGCTCGGCGGCGAGGCCCGCTGCGGCAGCGGCAAGGTCGCCGGCACGCCGGTGGGCGCCTGCGTCTGGGCCGACCGGGGCAGCATCGGCATGGTCGTCATGTACTTCAAGACCGGCGCCGAGGTGCAGGCCGACTTCGTCGCCATGCGCGGCCAGATCGAGCAGCGCTCCTGAGCCACGCCTGACCGGGTCCCCTCCGCCGAGAAGGCGGAGGGGACCCGTCGCGTTCACCGGGTCGGACGCGGCCCGGCCCACCCGTGTGGGTCCGCCGCCCGGCCGGCTATCCCGGCGCGACCGCCCGGCGGACCGGCTACGCCGAGGCGGCCCGCTCAGCGGCGCTGCGCAGCACGCAGAACTCGTTGCCCTCCGGGTCGGCGAGCACCACCCAGCCGGTGCCGTCCGGGTGCCGCCGATCGTCGACCTGGGTGGCGCCGAGGCCGAGCAGCCGCTCGACCTCCGCGTCCCGGGGCCGGTCGGCCGGCTCCAGGCACAGGTGGACCCGGTTCTTCACCGTCTTGCCCTCCGGCACCTCGAGGAAGAGCACGGTCTCCCCGTCGGCGGTGAGCACCATCGCCTCCGGGTCGCCGGGGAAGTCGTCGGGCTGCCGCTGCGTGCCGAACACCTCGGCCCAGAAGCCGGCCAGGGCGTAGGTGTCGTGGCAGTCGAAGCTGATGTTCCTGATCCGTGCGCTCACGGTCGTTCCTCCGGGTGGGAGTGGGAGCGCCCCGCAGGCTCGGCAGATGTCAGCGGCGGGTGGAGCGGGGCGCGGGACACGTCGTGGACATCAACCGCACCTCCCTCCGGCCGTCGGGCTGACGGCGACCACCCTGCCCCAGGACGGCAGCCGGGGCAACAGCTTTTCGGCGTACGAGAAACGGCCCAGCCCCGCGCGGACGCGGGACCGGGCCGGACGGGTGTCGCCTACGGGCCGACGAAGACGGCCCTGGCCCGCCAGTCCACCCCGTCGACGGCGGGGCCGCTGACGGTGGTGAACGCCCCGGCGGGCACGCCGCCGGCCCACGCGGTCGAGGCGAGCGCCCCGGTCGAGCGGCTGACCCGGTACAGGGTGCCGCCGGCCAGCAGCAGCGCCCCGGTGTCGGCGAACCCGGTCACTCCCGCCACGGTGAACTTGTCGGCGCCCACCGCGCCGCTGTCCGGGGTGAACCAGCGCCAGTACAGCCCACTGGCGCCGGCGAGGGTGTAGTAGAGCCGGCCGGCGGTGTAGGCCATGCCGGTGACGTTGCCGATCTCGGCGTAGAAGTTGCTGGTCACCCCGGCGTACGTCTGGCCCTCCGGCCCGGAGTCGGTCTCCACGGTGTCCCAGTACGGGTGGTGGTACGGGTCGACCGGGCTCGGCACGCCGAAGGTGGTCCCGTCGAAGGTGCGCCGGTGCAGCGCGCCGTTCATGCCGTAGAAGAGCGTCCCGCCGACCCAGAGCGCGCCCTTCGCCGTGGACCAGGCGGTGCCGTCCGGGCTGGTCACCGGGGTCGGCGCGCCGACCGTGCCCGCCCCGTCGTACGAGCGGGCCTGCACCTCGTCGCCGGTGCCGGCGGGCGGCGGGCCGGTCTTGACGATCTCGATGGCGTCGACGAGCGGGTTCTCCGTCACGTGCCCGAAGTCGATGTCCACGGTGCCGTCGCTGACGACCGTGAACGACCGCATGGTGCCCACGTCGTGCCCCGGAGTCACCGCCAGGTCCAGGTCGTTCAGCACCAGGGTGCCGTCCAGGGTCACGTCGAAGATCCGCTGCCCGGGGGCGGACGTGCCGGCGTACCGGTTGGCCAGGTAGAGCCGGACCTCGACCTCCGTGCCGGCGGGCACCGGGAAGTCCCACTCCATCTCCGGCCCGCCGTGGGCGTCGTAGCGCTCGTCGGCGTAGAGGGCGGCCGGGGTGCCGGCCGGGACGGCGCCGTCCAGGCTACCCACGGCGGCGAAGCCGGAGGCGGTGCTGCCGGCGTTGTGGTACGGGCTGGGGTTGCTGGTGTCGTCGGCGCTCCAGTCCGGGCCGCCCGCGACGGCCGGCACGGCGGGACCGCCGGCGTTGACCCGGTACAGCACGTTGGTCGGCGCCGGCACCCCGGCCTGGTACACGGTGCCGGGCAGGCCGGCGGTGCTGGTCGGGTGCGGTCCCGCGCCGCCGGCCAGCGGGAAGAACGCGATGCGCTCCCGGCGGTAGGTGAAGTTGCCGATCCACGAGTGGTCCGAGCCCAGCCAGAGGCCCTGCGGGGTGACCAGCAGCTCGGTCACGCCGTAGCCGCGCGGGTGCCGGCCCGGGTTCCACGACAGCGGCAGGCCGTTGCGCGGGTCGAGGGCGGCGATGCTGGCCCGCCCGATCGCCCCGGCCTGCGGGCTGTCCGCGCCGAAGCTGTTGTTCAGCCAGCGCAGGTGCCCGCCGACGTAGACCGCCTGTTCGCTGACGCCGACCGAGAGGAAGGTGTCGCCGCCGGAGTAGTTCACCCAGGTGGGCTGCTGGTCGTCGCCGGTGGCGGCGGCCTCCCAGCGGGCGGCGGTGTCGCAGAGCGTCCCGCCGTACGCGCCGCCGGTGGTGGCCACCACGAAGTAGCTGCCGTCCGGGGCGAAGGCCACGTCCCGCAGGTACGAGTCGAACGACTTCCAGGTGCAGCGCGGGGTGTAGCGGCTGGTGTCCCAGTCGGCGACGGTCGCCGCCGTGGCACCGAGGTCCAGCTTCACAATCTGGTCGTGCAACACCCCGTCGGCCCGCTTGAAGTTGCCGATCACCACGAGTTGGGTGCCGTCCGGGGAGAGCGCGAACTTCTCCACGCCGACGCCGGCTCGGGCCCCGCTCACCCCGTCGTAGTTGTGGTTCTCGGTCAGGGCGGTGGTGAGGTAGCCGTCCAGGGCCCCGGTGGTGGCGTCGAGCGAGGCGAGGCCGCCGCGCGGGTTGGCGTTGCCGGCGGTGGTGAAGATCCCGCCGACCAGCAGCCGGTTGCCCGCCACCGCCACGTCGTCCACCAGGCCGTTGAACGCCGGGCCGGCGAAGCTGGTGACCGTGGCCCCGGTGGCGACGTCGACCAGGGCGACCTTGCGCCGGGTCACCCCGTTGACCGTGTTGAACTTGCCCGCCAGGTAGACGGTGCCGGCGGTCGGACCGGCCGCCACCGCCGATACCTCGTTGTCGACGGTCGGGACGAAGGCGGTGTCCACCGTCCCGGTGGCCTTGTCGAAGGCGAGCACGTAGCGGCGCACGATGTCCACGTCGGAGCTGCGGTTCTGCACCTTGGTGAACGAGCCCGCCACGATGATCTTCGTGCCGGCGTCGTGGATGGCGTACACGGTGCCGTCGACGATGTCCGGGGAGGCCGCGGACGGAACGGCGGAGACCAGGGTGGGGTGCGACGGCGTCGCGCCCGCCGGAGCGCCGACGGCGAGGCCGGCGATGGTGAGGGCGACGGCGGCGAGGGCCGCCAGGGTGCGGCGGGGCAGGGCCGGGGGGTGGATCACGGGCAACTCCCGAAGCGCGGGCGGACGGAAAGGGGGGGTCGGGTCAGGCGGTGTCGGCGGCGGGGAGGGTGACGGTGACCTCCAGGCCGCCGCCGGGCTGGGCGACGACCCGCACGGTGCCGCCGTGGGCGTCGCAGACCGCCCGGACGATGGAGAGCCCCAGCCCGGAGCCCCGGGCCCCGGTGCGTTCCTGCCCGCCCCGGCGGAACGGCTCGAACAGCCCCGGCACGTCGGCCTGGCTGACCTCGAAGCCGGTGTTGGCGACGACCAGCCAGGACGAGTGGCCGTCCGTGCCGGTGCGGACCCGGATCCGGCCGTCCAGGTGGTTGTAGCGGACCGCGTTCTCGATCAGGTTCCCGGCCAGCCGGTCCAGCAGCCCGGGGTCGCCGACGACCGGGGCGGGTTCCAGGGACGTCTGCACCCGCAGCCGGATCCGTTCCACCTCCCGCCGGACCGCCGAGAGGGCGTTGGCGGTGCCGGCGGCCAGGTCACACTGGGTGCGCCGGCCCAGCCGCCGGCCCGTCTGGGCCTCGCTGCGGGCCAGCACCAGCAGCGCGTCGACCAGCCCGTTGGCCCGCTCGGAGGCGTCGCGGACCACGGTGGCCATCCGGCGGTACTCGGCGGCGTCGGCCTCATCGTCGCTGAGCGTCACGTCGATCTCGGTACGCATCACCGCCAGCGGGGTGCGCAGCTCGTGCGAGGCGTTGGCGACGAAGCGCTTCTGCGCCTCGAACGCCACGGCGATCCGGTCCAGCATCGCGTCGAACGTCTTGGCCAGCTCGGCCACCTCGTCGTCCGCGCCGGACCAGCCGATGCGCTGGTCGAGGGTGGCCTCGCCGAGGCGCTGGGCGGTGGCGGTGACCTGGTGCAGCGGGCGCAGCGCCCGCCCGGCCACCAGGTACGCCCCGGCCACCCCGACCACGCTGATCGCCAGCAACGCCCCCAGCCCCTTGGCCAGCAGCTCCCGGGAGGCGGCGTCGACGAGTTGCTGCTGCCACTGCCCGGCGTCGAGCAGCCGGCCGTCGGCCAGCAGCACGGTGGTGCCGGGCACGAGCGCGTCGGTGGGGCGCAGCGCGTCACGCACCAGCAGCCAGGCCAGCAGCACCAGGATCGCCCCGGCGCCCACCAGCAGCACCCCGTTGAGCAGCGTGAGCCGCAGCCGCAGGGTGGGCCGCAGCCGCAGGCTCGGGCGGCGCAGCGTCGGACGGGGCAGCGCCGGGCGGGGCAGGGTGCGCCGGGTCGCCTGCCGGGGTGTGGCGGTCACGCCGGCCCCTCGGTGGTGCGGTAGCCGGCCCCGACGACCGTCTCGATCAGCGGCGGGTCGCCCAGCTTGCGGCGCAGGGTCATCACGGTGACCCGGACGATGGTGGTGAACGGGTCGGTGTTGGCGTCCCAGACCCTTTCCAGCAGCTCCTCGCTGGAGACCACCGCGCCGCGCGCCTTGAGCAGCTCGGCCAGCACCCCGAACTCCTTGTTGGTCAGGTCGACCGGGGTGCCGGCGCGGGTCACCACCCGGCGGGCCGGGTCGAGCACCAGGTCGGCGACGGCGAGCACCGGCGGCGCGGCCGGGGTGGCCCGCCGGCCGAGCGCCTGCACCCGGGCCACCAGCTCGTCGAAGGCGAACGGCTTGGGCAGGTAGTCGTCCGCGCCGAGCTGCAACCCCTCGACCCGGTCGGCGACCGTGCCGCTGGCGGTGAGCATCAGCACCCGGGTCAGGGTGCCGGAGGCGGCCAGCTCGGCGCAGATCTGGTCGCCGTGCATGCCGGGCAGGTCCCGGTCCAGCACCACCACGTCGTAGCGGGTGACGAAGGCCATCTCGTGCCCCGTGTCACCGTCGTAGGCGACGTCCACGGCCATGCCGCGTTTGCGCAGCCCGCGCGCGATCGCGTCGGCGAGGTTGCGCTCGTCCTCGACCACCAGTACCCGCATGCGCGACCTCCCGCCGGCTGACCTGCCGACAACCTACTGCCGCCGGGCAAGCCGCCGTCGCCCGCCCGTGGCCGGGCCGCCGCGCCCGCGCTCTTGGCAAAATTCTTCGGGTACGGGATGCTTCCCGGCGCTGATCTACGGCGAGAGGGAGCGGCGATGACCGGAGCGAGCACGGCTTCCCAGCAGGACATCCACTTCCGGCGGTTCCGCCTGCCGGCCGACCTGCCCGCCGGCACCGCCGAGGGGGTCGCCCCCGCCCCCGCTGCTGCCGCCGCCTGCGGTGGCGCGGCGGCCCCCGGTGCGGTCCTCGCCGAACCGACCGGCCGGCTCGCCCACCCCGAAGACCCGACCCGCCGGTACGACGCGGCGAGCTGGACCTCCCCGCCGGTGCACACCGGCTTCGCCGTCGCCGAGGTCGTCCCCTCCTGGACCGCCGACACCCCCGACGGCTGCGGCCTGCACGTCGAGGTGCGCGGCTGGCACGCCGACGCCCCCGCCACCGGCTGGTACACCCTGGCCCGTTGGGCGGCCGACGACGAGCCCTTCGGCCGCACCACGGTGGCCGACCAGCGGGACGCCGCCGCCCACGTCGACGCAGACACCCTGGTCGTCACCGGCGCGACGGTCACCGGCTGGCAGGCCCGGGTGACCCTGCTGCGGCCGGCGGGCAGCGCCGCCACCCCGGTGCTGCGCCAGGTCGGCGCGGTCGCCTCCGCCCCCCGCCCGGCCGACCCGGCCGGCGCGGTCGACCCGGCCGCCGAGGGCGGGGAGCGGGCCGGCTGGGGGCGGGTGCTCGACGTGCCCCGGTACTCGCAGCGGCTGCACGGCGGCGACGAGCGGCGCTGGGGCGGCGGCGGGGACTCCTGGTGCAGCCCGACCAGCGTCTCCATGGTGCTCGACTACTGGGGTGCCGGCCCCAGCCCCGACCGGTATGGCTGGGTCACCCCGGCCGGTCATCGGCCGGTGGTGGTGCACGCCGCCCGGCACTGCTATGACCCGTCCTACGGCGGGGCGGGAAACTGGGCGTTCAACACCGCGTACGCGGGCCGGCACGGGGTGGACGCCTTCGTCACCCGGCTACGGTCGCTGGCCGAGGCCGGGGCGTTCATCGCCTCCGGGGTGCCGCTGGTGGTCTCCACCAGGTTCCGCCGGGGCGACGTGCCGGGGCTGGACTACGACACCCAGGGGCACCTGATGGTGCTGGTCGGCTTCACCGCCGACGGCGACCCGGTGCTCAACGACCCGTACGCCCCGGACGACGCCGGGGTGCGCCGGATCGTGGACCGGCACCGCTTCGAGCCGGCCTGGCAGGGCAGCCGGGGCGGGCTCGTCTACGTCATCCACCCGCCCGACGTGCCGCTGCCCCCGCCGCCGGCCCAGCCCAACTGGTGAGCCGGGAGGCGCGTCAGCCGCCCAGCCGCCACCAGCCGTACGCCCCGCTCGGTCGGCGGCAGACCAGGTCCCAGCCGTCGGAGTGGCAGTCCCCCGCCGTGTCGTGGAGTACGCCCAGGTGCCGGGTCACCGCCCGCACCGGGTCCAGCTCGGCGACGAGCAGGCCGCCCTCCCGGGTGCGCCGGGTGCCGAGCAACGGCCCGTCCGGGTCCCAGTCGTCGGCCAGGTCCCACCTGCCCAGCTCGGCGACCGTCCGCCCGGTGGCGGCGTCGAGTACGGCGAACGGCATCCCCGCCGGCGCGTCCGCCTCGCCCTGGTCCGTGCCCACGACGACGAGCAGCCGGCCGCCCCGGGACGTGACGACCCACTGCAGGCGCGGGATGGCCGAGCCCGGCCGGCCCGTCGCCGGGTCGAGCATCGACAGCCCGGCCTCCGGGCTGCCCGCGCAGAGCAGGTCGGCGCAGTACGACAGCTCCTGGCTCGGGGCGAGGTCGAGCTCCCAGCGCCGGTCCAGCCCGCCGAGCCCGTACGCCGTGACGCGGCGCCGGCCGGAAGGGTCGCCGGTGATCACCAGCAGCAGGTCCGCGACGATCTGGACGCCCTGGTACTCCCGCAGGCCGCCGGCGGAGGGCTCGCGGGTGGCGAGAACCTCCCCGGACCCCGCGTCCCGCACCTCGATCCGCCCGGACCCGCCGACCAGCGCCACCCGGTCGATCTCCACGCCCCGGTAGTGGAGGGCCGTCCGGTCCGGGCCGAGCGGGGCCGACCAGCGCAGCCGCCCCGACGCCAGGTCCACCACGCGCAGCGGGATCGGCTGCTGACCGCCCTCCCCCCTGCTGAAGCCGAAGAGGAGCAGCCCGCCGCCGGCCGTGCGGGTCGCGGAGCCGGACAGCCGCCACCGTTGCCGCCCGCTCGCCGCCTCCACCGCAACCGTCTCCGGCCCCCCGTTGGAGTGGTCGCCGGTGAAGAGCACCAGGCCGCCGTGCTCCTGCCCCTGGATCTCGCCCGCCCCGAAGGGCAGCGCGGCCCGCCACAGCGGGCGCAGGTCACCGCCGGCGCGGGTCGGCGGCGCGTAGGCGGTCATCTCGCGCGTGCCGCCGCCGCCCAGGTTCTCGGGGGCCGCCACGTAGACCCGGCCGCCCAGGACGACGAAGTCGCCGCCGACGCCCCAGGGGACCAGCGCCGAGAGGGTTGGCGCGGCCGGCACCGAGCCGGCCAGGGCGAGCAGGGCCAGGGCCCCGGCCAGCGCCACCCGCAGCGGCCGGCCCACCGACCGGGGCGGGCGCGCCGGCGGGTCCGGCTCCACGTCGTCGCGCAGCTCGCCGAGGTCGATGACGCTCACCGGCGCTCCTCTCCGGCGGGGGCCGTCCGACCCGCCTGTACGATGGCCCGTCGTGGCTGTGCCGGTGAAAGACCCCTCGCTGAACCCCGACCCCGATTCCGCAACCGTCGCGGCGCAGGCCGCGCCGGCCGGACCCGACGAGGTGGGCACCGGCACACCGGGGCGGCCCCGACGGCGACCGAACCGGGCTGACGCCCTCGCCATCGGAGCCTATGTGCTCCTCGGCGTTCTCGTGTGCCTGAACTACTGGGGCGACGTCGGCAACCGGGTGTCGTCGCACCTGCCGACCGACCACAGCTGGTTCGAGTGGCTCTTCTCGCACGGCCAGTACTCGCTGTTCCACCTGGAGAACCCGCTCTTCAGCGCCCGCCAGAACGCCCCGGACGGGGTGAACATGATGGCGAACACCTCGCTGCTCGGGGTGACCCTGCCGCTGGCGCCGGTGACGTGGCTGCTCGGCCCGCAGGTGACGTACGCCCTCTATCTCGGCGGGGCGCTCGCGGCGACGGCCGCCACCTCGTACTGGATGCTGTCGCGGCACCTGGTGCGCTCGCGCGCGGCGGCGTTCGTGGGTGGGGCGTTCCTCGGCTTCGCGCCCGGCATCGTGCACCACGCCAACGGGCAGCCCAACTTCGTCTCCAACTTCCTGCTGCCGGTGATCGTGGCCCGGGTGCTGCGGCTGGGCCGGGCGGGGCGGAGCTGGCGGCGCGACGGGCTGGTGCTCGGCCTGCTGGTGGCGTACCAGATCTTCGTCAACGAGGAGATGCTGCTGCTCACCGCGCTGGCCTGCCTGGTGGTGGTGGCCGCCTACGTGGTGCAGCGGCCCCGGGCCGCGCGGGCCCGCCTCGGCGGCTTCCTGGCCTCGCTCGGCCTCGGCGGCGGGCTGGCGCTGCTGCTGACGGCGTACCCGATCTGGTTCCAGTTCAACGGCCCGCAGTCCTACCGGGGCCTGCAGGGCGGGGTGTTCCACAGCTGGGGCGAGGACCTGATGGCCTTCGTGACCTTCGCCCGGGACACCGTCGCCGGGGACGAGGCGGTGGAGAAGACCATCGGGCTGACCGAGCAGAACAGCTGGTTCGGCTGGCCGCTGGTGGCAGTGGCGCTGGTCGCCCTGGTGCTGCTGGTCCGCCGGTCGCTGGCCGCCCGGATCGTCGCCGTGCTGGTGGTGGTCTTCACCGTCGCCTCGATCGGCCCGGTGGTGCGCTTCGACGGCGCCGAGACCACGATCGACGGGCCGTGGTCGTACATCTCCGACGACCTGCCGCTGGTGGAGATGATGATGCCCACCCGGATGGCGCTGGTGGTGGCCGCCGCCGTCGGCGTGCTGCTCGCCCTGGCCTGGGACGCGCTGGCCCGCACCGCGCCGGCCGCCGGGGCGCGGGTGCCCGCGCCACGCGCCGGGACCGACCCGCTCGGCGCGGTGGCGGCGACCCCAACCCAGGCCGACGGCCCCGCCCCCACGCCGGCCCGGTCGCGCCGCTGGCTGCGCCCGGTCGGGTACGCCGCCCTGGCGCTCGCCGTGCTGCCGCTGCTCCCCCGGCCGCTGCCGGCGCAGCAGATCGACCCGCCGCCGCACTTCATCACGGCCGGCGGCTGGGAGCCGTTCGTGCCGGCGGGGCGGACCCTGGTGCCGGTGCCGATCCCCAGCAACGTGCACGGCCTGCCCACCCTGCGCTGGAGCGCGCTGACCGGGCACGCCTTCCCGGTCCCCGGCGGCTACTTCATCGGGCCCAACGCCGACGGCGAGGGCGTCTTCGGCGCCCCGAACCGGCCGACCAGCACCCTGATCTACGCCACCATGGACTCCGGCACGCTGCCGACGCTGACCGACGACAACCGCCGGCAGGCCGTCGAGGACCTGCGCTTCTGGAAGGCGTCGGTGGTGGTGCTGGGCGCGCATCCCCGCGAGGCGGTGCTGCGCGACCTGATGACCGCCCTGCTCGGCCCGGCGCAGCGGGTCGACGACGTCTGGCTCTGGGACGTCCGCCCGCTCGTCGGCTGAGCGGCCCGCAAGGGGTGCCCACGCGACCGTGGGCGCCCCGGGCGGCGTGGGACGCCCTCCGGCGACCGTGCGGCGGAGCGGTCAGCCCGCCAGGGCGCGTACGTCCCACACCCACGCGCCGTCGAGCTGGCGGCCGGGGCCGACGAGTTGGTCGAGGGTGCGGCGGACCGGTTCGCCCCGGTCCTGCCGGCCCCGGCCCTGGACCTGCGGGCCCTGGACCAGCACGGCGGCCCGCCAGTGGCGCAGGTCCGTCACCGCCTGGCGGCGCTCGGCGTCGGTGACCACCGGCACCTGCCCGCTCTCGGCCACCCGGCGCAGCAGCAGCGAGGTCGGGCGGTCCGGGGCGCCCCAGCGGGCGGTGGGGTCGTCGGCGGCGCGCGGCCCGATGAAGTAGCCGCCGGGCGCGGCGAACGCCAGCCCGCTGCGGGCCGACCAGAACGTCGCCGGGCTGACCCCGGCGCCGGTCACCGGCGGGACGGGCACCAGGGTCCGGCCGGGCGGCACGTACGCCCGCCAGCCGCCGTCGGCCACGAAGGCCGGCACCGGCGAGACCGGCACGGTGCGGATCGGGGTGGGCGTCAGCGGGAGCAGCGCGGCGGCCACCGCGCCGCCCCAGAGCAGCCGCACCGGCACCGCGCCGGCAGCGGGTACGGGCGCGGGCGCGGCACGGACCCGGTCCAGGGAGAGCGCGATCAGCACCCCCAGCACCGGCACGCAGATCAGCGCGAACCGGGCCGGCACCACCAGGTCGAGCAGCGGCACGCCGGAGAGCAGCCGGTACGGGCCGGGCAGCCCGGTCGTGGCCCCGTCCAGCCGGACCACCGGGCCGAGGGAGAGCAGCGCGGCCACGATCCCGACCACCGCCAGCGCCCGGACCAGCGGGCGACGCCACAGCCAGATCACGATCACCACGGCGAGGACCAGCAGGCCCGGCCCGAAGAACGAGTTCTCCTCGGTCGGGTTCGGGGACAACAGGCCGGGCAGGTGGTCGTCGCCGAGCACCGTCTGCCGGGCCGAGGCGGTGAACGAGGCGGCGTCGAGCCGGAACCCCGGCGCGTCGAAGGGCATCCCCTGGTAGTGGCCCGGCCCGAAGAACTGGAACCACAGCGGGTACGCCAGCAGCGCCCCCGCCACCAGCGCCCCCACCCCGATCCGGGTTAGGAACGCGGGCGCCAGCCGGCGGGCCGTCGCCCGGTCGGCCAGGGCGTACCCGACGGTGAGCGCGCCGGCGGCGAGCGCCAGGAAGACCAGCACCTCCTCGCCGAGGAAGACCTGGTACGCCACCAGCAGCCCGAGCGCCACCCCGTGCCGGCGGACCCGGTCGGTGCCCGGCCGGAACACCAGCGCCAGGATCGGCGGCACCAGGAACTGGGCGGCCATGTGCAGGTGCGCCCCGCCCTGGGCGACCATGCCGGGGGCGAAGCCGCAGAGCAGTCCGCCGACGGCGGCGGCGACCCGGGAGTCGACGAGGCGGCGGGCCAGCAGGACGTACCAGGCGGTGGCGGTGCCGGCGAGGCAGACGACCACCGCCACCAGGAAGGCCGGCTGGCTGCCGAAGAGCAGCGTCACCGGGGTCAGCGGCACGCCCAGCCCGAGCACCGAGGTGTTGGCCATCAGGTTGACCCCGTCCGGGGCGTTCAGGGCCGTGCTGTGCAGCGGGTTCTCCGGGCCGACGACCGCGCGGGCGGCCCGCGCCAGCATCCACTCGAAGAGCATCTGGTCGTTGTCCTGGTGGAACAGCCGCCCGGGCCGCCCCCACTGCCCGGCGGTGAGCAGCACCGCCAGGGCGACGTACCCGACGACCACGGCCACGTCGAGACCCCGCCGCCGCCCGCCGGGCGCACGCGGGGCGTCGCCGGGCTCCCGGGGGTCGCGGGCGGCGGGGGTGACCGGGGCGGCCATCAGGTCGTGGGGGCGGTGAGCGTCCGGACGTCCCAGACCCACACGTCCAGCTCGCGGCGGCCGGGGCCGACCAGCTCCTCGACGGTACGCCGCAGCGGCTCCGCGTGCTGCTGGCCCACCGGCAGCACCAGCAGGGCGGCCCGCCAGTGCCGCAACTCGTCCAGGGAGCGGCGGCGCTGCCGGTCGTCGAGCTTCGGCGTACGGCCGGTGGTGGCCACGTCCTCCAGCAGCGCGCCGACCCCGCTGGGCCGGCCGCCGAAGCGCCCCGGGTCGCCGGTGTTGCCGTTGCGCGGGGCGAGGAAGTAGCCGCCGGGGATCTTGAAGTCGAGGTTGGTCGACGCCGCCCACCGCATCCCGTGCGTGCTGCCCATGTTCGGCACCGGGATCGGCACCAGGGTCTGGTCGGGGGCGACGTACTCGCGCCAGCGGTCGGCGGTGATGAACTTCGGCACCGGCGGGCGGGAGGTCACCTGCAGCGGCAGCGGCGCGATCGGCAGCAGCGCCAGCGTGAGCACCCCGATGCCGAGGCGGCGCACCGGGCGGGGCTGCGCCGGGCGCAGCGACCAGAGCCGCTCGACGGCGAACGCCAGCAGCACGCCGATCACCACCGTGGTGATCATCCCGAACCGGGTCGGCACCACCGCGTCGAGCAGCGGCACCCGGACCAGCAGCTCCCACGGGCCGGTGAGGAGCTCCCGGTCCCACCAGGAGATCCGCTCGCCCAGCGAGAGCACCGCGAAGAACCCGCCGGTGGCGGCGAGCGCCCGGACGATCGGCTCGCGGCGCAGCCAGAAGACGATGCCGACGGCGATCAGCGAGAGACTCCAGCCGAAGAAGGCGTTCTCCTCCGAGTAGTTCGGGGCCAGGTTGATGTTGGCCCGCTGGTTGCCGCCGAGGGTGGGCGAGCCCGGGGCGAAGAAGGCGGCGATGTCGTTGCCGTAGTCGCGGACCGCGTCGCTGAGGCCGTGGTACGCCATCGGCCCGGCGAACTGGACGTAGAGCGGGTACGCCAGCAGCGCCCCGGCCAGCCCGGTGCAGACCGCCAGCGCGACGCCCAGCGGCCGCCACGCCGACGACCAGAGGCCGGGCCGCTGCACCAGCATGGCGATCAGGAAGACCCCGCAGGCCATCGCGGTGAAGAGCAGGATCTCCTCGTTGATGAACGCCTGCACGGTCACCAGCAGGGCCAGCAGCGCCCCGTCGAGCACCGGCCGCCGCGACCGGGTGATCACCAGCACCCGCCAGACGATGAACGGCAGCAGGAACTGGCTGATGATGTTCGGGTGCCAACTGGCGTGCGAGAGCATCGCCGGGGAGAACCCGCAGAACCAGCCGCCGACGGCGGCGGCGGTCCGGTTGCGCACCACGTGCCGGGAGAGCACCCGGTACCAGGCGGCGGCGGTGCCGGCGAGGCCGAGGGTGACCAGCACCACGAAGGAGACGGCCGGCCCGAAGAGCAGGGTCACCGGCACCATCGGGATGCCGAGCGCCAGGATGGCCGTGTTGGCCATCAGGTTGACCCCGTCGGGGTAGTTGAACTGGTCGGTGTAGAAGGGGAACTCCCCGTGCAGCACGACCCGCACGCTGTGGGCGAGGAAGAACTGCACCTGCGCCGGGTCGCTGCTGTAGAGCGACGCGACCCGGCCGGCCGGGTCGAGCCAGATCCGGCTGGTCACCCAGAGCGCGGCGAGCAGGAAGAGGCCGTACGTGGCCAGGTCCCGCCGCCGGGGCGTCCACCGCCACCGCGCCGCCACGGGGGCCGCCGGCGTGGTGGCCGGGGTCGGCCCGGCGGCCCGGGTCTCGGCGGCCGGGGGCTCGGCCGACGGTGGGTCGTCGGCGGTCGCCACCGCCCCGGCCCGGGGCGCGGGGTCGGTGGGGCTGCCCGCAGCGTCGGGAACCGGCGGGGAATCCCCTCGGGGCTCGGCAGGAGTCACAGTCGGCGGAGTCTACCGGAGGCCATGGGCGGCCCGACAAACACCGGCGCGTCCTATGTGTCCGGTCCCGCCGCAGCTCGCGGGCCTCGTCGAGGTGCCGCGCCACGTCCCCAGGTGCGTCTCGTAGCATGTGAGGCGCGAACACGACCGGGCGACGCGATCGGGGGCGTACAGGTGGCTTCAGTCCGCCGGCGCGGCATGACGGCCACCGCACTGCTCACCCTGCTGCTGACCGGCGCGGCCTGCGGGCCGGTCGCCGACCGGAAGGCGGACGCCCTCCCGATGGGCTACGACAGCCTGGACGGGACGCTGCGGGTCTGGCCCGCGCGGGGCGGGCTCGCCGCTGACCCGGCGGCGACGGCGGCGGTCACCGAGGCGGTCCGCTCGTGGCGCTCGCCGGCCGACGACCGCGCGCACCTGTCCACCTCGGGGATCCTCTGGTCCGGCGACGTCGACGGCGTCCCGCTGGCCCTGGTGGCCGCCGACGTCCCCGGGGAGAGCGCCTCCTGGCTGCTCCAGTTGACCCGCGACGGCGACCGGTACGTGGTCGACCGGGCCAGCGAGTACACCGATCCCGGCTACCTCGTCTACTCCGACGTGCTCCCCGTGCAGACCGCCACGGGGCGGCGCTACCTGCTCTCCGGCCGGGTGGAGCGACTCCTCGGCCCGAAGGGCCGGGCGCTGCCCGACCGGGACGGGCTGACCGACCCGGTGGACGTGCCGGCCTGCCGGGCCGTGTCGCTGACCGCGACGCTGCGGGCCACCCGGTCGCTGCCGCGCGGCCGGGCCGCCGACCGCCTGCTCGACCTCGGTACGGCCACCACGGACCCGCGTTACCCGCTGGTGCGCGACGAGACCGGCTCGGGCCGGCGGGCGCTGGACGGCCTGGACACCTGCGTGCTCGCCGGCGAGCAGGGCCCGTTCGGCAGCATCCCCCGCCGCATCGGCGACCGGGACGCGCCCCGGTCGGTGCCGGTGTCCTGGCCGATGGCGAAGCTGAGCGTGCGGGCGCTGGGCGAGGTCGCGCTGGGTGGGGGCGATCCGGCCGACCTGGAGCAGCTGAGCTGGGAGACCGACGCGGGCACCATGACCGCGGTGGTGTACCGGCCGGCCGACGGCGGTGAGACGGTGGTCTCGCCGGCCGACCGGGCCAACATGCTTCAGGCCTACCTGTTGCCGGTGCCCGGGCAGTCGCTGGTGGTGCTGAGCTGGCGCTCCACCCGGTACACCTCGCTGTCGGTGCCGCCGGGCACCCCCCGGCTGGTCGACCGCCCCGGGCTGGTGGTGGTGCCGCAGCCGCCGAGCAAGGCCACGTTCAGCCTGGCCGGTGCGGAGAAGACCTACTACCGCTCCGTCGGCGGCCGCTGATCCCGTCGTCCCCGGCCGGGCCGGGGACGACGGGGTCGGGTCAGTTCTGGGCGGCGCTCCCGCCGGCGCGCAGGCCGATCGGCTCGACCGGCTCCGCGTCCAGGCCGGAGATCCACCCGGTGACGTCCCGGGCCACGTCCTGCGCGGTGAGGCCCAGGTCGGCGAGGATCTGCGCGCGGGTGCCGTGCGGGTGCCACTCGGCCGGCACGCCCAGGTCCCGCATCGGCACCCGGACGTCGGCGTCGCGCATCGCCTGGGCCAGGGCGTCGCCGACCCCGCCGACGCGCACCCCGTCCTCGACGCTGACGACGAGGCGGTGGCCGGCGGCCAGCCGGACCAGCTCGGCGGGGACGGGCCGCACCCAGCGCGGGTCGACCACGGTCACCCCGTAGCCCTGCTCGGCGACCCGGGCGGCGACCTCCATGCCGAGGTGGCCGAAGGAGCCGACCGCGACCAGCAGCACGTCGGTGCGGGCCGACTCGGCCAGCACGTCGACCGGCCCGACCCGGCGCACGGCCGGCAGGTCGGCGGCGACCGTGCCGGTCGGGAAGCGGACGATGGTCGGGCCGTCGTCGACGGCCACCGCCTCGCGCAGCTCCTCGCGCAGCGTCGCGGCGTCGCGGGGGGCGGCGATCCGCAGCCCCGGCACCACCCCGAAGGCGGCCATGTCCCAGATGCCGTAGTGGCTGGGCCCGTCCGGGCCGGTGATGCCGGCCCGGTCGAGCACGAACGTCACCGGCAGCTTGTGCATCGCCACGTCCAGCAGGACCTGGTCGAAGGCCCGGTTGAGGAAGGTCGCGTAGACCCCCACCACCGGGTGCAACCCGCCCAGGGCCAGCCCGGCGGCCGAGGTGACCGCGTGCTGCTCGGCGATGCCGACGTCGTAGACCCGCTCCGGGTACTTGCGGGCCAGCTTGGCGATGCCGGTGGGCTCGGCCATCGCGGCGGTGATGGCCACCACGTCGGGCCGGGCGTCGGCGATCGCGATCAGCTCGTCGGCGAAGACGTGGGTCCACTTCACCGAGGGGGCGGCGACCAGCTTGCCGGTCTCCACGTCGAAGGCGCCGCCGGGGCCGTGCAGGCGGTCGGCCTCGTCCTCCTCGGCGGGGCGGTAGCCGTAGCCCTTGCGGGTGACCGCGTGCACGATCACCGGGGCACCGAAGTTCTTCGCCGCCCGCAGCGCCGACTCGACCGCCTCGAGGTCGTGGCCGTCGACCGGGCCGACGTACTTGATGCCGAGGTCCTCGAACATCGCCTGCGGGGCGACCGCGTCCTTGATGCCCTTCTTGACCGCGTGCAGCACCTCGTACATCGGCTTGCCCACGAACGGGGTGTTGCCGAGGGCGTCCTTGACCGTGTCGAGGATCTTCTCGTAGCCGGGGTTGAGCCGCAGCGAGGAGAGGTGGTCGGCGAGGCCGCCGATGGTCGGCGCGTAGGAGCGGCCGTTGTCGTTGACCACGATCACCAGGGGGTTGCCGGAGGTGGCGATGTTGTTCAGCGCCTCCCAGCACATGCCGCCGGTGAGCGCGCCGTCCCCGACGACGGCGACCACGCTGCGCGCCTCGCCGCGCAGGGCGTACGCCTTGGCCAGCCCGTCGGCGTAGGACAGCGCGGTGGAGGCGTGCGAGTTCTCCACCAGGTCGTGCTCGCTCTCGGCCTGGCTCGGGTAGCCGGAGAGCCCGCCGCGCTGGCGCAGCCGGTCGAAGCCGTCCTGCCGGCCGGTGAGGATCTTGTGCACGTACGCCTGGTGGCCGGTGTCGAACAGCAGCCGGTCCCGGGGGGAGTCGAAGACCCGGTGCATCGCCAGCGTCAGCTCCACCACACCAAGGTTGGGCCCGACGTGCCCGCCGGTGCGGGAGACCTTGGCGATCAGGAAGTCACGGATCTCGGCGGCGAGGATGCCCAGCTGCTCGGTGGTCATCCGCTTCACGTCCTGCGGACCGCGCACCGTGCCCAGCAGCCGGCCGTGGTTGGCCGTGTCCTCATCAACACTCATGACAGCAGAGTCTATCGGCCGCCCGCAGGTCCGCAGTTCGGCCGTGTGACCGCGCACCGACCGTGAGGGCGGTCAGCCGGTGATCACCAGCCGCCGGGGCGGGGTGGCCGGGGCCGCGCGGCGGGCCGGCCCGGCGGGCGTCCAGGAGCCCAGCACGGCGGCCTGCCGCGCCCCGGTCACCGAGGGGATCGCCCCTGGCAGGCCGTGCCAGGACAGCCAGCCGAGCAGGGCGAACGCGTACGCCTCCTTGGCCTGCGCCGGCACCCCCAGCTCGTCGCTGACCCGCAGCCGCCACCGGCCCGCGCCGAGGGCGGCCAGCCGGCCCCGCAGTGTGGGATTGCGCACCCCGCCCCCGGCGGCCACCACCTCACCCACCCGGTGCCGGTCGCACTCGGCGGCCACCGTCCGGGCGGTCAGCTCGGTCAGCGTGGCCAGCACGTCGTCGGCGGCCACCGGCTCGCCGAGCGCGGCCAGCCTCCCGTCGAGGTAGCCGGCGTGGAACAGCTCCTTGCCGGTGGACTTGGGCGGCGGCGCGGCGTAGTACGGCTCGGCCAGCAGCAGCTCCAGCAGGCCCGGGTGCACCCGGCCGGCCGCCGCGCGGGCCCCGTCGAGGTCGCAGGGGCGGCCGAGCAGCCGCCGGGCCGCCGCGTCGAGCAGGGCGTTGGCCGGGCCGACGTCGTACCCGAGGGTCGGTGCGCCGGGCGCGACCACGGTGAGGTTGGCGATCCCGCCCAGGTTCAGCGCCGCCCGCGGCGGCCCCGCCGCGCCGGCGAGCAGCAGCGCGTCGAAGGCCGGCACCAGGGGCGCGCCCTGCCCGCCGGCCGCCACGTCCGCCGAGCGCAGGTCCGACAGCACCGGTACGCCCACCCGGGCCGCCACCCGGGCCGGCGCGCCGAGCTGGAGGGTGCCCCGCACGGTGCCGCCGTCGACCCAGTGGAACACCGTCTGGCCGGGCGAGACGACCGCGTCGGCCCGCCCACCGGCCAGCTCGACCCCGCGCGCCGCCGCCTCGGCGAAGACCTCGCCGAGCCGGTTGTCCAGCCGGCAGACCGCCTCGATCGTCGTCGGGTTCGGCGGCAGCACCGCCGCGATCCGCGCCCGCAGCTCCTCGTCGTACGCCAGGGTGGCGGACCCGAGCGGCCGCAGCCGCAGGGTGTCGGCGTCGGGCGTGAACTCCGCCGCGGCCACGTCCACCCCGTCGTACGACGTCCCCGACATCAACGCCACGATCCGCATGAGAGGAAATGCCCCCTGTCGTCGCATTCGTACCGTCGGTGGCGGCGCTCGCCGGGCCCGCCGGGCGGCTCACTCTACGCCCGGAACCGCCCGCACACGATCTTGTAAACGGCTCCGGGGCCGGCCCGTCGGCGCCCGGTTATCGGATCGCCGGGGTGCGGCGGGGGCCGCTACCGTGTGCTCACCGAGCCGAAGGAGAGGCCATGCGGAAGATCCCCACCCTGTTCCGCCGCGACTCCGACGACCTGCGGCGGGTCACCCGCGACGTGCACCCCGACTGCGAATGGGTGCTCGACGGCGCGGGCAGACCCACCCGCAAGTACGACGGCACCTGCGTACGGCTCGACGACGACGGCGTCACGTGGTGGGCCCGCCGCGAGGTGAAGCCCGGCAGGACCCCGCCGCCGGGCTTCCTGCCCGTGGAGCACGACCGGGCCACCGGCAAGGTCGTGGGGTGGGAGCCGATGGCGCAGTCGGCGTTCGCGAAGTACCACCGGCAGGCCCTCGACGGCACGCCGCCGGTCCTCGACGGGCCGGGTGGCACCCCGACGCCCGGTGCCACCTACGAGCTGGTCGGCCCGAAGGTCAACGGGAATCCGGAGCAGGCCGACCGGCACCTGCTCGTCCGGCACGGCCACCAGAGCGCCGAGGACGACGCGGAGCTGGCGGGTCTGCCCCGCGACCACGACGGGCTGCGTGACTGGCTGCTGGCCCACCCGGCGTGGGAGGGCATCGTGTGGCACCACCCGGACGGGCGGCGGGCGAAGCTCAAGCGCCGCGACTTCCCGACCGGCTAGCCCCGCGCCCCGACCGGACAGCCCGCGCCCCCGGCCGGACAGCCGCGCGGTGGCCGGAGTGCCCACGGCGGCCCGGCCGGCGGTGCGCGGCGGCCCGGGCCGGCGGTCAGCGGGTGCCGGCCAGGTTCGCGCGGATCGCCGCCACGAGCACCTGCCCCTCCCAGCACCAGCCGGCCGCGCAGTCCGGCTGCCCGAGGGCGCACCCGTGACCGCGCACCCACAGGTAGCCGCCGACGGGCTCGTGGAACACGGCGACGGTCCACACCAGCTGGTCGATGCCGCACGGGTTGGGTCGCCACTCGGCGGCGAACAACTGCAGGCGGGTGCCGGCGGGTACGTCGAGGCGGCGCAGGGCGCTCACCGCCGCCCCCAACGGTGCGAGCGGTTACGGGTGCGTCGTCCGGTGGCCCCGGCGGCGAGTTCCTGCTCGTCGTCCGGCCACGACGGGCCGTCGGCCCGACGCGGGTCGTCAGGGTCGTCGGCCCGACGCGGGTCGTCAGGGCCGCCGACGGTGGGCGGTGGGGTGCCGTCCTCGTACCGGCCGCGTGGGGTGTTGCCCAACCACCGGTATCGCACCGCACACCTCCGACAGTCTCGTCGGTGCGGGCGGTCGCCGGGTCGGGTCCCGTCGGCCACCGCACCATCGGCCGCGACGACCCGCCAGCCCCGGTCGACCGGCCGACGCGCCACTGCGGGATCCCCCGACACGTCAAGGGTGGTCGATAGACTGGGGCGGACGCCAGGTGTGACCCGTGAGCCCACACCGCCAGGACACGCGCCGAGGGGCACATTTGGGCGAGTTCGGTCACATACTCAGGCAGCACCGCCGATCAGCCGGGTTGGGGTTGCGGCCGTTCGCCGCCAGGGTGTCCTACGAGTACGGCTACATCGCTCAGGTGGAGCGCGGCGAGAAGCGTGGCTCGCCGGAGTTCGCGGCGGCCTGTGACCGGGTGTTGGACACTGGTGGGGCGTTGCTGGCGGCCTACGAGCGTGATCAGGGCGGGACGGAGATGCGCAGACGGACAGCGCTGCGGGCGATGGGTGCCATCGTCGCCGCGCCGGTGGTGCCGGAGGCCGGCCTGGAGGCCGTGCGGCACGGCCTGGACGCGGTGGTCGACGCGGACCACGACGAGTGGCCGGGCATCGTCGCCGACTGCGGGCTCGGCTACTACCGGCAGCCGCACGACGTGCTGATGCGGCAGCTCGGCACGGACCTGGCGGTGCTGCAACACCTCATCGCGGTGGAGAGCGACGCGCGGCGCCCGCGCCTGCTGGCCGCCGCCGGGCATCTCTCGGTGGTCGTGGCGCTCGGCCTGGTGGCGTCCGGGCAGTCGCTGGTGGCCCGCCGGTGGTGGCGCTCCGCGCAGCGGGTCGCCGACGAGTCCGGGGACCTGGACGCCATCCTGACCACCCGGGCGTGGCACGTGGTCAACGGCTGCTACGACGGCCGCCCCGCCGAGCAGGTGGTGGCGTTGTCCGACGAGGTGTTGCCGCTGCTGGACGGGGCGCGGGTGTCGGCGGCGTCGTGTGGGCTGCTGGCCGGGCGGGCACAGGCGCTCTCCCTCGCCGGCCGGCACGCCGAGGCCGTGGCGTGCGTACGACAGCTCGACGACCTGGCGCATCGCCTCCCCGACGCGATCGTCGACAACGTGGAGTCGCTGTGGGGATGGCCGGAGCACCGGCTGCGACACACCCAGTCGTGGGTCTACACGCACGCCGGTGACCTGCGGGCCGCGGAGGCGGCGCAGGATCGGGCGTTGCAGCTCTATCCGCAGTCCCAGGCCCGGCTTCGGGCGCAGGTGGGGCTGCACCGCGCGGCGGCGCTGATCCGCGGCGGGCACCTCCCCGACGGGCTGCGCCTCGCGGCGGAGCTGCTGGACGGGCTGCCGCCGGAGCAGCACAACGCGACCCTGCGGTCGGTGGCCCGGCGGGTCGCCGAGGCGGTGCCGGTGTCGCAGCGGCACCGGCCCGCGTACGGGGAGCTGATCGCCCGGGTGGCCGGCTAGCCTCGGGCCGTGGCCGTCACCTTCAGCACCCACGCCGGGGCGACCGCCGCTGCCCTCTTCCCCGCCCTCGTCGACCTCTACGCGTTCGTCTACGCCGAGCCGCCGTACGAGGAGGGCCCGGCGGAGGTGGCGGGCTTCGCCGAAGGGCTGCCGGCGGAGGCGACCCGTCCCGGGTTCGCGCTGGTCGCCGCCGAGGAGGCGGGGGCCCTGGTGGGCGCGGCGTACGCCTGGACGATGCCCGCCGGCCGGTGGTGGGGCCACGCCGACGCCGAGCCGCCCGCCGACGTGCTGCACGCCGACAAGTGTGCGGTCATGGAGTGGGTCGTGCACCCGTCCAGGCGTGGCCGGGGCGTCGGCCTCGGCCTGCTGCGGCGGCTGCTGGCCGGGCGGCCGGAACGGTGGGCGACCCTCGCCTCGGATCCCCGGGCGCCGGCGCGGGCGATGTACGGGCGGGCCGGCTGGGCGCGGGTGGCCGGCTCGCGCCTGCCGTCGGGGCCGCCGGTGGACCTGCTCGTGCTGCCCCTGTCGCACTGACCACCCACGCCCGCCGCAGATTTCGGCGGTGAGGCGTGGTGTCGCTGAACCAGCGCCGCGACACGGCAACGAGCACGCCGTGACCTGCGCACGCGTCGGTGCCACCCGGGCTATGCTGCCGGTATGACCGAGCCTGCCCAGCGGTTTCGCAAGCTGTCGATCTCCGTGCCCGAGGACGTGGCCGACCGGCTCGAAGCCGAGCCCAACGCCAGCGCTTTCGTCGCCGACACGGTCCGCGCCCGCATCGAGCTCGAACAGCTCGCCACCCTCCACCAGGATCTCGGCATCACCGTGACCGCCGAAGGTGTCACCCGGGCCCGCGCCCGCCGCCTCGCCGTCGAAGCCGAATGGACCCCCGAACGACGAGTCGCGCTCCGCGAGGACGTCCGACGGGCCGCCGCCGACCTGTTCACCAGCCCCGACCCGCGTCGCTCCTCCGCCGCGTGACCGCGCCCCACCGGCCCGTCCGGCTGATCCTCGACACCTCCGCGCTCCTCACCTACCTCACCGGGTCCGTGCACGTCGCCGAGCCGGTACACGAAGTCGTGGAGAGCCGCGTCGCGTTCGGCGTGCCCGCCGTCGCCGCCGCCGAAGCTCTCGCCCTCATCGACGACGCCCACGACCGGGCCCTGCTGATGCGGCTCCTCCAACACCGGGCCTGCGCCGTGCTCGACACCGACGGCCGCACCTGGCACGAGTTGGCATACTGGCACCGCGCCACCGGACGCCCCGACCTCGCCGCCTGCGCCATGGCCGCGCTGGACCATGACGCCGCGGTGCTCACCGCGGACGGAAAGCTCTACGGCGGGGTGCCCGTCATCGACATCGAACAGCTGTGACCGCCTGCGCTGGTGACGGTGGCGTCCCCGCCGGTCGGCTGACCGCCCGCACCCGCCGAGTAGGGCGCACTACGCGCCGAACTGCTCGAACATGATCTCGTAGCCATCCGGGTCGAGGCCGTAGAAGACGCGCGCCCATCCGACGTCCTCCGGTTCGAGCGTCACGGGCAGGCCCTCTCGCGACCAGAACGCGTGCGTCGCGTCGAGGTCGACGGTCGGCACGACGAGCACGAAGCCGAGGCCGGGCGGCCCGAGCTTGGTCTGGCGCTCGCGCTCGGCGTGGTGATGGCCGTGCCGGTGCAGGTCGGACAGGATCAGCCAGGTGTGTCCGAAGGTCAGGTAGCGCAGGTGCTCCTGCGCGGGCTGGGGCAGGTGCCGGAAGCCGAGCCGCCGGTAGAGGTCAAACGACCGGTCGAGGTCGCGTACCCGCAGACCCACCTTGAGCTGTTTGGCCGCCACCGGGCCACGCTACCGACCCCAAACCCTCCCGCGCTGCCCCGGTGGCCCTCAGTGGTCGTCGGTCGGGACCAGCAGCCCCACCAGCTCGACGTGCTGGGTCATCGGGAAGATGTCGAAGCCGCGCAGCGTCTCCAGCCGCCACCCGGCCTCGGCGAACGTCCGCACGTCCCGGGCGAAGGCGGCCGGATCGCAGGCCACGTACGCGACCGCGCGCGGCTGCGCCGCCACCACGTCCCGCACCACCCGCGCGCCCGCCCCGGTGCGGGGCGGGTCCAGCACCACCAGATCCACCGGGCCGGTGATCCGGCGGCGGGCCAACGCGGCCTCCACCCGGGCGGCCACCACCTCGACGCCGGTGAGGTCGCTGAGGTTGTTGCGGGCGGCGGCGACACCGGCGTCGGCGGACTCCACGACGGTGACCCGGCCGGACTCGCCGACCTGTTCGGCCAGCGCGGCGGCGAAGAGTCCCGCCCCGCCGTAGAGGTCCCAGGCCGACTCCCCCGGCCTCGGGTCGAGCAGGTCGAGCACGGCGGCGACCAGGGTGTCCGCCGCCGCCGGGTGCACCTGCCAGAAGCCGGACGCCGGCAGCGTCCACTTGCGGCCGACGGCCACCTCGCGGACCGTCGCCGGCGCGGGCCGCCGACCGCCGTCGCGCCCCTGCGCACCGGTGACCGGTCCACCGCCCGGGGCCGGGGCGTCGAGCACCGTCGCCTCACCGCCCGCCACCGCGGCGTCGCCCGCCACCGGGGCCTCGGGCGCCGTGGGCACCCCGCCGGCCAGGGCGGTGACGATGACGTCCCCGCCGGTCGAGGCGACGGTCTCCACCGCGTCGGCCGTCGGCCAGCGCTCACCGAGCACCGGTAGCTCCTGGATCGCCGGGTGGGCGATCAGGCAGCGGTCGATCGGCACCACCTCGTGCGAGCGGTGCTTGAGCAGCCCGGCCCGGCCGGCGGCGTCGACCGCGTACCGGACCCGGGAACGCCAGCCGAGCGGCCCGCCGGGCAGCGCCTCGACCCGCACGTCGAGCCGGTCGATCTCGGCGTCGGTGAGACCGCCGAGGCGGCCGAGCTGCCCGCGCACCACCGTCGACTTCCAGTCGAGCTGCGCGGCGGGCGCGACGTGCTGCAGGTCGCAGCCGCCGCAGCGGCCCGGTTTCGCGTACGGGCAGGGCTGCTCGACCCGCTCGGGGGCGGCGGTCAGCACCGTCACCGCGTCGGCCCGGACGAATCCCTTGTGCACCTCGGTGACCTCGGCGATCACCCGCTCGCCGGGCAGCGCGTGCCGGACGAAGACCACCTGCCCGTCGACCCGGGCCACGCAGTGCCCACCGGGGGCGACCGCGTCGACGGTCAACTCGACCCGCTCGGCCTCCTCCAGCCCTCGCCGCGCGCGGTCGCTGTCGTCGCTGTCCATGTGGTCCTCGGTCATCGTCGGTCTCCCCGGTTCTGGTCGGTCTCGCCGGGCGGCACGGTGGCTTCGGGCGACACCGGCGGTGGCAGGGTGCTGCGCGGGGCGACCCGGGGGCCCCGGGCGGGGCTGCGGCTGAGCGTCGCGTCCAGCCGGTCGAGGTTCTTGCCGGCCGTCGAGGCGAGCTGCCACGGCACGCTGGTCACCATGACGCCCGGCTCGAAGAGCAGCCGCCCCTTCAGCCGCAGCGCGCTCTGGTTGTGCAACAGGTTCTCCCACCAGCGTCCCACCACGTACTCGGGGATGAAGACCGTGACCACGTCGCGCGGCGACTCCCGGCGGGTGTTGGCCACGAAGTCGAGGATCGGCCGGGTGATCTCCCGGTACGGCGAGTCGACCACGGTGAGCGGCACGGGGACCTCCCGCCGCTCCCATTCGGACTGCAGGCCCCGGGTGTCCTTCTCGTCGACGTTGACCGTCACCGCGGTCAGCGTGTCCGGCCGGGTGGCCCGCGCGTACGCGATGGCCCGCAGGGTCGGCTGGTGCAGCTTGCTGACCAGCACGATGGCGTGGTTGCGGGCGGGCAGCACGCCCCGGACCTCGGTGGGCTCCAGCTCGGCGGCGACCCGGTCGTAGTGCCGCCGGATGGCCTGCATCAGCACGTAGAGCACCGCCATGGCGACGAGGGCGATCCACGCGCCGAGCAGGAACTTGGTCAGCAGCACGATGATCAGCACCGTGCCGGTCAGCGCCATGCCGAAGGTGTTGATCGCCCGGGAGCGGACCATCCGGCGGCGGGCCTGGGCGTCCCGCTCGGTGCGCAGGTGCCGGTTCCAGTGCCGGATCATGCCGGCCTGGGAGAGCGTGAACGACACGAAGACGCCGACGATGTAGAGCTGGATCAGCCGGGTCACCTCGGCCTGGAAGCCGACGATCAGCACCAGGGCGAAGACGCCCAGCAGGACGATGCCGTTGGAGAACGCCAGCCGGTCGCCCCGGGTGTGCAGCTGCCGGGGCAGGTAGCGGTCCTGGGCGAGGATCGAGCCGAGCACCGGGAAGCCGTTGAACGCGGTGTTCGCGGCCAGGAAGAGGATCAGCGCGGTCATCCCGGCGACCACGTAGAGCAGCACCGACCCGGAGCCGAAGACCGTCTCGCCGAGCTGGGTGGTGACGGTCTTCTGCACGTACCCGTCGGGGCCGGAGAGGATCTGCCGGGCCGGGTCCTCGACGAACTGCAGGTGGGTCAGCCGGGCCAGCCAGATGATGCCGACCAGCATGGCCACCGAGATGGTGCCGAGCAGCAGCAGGGTGGTGGCGGCGTTGCGGCTCTTCGGGACCTTGAACGCCGGCACCCCGTTGGAGATCGCCTCGACGCCGGTGAGCGCGGCGCAGCCGGACGAGAAGGTGCGCAGCAGCAGGAAGATCAGCGCGAACCCGGTGACGCTGTGCTCGGCCTGGATCTCCAGGGCGGCGCTCGGGGCGCGCAGGTCCTGGCCGAGGACGAAGACCCGGATCAGGCCGGTGAGGATCATCCCGCCGATCACGATCACGAAGCCGTACGTCGGGATGGCGAACGCGGTGCCGGACTCGCGCAGCCCGCGCAGGTTGATCGCGGTGAGCAGCACCACCGCGACGACCGCGACGAGCACCTTGTGGGTGGCCACGAACGGCACCACCGAGCCCAGGTTGGCCACCCCGGAGGAGACCGACACGGCGACGGTGAGCACGTAGTCGACCAGCAGGGCGCTGGCCACCGCGACACCGGCCCGGGGGCCGAGGTTGACCGTGGCCACCTCGTAGTCGCCGCCGCCGGAGGGGTAGGCGTGCACGTTCTGCCGGTAGCTGGCGACCACCGTCAGCATCACCACGACCACCGCCAGGGCGATCCAGGGCGAGAAGATGAACGCCGACGCGCCCGCGATGGAGAGCGTCAGCAGGATCTCGTCCGGGGCGTACGCGACGCTGGAGAGGGCATCGGAGGCGAAGACCGGCAGCGCGATGCGCTTCGGTAGGAGGGTGTGCTGGAGTCGGTCGGACCGGAACGGTCGACCGACGAGCAGCCGCTTCAGCAGCGAGGTGGGACTGGCCACAAGCGCTAAGGGTACGACCACCGATACCCGCGTGCCGGGGTGGCTGGGCGCGGCCGCTCCGTCGGGCACGGTACCGTCGTCCCCCGCCGACATCCGGGACGTGGCAGGCTCGCAGTCGACAGGTCACCGGCGGGGCCGGCGGGCACGCACCTTGGGAGGGACACCGTGCATGTCGTGATCATGGGTTGCGGCCGGGTCGGGTCGACCCTGGCCCAGAGCCTGGAGTCGCGCGGCCACTCGGTGGCCGTGATCGACCAGGACGCCGACGCGTTCCGCCGGCTCAGCCCGGACTTCGCCGGCGTGACGGTCACCGGGGCGGGCTTCGACGGCGAGGTGCTGCGGGAGGCGGGCATCGAGCGGGCGGACGCCTTCGCGGCGGTCTCCAGCGGCGACAACTCCAACATCATCTCCGCCCGGTTGGCCCGCGAGACCTTCGGCGTCTCCCGGGTGGCCGCCCGGATCTACGACCAGCGCCGGGCCCAGGTCTACGAGCGGCTGGGCATCCCCACCGTCGCCACCGTCCGGTGGACGGCCGAGCGGATGCTGCGCCACCTGATCCCCGAGGGCAACGTCGAGATCTTCCGGGACCCGACGAGCACCATCTCGATCGTCGAGGTGCCGGTGCACAAGGACTGGATCGGCCGGCCGCTGCGCTCGCTGGAGGAGGCGTCCGGCGCGCGGGTCGGGTACCTGTCCCGCTTCGGCATCGGCATGCTCCCCACCAGGTCCACCACCGTGCAGGAGGGCGACCAGGTCTTCATGCTGGTCACCGACGACATCGTGGCCTCGGTCGCGTCGGCGGCGGGCAGCCCGCCGGAAGGAGCCTGACCATGCGGATCGCCATCGCCGGCGCCGGCAACGTGGGTCGTTCGATCGCCCAGGAGTTGATCGACAACGGCCACCAGGTGATGCTGATCGAGCGTCAGCCCCGGATGCTGCGGCCGGAGCGGGTGCCCGCCGCCGACTGGGTGCTGGCCGACGCGTGCGAGTTGGCCAGCCTCGAGGAGGCCGACCTCGCCGGCTGCGACGTGGTGGTCGCCGCGACCGGGGACGACAAGGTCAACCTGGTGGTCTCGCTGCTGGCGAAGACCGAGTTCGCGGTGCCCCGGGTGGTGGCCCGGGTCAACCGGGCCGAGAACGAGTGGCTCTTCACCGAGCAGTGGGGCGTCGACGTCTCGGTGAGCAAGCCCCGGGTGATGGCCGCCCTGGTCGAGGAGGCCGTCACCGTCGGCGACCTGGTGCGGCTGATGACGTTCCGCCAGGGCGAGGCGAACCTGGTGGAGATCACCCTGCCGCCGACCGCCCCGTACGTGGGGCAGCCGATCCACGCGGTGCCGATCCCCCGGGACGCCGCCCTGGTGGCGATCCTGCGCGGCAAGCGGGTGCTGGTGCCCACCCCGGACGACCCGGTCGAGGCCGGCGACGAGCTGATCTTCGTCTGCACCGCCGAGGCGGAGGACGCCGTCCGCGCGGTGGTCCTGGGCCCCGACAGCGTGGAGCGGACCCGGGGCGCCGGCTGAGCGGGCCCACCGCCCGGGGCCGCTCGGCGGTCGGCCACGGCACCGCCCGGGGCGGCTCGGCCGGCACCGGGCCGGTGGCTCAGGCCCCGGGCAGTGGCGGCGGGCCGGCCGGCTCCCGGGTCACCCGGCGCACCGTCCAGACCGTGATCAGCAGCAGCAGCGCGTACGGCGGGTAGCCCAGGGCCAGCCGGGCGATGCCCAGCGCCGTGTCCTGGTGGGCGAGGTAGAGCCCGGCCTGCACGCCGACCTTGGCCAGCCACACCACGCCCCAGAGGACGGTGAGCTGGGTGAAGGTGCGCACCAGGCGCGGGTCGTCGCGCCACTCGGAGCGGCCCTTCGCCACCAGGACCGACCAGATCCAGCCCACCAGGGGCTGCCGGATCGCCGCCGAGAGCAGCAGCGCCAGCCCGTACCCGATGCCGTAGAGAATGCCCGGCAGGTAGAAGTCGCGCTCGTCGCCGGTGCGCCAGGCGATCGCCGCGCCGACGCCGACGCCGAAGAGCCCGTTGACCGCGTGCCGCACCGGCCGGCGCTGGGCCAGCCGCAGCCCGGCGATGAGCAGGGCCACCGACACCGAGGCGACGACCGCCGGCCGCAAATCCCCGATGATGTTGGCGATCACGAAGACGACCACCGGGATGCTGGACTCGACCAGCCCGCGCCAGCCGCCGAGCTGGTCGGCCATCTGCTCGGCGAGGCTCGGCAGCCGCTCGGAGTCCTCCGGGCCGGTCCCCGGCTCGGTCGTCCGGTGCGCTCCGGTGGTCATCGCGTCTCTCCCGTCCATGGCGCCCGCGTCGTCACTTCGGGGACTCCAGCTCGTAGTACGGGTTGTAGAGGACCTTGCGGTCGTCCCGGATCGCCACCCGCCCACGGGCCGTCAGGTGCCGCCCCGGCTCGATGCCGGCGATGTGCCGCCGGCCGAGCCAGACCAGCGTCACCACGTCGCTGCCGTCGTACAGGTCGGCCTCCAGCGTGGGAAGGTTCGTCCGAGGAGTATAGACAACGGTGCGCAGCCGCCCGGTCACCGAGACCAGCTGACCCCGCGCGCACTGCCGGGCGGGCACGCCACCGGACTCGGCGCTCTCCCGACGCAACTCCTGCGCCTCGATCTCGGCCTCGCTCGCGGTGAACCGGTGCAGGAGCCGCCGTAGCGAGGCCCTGCCGCCCTCGTCGGTCGTCATGACCTCCGCGTCACCCTCTCCCGGGGCTGGCCGGCAGCGCCGGCACGGTGCCGCCCGGCACGGGTGCCGGGCGCGTCCCGCCAGCGTACGCCGGGCAGCGGCGACGCGACCGTCCGAGGCGGACCGCCGGCTCTGCGCCGGCGGCCCGCACGGGGCACGGACGCGGGTGGGGGGTCAGATCAGGCCTCGACCGGGCCCGCGACGCCTTCTTCGGCGGACTCGGTGACCTCGCGGGGCAGCCGCAGCGGCAGCGGCTCCCGCACCGGCTTCGCTTCCTGGCCCCGGTCCACGACCAGCCCGTCCAGGCACTCGCGCAGCGGGCCGGCGACGGCCGGGTCGGTGGCGGCGGCGCCCTGGAAGACGGCGCGGACCATCCAGCGCGGACCGTCGACGCCGACGAACCGCAGGTCGGTGAGGCCGTCCGGGGTGCGTACCCGGGCGTGCAGCTCGGGGCCGTACTCCCCCTGCGCCTCCTGCGCCGCCGCGCCGTCCTTGAACAGGGACTGGCGGATCTCCTCGCGCACCTCGTCCCAGATGCCCTCGGAGCGGGGCGCGGCGAAGACGCCGAGTTGCAGGGCGCTCTCCCCGTGCACCAGGACGACCTGCTGGATCACGCCCTGCGGGTCGGCCTGCACGCGCACCTCGACGTCGGCCACCGCGGGGATCTGGAGGCTGCCGAGGTCGAGCCGCTGCACCCCGTCGGGGGCCTCGGAGACGTCGTACGGGCCACGGGCCGGCGCCGACTCCTCGGCGGCCCGCTCGGCCAGGACCTCGGCGGCCCGCTCGTCACGGCCCTGCCGACCGCCGCTGGCCCGCTTTCGGGAGAAGATCACTGCGCCCACCCTCCGCTGTTCGCACTCACCCTGCCACCTCTTCCGGCTGCCCGCCGGCCCGTTCCGCCGACGGCGGGACGAGCCCGGCGTGACCGCCGGTCGAGCCGTGCCCGCCGACGCCCCGCCGGGACGGCGGCAGCTCGGTCACCGGCTGGAAATCGGCCCGCGCCACCCGCTGAACAACGAGCTGCGCGATCCGATCGCCACGGCAGATCTTCGCCGACGCCTCCCGATCATGATTGATCAGGTTGACGAAAATCTCACCCCGGTAGCCGGCGTCGACCGTACCGGGCGCGTTGAGCACCGTCACGCCGAGCCTGGCCGCCAGGCCGGAGCGCGGGTGCACCAGCCCGACGTACCCCGGCGGCAGGGCGACCGCCACGCCGGTGGGGACCAGGGCCCGCCCGCCGGGGGGCAGCTCCACGTCCGCGGCGGCCAGCAGGTCGGCCCCGGCGTCGCCGGGATGGGCGTACGCCGGCAGCGGTAACCCCGGGTCGAGCCGCCGTACGGGCACGGGCACGTCTTCGGTCACGGTCTTCCTCTTCCGTCCGGTTCGCGGGGTGACCCTGACATCCTGCCCGGTCGGCCGCCCGTCGTGCGCCGTACCCTTCGAGGAGTGAGCCGAACGCCGTCCTCTCCACCCGACGCCGCCGTGAGCACCGCCTACACGGAGCGGCTCGCCCTGCCGTGGTGGCTCTGGCTGGCCGCGCTGGCCCTCAGCGGGCTCCTCGCCGTGGAGCTCTGGTCGGGCGCCCAGGGGACGCGCGCGTGGCTGCCGTTCGTGGTGCTGCCGCCGGCGACGCTGGCCGGTCTGTGGTGGCTGGGGCGGATCCGGGTCGCGGTGGCCGACGGGGAGCTGCGGGTCGACGACGCCCGGCTGCCGGTGCGGTTCGTGGCCGACGCCGTCGCGCTGGACGCGGCGGGCCGGCGGGAGGTGCTGGGCGTCGGGGCCGACCCGCTGGCCTTCGTGGTCCAGCGCCCGTGGGTCTCCGGTGCGGTGCAGGTGGTGCTCGACGACCCCGCCGACCCCACCCCGTTCTGGGTGGTCAGCACCCGCCACCCGGTACGCCTCGCCGCCGCGCTCCTCGCCGCCCGCGACGCCGCACCCCGTAGCTGATCCGCCCGCCGACGGGTCAGGGCAGGGCGGGGCGCGAGTCGCCGCCGGGAAGTGCGCGCCGCTGGCGGCGCAGGTCGGTGCGGAGCTGGCCGGCCAGCGAGCGGGTGGCCCGCCGGTTGAGGTAGCTGGCCACCGCCGCCCCGGTCAGGAACGGCCCGAGCGTGGTCAGGTTGCGGCCGAACCGCTTGAGCAGGGTGTCCCGCAGCTCCTTGCGGGCCGCCGTGCCGAGCACCGCGCCGACGCCCACCCCGGGCATCATCGGGTTGATCCCCCGCTGGCTGGCCCAGGACTGCACCGCCGCGACCGCCCGTTGGGTGCCCCCGGTGGGCAGCGGCGTGCCGTACACCTCGTGCAGCTCACCGATCAGCTTCAGCTCCACGGCCACCACGGCGACCGTCTCGGCGGCCAGCAGCACCGGCGCGGAGAGCAGGGCCGGCGCGACCGCCCACTCGACGGCCGCGATCCCGCCGCCGGCCGCGCCGATGCCGGCGGTCGCCCGGGCGGCGTTGCGGACCAGCCGGTCCGCCAGCGCCTCGTCGTCCAGGTCGGGGAAGTGCCGGCGCAGGGTGGCCAGGTCGCGGACGGGCACGTGCGGGGCGACCTCGGCGACGGCGTCGGTCATCCAGCGGACGGCGACCTTCGGCTTGAACAGGTCGGCGAGCCCGCGAACCCGGACCTGGCCGACCAGCCGGGTCAGCAGTTGCCGCCGGCGGGCAGGCTCGATGTCGTCGGCGGTCAGCGCGGCCACGGTGGCGCCGAGCTCGGCCGGGCCCTCCTCCGCCCCGTCCCGGCGGGAGGAGGCGGGCGTGGTGGGGCCGCCGGTGACCGGGGGCCCGCCCGTGTCGTCGTCGCTGCGCTCGCCCATGCGTCGGCCCTCCCCGGTTCGTCGGCGTGGAACTGTCGTGACGAGTCAAACAGGTCCGGGCCATCGGCGCACGGCAGCACCGTGGGGCGACGGAGCACCGCCGCCCACGCAGGTGGGCGACGGGTCGGTGCCAGCAGCGGCGGCCTCGTCGCGGAGGCCGCCGCCGATTTCTCGGATAAGGGTCAGACGCACTCGCGGCAGATCAGCTCGCCGTTGCGCTCGACCGCCAGTTGGCTGCGGTGGTGGACCAGGAAGCAGCGGGCACAGCGGAACTCGTCCTGCTGCATCGGCAGCACCTTGACCGTGAGCTCCTCGTCGGCAAGGTCGGCGCCGGGCAACTCGAAGCTCTCGGCGACCTCGGCCTCGTCGACGTCCACGGCGCCCGACTGTGAGTCGACGCGTCGGGCCTTGAGCTCTTCCAGGCTGTCCTCGCCGAGGTCGACCTCGTCGCGACGCGGGGCGTCGTAGTCGGTGGCCATCGGTTTCACTCTCCAATATCGATATGGTCGCTTCCGGTTGTAACGCCGGACGACGCTGTCTCGGTTCCGCTGGCCGGCCACCAATTTTTCGTGTCGATCACCTGACCCGACGGCCGGTCGGGGGGCGACGCCAGGGGAAGCACCCCAGCGGGCGCGGTACCTTACCCCCCTCTGGCGAGGCATGTATACCGCCCTCGCGGCTCAGATGTGCACCCCAGCCGCCAAATCTTCCTTCAATGTGACTCAGGCGACACGAAGATAGGGGTAGTAGTACCCGCTTCCCAGTTAACGCGCCGGCATGTCGGACTGTTTCCACGCGACCGCCGGACAACCGTTAACCTCAGCGGCGTACTCGGCGGCCGGCGGGGCGGCCTGGCCGCCGACCGCCGCCGCCACCACCCACGTCCGGGGAGCGCCCAGATGAGTTTTGCGCGAGTGCGAGCACTCGTTGTCGTCGGTCTGCTGGCGGTCCTCGCCCTGGTCGTCATGGTCGTCGCCCTGGTCCGCGACACCCAGGGCGAGGCGGGAATCGTCGGCGGCTGCCCGGAGGGCGCCCCGTTGGCGGACGTGACCCTGCGCGAAACCAAGGACGTCAAAATCAACGTCTACAACGCCACCGACGAGCCGGGCCTGGCCAGCAAGGTGGCCGACGACTTCCGCAACCGCAAGTTCCAGGTGAAGAAGGAGGGCAACGCCGGCAAGCAGGTCGACGACGTGGCCATCCTGCGGTACGGCCCGAAGGGCGTCGGCTCCGCGCACCTGCTGCGCGCGTACTTCCTCAACAACGCCAAGGACGGGTACGACCCGAAGCGCAAGGACGACGTCGTCGACGTGGTGCTGGGCGGCTCCTTCGCCCAACTCGCCACGACCACCGAGGTCAACCAGTCCCTCGGCGACCTGGGGGCCCCCGTCGCGCCGCCCGGCTCCTGCCCGTCCGCCGGCTGAGCGGCCGCCCCGGGCGCGCGGCCGCCGCCCCGGGCTCGGGGTCACGGGCCGCCGGAGGCGTCCAGGTCGGCCAGCCGGTCGTGCAGCGGCGCGAACAACGCCGGCGGCGCGGCGATCACCAGGTCGGGCCCCGCCGGCAGGCCACCCAGCCCGCCGACGCGCAGCCCGGCCTCGGTGGCGACCAGCGCCCCGGCCGCCTGGTCCCAGGCGGCCAGCCCCTTCTCGTAGTAGGCGTCGACCCGGCCCTCGGCGGCCAGGCAGAGGTCCAGCGCGGCGGCCCCCTGCCGGCGGATGTCCCGCACGTGGGCGATCAGCTCCGCGAGCACCCGGGCCTGGTGGGACCGGCGCCCCGCGTCGTAGCCGAACCCGGTGGCGACCAACGCCTGCCCCAGGTCGGTCTCGTCCGAGCAGCGCAGCCGCTCGTCGACGCGGTAGGCCCCACCGATCCGGTACGCGCCGCCGCCGGCGGTCGCCGTCCACTGCTCGCCGGTCGCCACGTTGCGCACCACGCCCGCGACCACCGCGCCGTCGACCTCGGCGGCGAGCGACACCGCGCAGTACGGCAGCCCGTAGAGGTAGTTGACCGTGCCGTCGATCGGGTCGACGATCCAGCGCACCCGGGCCCCGTCGGCCGGGGCGGCGTCGCCCTCGCCGTACTCCTCGCCGAGGACCGCGTCGTGCGGCCGGAGCCGGCGCAGCGCGTCGACCACCTGGCGCTCGACGGCCCGGTCCGCGGCCGTCACCACGTCGGTGACGGTGGACTTGGTCGCGGCCACCGACACCCCCTCGGCCCGCATCCGGTGCGCGGTCGCCGCGGCGTCCCGGGCGACATCGACGGCGATCTCCAGCAGTTCCCCCGGTGGCGGTACCGAGCGGTCCATGGCTGTCCCCTTCCCGCACGACCGGGCCCGTCCGGGTCGCACGCGAGTATCATCCTTACAAAGTCCACATCTGCGTCGAATCGGCGGTCCCAATCGCCGGTACGCCGTGCGGCGCAGGATGATCGCGGCGGACGGCGTTACAATTCACCCCTACCCACGAGCCACGGACCGCCAACGACAGGCCGGTCCGGGACACGAGGGTCCCTCAACCACATCGTCCGGCATTGTGCCCCGCGCTGCGTCGGACAACCCGGCCGTGCTCGCTCTTCGCCTGGAAGGTCATTCGTGACAGAACCCCGCCAGCCCGGCGCCGACGTTCGCTCGCTCACCGACACCCTGATCGCCCATGCCCAGAGCGCGGGTGGTCAGCTCACGTCGGCCCAGGTCGCGCGCACCGTCGAGTCCGCCGAGGTGACTCAGGCCCAGGCCAAGAAGGTCCTGCGTGCGCTCGCGGAAGCGGGAGTGACCGTGGTCGTGGACGGCTCGGTCGGCCCACGCCGCCGGGTCGCCGCCGCCCGCTCCACCACGCCGGCCTCCCGGGCCACCACCGCCAAGACCACCAAGAAGGCCGCCGCGCCGGCGCCGAAGCAGGCCGCCGCGGCCGACGAGGCGCCGGCCCCCGCGCCCCGCAAGGCCGCCGCGCGCAAGGCCACGGCCGAGACGGTGGCCAAGGCCGCCGTGCCGGCGAAGGCCGCGAAGGCCACCCGCGCGGCGAAGGCGACGGTCGCCGCGGCGCCCGGCAAGCCCGCCAAGGCCGGCGGCAAGGCCAAGGGCGAGGGCGCCGAGGGCGACATCGACCCGGAGGAGCTCGCCGCCGCGATCGAGGACGTGGTGGTGGAGGAGCCGGCCGAGCTGGCCCAGGCCGCCGCGGCCGACGCCGCGAGTTCGGCCACCGACAACGACTTCGAGTGGGACGACGAGGAGTCCGAGGCGCTCAAGCAGGCGCGTCGCGACGCGGAGCTCACCGCCTCCGCCGACTCCGTCCGGGCCTACCTCAAGCAGATCGGCAAGGTGCCCCTGCTCAACGCGGAGCAGGAGGTCGAGCTCGCCAAGCGGATCGAGGCCGGCCTCTACGCCGCCGAGCAGATGCGCGCCGCCGAGGAGAGCGGGCAGAAGCTCACCCGCGAGATGTTCCGCGACCTGGGCTGGATCTCCCGCGACGGCGAGCGGGCGAAGAACCACCTGCTGGAGGCCAACCTCCGCCTGGTGGTGTCGCTGGCGAAGCGGTACACGGGCCGGGGGATGGCGTTCCTGGACCTGATCCAGGAGGGCAACCTGGGCCTGATCCGGGCGGTCGAGAAGTTCGACTACACCAAGGGCTACAAGTTCTCCACGTACGCCACCTGGTGGATCCGGCAGGCCATCACCCGGGCCATGGCCGACCAGGCCCGCACCATCCGCATCCCGGTGCACATGGTCGAGGTCATCAACAAGCTCGGTCGCATCCAGCGCGAGCTGCTCCAGGACCTGGGCCGCGAGCCCACCCCGGAGGAGCTGGCCAAGGAGATGGACATCACACCCGAGAAGGTGCTGGAGATCCAGCAGTACGCTCGGGAGCCCATCTCGCTCGACCAGACCATCGGCGACGAGGGCGACAGCCAGCTCGGCGACTTCATCGAGGACTCGGAGGCCGTGGTCGCGGTCGACGCCGTCTCCTTCTCGCTGCTGCAGGACCAGCTCCAGCAGGTGCTGCAGACGCTCTCCGAGCGCGAGGCGGGCGTCGTCCGGCTCCGCTTCGGCCTGACCGACGGCCAGCCGCGCACGCTCGACGAGATCGGCCAGGTCTACGGGGTGACCCGGGAGCGGATTCGGCAGATCGAGTCCAAGACGATGTCGAAGCTGCGCCACCCGTCCCGTTCGCAGGTCCTCCGGGACTACCTGGACTAGGCGGTTTCGTCAACCAACCGTGTCGGTTTGATCACCAGACGTACAACATCCGTTACCGATCGACCGGTTGCACGATTGTGATCGTTGACGTGGCACCCTTGGTGCACGGCACACTGTTGCTTCCAGGTGTGACCTCGGTCCCCCGCGGGCACACAGGGAAGGCAACGCCCGAGCTGGGTGTTGCACGATAGGTGAGCAACGACCGAAGAGATTGTTCATCGGTGACGACCAGAGGAGGAAGGCGATGACCCCGACCCTCACGCCGCCGCCCGAGACGGTGGCTCCCCCAGCCGCCGATGAACGGTGCGACCGCTGCAACGCTGCCGGCAAGCTCCGTATCACTCTGGCGGGCGGGAGTGAGCTGGTGTTCTGCGGACACCATGCGAACAAGTACGCGGAGGATCTCGTGAAGATCACCGTGCGGTACGCGACCGACCCGGAGTTCAGCTGGCGTGGTGCCGATCTGATGGCGAACTGAACCCCGACCCGAACCGACATAGCCGGCCGGAATTGCCCGAATGGGCTCTTCCGGCCGGCTTTTTCGGCGTTCCATCGGGCGGGAGACAGGTACGACGTGGCCCCCGGCCGCCTCAGAGGGTCTGGACGGTGGCGATGCGTTCCTCTAGCTGCTCGATGGTGGCCTGGGCGCTCGGCGGGCCCCCACAGAGGCGGCGCAGCTCGGCGTGGATCTTTCCGTGCGGCAGCCCGGTGCGGTGGTGCCGGGCGGCCACCAGGGCGTTCAGTTGCCGCCGCAGCGCCACCCGCCGCTGGGCGGCGCTCATCGGTGGCGGGGGCGCCGCCGTGGCCGTACGGGCCGGCTCACCGGCCCGCTCGGCGACGCGCCGGCGCTGGGCCGCCAACTGATCGGCCTGCCGCTTGGTGAGCAGCAGGGAGACCTGGTCGGCGGTGAGCAGCCCCGGCAGCCCGAGGTACTCCTCCTCCTCCGGCGTGCCGGCCTGGGCGGCGGTGCCGAAGGAGGCGCCGTCGAAGATCACCTGGTCCAGTTCGGCGGTGGCCGACAGCGCCGCGAAGCGCTTCTCCAGCTCACCGCTGGCCTGGTCGTCGCGCTGGGCGCGCTCCAACAGGTCGTCGTCGAAGCCCTCGCGGTCCTTCGGCTTGCCGAGCACGTGGTCCCGCTCGGCCTCCATCTCGCTGGCCAGCCCGAGCAGGTGCGGCACGCTGGGCAGGAAGACCGACGCCGTCTCCCCGGGGCGGCGGGCCCGGACGAAGCGGCCGATGGCCTGGGCGAAGTAGAGCGGGGTGCTGGCGCTGGTGGCGTAGACCCCGACCGCCAGGCGGGGGATGTCGACGCCCTCGGAGACCATCCGGACCGCGACCAGCCAACGCTGCTCGGACTCCGCGAACGTCGCGATCCGGGCGGAGGCGCCCTGGTCGTCGGAGAGGACCACGGTGGCCTTCTCGCCGGTCACCTGCTCGATCAGCTTCGCGTACGAGCGGGCGGCCTGCTGGTCACTGGCGATGATCAACCCGCCGGCGTCGGCCATCCCGGCGTTGCGCAGCACGGTCAGCCGGGCGTCGGCGGCCCGCAGCACCTGCGGCATCCAGTCGCCGGCCGGGTCGAGCGCGGTACGCCAGGCCTGGGCGACGAGGTCCTGGGTCATCGGCTCGCCCAGCCGGGCCGCCAGCTCCTCGCCGGCGTTCGTCCGCCATCGGGTCTCCCCCGAGTAGGCCAGGAAGAGCACCGGCCGGACCACGCCGTCGCGCAGCGCGTCGGCGTAGCCGTACACGGAGTCGGCGCGGGAACGCAGCAGCCCGTCGCCGCCCCGCTCGTAGCCGACGAACGGGATCGGGTTGTCGTCGGAGCGGAACGGGGTGCCGGTGAGCATCAACCGGCGTACGGCCGGCTCGAACGCCGCTTTCACCCCGTCGCCCCAGGTCCGGGAGTCGCCGGCGTGGTGGATCTCGTCGAGGATGACCAGGGTGCGCCGGGTCATGGTGCGCCGCCGGTGCACCTGGGGCGCCATCCCGACCTGGGCGTACGTGATCACGGCCCCGTGGAAGTCGGCCGAGGAGTGCAGGTCGGCGTTGCGGAACGCCGCGTCGAGCTGGATGCCGACCCGAGCCGCGGCCTCGGACCACTGGGTCTTCAGGTGCTCGGTGGGGGCGACCACGGTGACCGCCTCGACGGTGCCGTCGGCCAGCAGTTCGGCGGCGATCCGCAGGGCGAAGGTGGTCTTGCCGGCCCCCGGGGTGGCGACCGCGGTGAAGTCATCGGTGCGTCGCCGCAGGTACTCCACCAGCGCCTTGCGCTGCCAGGCACGCAGTGACGGGAACGTATCGAGCACCGGCGTCCGGGCTGCCACGCGTCAGGCTCCTCTCCGACCGCACGACGGCGGACCCCGGCTGAGGGCCACGCGTTCCGCCGCCCATGAAAAGGCCCTCGCGCGTCGGTCACCGCGAAGGCCGGATCAGCATAACCAGCCCGGGCCGGCCGGCCCAGGCGACGCCACGCTCAGTGGCGCGACGCCACCTCCGTCACGCCGCCACCCCGCCGGAGCCGTCACGGAGGACCTTCACCCGCTCACCCTGGGTAGGAAGGCGGGGGGGTCACCCGCGTTCCCGCCGTTCACCGGCGCGCAGCCGTGCGCCGCCGCGTCGCGCGCCGTCCCGGGGCCGGGGGTGCCGGTGCCGGGCGGGGGCATGGTGGCCACCGGGGCGGACCAGCGCCGACGCAGCGACACCAGGCGCAGCGCGAAGACCCCGACGGCGACGGCGGTCAGCCCGACCGCGTCGGCGTGGTCGATCGCGTCGAGGACCGCCACCCCGATGGATCCGAGGAGCGCGGCCACCGCGTAGATCTCCCGGCGCAGCACCACGGGGATCTCCCCGGTGAGCAGGTCCCGAGCGAGTCCGCCGCCGATGGCGGTGAGCATCCCGATGAGGCAGGCGCCGACCGCCGGCACCTGGGCGTCGAGCGCCTTGAGCGTCCCGGCCACGGTGAACAGGGCGAGGCCGGCAGCGTCCAGCACCAGCACGGTGGTACGCAGCCGGGCGAGCTGGGGGTGCAGCCAGAAGACGGCGGCGGCGCAGAGACCGGCGGCGGCGACGTAGCGCCAGTCGGCGAAGGCCAGCGGGGGCGCCTCGCCGATGGCCAGGTCGCGGAAGATCCCGCCGCCGAGCGCGGCGACGAAACCGACGAAGGCGACGCCGAAGAGGTCGAGCCGTTTGGCCACCGCTGCGGAGGCCCCGGAGGCGGCGAAGACCGCCACGCCGGTCAGGTCGGCGATCAGCAGGGCGGTGGAGGTGGTCACCGGCGAAGGTTACGCGGGCGGCCGGTCGGACCGCCCGTACTCACTCGCCCCAGGAGTCGAAGATCTCCTTGCACTTGGGGCAGACCGGCGAGCCGGGCTTGGCCGCCTTGGTCACCGGGAACTTCTCGCCGCAGAGCGCGATCACGAAGGTGCCCATCACGGCACTCTCGGCGATCTTGTCCTTGCGGACGTAGTGGAACATCTCGGGACCGGTGTCGGCGTCCTTGACCTCGGGGCGCTCGAGGACCTCAGTGCTCACTTCTCCACCTCCGGCCTTCCAGTCTGGCAGGTCGCTCCGGTCGGGTCCACCGCAGGCCACCCGGTCGACGACCCGTATCGTCCCGTACGTGAACAGCTTCCGCATTTCCCTCGGTGCCGAGGTGGCCGCCGCCCTGCGTGCTGGTCGTCCCGTCGTCGCCCTGGAGAGCACCATCGTCTCCCACGGCCTGCCCCGGCCGGACAACCTGCGGGTGGCCCGCGAGATCGAGCAGACCGTACGCGACGCCGGGGCCGTCCCGGCCACCATCGGCATGGTCGGCGGCCGGCTGGTGGTCGGGCTCGACGACGCGGAGCTGACCCGGCTCGCCACCGTCGACGGCGTGAGCAAGCTCTCGGCGCGCGACCTCGCGGTGGCCGCCGCGGTCGGGGCGGACGGTGCCACCACGGTCGCCGCCACCAGCGCGGTGGCCGCCGCCGCCGGCATCGGGGTCTTCGCCACCGGCGGGCTGGGCGGGGTGCACCGGGAGGCCGCGACGACCTTCGACGAGTCCGCCGACCTGGTGACCCTGGCCCGGACCCCGATCGCGGTGGTCTGCGCCGGGGTCAAGTCGATCCTCGACGTCGGGGCCACCCTGGAGCGGATGGAGACCCTCGGGGTCGCCGTGGTCGGCTACCGCACCCGGCGCTTCCCCGGCTTCTACCTCACCGACTCCGGCTTCGAGCTGGACTGGTCGGTCGACTCCCCCGAGCAGGTCGCCGACGTGCTGGCCGCGCGGGCCGCCCACGGCGCGCACGACGGCGGGCTGATCGTGGCCAACCCGCTGCCGGTCGACGAGCAGCTCGACCCGGCGCTGCACGACCGGACGCTGACCGAGGGGCTGTCCCGGCTGGGCCGTGACGGGATCTCCGGCAAGGCCGTCACCCCGTACCTGCTGGCGCACTTCCACTCCGCCACCGCCGGGGCCAGCCTCGCGGTGAACGTGCGGATCATCCTGCGCAACGCCGACCTCGCCGCCCGGATCGCGGTGGCGGCGGCGAACCGCACCGCCTCCGCCGCATGACCGCAGCGGCCCGGATCGTGGTGGTCGGCGACCTGATCACCGACGTCGTGGCGGTGCTCGCCGGGCCCCTCGCCACCGGCTCGGACACCCCGGCCACCATCCGGGTCAGCGGCGGCGGCCAGGCGGCCAACACCGCCGCCTGGCTGGCCGCCCAGGGCGTCCCGGTCACCATGGTCGGCGCGGTCGGCGACGACGACGCGGGGCGCGACCGGGTCGCCGAGCTGGAGCGGGCCGGCGTCGACTGCGCGGTCGACCGGCAGCCCGGGACCGCCACCGGCACCGTCATCGTGCTCACCGGCGACGGTGAACGCACGATGATCACCCAGCGGGGGGCGAACCTGCGGTTGAGCGCCGCGCACGTGGCGCAGGCCGTGGCCGAGGCGGCCGACGCGCGGCACCTGCACCTGTCCGCGTACACCCTGCTCGACGCCGAGTCGCGGGAGGCCGGGCTGCGCGCGCTGGCCGCCGCCCGCGAGCGCGGGCTCACCGTCAGCGTCGACGCGGCCTCCGCGGCGCCGCTGCGGCGCGTCGGCGCGGCGACCTTCCTGAGCTGGGTACGCGACGTCGACCTGCTCCTGGTCAACTCCGACGAGGCGGCCGTGCTGGCCGGCGGGCTGGACCCGGCGGCGCAGGCGCGGGCGCTGTCGGCGACGGCCCGGCGGGTGGTGGTCAAGCGGGGCGCGGCCGGGGCGGTCTGGGCGGACCGGTCGGCGACGGTGACCGTCAGCCCGTCGCGCCGAGTGGCCGTGGCGGACGTCACCGGAGCCGGCGACGCCTTCGCCGCCGGCCTGCTGTCGGCCTGGCTCTCCAACTCCGACCCCCGCTCCGCCCTGTCCCACGCCGGCGACCTGGGTGCCCAGGCCGTCTCCTCGGTAGGAGCCCGCCCCACCCCCTGACCACCGGCGGCCGGGGCGGGTCAGGGGTCGACGTCGATGACCTTGTGGGGGTGCGCCTCGGCCGTCAGGGTCATGGGTGGGGTCTCGTCGCGCTGGGTGGGGCGGAAACGGTTGGCCAGCCGGTGTTCTTCCTTCGGCGGGCGGTCGTTGGCCAGCAGCACCGCCAGCCACGGGATGAGCACCATGCCCAGGCCGCAGAGCGGCAGCCAGAGCCAGAGCAGCGGCGCCTGCACGCCGACCAGGATCGCCCCGGCGACGACACAGGCCATCCGGACGCCCATCATCACGACGTAACGCCGCTGTCGGCTGTTGAGCTGGTCGCCCTGGCTGCGGGCCGCGTCGGTGATCAAAATCGGTTGGTACGCCTGACGCTTCACCTCGTACCTCCAAGAGGGATCGGTCCCATCCTGTCACTCCGGGCCGCTGATCAGCGAAAATCGACTCATAGGCGGCCGTGTTACGCGCGTGGTACGCTCCGTCACGTGGGCAGCCGGTTCAGCTTCACCGACGAGGCGCTGGCCAATCTGCGCGTCTACGGGGTCACCCCCGGCGAGGTCTGGGAGGCCCTGCACAGTCCGCGCCGCGTCATCCGGCACCTCGGCGACGACGTGATGGTGGTCTACGCCGCGGCCCGGCACGGCCGGCGGCTGGCGGTGCTGCTCGCCGAGGCCGACGGCGCCGACAACGACTGGGACGTCCTCTCCGCCCGGGAGCTGAGCGACGTCGAGGCCAAGCGCTACGACGAGGCCGTCGCAGGATTTCGCCGATGAGGAGGCGTGCCGATGAACCGTAACGACGCGATCAAGCAGTTCCACGGCGGCGACGACGACCGGTTCGCCGAGCTGATCGACTCCGGTCACCCGGTGGAGCTGCCCACCCCCGACGCCGACGTGCCGATGGTCAGCCGTTCGGTGCGGCTGCCGCTGGAGACGTACGAGCGGGTACGGTCGGCCGCCGACGCGCGCGGCATCGGGGTGACCACCCTGATGCGGCAGTGGATCGAGGCCGGCCTGGCCGACCTGGACGACTCGGCGACGGTCTCACTGGCCGACGTCCGGCGCGCCCTGGCCGCGCTCTCCCGTCCCACCGCCGCCTGAGCCCGCATCGCCCGCGCCTGAGCCCGCATCCCCGGCTGAGCCGGTAACCGGTGCCGCCCGGCTGAGCCGGTGCCGCCCCGGGTCAGCCCTTTGCCGCCTTCGCCTCCGCCTTCATCCGCTGCTTGTACTCCCGGACCCGGCGCAGCGATTCCGGGTCGGTGACGTCGGCAACCGAGCGGTAGGCACCGGGCTCGCCGTACCCGCCGGCCGCCTCGCGCCAGCCCGCCGGGGTGACGCCGAAGCGCTTGCCGAGCAGGGCGAGGAAGATCTGCGCCTTCTGCCGGCCGAACCCGGGCAGGTCGGCGATGCGCCCCAGCAGTTGCGGGCCGTCGGCGGCATCCGCCCAGAGCCGGGCGGCGTCGCCGTCGTAGCGCTGCACCAGCACCCGGCACACCTCCTGCACCCGGGCGGCCATCGCCTTCGGGAAGCGGTGCAGGGCCGGTGGCCGGGCGAAGATCGCGACCAACTCGTCCGGGTCGTGTTCGGCCAGCTCGCGGGCGTCCGGCTCGTGCCCGAGCCGCTGCGCCAGCACGTACGGCGAGGCGAACGCCTTCTCCATGGGAACCTGCTGGTCGAGGACCATGCCGAGCAGCAGCGCCAGCGCGTTGCGGTGGAGAAGTTCGTTCGCCGCAGGATCGATCGGCAGGGAGAGCGTCATGACGGCCATGCTCCCTCACCGGAACCTGCCGCCCGTGGCGGATGGCCGAGAGACACGCAGCGACAGCCGTTTCCTCGACGCGACGCCACCGCAAGGAGAAGATCCAGACATGGATCACGCCGCCCCGGTCGACAACGAAGAACTGGGGACTCCTCGACTGTCGCTGCGTCGCCCGACTTACGCCGACATCGACGCCATTCATCGAATCCACAGCGACCCGAGGGCACACGCCCACAATCCCGCGGACGCGCTGTCCACCCGGGCGGAAGCTGAGGAGCGCTACCGGCGCTGGGACGGGCACTGGAACCAGCACGGCTTCGGCTACTGGACCGTCCACGGCCAATTGCGCAACCAGCAGCCGCTGGGGTTCTGCGGCATCAAGCTGATGCGGCTGCACGACCGCGCCGTCCTGAACCTCTTCTACCGCCTTGACCCACTGGCCTGGGGCAACGGCATAGCCACCGAAGCCGCCACCGCCGTCGTCGACTGGGCGACCGCCCACCTGCCCGAGCATCCGGTCATCGCGAGAGTGCGCCCCGACAACGCGGCGTCCCTGCAGGTCGCCGCACACGCCGGCCTGCGGCGCGCCCCTCATCTGGACACGGACGGCGAGGACGGCCTCGACTGGATCTTCACAGTGAACTGGCCGGGCAACGCCGAGCCAGTTCACGACGACCCGCGCCCCTGACCCGGAAGCGGCGCGGAAAAGCCGGGTGCTCGCGATCGCGCTCGCGGCGGCAGGCAGGATGGGCGACGTGGACGAACACGACATGCTGCTCTCCCCCGCCGGCGTCGAGGCACTCCGGACGGCGCTGTCCCGCGCCGCGTACACCTCGAACGGCATCGCCGACCGGCTCGGCTCGCAGGCCACCGGCGGGGTGGCCCGCAACGACTTCCGGGCGGCGCTGCGCGCCACCGAGGACCGGGACCCGCTCGGCACGCTGATCCGGGTGTTCATCTGCGACCAGACCGAGTCGGAGGCGGCGGTGGCCGCCGCGCTCGCCCCGTTGAGCGTGGCCGAGGCGCTGGCCGGTGGGCTGGTCGAGCGGCACGGCGACGGCCTGCGCGCCGGGATCGACCTGGAGCCGTACGGCGACGACTGGTGGGTCCTGGCGGACCTGCCGGTCAGCTCCCGGCCGGGCCGACCGCTGCACGCCGAGCACGTGCTCGGCATCGGCGGGGCCACCCAGACCCTCATCGGCGCGACCGTCCGCCGGCCGGTCGAGACCGCGCTGGACCTGGGCACCGGCTCCGGGGTGCAGGCGCTGCACCTGTCGACCCACGCCCGCCGGGTCACCGCCACCGACCTCTCCGCGCGGGCGCTGCGCTTCGCCGCCACCACCGCCGCGCTCAACGGCCAGGACTGGGAGCTGCTCAGCGGCGACCTGGTCGCCCCGGTCGCCGGCCGGCGCTTCGACCTGGTGGTCAGCAACCCGCCGTTCGTGGTCGGCCCCGGCACCACCACCCACGTCTACCGGGACTCGGGCCGGGTCGGCGACGCGATCGGCGCCGAGCTGGCCGCCGCCGCGCCGGGCCTGCTCACCGAGGGCGGCACCATGCAGTACCTGGCGAACTGGGTGCACGTCGCCGGGGAGGACTGGGGCGAGCGGGTGGAGGGATGGTTCGCCGGCACCGGCCTGGACGCCTGGGTGATCCAGCGCGAGGTCGCCGACCCGATGGCGTACGTCAACCTGTGGCTGACCGACGTGGGTGAGGCCGCCGACCCGCACCGGATGGCCGCCTGGCTGGACTGGTTCGACGCCCACCGGATCGAGGCGGTCGGCTTCGGCATCGTCTCGCTGCGCCGCGCCGGGCACGCCGACCCGGTGGTCCGGGTCGAGGACCTGCGCCAGCGGGTCCAGCCGCCGCTGGGCGACCACGTCGGCGCCTGGTTCGACCGCCAGGACTGGCTGCGGGTACGCGACACCGACGGGCTGCTCGCCGAGCGCTACCGGGCCGCCGAGGGGCTCCAGCTTCGGCAGGAAGCCACCATGGGCGACGAGGGGTGGGCCGTGGACCGGCAGGTCCTGGCCGTGCCGCACGGGCTGCGCTGGGCCGAGGAGGTCGACCCGCTGGTGCTGGCCCTGGTCGGCGGCGCCGACGGCCGGCTGGCGCTGCGCGACCAGCTCGCGTTGATCGCCGCCGCGCACGACGTGGCACCGGAGGAGTTGGCCGAGGCGGCCGGCCCGATCGTGGCGCACCTGGTGGAGCGGGGCGTCATCGAGCCGGTCACCGGCTGATGCGGGCGGTGGTGCAGACCGTCGGCCGGGCCGCCGTGACGGTCGACGGAGAGGTCGTCGGGGCGATCACCGACGGGCTGCTGGTGCTGCTCGGCATCACCCACGCCGACACCCCGCAGGTCGCGCAGGCCATGGCCCGCAAGCTCCACGAGCTGCGCATCCTCGACGACGAGCGCAGCGCCGCCGACACCGGGGCGCCGCTGCTGGTGGTCAGCCAGTTCACCCTCTACGGCGACGCCCGCAAGGGCCGCCGCCCGAGCTGGACGGCGGCGGCCCCGGCCGAGGTCGCGGAGCCGCTGGTGACGGCGGTCGTGGCGGCCCTGCGCGACCGGGGCGCGACGGTGGGCACGGGCCGCTTCCGCGCCCACATGCTGGTGGAGAGCGTCAACGTCGGTCCCCGCACCGTGCTGCTCGAACTCTGAGCGGGCGGCGACGGAAGGCCGCCAGGGTGCCGGGCCGGGTGCCGTCGTCGCCGGCCCCGGCACCCCCGACGGTCAGAAGAACAGGCCCCGGCGCTGCACGGACTGGCGCAGCCAGCCGTCGAGCTGGGCCGCCCAGTCGGTCTGCTGCGCGGTGGCGTGCGGGACGCTGAAGCGGCCGAACGCGTCGCGGCCCTCGGTGAAGACGCCGCCCCGCTTGTCGATCTCCAGCACCACCTGCACCTGCTGCGGGTCGGTGACGAAGGTGACCTCGAGCTGGTTGATCGCCCGCGCGTACTGGGGCGCCGGGTAGAACTCGATCTCCTGGTAGAACGGCAGGGCCTGCCGCACCCCGTAGATGTGTCCGCGCTCGTTGTCGGCGCGGGCGAACCGGAAGCCCAGCCGCAGCAGCGCGTTCAGCAGGGCCTCCTGGGCCGGCAGCGGGTGCACCGCCACCGCGTCCAGGTCGCCCTTGTCGACCGCGCGGGCCACCTCCAGCTCGGTACGCAGCCCCATCGTCATGCCGTGCAGGTGCTGGCCGTACAGCTCGGTCAGCGGGGTCTCCCACGGCACGTCGAAGCGGAACGGCACGTCGTAGCGCTGCCCCGGGGCCAGGTGGAACGCCCCGGTCACCTGGCGGCGGTGGAACTCCTGGGTGGTCTCGTAGTCGTTGTCGCCGCTCTCCACCTCGACCCGGGTGACCAGGCCGAGCGCCACGTAGTCGACGTCCACCGGGTGCTCGCCGCCGGCCAGGTGGACGATGCCCTCCAACTGCCCGCCGGGGCGGCAGTTCGGGTTCGCCAGGACCGTCTGCACCGACGGACCGCCCACGCCCATCGCCTGCATGAGCCGCTTGAAGACCACGAGACCCTCCACCCTGTCCGGGGTCGGCCGCGGGCGGCCGACCAGGTGGCCGGCCCGGTGGCCGACCGTCTGGCACGGTAGCCGGGGTCGGCAAGCCGACAGGGCGACGACCCCTCTGCACTGTCGGTTCCCCGATCGCCTCACTCCCGTTTCACGTCCCGGTTGCCAGAGTATGTGTCACCGGCGCCACTGGGCCGGAGACGCGGCACCGACGTGGACACGGGGAGAGACAGAGATGGTCCTGCAGATGATCGAGAATCAGATCGGCGGCTCGGCCCTCACGAGCGACGCCGAGCTCGGCACCGACACCCTGACCGACCTCGACGCCACCGACGAGCGCGGCGTCTCCACGGATCTGGTCCGCGCCTACCTCAACGGCATCGGGCGCACCAAGCTGCTCACCGCCGCGCAGGAGGTGGAGCTCTCCCGTCGGATCGAGGCCGGGCTCTTCGCCGAGGAGAAGCTGGCGACCTGCACGCCGGTCTCCGCCGAGCTGCGGGCCGACCTGTCGCTCGTCGTCGCCGAGGGCCGCGCCGCCAAGGACCACCTGCTCGAGGCGAACCTGCGCCTGGTCGTCAGCATCGCCAAGCGCTACACCGGCCGGGGGATGGCGTTCCTGGACCTGATCCAGGAGGGCAACCTGGGCCTGATCCGGGCGGTCGAGAAGTTCGACTACACCAAGGGCTTCAAGTTCTCCACGTACGCCACCTGGTGGATCCGGCAGGCCATCACCCGGGCCATGGCCGACCAGGCCCGCACCATCCGCATCCCGGTGCACATGGTCGAGCAGGTCAACCGGATGGTCCGGGCCCGCCGCGAGCTGTCCGCCACGCTGGGCCGGGAGCCCACCGTCGCCGAGGTCGCCCGGGCCATGGAGGTCCCCGAGTTCCAGATCATCGAGCTGATCTCGTACGACCGGGAGCCGGTCAGCCTGGACCAGGCCGTCGGCGAGGACGGTGACAGCGCCCTGGGCGACTTCGTCGCCGCCGTCGACCCGGCCGCCGAGCCGGGCGAGGCCGCCAGCAACGGCGAGCTGCGCAACGAGGTGCGGATCGTGCTGGCCACCCTCTCCCAGCGGGAGCAGGCGGTGATCCGGCTCCGCTTCGGCCTCGACGACGGCCGCCAGCGCACCCTCGACGAGGTGGGCCGGGAGTTCGGGCTGTCCCGGGAGCGGATCCGGCAGATCGAGAAGGTCACCCTGCTCAAGCTGCGCGACCCGGAGCGGGCGCAGCGCCTGGAGGCGTACGCCTGCTGAGCGGGCGCGCCTCACCCGAGGGGCCCCGGCGGTTCGCCGGGGCCCCTCGGGCGTTCGTGGGGTGACAGCCGGCGCGGCCCGGCCGACGCCTCAGAGCCGGCGCGGGCCGGTGTCGGGGCGGGCGTCGGCCGCGCCGGTGCCGACGGCGGCGTGCAGCACCGACACCCCGTCCGGGCGGGCCAGCACCGGGTTGAGGGTGAGCGAGCGCACCCGGGGCTGCTCGTCGGCGAGCCGCCCCACCCGCAGCAGCAGCTCGGCCAGGGCCGCCCGGTCCACCGGGGCGGCCCCCCGGTGCCCGCGTAGCAGTGGTGCGGCCCGAGGCTCGTCGACCAGCTCGGCGGCGTCGAGGTCGGTCAGCGGCACCGCCCGCCAGGCCCGGTCGCCGAGCAGCTCGGTGGCGACGCCGCCCAGCCCGAAGCCGACCACCGGCCCGAACGCCGGGTCCTCCACCAGCTCCACCACGCAGGGCACCCCGGGCGGGACCATCGCCTGCACCAGCACGTCCGCGCCGAAGGCCGGCGCCATCTCCGCGTACGACCGACGAACCGCCGGGGCGTCGGCCAGGTCGAGGCGGACCGCGCCGAGGTCGAGGCGGTGCCGCAGCCCCGGCGCGGCGGCCTTCAACGCCACCGGGTAGCCGAGCGCCCCGGCGGCGGCGACCGCCTCGTCGGCCGAGCCCGCCGACACCGAGGGCAGCACCTCGATGCCGTACGCGCCGAGCAGCCCCTCCGGGTCCGCCCCGTCGGCGCGCAGCGCGGCCTGCGCGGCGGCCGGGTCGATCCGGGGCAGTTCGGGCAGCGTGCCGGCCGGGCGGCGCAGCCAGTCGGCGTACGCGGCGACCCGGCCCAGCGCCCGCACCGCCTCCTCCACGCTCGGGTACGCCGCCACCCCGGCGGGGCTGCTGGCGGCGAGGAACGTGGTCACCACCGGCTTGCCGGCGTCGAGCGCGCCGGAGAGGGCGGCCGCGAAGTCCGCCCCGGCGTCGGTGAGCTGGCCGGGCAGCGGCGGGGCGAAGACCGCGACCAGGGCGTCCACCCGGTCGTCGGCGGCGGTCTCGGCGCAGGCGGCGGCGAACTCGGCCGCCCCGGCGGCGGGGCCGACGTCGCGCGGGTACCCGGCGGCCACGGTCAGCCCCTGGGCGGCGCAGGCGGTGGCGGCCAGCCCGGTCAGCGCCGAGGAGTTGCCCACCACGCCGACCCGCCGGCCGGCCGGCAGCGGCTGACCGGCCAGCAGCACGCCGACGTCGAGCAGCTCGGCGACGGTCTCCACCCGGATCACCCCGGACCGGGCGAAGAGGGCGCTGACGCCGGCCGCGTCGGGGCCGGGGGCGTCGGTGCCCAGGCCGGGTGGCCGGGCCGGTGCGGCCAGCGCCACCACCGGCTTGTCCCGGCCGATGCGCCGGGCCAGCCGGGCGAACTTGCGCGGGTTGCCGAAGGTCTCCAGGTACAACATGATCACGTCGGTGCCGGGGTCGTCCTGCCAGTACTGCAGCAGGTCGTTGCCGGAGACGTCGGTGCGGTTGCCGGCCGAGACGAAGCTGGACAGGCCCAGGCCGCGCCGGTGCGCCTCGGCCAGCAGCGCCACCCCGAACGCCCCGGACTGGCTGAAGATCCCGACCCGGCCGGGGGCGGGCAGCACCGGGGCGAGGGTGGCGTTGAGGCGTACCCGCTCGTCGGTGTTGGCCACGCCGAGGCAGTTCGGGCCGACCACCCGCATGCCGGCGGCGTGCGCGGCGCGGACCAGGGCCCGCTGGGCCGCCGCGCCCGCCGCGCCCGCCTCGGCGAAGCCCGCGGAGATCACCACCAGGCCGTGCGCCCCGGCCGCCGCCGCGTCGGCCACCACCTCGGCGACCGCCTCCGGGGCCACCGCGACCACCGCCAAGTCGATCGCGGCGTCGGCGGCGACGGCCGACGGGTACGCGGGCAGCCCCGCCACCGTCGCCGCGCTCGGGTGCACCGGCACGACCGCGCCGGTGAAGCCGCCGTCGCGCAGGTGCCCGAGGACGGCGGCGCCGACGCCCTGCCCGGTGGCGCTGGCCCCGTAGACGGCGACGCCCCGGGGGGCCAGCAGCCGGGCGATGGAACGGGCCTCGGTGCGGTGCTCCCGGCCGCGCTGCACCGCCAACGTCGCCTCGGTGGGGGCGATCGGGAAGCTCAGGTGCACCACGCCGTCGGCGTACTGGCGCTGGACCTGGTAGCCGAAGTCGGCGAAGACCCGCAGCATCGCCCCGTTGGCCGGGAGCACCTCGGCGACGAAGTGCACGATCCCGACCCGCCGGGCGGCGTCGGCCAGATGCTCCAGCAGCACCGAGCCGATCCCCCGCCCCTGGTAGGCGTCCTCCACCACGAACGCCACCTCGGCCTCCGGGGCCTCGGGGCCGAGCCGCTCGTACCGGCCGACCGCGACGATCCGGCCGGCGGCCAGCACCACGAAGGCCTCCCGGTCGCGGTGGTCGACCACCACGAACCGGCGCAGGTCCCGCTCGGGAATGCGCGGGTACGGCGAGAAGTAGCGCAGGTAGCGGGTGCGCTCGGAGAAGCGGGAGTGCATCGCCACGATCTGCGGCGCGTCCTCGGGGCGGATCGGCCGCAGCGCGACGGTCGTGCCGTCGCTGAGCAGCACGTCCACCGGCTGGTCGACAGTGCTCACCGCCTCGCTCCCCTCCTGGCCGCGCGGCCCGGTCGCGTCCCGGCCGCGCGGGTCTTGCCGTTCAGTCGCGCGGGTCTTGCCGTTCAGTCGCGCGGGTCTTGCCGTTCAGTCGCGCGGGTCTTGCCGTTCAGTCGCGCGGGTCGTGCGGGTCGAGCCCGAAGAGCGGGAAGACCGCCTTGCGGGCCGCCGCGATGGCCCGGTCGATGGCGGTCGGCTCGCCGGTCGGCTCCCAGGGCCGGTACGTCGGGTCGACGTCGTCGGTCATCCGCAGCGGCACCTCCCGGCCGGGGCGGCGCGCGGCGGCGAGCCGCCGCCAGCCCGGCGGGGTCGGCGTCGCCGGGTCGATCGCCGCGCCGGTGGCCACCGCCAGCAGGTGCGTCCACGCCCGGGGCACCACCTCCACCAGGGCGTACCCGCCGCCGCCGGTGGCCACCCAGCGCCCCTCGCAGAGCTCGTCGGCCAGCGCCCGCAGGGCGAGATAGGTGGCGCGCTGCCCGTCGACGGAGAGCCGCAGGTCGGCGAGGGGGTCGAGGCGGTGCCCGTCCGCGCCGCACTGGGTGACGAGCAGTTGCGGCCGGAACGCGCGCAGCACCGACGGCACGACGGCGTGGAAGGCCCGCTGCCAGCCCGCGTCGTCGACGCCCGGCGGCAGCGGGACGTTGACCGCGCTGCCCACCGCGCCGGGGCCGCCGGTCTCGTCGGGGAACCCGGTGCCGGGAAAGAGCGCCAGCGGGGTCTCGTGCAGGCTGACCGTGAGCACCCGGGGGTCGTCGTAGAAGGCCTGCTGCACGCCGTCGCCGTGGTGCACGTCCACGTCGACGTACGCGATCCGCTGCGCGCCCAGGTCGAGCAGCCGGGCGATGGCCACGGCGGGGTCGTTATAGACGCAGAAGCCCGAGGCCCGGCCCGGCATCGCGTGGTGCAGCCCGCCGGCCACGTTGACCGCGCGCCGGGCCTCGCCCCGCCAGACCGCCTCGGCGGCGGCCACGGTCGCGCCGGTGATCAGCGCGCTGGCCTCGTGCATCCCGTCGAAGACCGGATTGTCCGAGGTGCCCAGGCCGAAGCCGGCGAAGAGCGGGTCGTGCGGGGCGGCCCGCACGGCGGCCAGGTAGCGGGGGTCGTGCACCCGGGTGAGCAGGGCGTCGTCGGCCGGCTGCGGCTTGACCAGGCGCACCCCGGGGCGGTCGAGGACGCCCAGTTCGCGGGCGAGCGCGACGGTCAACTCGACCCGGACCGGGTCGAGTGGATGCTCCCCCATGTCGTAGGCGAGCAGGGCCTCGTCCCACACCACCACCGTCTCCTCGGACATGGGCTCATCGTCGCACGAGCGCCACCGACCGCCCACCGCCCGCACTGCCGCCATCGCCCGGCACCGCTGAGCGCCGCTGGGCACCGCCTGGCGAGGCGGGCGACGCGGGCGCGGCCGCAGGTCGCGCGGGCGGTCAGTCGCCGGTGGCGACGGGGCGGGCCGGGTCGGCGACCCAGTTGCTCCAGGAGCCGACGTAGAGGGCGGCGTCCGGCCGGCCGGCCAGGTGCAGGGCGAGCACGGCCTGCGCGGCGGTCACCCCGGAGCCGCAGTACGCCCCGACCGGCGTGGCCTCGTCGACGCCGGCGGCGGCGAACCGGGCCCGCAGCGCGGCCGGGGACGCGAAGCGCCCGTCCGGGGCGACGTACTCGCCGGCCGGCACGTTCACCGCGCCTGGCACGTGCCCGGCCACGGGGTCGACGGGCTCGTGCTCGCCCCGGTAGCGGGCGGCGGCCCGCACGTCGAGCAGCACCCCGGCGTCGGCGGCGGCGAGCGCGGCGGCGGCGTCGGTGTCCAGCACCGGCAGCGCCCCCGGCCGGACCGTCACGTCGCCGGGCGTCGGGGTGGGCACCCCGGTGCTCACCGGCCGCCCGGCGGCCACCCAGGCCGGGAAGCCGCCGTGCAGCACCCGGACCCGCTGGTGGCCGGCCCAGCGCAGCGTCCACCAGGCGCGGGCGGCGGCGAGGCCGTCGCCGCCGTCGTACACGACGACGGGGTGACCGGCGCGGACCCCGGCGGCCCGCAGCGCGGCCTGCAGGACGGCGGGGTCGGGCAGCGGGTGCCGGCCGGCGGGGCCGGGCGGGCCGCAGAGCACGGCGTCCAGGTCGACGAAGACGGCGCCGGGGAGGTGGCCGGCGGCGTAGTCGTCGCGGCCGGGCGGGCCGGCGAGCCGCCAGCGCACGTCGAGCAGGGCGGGCGGGTCGGCGCGGTCGAGCTCGGCCGCGAGCCGGTCGGCCTCGACCAGCGGTTCCTCGTTACCGGACATGGCGTCCAGTCAACACCATCAAGGCGGCGACCTCGCGTTTCGTCCCGGAAGGTTGTCCGTTGACCGGGGTATCATCGACAGCCGGGAGGTCAGAGACGTGAATGGCCTGGTCGACGCGACCTATCGTTCGATTCCCGCCGGAGAAGGTTGGCAAATCGGATGAAGCACGATCTGGTAGATACGACGGAGATGTACCTGCGCACCATCCTCGAGCTGGAGGAGGAGGGTGTGCCGCCGCTGCGTGCCCGCATCGCCGAGCGACTGCGGCAGAGCGGCCCCACCGTCAGCCAGACGGTCGCGCGGATGGAGCGCGACGGGCTGCTCACCGTCGAGGGCGACCGGCACCTGGCGCTGACCCCGGCGGGGCGGGCCGCCGCCGTGTCGGTGATGCGCAAGCACCGGCTCGCCGAGCTGCTGCTGGTCAACGTCATCGGGATGCCCTACGAGGAGGCCCACGAGGAGGCCTGCCGATGGGAGCACGTGATGAGCGACGCGGTGGAGAAGCGGGTCTACGACCTGCTCAACCAGCCGACCCGCTCCCCGTACGGCAACCCCATCCCGGGGCTGGACGAGCTGGGCCCCGCCGGGCAGCCGGCCGACGGCAGCGAAGGCGAGCGCAACCTGGCGTTCCCCGGGCTCACCGGCTCGGTCGTGGTCCGGCGCATCTGCGAGAGCGTGCAGACCGACGCGGGCGTGCTGCGCCAACTGCACGCCGCCGGGGTCGACCCCGGTGCCACGGTCACCGTGGCCCAGGAGCGCGACGGGGTCTTCATCAACCGCTCCGGCGACCGGATCCGGCTGCCCCGCGAGGTCGCCTCCCGGGTCTTCGTCGCCGCCCACTGACGATCCATCCATCGCTGACAGCTCTGCCCCGCCCGGTGTCCCTCCGACACCGGGCGGGCCTGTCCCCGCCAGGGTGCTCAGTCGGTGACGTACGGGCAGTGTCGGCAGCCGCGCCCGCAGCAGGTGCCCCGGCCGGCCAAGAAGGCCGCCGTCAGGACGAACAGGCCGCTCTCCGGGTCGGGGTAGCCGGCCTCGCCCGAGGCCAGGGCGGCGGCATGCGCGGCCAGGATCCGGCTGCGACCCGGGTGCTGCGGCGGCAGCCGCGACGGGTGCGGCTCGGTCAACGCACGGGGCGCCAACGGCAACCGCTTCCCACTCACCGCCGCAGTGTAGGCACCCTCCCTACCGCTCCCCGCCCGGCCGGCGGGCGATCAGGTACGCCTGCGGGCCGCGCTCGTACCCTTCGGGCTCGCGTAGCAGGCGGGCGTGCACGGCGAACCCCGCCTCGACGAGCTGCGCGGCGATCCGCTCCGGCGGCAGCCAGTGAACGTCGTAGGAGACGGCATGGCCGTACGCCTGGGCGAGGCGGAAGCGCTCGTCGCCGGCCTTGAAGGCGAGCAGCAGCCACCCGCCCGGGGCGAGCACCCGACGGAAACCCGCGAAGACGCCGGGCAGCAGCTCCGGCGGCAGGTGGATGATCGAGTACCAGGCGACCAGGCCGCCGAGGCTGTCGTCGGGCAGCGGCAGGTCGGTCATCGAGCCGACGCCGAAGCGCAGCCCCGGCCAGGCGTCCCGGGCCACCGCGACCATCCCCGGGGAGAGGTCGAGCCCGGCCACGGTCAGCCCCAGGTCGCGCAGGTGGGCAGTGATCCGGCCGGTGCCGCAGCCGACGTCGACGACCGGCCTCGTGCCGCCGACCGGCCCGCTGCCCTCGACCAGCTCCGCGAAGGTGGCCAGCATCGCCCGTTCCAGCGGCTTGCCCGCCAGCTCGCCGTGGATCAGCCGGGCATAGTCGACCGCCACCGTGTCGTACGCGACTCGGGTTTCCCGTAACCACTCCGGCTCCCCCATGGCCGGCAACCCTAGCCGCCGGCCGCGCGCGGTGGCGGCCCCGACACAGGCGGCGGTTGCCCTTTGGCGGGCGGCAGACAAGCAGCGCGGCGGGCGGTCGTCAGCCGAACCATGTGAGCGCCTGGCCGTGCGGGCGGGTCCAGGCCAGCGGCCGGTCGTCCAGGGTCAGCAGGTTGTGCAGCGTGTCGTCCGGCGGCTCGGGCAGGCCGTCGCGGCCCAGCACCTCGGCCGTCTCGTTGGCGACCCAGTGGCCGGGCAGGGCGCGTACCGTCTCGGCGAACGCCACCCGGCGCGACGGCGGCACCAGGTAGAGCACGGCGGTGTGGAAGACCACCAGGGTTGCGTCGGCCGGCGCCCGCGCGGCCAGGGCCGGCAGGTCGTCGACCAGATCGCCGCGGACCAGCAGCGGCGGGTCGGCCGCCGCGATCGACGCGACGGCCCGCAGCCGGGCCCGCCGGTGGGCGTGCTCGGGCCAGATGAGCGCGTCCAGCCACGCCACGTCGGCCGGGTCGGTGACGTCGAGCGGGTTCAGGTCCAGGCCGGCCCGCCACACCACCTCGGGGCGGCGCTGCGGCGGGGCCGTCCCGGTGAGCGCGCACTCCAGCACCGGCTCACCCGCGCCGAGCAGATGATCACCGTAGCGGTAGGCGTACCGGTCGGGGTAGAGGCAGAGCCCGGCGGACGCCCCCACCTCCAGCAGGGCGAGCGGCTGCGGCAGCGCGGCGAGCACCGGCAGCAGCACTGCGCACCGCCCGGCCTCGTTGGTCTGGGTCACCCGGACCCGCAGCTCCGCCTCGATCGCCGACCAGTGCGCCACCGCGAAGTCGCGGAACGCCGCCGGGTCCTCGACCGGGCCGCCGAGCAACCGGACGACGCCGAAGAGCAGGTTCGGCTGCCGCCGCGCCGGCGGAAGCAGGTCGAGCAGCGCGAGCAGCGCGTCGTCGCGGGAGACCGCCAGGGCCAGCCGCTCGTACGCGGGTGACACGCCGCGCGCCTCCCGGGCGGCGAACGCGGCGTAGGTGGCGGCGGTGCTCGTCTTCTCCCGGGTCACCGGGACAGGCTAGTGGAGACCCTCGCGCTCAGTGGGCCCTCAACTCGACCACAGGCGGCAGGCCCGCGAGCCGACTCGTGGCTGCGGGCAGGGGCTCAGCTGCCCTCGGTCCAGTACCGCTGCAGCCGGGCCACGGCTGCCTCCTTGCTCATCGCCGCTACCGTCGACTCGTCGAGACCGACGCGGGCGATGAGCAGATGGACCAGCTCCGCCGGCAGGGCCTCCGCCGGCACCGAGGGCCCGCCACGGTGCGGTAGGTCCCGGTCCCGTACGCAGTTCCAGAACTCGCCTTCGGAGACCTGGAGCTGGTCTCGCAGGATGTGGCTCCAGAGCGCCGGGCCGTAGGTGCTCCGATCCACCGGGTGCGAGATCCTGGTCCGGAGAATGCGCCCATCCTTCAGGCTGAGTTCATACGTCACGTGGTGGGTGCCGGTGCGCCCTCGGGCATCGCGGACCCGCTGCCATCCTTCGTTGCGGCAGAACGAATCGTGATGTTGTCGCGTCGGCGGCGGCCAGCTCATCGCTGCGACCCGACCAGCCAATCGCGCAGTTGGGCGTCGTCGCTGAGACTCACCAACTGCACCAGAGCCCAGTTGTCGGCGTGGTTCGGCGCGTTGAGCAGCCGGTCCTGCCAATCCTCCGCGTATTCGCGCAGGGCGAGGATCATCTCGTCGATCGCCTCGTCGAAAGTGGCCCCGTCCGCCGCCACCGGATGGCCCGGGAGAAAGACCGACCAGCCGCCCTCTTCGGGGACCACCTGCGCGTTCGACGGGGTCACCGAGGCAAGGAAGTACCGAAGCCGCTCCTGGTCCACGAGCGCCGTACGGCGGGTGTCGCGGCGGACCGTAGCAACCCCGCCCCGCTCTGCCACATCCAGCAGATCCTTCAAATGCGCGCGGGCGTCCGTGTAGCTGTCGTAGTGCACACCTGCCATTACCGCCCCCCTCTCCGTCAGAGCATGCCCAAGCAGCGCAAGTACGTCAAGTACTTCACGTACTTGGGAGGTGAAGCCCGTGGAACGACGTCGGCGGCCGGGACCGTGGTCCCGACCGCCGACGTGTTCACCAGCCCCCGGCCCGGCGAGGCCGGAGGTGGTTCACTGCTGTCAGCTGCAGCCGCTCGTGGAGCCGCAGCCCTCGCAGACGTAGCAGCTGCCGGCCGGGCGCATCTTCGTACCGCAGGTGAAGCAGAGCGGTGCGTCGGCGGCCTTGCCGATCACGGCCTCCAGCAGCTCGGTGCTGGAGCCGACCGACGGTGCCGGCTTGGCGGCGGCGACGTCGGCCATCTCCTGCGCCGGCTGGGCGATCGGGCCGGTCTTCGGCTCGGGCGTCGCCATCGGGGCGGAGGCCGCCATCGCGGTCAGCTCCCCGCTGACCGAGGCGCTCTCCGCCTCCGCCTCGGCCCGCAACTGGGCGGCCCGCTCCTTGGCGGTGAAGATGCCCAGCTCGGCGCGGCGCTCGTACGGCAGGAAGTCCAGGGCCAGGCGACGGAAGATGTAGTCCATCACCGAGGCGGCCATCCGCACGTCCGGGTCGTCGGTCATGCCGGCCGGCTCGAAGCGCATGTTGGTGAACTTGCTGACGTACGTCTCCAGCGGCACCCCGTACTGCAGGCCGATGGAGATGGCCACCGAGAAGGCGTCCATCACGCCGGCCAGCGTCGAGCCCTGCTTCGACATCTTGAGGAAGACCTCGCCGAGGCCGTCGTCGGGGTACGACGACGCCGTCAGGTAACCCTCGGCACCGCCGACGGAGAAGCTGACCGTCTGCGACGGGCGCTTCTTCGGCAGCCGCTTGCGCACCGGGCGGTACTCGACGACCTTCTCGACGACCTTCTCCACCTCGGCCGGGGCCTCGACGGCGGCGACCGTCTTGTTCGGCTTGGCCACCGATAGCGGCTGGCCGACCTTGCAGTTGTCCCGGTAGATGGCCAGCGCCTTGAGGCCGAGCTTCCAGCCCTCGAAGTAGATCTTCTCGACGTCCTCGACGGTCGCCTGCTCCGGCATGTTGACCGTCTTGGAGATCGCCCCGGAGATGAACGGCTGGACCGCCGCCATCATCCGCACGTGCCCCATCGGCGCGATGGAGCGCTCGCCCATGGCGCAGTCGAAGACCGGGTAGTGCTCCGGCTTCAGCCCGGGGGCGTCGATGACGTGGCCGTGGTCGGCGATGTGCTCGACGATCGCCTCGACCTGCTCCTCGGGGTAGCCGAGGCTGCGCAGGGCGCGCGGCACCGTCTGGTTGACGATCTGCATCGAGCCGCCGCCGACCAGCTTCTTGAACTTGACCAGCGCCAGATCGGGCTCAACGCCGGTCGTGTCGCAGTCCATCATCAGACCGATGGTGTTGTGACTGACGAAACCGGACGCCACGTAGGTGACGTTCGCCGGCACCGAGAGGTCGTACGTCGGCTGGACTCCGCCGTCCTCGTTCGCGGCGACCGCCTCGAAGAGGTACCCGAGCGCCTGACCGAGCCGGTCGTCGCCGGTCTCGCCGAACAGCCGCATGGCCACCCCGCGAGGCACGCCGCCGGTCTTGCGCAGCGACTGGACCACCGCGTCACGCAGCTCGTGCCCGACCGGCGCCAGCAGCTCCCACACGTCGCGAGGCAGGTGGATCCGGTCCCGGTTGCCCGTCTGCGTCGGCTCGATCACCAGGAGGCGAGCCTTGCGGTCACCGATGAAGCCGACGATCTCCTCGAACCCGACCGCGTGCTCCATGTTGCGCAACCGGATCTGCCACATGTCCGAGCCCATGCCGCTGGTCGTCCGGCGGGTGGTCGTCGCCATCCCGAGCGTCAGCAGCAGGGTACGCACCTCGGTGGCGAAGGAGTCGGACGCCGTCGACAGCGACGGCACACCGGCCACCACCGTCCCGTCGGCCTCGAAGAGGCCGCGCAGGAAGGCCGCGTACACGGTGACGTCGTTGGTCTCCAGCAGGGCCGACGGGACCCGGGGCACCCAGCCCTTGCCGCTGTGCCCGACGTCCGGCAGCGTCTTGGCGAAGCCGGCCGCCTGCCACCACCGGGCAAGCCGCACCGACTGCAGGGTCACCTCCTGGTAACCCGTCTGCGCCGTCACCACCGGCTCCAGACCGAAGAGCCCCTTGCCGAGCACCCGAAGGCGCTCGACGACGTCCAGGTCGGTGTCCGCCACGCAGAACCGGAGGCCCTTGGCGTGCAGGCTGCCGTCGCCCATGAAGTAGCCGACCAACTCGGCCAGCTCCGCGTCCACCGAGTCGGGCACGTGCACCCGCCGGTCATCGGTGTAGTACGCCTGGTCGAGCACCGGAAGCGGCACCCGCCGTGGCTCGCCCACCAGGGTGCCGAGCTGGATCGGCACCAAGTCGCCCGCGGCGACCTCCGCCATCCGCTTCCAGACCCACTCGCCCGTCACCGGGTCGACGACCTTGATCCGGTGCGCCAGCGTGCCCTGGATCCGGTAGCCGCCATCGGTGACGACCCGACGGGTCGGCTCCTCCCCGTTGACGAAGAACTTCGTGGCCTCGCGTGCGCCCTCATCGGTGGAGACCCGCATGTCCAGGTCCTGCCAGCGGTCGCCGTAGACGTCGCCGATCTCGCCGAGGCGCATCAGCCCCCGGTCCGTGGTCACCATCGTGTCGGCGGTGAGACACCCGGTCGGTGCGAGCACACTGGCCTGAGAGTTGCGCCAGCCGACCCGGTCGCCGATCTTGTTGCCCTGGGTCCACTGCTTCGTCGCCTCGCGGACGAGCGCGGTCGCCACCGTGCTGGTCGGCTTGATCTCGTCGTTGGCGGCGGCGTGCTTGCGCATGACCCGCTTGTGCGGCTCGGCGTTGCGGGCGTAGCCGTCGTACGCGCCCACGATCCCGGCCAGCTCGGCGGAGCGGCGGTACGCGGTGGCGTTCATCAGCGAGGTGATCGCGGCGGCGACCGAGCGCCCCTGCTCCGAGTCGTACGGCAGGCCGGAGGCCATCAGCAGCGCGCCGAGGTTGGCGTAGCCGATGCCGAGCTGCCGGTAGGCGCGGGTCGTCTCGCCGATCTTCTCGGTCGGGAAGTCGGCGAAGCAGATCGAGATGTCCATGGCGGTGATGACGAACTCGACCGAGCGGACGAACTTCTCCACCTCGAAGTTGCCGTCGGCGCGGAGGAACTTCATCAGGTTCAGCGAGGCCAGGTTGCACGAGGAGTTGTCCAGGTGCAGGTACTCCGAGCACGGGTTCGACGCGGTGATCCGCCCGGTCTCCGGGCAGGTGTGCCAGTCGTTGATCGTGTCGTCGTACTGCAGGCCCGGGTCGGCGCACTCCCAGGCGGCCTGCGCGATCGTGCGGAACAGCTTCTTGGCGTCGACGGTCTCGATGGTCTGCCCGTCGAGCCGGCCGCGCAGGTCGAAGCCGCCGCCGTGCTCCACCGCCGACATGAACTCGTCGGAGACCCGGACCGAGTTGTTGGCGTTCTGGTACTGCACGCTGACGATGTCGGAGCCGCCGAGGTCCATGTCGAAGCCGGCGTCGCGCAGCGCGCGGATCTTGTCCTCCTCACGCGCCTTGGTGACCACGAACTCCTGGATGTCCGGGTGGTCCACGTCGAGGATGACCATCTTGGCCGCGCGCCGGGTGGCGCCGCCGGACTTGATGGTGCCGGCGGAGGCGTCCGCGCCGCGCATGAAGCTGACCGGGCCGGAGGCGTTGCCGCCGGAGGAGAGCAGCTCCCGGGAGGAGCGGATCCGGGAGAGGTTGACCCCGGAGCCGGAGCCGCCCTTGAAGATCAGCCCCTCCTCCTTGTACCAGTCGAGGATCGAGTCCATCGAGTCGTCGACGGCCAGGATGAAGCAGTTGTGCACCCGCAGGTTTCCGGCGAGGAACTCGCCGCTCTCCGTCTGGATGTCGTAGACCTCCATCGCGCCGAGCGGCTCGACGCGGTCGATCTCCAGCCGCTTGACGCCACCGGCCGACCGGCCGGCCTTGGCGAAGCTCTCCTCGAGCTTGGCCATCTTCTCCGCGCCGACGAACCCGATGTGGGTGGCGAAGAGGTCCCGGTCGCCGTCGTTCTGGATCCGGACCGACCAGCAGCCCTGGCGGTTCGGGCGGGGGTCCGGCTTAGGCCCGACGCGGGAGAAGATCCCGAAGCGCAGCAGCAGGCTCTGCACCCCCCGGATGAGCTTCTCCGAGACCATGTCCACCGCGACGAGCGTCGACTGCTCGCGCGCCGAGACGTAACCCTCGGCCTGGAAGATGCTGCGCAGGTACGCCGCCACGACCGGCAGCGGCGCGGTGAAGAGCTGCTGCGGCACCTCCATGTCGGCGCCGCGGGTGAGCAGGTCCCACTTCTGCACGAACGGGCGCAGGTGCTCGCCGTAGAGGCGGGTACGCCGGCAGTCCAGCTCGTCGCTCTGCGTCGTCACCGTGCGCTCGTGCCGGTGCGCGTCGCCGAAGACCTCGTCGAAGGTGCCGGTGACCCAGTCCAGCTCGTCGTCGTTGACGGTCATCGCCTCGATCGTCAACGACCGGTTGGTGCCGTGGTCGTACTGGCCGACGAAGCCGTCGGACTGCAACCAGCCGGCGAGCGCGGCCTCGCGGATCTCCCGCAGGTCGATCTCGCTCTCGCCGTAGGCGTACGTGCGGTGCCACTCCAGCCTGTCGCCGGGGGCGAGCGTGCCGGCCTCGACCCAGTGGCCCGTGCCGTCGCCCGTGCTCTTCCACACCACGTGGTCGGGCGTGACGTCGAGCTGGTAGCCCGCCTTGGTGTGCAGTCGGATGACCTCGCGCACCCCGTTGGCCTTGACGGCGACGATCCCGGTCAGGCCGGTGCCGTCGTACACCTTGGTCCCGACGGCGTTCTCCTCGACCAGCTTGCCGATCGGCACCAGGCCGGCGGGCGTGCTGACCAGCGAGTCGTACGGCAGGCACGCGCTGACCTGCTGGGGCGAGGGCGTGCCGACGTTGAACCAGACCGGCGAGTTGAAGCTGAACACCTGGTGCAGCAGCATCCAGGTCAGCTCCTGGCCGAAGACCTCGGCGTCGGCGGTGGTGGCGAAGTAGCCGTGCTGCTCGCCGGCCGCCCGGTAGGTGTCGACGACCCGGTCGATGAGCTGCCGCAGCGACCACTCCCGCTCCGGGGTGCCCACCGCGCCCCGGAAGTACTTGGTGGTCACGATGTTCGCCGCGTTGACGCTCCAGGACTCGGGGAACTCCACCCCGCGCTGCTCGAAGTTGATCGAGCCGTCCCGCCAGTTCGTCATCACGACGTCGCGGCGCTCCCACGCCACCTCGTCGTACGGGTGGACCCCGTCGGTGGTCCACACCCGCTCGATCTTCAGCCCGGCACCGGCACCGGCCTTGGTCCGCGTTCGGCTGGCTGTCACGCCGTCCCCCGCCATCTCATCCGCCCCCTCGTCTGCGCGGCCACCCGCCGCGCGTCGCACTGTCAGAAACCAGAAAAAATCAGTTGGTACGGCCGGCGGCCCCCGCCGCCGCCCCGGCAGCACCCTCCGCCCCGGCGCCCTCCCGGGCGCGGGCGGCGGCGCGCAACATCTCGATCTCGCGCTCGAAGTCGGCTAGCGAGTCGAACGAGCGGTAGACGCTGGCGAAGCGGAGGTACGCCACCTCGTCCAGCTCGCGCAGCGGGCCCAGGATCGCCAGGCCCACGTCGTGGCTGGGGATCTCGGCGGCGCCCTTGGCCCGGACGGTCTCCTCGACCTTCTGGGCGAGCAGGGCGATCGAGTCCTCGTCGACCGGCCGCCCCTGGCACGCCTTGCGCACCCCGCCAATGATCTTGATGCGGCTGAACGGCTCGGTCACCCCGCTGCGCTTGACCACCGCCAGCACCGCCTCCTCGTGGGTGGTGAACCGCTTGCCGCACTCGGTGCAGGAGCGCCGCCGGCGGATCAACTGGCCGTCGTCGGCCTCCCGCGAGTCGACGACCCGGGAGTCGGCGTGGCGGCAATATGGGCAGCGCATCGCCTGACCTCCTTCATCGACGGCGGGACCACCGGGCACTCCGGGCACGCGGAACCGCGGCGCCGACCCGTGCATGGGTCGCCGCCGGGAACGGTAGCGGGAAGTGCGGTCGGTAGTTGAACCCAACCTGTAGGCGACTTACGCCCGTGTGACTACTACATCTAGGGGTCGACGGTATGCGCCCCGCCGACCGTGGTCAAGTTCGTCGGCGTGTCCGGCGAGTCGCCAGAATCACCCCCGCACCCCCTGCCCGCTGCCCCGCCGATGGCTCAACGGGGCAGCGCCGGCCCGGTCACGCCGCAACGACCGATCGCGAGCGGAGCGGCCGACGGTCGAACGGATGTTCGACACCGCGTACCATTTATCAGAACAGGTGTTCGGATTTCTCGCTTTTCCAAGCCGACACGCCGGCAAAGGTCGTACAGATGTTTGAAAATGACCGAGGCCACCTATACGGTCAGGAACGACCGGGCTCGGCGGGAAGCCGCCGGACCGGCCGAGACACCCCGCGCGCACCACGAGCCGCCGAGGCACCCAGCGCCGACCAGGGAGGACGGACGTGACCGAGGATCGGGCCAGCCGGCCGAAGAACCCGCAGCAGATCGCCGAGGCGGGTCCGCCGGCCGCCCGGCGCCCCCGCGCCGCGCGCAGCCGGACCGGACAGCCGGCCGTCCGCGCGGTCACCCCGGTGGTCAGCAGCTTCCCCGACCCGGCCACGGTCGACCTCACCGCCCGCCAGCGCCGGATCCTGGAGTTCATCCGCACCTGGGTCGAGCGGCACGGGTACCCGCCGAGCGTGCGCGAGATCGGCGAGGCCGTCGGCCTGGTCAGCCCGTCCAGCGTCGCCTACCAGCTCAAGGAGCTGGAGAAGAAGGGCTTCCTGCGCCGCGACCCGAACCGGCCGCGCGCGGTGGACGTCCGCGCCCCCAGCGACATGATCGACGACGAGGCGTCCCGCTCGCAGCGGCCCACCCCGGCGTACGTGCCGATGCTGGGCCGGATCGCCGCCGGTGGGCCGATCCTCGCCGAGCAGGCGGTGGAGGACATCTTCCCCCTCCCGCGCGAGCTGGTGGGCGAGGGCGAGGTCTTCATGCTCCAGGTCAAGGGCGACTCGATGCTCGACGCCGCGATCTGCGACGGGGACTGGGTGGTGGTCCGCCAGCAGCCGAACGCCGACTCCGGCGAGATCGTCGCGGCGATGCTCGACGGCGAGGCGACCGTGAAGACCTACCGGCACCGCGACGGCCACGTCTGGCTGATGCCGCAGAACCCGGCCTTCGACCCGATCCCGGGCGACGACGCCACCATCATGGGGCGGGTCGTCGCCGTCCTGCGCCGGATCTGACCCTCCGCGCGGAGCGCCCCGAGCGGGGGCTGCCGGCGGCCGGGCGGGCTGGCCGACCGGCGCCCCGGTCCCGAAGGAGTTGATCGACTTCGTGTGCGGCACATTGTGGCCTGCGGTCGCGCGGATGCCCCAACGTGCCGCACACGAAGTCCGGGTGTCGCCCGATGCTCGACACGTACCGCCGACGGGCGCCGGCACCGTTCGGCCTCAGTAGCGGTCGCCGCGGTACTCCCGGCCGCCGCCGGGCGCCTGGCCGTGGCCACCCCGCCCCTGCTCGGGTCCGCCGTCGCCACGCCGACCCGCGCGCGGGTGCCGGGGGGTCTGCCCCCTGCGCGGGGGCTCGGCCCGGCCGCCGCCGTGGGGCCCGCCCCGCCCCGCCTGATCGTCGCGCCCCGGCTGCCCCCCGCCCGGGGGCGGGCCGCCGGCGGGCTGTCCGCCGTACACGCCGCCACCGGCGGGACGGCCTCCGCCGCCGCCGTACACGCCGCCGCCCTGGCCACGCCCACCGCCGCCACCGGCGGGACGCCCGTCACGACCGGCGGGTCCCCCGCCACCACCGGCCGGCCGGCCACCGCCACCGGCGGGTCGGCCGCCACCGCCCGGAACGCCAGGGCCACCGCCAGAGCCGCCATCGAGGCGAGCGGTGCCGGCCGCCGGACGACCAGCGGCACGACCGCCGCCGCCGGAACGGCCACCGCCCGGACCGCCGGGACGGCCACCGCCACCGTCGGCACGAACGCCCGCGACGGCGGGGCGGCCGGCACCGGGGCGACCGGCACCGGGGACGGCGGGCGCGCCGCCGTACACCCCGCCGGAGGTCGCCCGCGCCGGGCCGAGGACCGCCGGCGGGCCGCCGTAGCCGCCGCCCGGACGGTCGCCGTCGAAGCCGCCGCCGGAACGACCGCGACCGGGTTCGTCGTCGAGCGGAAACTCGTCGCGCTCCGGGCCGTCCGGCCTGCCGCTCGGGTCGCCGACCCGCTTGGGGCGTTTCCGGGCCCGCACGATGCCGAAGATGCCCGCACCGACCATCAACGCGCCGAGCACACCGACCGCCGCGATCAGGTAGGTGATCTCGTCGATACTCAGCCCCTCCATCCAGGACTTCTTCGCCGCCGGCTTGGCCGGGCCGGCGTCGCCGGTCAGCGCCTCGGCACCGGTGGTGGCCGGCGTGTAGGACAGGATCTCGATGGGGTCCTCCGGGGCCAGTTCGCCGCCGTCGGAGACCGTGAGGAAGGACTTGCCGTCCGGCGTGTAGGCGATCGCCTCGCCGAACGGGTCGGTCAGCGGCGTCACCCGGGGCTTGGCACGGGTCAGGGCCCCGACGATGTCGCCGTTGGACACCTCGTACTCGAAGGCGTCAGCGTAGGTGCGCAGCACCACCTTCGTGCCGTCCGGTGAGCGGGTGGCGCCGGTCACGGCCACCCGGCCGATCGTGTTCAGCACGTTCGGCGTGTTCGTCTTGGGCAGGGAGACCTCGCCGACCCTGTTCATCGGCACGGGCGCGGTGTCGCCGCTCCTGAGCTTCCCCGCCGGGGTGAAGATCTGCGCCTTGCCGCTGGCCACCTTCGTGATGATCAGCGGCTTGCCGTCGTCGCCGATCAGCAGCGCCTCGGCGTCGTGCGGCTTGTTCTCCGGGTAGGAGAGGCGGTGCAGCACCGGCCTGGCCGAGCCGTCTGCCGGCATGCTCCACACCGCCACCCGCTCGCGCCGCTGGGCGCTGGTGATGTTGTCGCCGATGTCGGCGATCCAGAGCGTCTTGCCGTCCGGCGAGAGCGCCAGGTCCTCGGTGTCGAGCGGGCCCTTGCCCGAGTAGCTCACCGGCTCCCTCGCCAGCTTGCACTTGGTGTCGAGGAAGAAGACCCGCTTGCGGCTCTCGATGTCGGTGCCGTCGTTGATCACCACGTATCCGCGCGGGGTGGCCGCCAGGCCGGAGAGTTCCCGAAGCCGTTCGTCGGCGATCGTGCAGCGCTTCTTGCCGGGGGTCGGCTGGGGTGCCGCGACCGCCGGCGCGGCAAGGGTGGCTCCGGAGAGCGCCATGGTCACCCCGAGGGCAACCGTGACCGAGGAAACAGCGCGGCGCATGGGGTCAGTGTCGCATGCCCGGTTGACCATCAGGCTCACGCCGGGGAGCCGAAATTGAGTCGCCATTCACGACAGTCGGTCGCGTCCGGCCGGCGTCGCCGGTCCCGGCCCGTCGTCGCCCGCATCGGTGAAGGTGGCAGCCGTGCCGTCGCCGACGGGCGAGGGCCGGCCGCCCCCGGGGCCGGCAGGCCGGCCCCGGGGACGTCGTCAGCGGGCGTCGGCGGTGACGAACGTGTCGGCCGTGACGAACGGGCCGAGTTCGGCGGCGAGCGCCGCACCGACCCGCACGTGCAGCAGCGTCCCCTCCGGCAGGTGGGCGGTGCTGAGCACCTCGCCCTGCCGGTGCACGCGGGCCACCAGGTCACCCCGGTCGTACGGGAGCACCGCGCGGATCTCCACCGCCGGCCGGGGCAGCCGCGCCTCGATGGCCGCCCGCACCTCGTCGATCCCTCGCCCGGAGCGGGCCGAGGCGAAGATGGCATCCGGCCAGAGCCGCTTGAGCCGCAGCAGGGTCTCCTCGTCGGCCGCGTCGGTCTTGTTGACCACCAGCAGCTCGGGCAGCCGGTCCGCGCCCACCTCGGCGAGCACCTCGCGGACCGCCCGGACCTGCTCCTCCGGGTCCGGGTGGGCGCCGTCGACGACGTGCACCACCAGGTCGGAGTCGGCGACCTCCTCCAGGGTCGAACGGAACGCCTCGACGATCTGGTGCGGCAGGTGCCGGACGAAGCCGACGGTGTCGGAGAGCGTGTAGACGCGACCGTCTTCGGCGGTGGCCCGCCGGGTGGTCGGGTCCAGGGTGGCGAACAGGGCGTTCTCCACCAGCACCCCGGCGTTGGTCAGCCGGTTGAGCAGGCTGGACTTGCCGGCGTTGGTGTAGCCGGCGATGGCCACGGCGGGGACCGCGTTGCGGGAGCGGCGGGCGCGCTTGGTCTGGCGCACGGTCTTCATGCCCTTGATCTCCCGGCGCAGCCGGGCGATGCGGGTGCGGATGCGTCGCCGGTCGGTCTCCAGCTTGGTCTCACCGGGGCCGCGCAGGCCGACGCCGCCGCCCGCGCCGCCGCCGCGGCCGGAGCCACCGCTCTGCCGGGAGAGCGTCTCGCCCCAACCACGCAGCCGGGGCAGCAGGTATTCGAGCTGGGCCAGCTCGACCTGCGCCTTGCCCTCCTTGCTCTTGGCGTGCTGGGCGAAGATGTCGAGGATCAGCGCGGTGCGGTCGACCACCTTGACCTTGGTGCGCTGCTCCAGGTTGCGCAGCTGCGACGGGGAGAGCTCACCGTCGCAGATCACGGTGTCGGCGCCGGAGGAGCGCACCATCGACCCGAGGTCGTCGACCTTGCCCCGGCCGATGTACGTCGCCGGGTCGGGGCGGCTGCGCCGCTGGATCAGCCCCTCCAGCACCTGCGAGCCGGCCGTCTCGGCCAGGGCCGCCAGCTCGGTGAGGCTGTTGTCGGCGTCGGTCTGGCTGCCCTCGGTCCAGACGCCGACCAGGACGACCCGCTCCAGCCGGAGCTGGCGGTATTCGACCTCGGTGACGTCGGTGAGCTCGGTGGAGAGGCCAGGGACCCGCCGCAGCGCCTGCCGCTCCGACAGCTCGAACTCGCCCGTGGTGGCGTCGTGCTCGTCGTCGTCTGAGAAGGGTACGAAGGTCTCCTGGTCGCGCAAGCTGCGCCTCCCTGTCCGTCGTGCGGCAAGCCTGCCGGCTTTTGCGGCATCCTGCTTGTTATGCGGCATGTTGCTGGTTTGCGGCATGTTGCTGGTTATGCGGGCAAGCGACGACTTTCTGTCGCGTACCAGCAATCCTGACACGTAGCAACGCGGGACGCACCCGCTATATGCCCGCCGCGCGGGCGCCCAAAAGTGGGGGCGAATGCGACGGCGTTCGGGTGGGCGGGTAGAAATGCGGGCGACATCAGACCCGCCGATCAGCGTTGACGGAGGCAATCCCGTGGGCATCACCCGACTTCCGAGCGCCGGGTTCTCGATCACCGTTCGGATCGCCGTGACCGCGGACGCCTCCTCCATCGGCCGGCTGACCACCTCCGTCGGCGAGGCCGGGGCGATCGTCACCGCGCTGGACGTGGTCGACTCCGACCCCACCAGCGTGCTGGTCGACCTGACCTGCGACACCGCCGACTCGAGCCACGCCGACCAGGTGGTGGAGGCGCTCACCGCGCTCGACGGGGTGGACGTGCGCAAGGTCTCCGACCGCACCTTCCTGCTGCACCTCGGCGGCAAGATCGAGGTCACCTCGAAGGTGGCGCTGCGCAACCGTGACGAGCTCTCCCGCGCGTACACCCCGGGGGTGGCCCGGGTCTGCATGGCGATCGCGGAGAACCCGGCCGACGCCCGGCGGCTGACCATCAAGCGCAACACGGTCGCCGTGGTCAGCGACGGCTCGGCCGTGCTCGGCCTGGGCAACCTCGGGCCGGCCGCGTCGCTGCCGGTGATGGAGGGCAAGGCGGCGCTGTTCAAGCGCTTCGGCGGGGTGGACGCCTGGCCGGTGGTGCTGGACACCCAGGACACCGACGAGATCGTGGCGATCGTCAAGGCGATCGCGCCCGCGTACGGCGGGATCAACCTGGAGGACATCGCCGCGCCGCGCTGCTTCGAGATCGAGGCCCGGCTGCGTGAGCTGCTGGACATCCCGGTCTTCCACGACGACCAGCACGGCACCGCGATCTGCGTGCTGGCCGCGCTGACCAACGCGCTGCGCGTCGTGGGCAAGCAGCTCGCGGACGTGCGGGTCGTCGTCTCCGGGGCCGGCGCGGCCGGTACGGCGATCATGAAGCTGCTGCTGCGCCAGGGCGTCGGCGACATCATCGCGTGCGACCGGCAGGGCGCCCTGCACCGCGGCCTGACCGGGCTGAACCCGGCCTGGCAGTGGCTGGCGGAGAACACCAACAAGGAGAACTACGCGGGCGACCTGGCCGGGGCGGTGCGCGGCGCGGACGTCTTCATCGGGGTCAGCGCCCCGAACCTGCTCACCGGCGACGACATCGCCACCATGGCCAAGGACTCGATCGTCTTCGCGCTGGCGAACCCGGACCCGGAGGTGGATCCCCGGGAGGCGCGCAAGCACGCCGCGGTGGTCGCCACCGGCCGCTCCGACCAGCCGAACCAGATCAACAACGTGCTGGCCTTCCCCGGGGTGTTCCGGGGCATGCTCGACGCGCACGCCGAGGAATTCACCGAGGAGATGGCGATCGCCGCCGCCCGGGCGATCGCGGACGTGGTCGGCGAGGAGAAGATCAACCCGACGGTGATCGTGCCGAGCGTCTTCGACGCCCGGGTCGCCCCGGCGGTCGCCGCGGCCGTCCGCGCCGCCGCCCAGAACCGGACCCCGCCCCCCGCCGCCGACCCGGGCCCGGCCGACCTCCCCGCCACCGCCGCCACCGCCAGCGCCACCCCCTGATCCCAGGGGTTACCGGGTGGTGGTGCCGGTGGCTACCAGGATGGCGGGGCCCGTCAGCCAGCAGGAGTCGGTGGTGATGGTCACCGTCAGGCGGCCGCCTGGGACGTCCACCGTCACCGTTCCCGTCTCCCGGTCGGCGTCGCGCAGGGCCACGGCGGCCACCGCGCAGGCGCCGGTGCCGCAGGAGAGGGTCTCCGCCGAGCCGCGCTCGTAGACCCGCATGCGCACGTGCGCGTCGGTGCCGTCGACCGGGTCGCCGGGCGCGGTGAACTCGACGTTGACGCCGGTCGGGAAGATCGTGGGGTCGAACTCCGGCGCGCGGGTCAGGTCCAGGGCGGCCAGGTCCAGGCCGCCGGGGAGCGCGCAGACCAGGTGCGGGTTGCCGACGTCCACGGCCGCGCCGGGCAGGGTCAGCGCGCCGAGGGTGGCGGTCGACGTGTCGTACAGCCGGGGGCGGCGCATCTCGACGGCGATGGCGTCGCCGTCGACGCGGGCCCGCACCAGGCCGGCGCGGGTGGCCACCGGCAGCACCCCGCCGGTCGGCGTGGCCAGCCCGGTCTCCAGCAGGTAGCGGACGAAGACCCGGGCCCCGTTGCCGCACATCTCGGCGAACGACCCGTCGGAGTTCCAGTAGTCCATGAACCACTCGGCGTCGCCGGCCTGCCCGGCGCCGTCGGGGTGCTTGGCGGCCCGCACCACCCGCAGCACGCCGTCCGCGCCGATGCCCCGCCGCCGGTCGCAGAGCGCGGCGACCGACTCCGGGGTCAGGTCGAGCGCGCCGTCCGGGTCGGGCAGGAGGACGAAGTCGTTGCCGGTGCCATGTCCCTTGGTGAACTCCACGCCCCCATCATCGCGCAGCCGCCGGGGCGCGGCGCAGGGCCTCGGCGAGCAGGTCCGGCGCGGCCGAGTCCAGCCAGTGGATGCGCGGGTCGCGGCGGAACCAGGAGCGCTGCCGGCGGACGAAACGCCGGGTGGCCCGGACCGTCTCGTCGCGCGCCTGCGCGTCGGTCAGCTCGCCGGCCAGCAGGCGCAGCACCTGCTGGTACCCCAGCGCCCGGCTGGCCGTACGCCCCTCGGGCAGGCCGCGCCCGACCAGCTCCCGGGTCTCGGCGACCAGGCCGTCGGCCCACATCCGGTCGACCCGCAGCGCGATCCGCTCGTCGAGCGCGGCGGTGTCCAGGTCGACGCCGAGCTGCACCGACGGGTAGTACGGGGTGGGCTCGGGCAGGGCGGCGGTGAACGGCGCACCGGTCAGCTCGATCACCTCCAGGGCGCGGACGATCCGCCGGCCGTTGCCGGGCAGGATGCCCTGCGCGGCGACCGGGTCGGCGGCGCGCAGCCGCGCGTAGAGGGGGGCCGGGCCGCTGGCGGCCAGCTCCGCCTCCAGCCGTTCGCGCAGCGCCGGGTCGGTGCCGGGGAACTCGAAGCGCTCCAGCACCGCCCGCACGTAGAGCCCGGAGCCACCGACCAGCAGCGGCACCCGCCCCCGGGCCAGGATGTCGTCGATCGCCGCGCGGGCCAGCCGCTGGTACTCCGCGACGCTGGCCGGCTCGGTGACCTCCCAGATGTCGAGCAGGTGGTGCGGCACCCCGTCCCGTTCGGCGGGGGTGAGCTTCGCGGTGCCGATGTCCAGGCCCCGGTAGAGCTGCATCGAGTCGGCGTTGACCACCTCGCCGCCCAGGGCGTGCGCGAGGGCGATGCTCAGCGCCGACTTGCCGGCGGCGGTCGGCCCGACCACCGCCAGGACCGTGCCACGCCCGCCGTCGCCGCCCGCGCCCGGCCCGCTCACGCCGGGTGCGTCGCCGCCCGCGCCGGCCGCTCCCGCACCCGACCCGCTCGGCCCGGTCCCGCCCGGACCGGTCAGGCCGGCGCCGCTCACGCCCGGGCCGGTCACGCCGGCTCCCAGTTCGCGACCAGGTAGGCGACGCCGTAGGGCGCCTCGTGGTAGGTCAGCTCGCCGCGCCAGGGGGCGTCGGTGGCCTGCACCGCGCCGGCCAGCGCCTGCCAGGGCGCGCGCCCGGCGACCCGCAGCTGCGCCGAGAGCTGCGGGTCCAGGCCGAGCAGGGCCTCGGCGTCCGCGTCGGCCAGGGCGCGGGCCACCCCGTCGTCGTACGCCTGCGCGCGCGGGTCGTCGTAACCGGGGGCGTGCCGGCCCCGGCAGGCCGACCCGTCCCCCATCACCAGCAGCGCCACCCGGTGTCCGGCGGCCTCGGCGAGCAGCTCGGTGCCGAAGCGGGCGCACTCCGGCGGGGGCGCGTCGGCGGCCACCGCGCGGGCGAACCGGGGCAGCTCGGTGCGGGAGCGGCCGATCAGCCACGCGCCGATGGTCAGGCTCAGCGGGAGTCGCTCGCCCCCGGCGCAGTTGACCTTCCACAGCCGCACGTCCCCGTCCACCCCGTACACCCGCAGCGTGCCCCGCTCGGCGGGGTGGTAGGCGATGCTCTGCGGCCCCGCGCCGACCAGCAGGATCAGCTCCGGCTCGGCGGCGATCAGCCGGGCCACCGCCGCGTCGCAGGCGGCCCGGAGGTCGTCCAGCTCCCCGGCGGCGGCACCGGCGACTCCCGGCACGAGCAGGGGCGGGTGGGGGCAGACGGCGGCGGCGACCAGAGGCACCCGCCCACCGTAGCCGGACCCGCCGACGGGTCCCCACGCCGATCCGGTCGTCGGGGGCCTAGGACACCGTATGGTCACGGTCGACGACAGGCGGTCGACGCAGACGGGGTCGGACCTGTGACAATGCCGTGAGTAACTTGGCTGCGCCGTGGCGGCGTTCGCGGGCTCGTCCCGTCGACGCCGGGAGATCGAGGATGGGCACATGAGCGACTGGACGGCCTTCGGACGGGTGGACGCGGACGGCACCGTGTACGTGAAGACCGCCGAGGGCGAGCGGGTGGTCGGATCCTGGCAGGCGGGAGCCCCGGAGGAGGGGCTCGCCCACTTCGCGCGCCGCTTCGCGGACCTGGTCACGGAGGTGGACCTGACCGAGGCGCGGCTCAACTCGGGCGCGGCGGACGCCGGCCACTCGTTGGCGACGGTGCGTCGGATCCGCGCCTCGCTGGCCGAGGCGCACGTGGTCGGCGACATCGACGCGCTGGCGATCCGGCTGGACAAGCTCGCCACGGTGGCCGAGGAGAAGGCCGGCGAGGCTCGCGCGGCCAAGGAGGCGGCCCGGGGTGAGGCCCTGGCCCGCAAGACCGCGTTGGTGGAGGAGGCGGAGCTGCTGGCCGCCGAGTCGACCGGCTGGAAGACCGCCGGGGACCGGCTCAAGGAGATCCTCGACGAGTGGAAGACCATTCGCGGGGTCGACAAGAAGACCGACGGGGAGCTGTGGAAGCGCTTCGCCGCCGCCCGCGACGGCTTCACCCGCCGCCGGGGCGCCCACTTCGCCTCGCTGGACTCCCAGCGCAAGCAGGCCCAGCAGGTCAAGGAGGAGCTGGTCGCCGAGGCGGAGAAGGTGCAGGACTCCACGGAGTGGGCGGCCACCGCCAACCAGCTCCGGGAGCTGATGGCCCAGTGGAAGGCCGCCCCGCGCGCCTCGAAGGAGGCGGAGCAGAAGCTCTGGGAACGCTTCCGGGCGGCCCAGGACGCGTTCTTCACCCGCCGCAGCGAGGTCTTCTCGGCCCGCGACAACGAGCAGCGGGTCAACCTGGAGCGCAAGCAGGCGCTGCTGGCCGAGGCGGAGGCGCTCGACGTCGACGCCGACCCGAAGGGTGCCCAGGCCCGGCTGCGCGACATCCAGGCGCAGTGGCACGAGGCCGGCCGGGTGCCCCGGGAGGCCGCGACCGGGCTGGAGCGGCGGCTGCGGGCGGTCGACGAGAAGGTCCGTGAGGTGATGGACTCGGCGTGGCGGCGGACCACCAAGGAGGAAAACCCGCTGCTGGCCCAGATGCGCTCGCAGGTGGCCGAGGCCGAGGAGCGGCTGGCCCGGGCCCAGGCCGCCGGGGATGCCCGGCGGATCAAGGAGGCCGAGCAGTCGCTCGCCTCGAAGCGTCAGTTCCTCCAGTTGGCCGAGCAGGCCGGCTGAACTGCACGTTGTTGAAATCAGCGGCCGACCAGACCAGCTGAGCTCGACGTTTTCGAAAGCCCCGGTCCTCTCAGAGAGGAACGGGGCTTTCGGCTGTCCGCTCTCGGCACCGCAACGAGGGGTGCGGCCAGGGCTCGGGCGGACGCAGGTGACGGATCCAGGACAGTTGGCCGCGTCCCGGCGACACGTCTTCTAGGGTTCCGAGAACGCCGCTGACACGGCCGCAATCCCAACGCACCATCAGTTGCGGATGACCGGGAGATTCCTTGCCCCATCCCAGTTCCGACAACAAGCGTTCGTCGCCGACTCAACATTCGTGCGGTGTCGCGGTCCTCTCGGCGGTCAGTTCGTGGGCGAGCTCGACGGCCTGCTCCACCCGGTACGCGGGGGGCAGCAGCAACCGGTCAGCCCGCAGTTCGCGCAGGAGCGGAATGTGTCGCACCGGCCACTTGCTTGCCATGAGAAGGTCGTAGGCGTCCGGGTGCTGATTGAGGCAATTCCCGGTCTCCATGAGGCCGCCGAAGTAGACCTGGTCCTTGATGAAGCCGCCCGGAGCAGAGGTGTCGATCAGCCCGCGCTTGACGCGTGCCGTGATCTCGAACGCCTCCGCCACGTCGGTGTGCTCGATCAGTCGGTCCACCACCGCGCGGAACCCGTGCTCCAGGCCGGCATGGCAGGCGAGGTATCGCAGGGCGTAGCGGCGCCGCACCTCGGGCGACAGCAGGCCGGCCGCGCGTTCGTGCCAGGCGGCCAGTCCTTCCTCGGTCGAGAGGTAGCCCGGCGGGCCGACCGCCAGCAGTCCCAGGGGTTGACGCTCCGCGTTCGCCGAGCGGAAGACGTGCGTGCCGACCTCGTGCACGATCAGCCGGCGCAGCTCCGACGTACCGAACACGGCGTCCGCCCGGACGCTCACCCGTCGCTGGGAGCTCAGCACGCTCATCCGCGCGACCATGTGCTCCCGCACCTGGACCGACCAGGTGGCCAGTCCGGCGCGGTCGAGGACGGCGGCAAGCACCGCACGAGCCTGCTCGGCCGGCCACGTCGCGCCACCGTGCTCGGTGTCGGCCGGGCTCTGCACCACGGCCAGGTCACGCAGCGCGGCGGAGAGCACCGTCTCGTCGGGCGTGCCGTACTGCCGCAGGGCGTACGCCGTGGTCTCGGCGGGGCTGCGGGAGCACAGGGCCTGGTACGCCTGCCGGGCAATCTCGATCTGGTCCTCGAGCAACGCCCGCCACGGCGGGCCAGCCGGGAGCAGGTCGGCCGCCTCCCGCAGTGCGTCGGTCGGGTCCGCCGGTGGCTCGGCGTATTCGAAGACCGGATCGCTCGCGCCCACCGCGGGATACGCGGCCAGGAACCGCGCCCGTGCCGCGGCCAGGTTGAGCGGGGTCACCTGCCGCATGTACTGCACCCGCCCGACAGCCGCGACCACGGCGGTCGTCGCCCGGTCGAGTTCGACGATCCAGTCAGCCCGCATCGGCGGATTGTCGCACCGACGGATCGAAGAAGGTAGCCCGGTCAGGCCCGGAACAGGGGCCCCCGGCGACGAACATCAGAGAAGGGGTGGCCGATGGAGAACGCCGAGTACCTCGCCGGGGAGGCGATGCTGGCGCAGGCCTGCCGGACGAACGGGACCGCCGACCTGGCCGGCCTCGACGACCGTACGGTGCGGGCCGAGGTCATCGAGCAGTTGCTGCTCGCCCCGGACGCGGCCGATCTCCCGGTGCGCGGGATCAGGCTGGCGAACGCGCTCGTCACCGGTCCCTTGCGACTCAACGGCGCCCAGGTCAACTGCCCACTGGTGTTCGACGGGTGCGATTTCTACGAGCTGCCCGAGTTCCGGGATGCCCAGCTCCTGAGCCTGGCCATGCCCGGTTGCCACGTGCCCGGTCTGGACGCCGAAGGACTACAGGTGCACGGCTCCCTACGACTACAGGGCTCCACCCGGCTCGGCCGCCGCTTCGTCAGCACGGGCCAGCTGAGCCTGCTCGGCGCCCGGATCGGCGGGACCCTCTATCTGCGCGATGCGGACCTCAGCACGCCGGACGAACCGAAGGACGTGTATCCGCTCAACGCCAGTCGACTTCAGGTGGCCCACCACTTCTCCTGCACCTCGACCCGGGTCGACGGTCAGCTGCGAATGATCAATGCGAAGGTCGGCGGCGTCGTGAACTTCCGCGGCACGACGATTCGGCGGCCGGGCAAACTCTGCCTCCAGGCGGAACGGTTGGAGGTCGGTGAGAGCATCTGGTTCGGTAACAAGTTCACGGCGGAGGGCCGGGTTCTGCTGAACTACGCCCGGGTGGGCGGCACTGTCGATCTGGCCGGCGCTCGGCTGCTCGCTCCCGAACAGCTGACCGAAAGCGAGGGACCGGCCGCCGGCACGATCAGTTTGCGTGCCCTCGGCATCAGGATCGGCCGCGACCTCCTGGTCACCAAGGGCTTCCACGCCGAGGGTGGGCTGGAGTTGACCTCGGCGAAGGTGACCGGAAAGCTGTCTTTTCGCGGCGCGGAGAAGTGCGGCAGCGGCGAACGGATCGAATTGTCCGGCGTATCGGCCGGGACGATGGAGCTGCTCTTCACCAACCGGCCGAGCGGTGAGCTGAATCTTCGCAACGCCCACACGGAGCTTCTCGTCGACGATCCCCGCAGCTGGCCTGAAATGATCATTCTCGATGGCTTCAAGTACGGCCGACTGCAACCGGAATCCGACGTGTCGATCGCCCAGCGACTCGACATGGTCCGCCGGGGTATGCAGGGCTACCTGCCACAGCCCTACGAGCAGCTCGCCACGGTGTACCGGTCGGCCGGGCAGGAACAGGAGGCCCGGCGGGTGGCGATGGCCAAGGAGCGGGCTCGCCGCAGCAGGCTCGGCCTACCCGGGCGCGCGTGGGGCGTCGTCCTGCAGGCCACTGTCGGCTACGGCTATCGCACCTGGTTGGCCGGCCTCTGGCTGCTCGGGCTCACCGTCGTCGGCGCGGTCGCGTTCGGCCACGGGCAGGCGACCCCGATCGTCGACCGGCCGCCGCCGTTCCAGGACGTCGTCTACACGCTGGACCTGTTGCTCCCCATCGCGGATCTCGGCCAGGAGAAGGCGTGGCAGCTGGGCGGCGCACTGCAGTGGCTCACGTGGACGTACGTCATCGCCGGCTGGGTCCTCACCACCGCCGTCATCGCCGGGCTCACCCGCGCCCTCAACCGTTCGTGAGCTGACCCGGCGGGCCGTCGGTCGCGGCGGGGGTGCCGGACAACCGGCGCTTCGCATCGGGCGTGGTCTCCACCGAGGGCGCGGGTCGGATCTCGGTCTGACCCTGGCAGCCAGGTCGGGGCCCGCCGTCGCGGCGGGCCCCGAGCGGCGTCAGTGCGCGGCGCAGCCCGTCGTCGGCGCGGCCGTCGCCGCCGGCACGCCGATCGTGGGCAACCCGAGCGACACCCCGGGGGTACGCGGGGCCCGCCCCGCCTCGGCGGCGTCGCCGGCCCGGGTACGCCGGTGCGACAGCGGCTCACCGTCGGCGTTGAGGTGGTGCGGGGCGGCGTACGTGATCGTGGTCCGCACGATGTCGCCGGGGCGGATCCGCCCGGCCAGCGACCCGGCGTCGAAGTGCACCAGGCGACCGTCGCGGGCCCGGCCCGACATCCGGCCGGTGCGCTCGTCCTTGCGCCCCTCGCCGACGGCGACCAGCACCTCGACGGTCTCGCCGACCAGCCGCCGGTTCTCCGCCCAGGTGATCTCCTCCACGGTGGCGATCAGCCGCTCGTAGCGCTCCTGCACCACCTGCTTGGGCAGTTGGTCTCCCATGGTGGCGGCCGGGGTGCCGGGGCGCTTGGAGTACTGGAAGGTGAACGCCGAGGAGAACCGGGCCTCGCGGACCACGTCCAGGGTGCGCTGGAAGTCCGCCTCGGTCTCGCCGGGGAAGCCGACGATGATGTCCGTGGTGATCGCGGCGTCCGGCATCGCCGCCCGGACCTTCTCGATGATCCCCAGGTACTTCTCGGAGCGGTACGAGCGCCGCATCGCCTTCAGCACGTCGTCGGAGCCGGACTGCAACGGCATGTGCAGCGAGTGGCAGACGTTCGCCGTCTGCGCCATCGCGTCGATCACGTCGTCGGTGAAGTCCTTCGGGTGCGGGCTGGTGAACCGGACCCGCTCCAGCCCGTCGATGTCGCCGCAGGCGCGCAGCAGCTTGCCGAAGGCGTACCGGTCGCCGAACTCCACGCCGTAGGAGTTGACGTTCTGCCCGAGCAGGGTCACCTCCAGCACGCCCTCGTCGACCAGGGCGCGGACCTCGGAGAGCACGTCGCCGGGGCGGCGGTCCTTCTCCTTGCCGCGCAGGGCCGGCACGATGCAGAACGTGCAGGTGTTGTTGCAGCCCACCGAGATCGACACCCAGCCGGCGTACGTCGACTCGCGCCGGGTCGGCAGCGTCGAGGGGAAGACGTCGAGGGACTCCAGGATCTCCACCTCGGCGGCGGCGTTGTGCCGGGCGCGTTCCAGCAGCACCGGCAGCGAGCCGATGTTGTGCGTGCCGAAGACCACGTCCACCCAGGGGGCCTTGCGGACGATGTCGCTGCGGTCCTTCTGGGCCAGGCAGCCGCCGACGGCGATCTGCATCCCGGGGTGCTTGTCCTTCACGGGGCGCAGGTGACCCAGGTTGCCGTAGAGCCGGTTGTCGGCGTTCTCCCGCACGGCGCAGGTGTTGAACACCACCACGTCCGGGTTACCGTCGGTGTCGGCGACGCGCACGTAGCCGGCCTGCTCCAGCAGGCCGGAGATGCGCTCGGAGTCGTGCACGTTCATCTGGCAGCCGTACGTGCGCACCTCGTAGGTGCGCGGGCTGCCCGCGGCTGCGGTAGTCATGGCCCCGACAGCGTATCCGCACCGAGCCGATCGACCCGCACCGAGCCGTTGGACCACGAGCTGAGCCGATCGACCCAGCCGTTCGACCCCGAGCCGAGGAGGAGCCGTGTGCCGCAGCATCAAGACCCTGCGTGAGCCGTACGTGCCGGAGGTGACCCACGCCGACGTCGAGGCGGCGGCGTTGCAGTACGTCCGGAAGGTCTCCGGGTTCCGCGCGCCGGCCGCGCACAACGCGGCGGCGTTCGACGCCGCCGTGGCCGCCGTCGCCGAGGCCACCGCGACCCTGCTGGCCCAGTTGGAGGTGCGTGGCGGCAGCCGCCGACCGGCCGCCGGCAACTGACGCGGGGCCGGGGCCGGGGCGCCGCCGGCCCCGGGTCGCCTCAGGCGGCGGCCAGGGCGGGGGCGATCGAGTCCGGGGCCCACCGCGACCGGGGGCACCGGGACCAGCCCCGACAGCTCGGGTGGGCCAGGGTGCAGAGCCGCTGGCCGCTGAGCACCTCGCCGTCGTCGGTCTCGCGCACGTCGAAGTGCACCGGGCGGATCGTGCCGGCCGGGGCGACCAGCAGGTGCCGGCCGGCGTCGAGGGTGTCGTCGCGCAGCAGGCAGTCGCGGCCGAGCAGCCGGGCCAGCGCGGCCACCCCCGGCAGCTCGGCCAGGTCCTCGGGAACCCCGTAGCAGTCCAGCACCGTGCCGAACTCCCCCGGCGTCCGCCAGACGTCGCAGACCACCGCGTACGTGGGCAGCCGACCCGGGTCGGCCACCGCCAGCGGCATCACCACCCGCCCCAGGGCCTCGGCCAGCGCCGGGTAGACCTCCACCGGGGGGACCCCGTCGATTCTCCAGTTCCACAGCTCGGTCATGCCGCCTCCTCGCTGCGTTCGTTCCACCGGCCTCCGGATCGGGCCCTACCCACGATGGTGGGGGGCATTTGCCCGCAGCCGGGGGCAAGTTACCTGTCTGTGACCATTCCGGGCAAAATTTCCCTACTCACCATCGCCGGGAGTGGCGGAAAGATGACAGATCATCGGCTATGGTGCCCACACGGCGCGCCTCAGCGCAGCACCACCATGTGCTCGCCGCGCGGCAGCAGCTCCCCGATCACCGTGGCCCCCGGCAGCTCCCCGGCGACCAGCAGCCCACCCGAGGTCTGCGCGTCGGCCAGCAGCAGCCGCTCGGCCTCGTCGGCCGCGCCGAAGTCGGTCCACGGAGTCACCCAGTCCAGGTTGCGGCGGGTGCCGCCGCTGACGTACCCGTCGCGCACGGCCTGGCGCGCGCCCGGCAGGTAGGGCACCCGGGCCGGGTCGATCGCCACCGTGAGCCGGCTGGCGCGGGCCAGCTTCGAGGCGTGCCCGAGCAGCCCGAACCCGGTCACGTCGGTGCCGCAGCGCACCCCGGCGGCGACGGCCGCGCGGGCGGCGTCCCGGTTCAGCGCCACCATCGAGGCGACCGCCTCGGCGAAACGCTCGCCGGTGGCCTTGTGCCGGGTGTTGAGCACCCCCACGCCGAGCGGCTTGGTCAGCGACAGCGGCAGCCCGGCCCGCCCCGCGTCCAGGGTGATCAGCTCCTCGGGGCGGACCACGCCGGTGACCGCCAGGCCGTACTTCGGGCCGTCGTCGTCGACGCTGTGCCCGCCGGCCAGGTGGCAGCCGGCCTCGCGGGCCACGTCCTGACCGCCGCGCAGCACCTCCCGGGCCAGCTCCAGCGGCAGCCGCTCGCGGGGCCAGCAGAGCAGGTTGAGCGCGACCAGCGGGACGCCGCCCATGGCGTACACGTCGGAGAGGGCGTTGGCCGCGGCGATGCGCCCCCAGTCGTAGGCGTCGTCGACGACCGGGGTGAAGAAGTCGGCGGTGCTGACCAGGCCGGTCCGCTCGTCGAGGCGCACCACCGCGGCGTCGTCACCGTGGTCGAGGCCGACCAGCAGCTCGGCCGTGCCGGAGGCCGGGCCGAGCCCGGCGACCATCGCCTCCAGGTCGCCGGGCGGGATTTTGCACGCGCAGCCGCCACCACGGGCGTAATCGGTCAAACGCACCGGTCCGGTCATCCCCTCATGGTCTCCTTGGAACGCCGTGGACGCCACCCCGACGGCGGGTTCGTGGCAAAATTCGGACTCCCGACGACGATCGTCACCGCTGTTACCGCACCGTGACCAGATGGGTTGCGTTCTGCCACGTCAGCCCGCCTACAGTGGCCGGACCGGGGGTCGACCGACCGCACCGGCGTACGCGACGACAGGGACGGTGGACACGTGACGACGGGCGAACCGCTCATCGTGCTGGACGGGGTCAACAAGTACTTCGGGCCGCTGCACGTGCTGCAGGACGTCTCGCTCTCGGTCGCCCGGGGTGAGGTCGTCGTGGTGATCGGCCCGTCCGGCTCCGGGAAGTCGACGCTCTGCCGGGCCATCAACCGGCTGGAGCCGATCAACTCCGGCACCATCACCTTCGACGGCCAGGTCCTGCCGGCCGAGGGGAAGGCGCTGGCCAAGCTGCGCAGCGAGGTCGGCATGGTGTTCCAGTCGTTCAACCTCTTCGCGCACAAGACGATCCTGGAGAACGTCACCCTCGGCCCGATCAAGGTCCGCAAGGAGAAGCCGGCGAGCGCGCGCGAGCGCGGGCTGGCCCTGCTGGACCGCGTGGGCATCGCCAACCAGGCCGACAAGTTCCCCGCCCAGCTCTCCGGCGGCCAGCAGCAGCGGGCGGCAATCGCCCGCGCGCTGGCCATGCAGCCCAAGGCGATGCTCTTCGACGAGCCGACCAGCGCGCTGGACCCGGAGATGGTCGGCGAGGTGCTGGACGTGATGACCTCGCTGGCCGCGGAGGGGATGACCATGGTCGTGGTCACCCACGAGATGGGCTTCGCCCGGCACGCCGCCAAGCGGGTCATCTTCATGGCCGACGGTCAGCTCGTCGAGGACGCGCCGCCGGCCGAGTTCTTCGCCAACCCGCGCAGCGATCGCGCCAAGGACTTCCTGTCGAAGATCCTGACGCACTAGGCGTCCGTACGTGGAGCGCGTCGTCCCCCGGCGGGCTCCGTCGAAGAAGGAGAAATGTATATGCGTATGAAGCGCGTGGCGGCCGTCGCCATGATGGCCTCGCTGGCCCTGTCGGCCGCGGCCTGCGGCAAGGAAGGCAGCCCCACCCCCAGCGGCGGCGGCAACGCCAACGGCGCCCAGGGTGACAACTGCACCACCTCGGGGGTCACCTTCACCCCGAAGGCCGACGCCAACGTGGCGGGCAGCCCGACGTTCGAGAAGATCAAGAGCGCCGGCAAGGTCACCGTGGGCGTCAAGTTCGACCAGCCGAACCTCGGCTACAAGGACGCCCAGGGCAAGCGCTGCGGCTTCGACGTCGAGATCGCCCAGTACATCGCCAGCACGCTCGGCGTCGACCCGGCGAAGATCGAGTACAAGGAGATCGCCTCCGCCAACCGGGAGACCTCGATCAAGGGCGGCGAGATCGACTACTACGTCGGGACGTACTCGATCACCGACAAGCGCAAGAACGACATCTCCTTCGCCGGCCCGTACTTCATCGCCGGCCAGGACCTGCTGGTCCGCAAGGACGAGACGGCGATCACCGGCAAGGACACCCTCAAGGGCAAGAAGGTCTGCTCGGCCACCGGCTCGACCCCGATCCAGAAGGTCCGGGACGAGGGCCTGACCGAGGCGAACAACATCGTCGAGTTCAAGACCTACTCCGAGTGCGTGTCGCAGCTGCTCGACAAGAAGGTCGACGCGGTCACCACCGACGACGCGATCCTCAAGGGCTACGCCGCGCAGAACCCGGACGGGCTCAAGGTCGTCGGCCAGCCGTTCAGCACGGAGAAGTACGGCATCGGCCTGCCCAAGGACGACAAGGCCCTGCGCGACTACGTCAACAACCAGATCGAGGCCGCGGCCAAGGACGGGACCTGGCAGCGGGTCTACGACGGCACGCTGGGCAAGTCCGGCGCGTCGGCGACCCCGCCGCCGCTCGAGCGTTACTGACCCACGGTTCACCACGTGACGCGGCGCCGGGCGGGGTCTCCCCCGCCCGGCGCCCTCCCGAGGACTGAGAGCGAGGCATGGGCGAGTTCTTCCGCGTCCTGACGGACAACTGGAGCCTGTACCGGGAAGGGTTCCTCAATACCGTTCAGCTGTTCCTCATCGCTGCGGTCGGCAGCCTCGCCCTCGGCATCTTCCTCGGCGCGATGCGGGTCTCTCCCGTGCCGGCGATGCGGGCGTTCGGGGCGACCTACGTCAACATCATTCGGAACACCCCGCTGACGCTCGTCTTCGCGTTCCTCGTCTTCGCGGTGCCGAAGCTGGACGTCAACATCGACTACTTCGCCGCCGCCTGCATCGCGCTCACCGTCTACACCGCGGCGTTCATCTGCGAGGTGGTCCGCTCCGGCGTGAACACCGTCGCCACCGGCCAGGCCGAGGCGGCCCGCGCGCTGGGCATGAGCTTCGCCCAGGTGCTGACGCTGATCGTGCTGCCGCAGGCGCTGCGGGCGATGGTGCCGCCGATGATGAGCGTCTTCATCGCGATGCTGAAGAACACCACCATCGCGGCCGGCTTCTCGGTGCTGGAGGCCGGCGCGATCCCCGCCTACATGGCCGAGCGGGGCGAGCCGCAGTTCGCCGTCCTGCTCTGGATCACCATCGGCTTCCTCATCCTGATCCTGCCGCTGGTGGCGTTGCAGCGGTTCATGGAGCGCAAGTGGCGGGTGGCCCGGTGAAGCTTTCGCGCCCCGCAGTCGTGAACGGAGGGTGGGACCGGTGAACCAGGCTTCGGTTCTCTACGACCTGCCCGGGCCCAAGGCCCGGCGGCGCAACGCGATCCTCGGCATCGTCTCGATCGTCGGCATCGTCGCGCTGCTGGCCTGGGTCGGCTGGAAGTTCTACGACACCGGCCAGTTCGAGGCCCGCAAGTGGCAGCAGTTCCAGTACGCCGCGGTGCAGCGCGAGCTCGCCAACGGCCTCTTGGCCACCCTCAAGGCCGCCGGCATCGCCGCGGTGCTGGCGCTGCTCTTCGGCGCGGTCTTCGCCAGCGCGCGAATCAGCGACAAGTGGCTGCTGCGGGCGCCCGCCACGTTCGTGGTCGAGCTGTTCCGGGCCATCCCGCTGCTGATCCTGATCTTCTTCGGCTACTACGTGCCGTTGCAGTACGGCTGGTCGATCGACAAGCTCTGGGCGCTGGTCATCGGCCTGGTGCTCTACAACGGCTCGGTGCTGGCGGAGATCTTCCGCGCCGGCATCAACGCGGTCCCCCACGGCCAGACCGAGGGCGGGTACGCCATCGGCCTGCGCAAGAACCAGGTGCTGCGGCTGATCCTGCTGCCGCAGGCCGTCCGGTCGATGCTGCCGGCGATCGTGAGCCAGCTCGTGGTGCTGCTCAAGGACACCGCGCTCGGCTTCATCATCACGTACCCGGAGCTGCTCTTCGTCGGCAAGCAGATCGGCGGCCGGTTGGCGTTCGGGCTGCCGTACGTGCCGACGTACCTGATCGTCGGGGCCATCTACATCGCCATCTGCGGTCTGCTGTCGATCTTCGCGTGGTGGCTGCAGAAGCGGATGGGGCGTCTGCCGCGTACCGCCGGCAAGGTCCTGCCGGCCCAGGACATCGGCGCGGACGCCTCCCGGATGGTCTGACCGACCGGTCGTGAACGCCCGACGGGCGGGTGGAGGTCTCCCCTCCGCCCGCCCGTCGTCCGTTTCCGGTGCTGCGCCGCGACCCGAGGGCCGCCGGGGTCAGCGGGCGATCTCGGTGACCCGGGACTCGCGCACCACGGTCACCCGGATCTGACCCGGATAGGTCAGCTCCTCCTCGATCTGCTTGGCCACGTCCCGCGCCAGGACCGCCGCGCCGATGTCGTCGACGTCGTCGGGCTTGACCATCACCCGGATCTCCCGGCCCGCCTGCATGGCGAAGACCTTCTCCACGCCGAGCTTGCCGGCCGCGATCTCCTCGATCCGCTCCAGCCGCTTGACGTACGCCTCCAGGCTCTCCCGCCGCGCCCCCGGCCGCCCGCCCGAGCAGGCGTCGGAGGCCTGGGTGAGGACGGCCTCCACGGTCTGCGGCGGGACCTCGTTGTGGTGCGCCTCGATGGCGTGGACGACGTCCTCGCTCTCGCCGTACTTGCGGGCCAGGTCCGCGCCGATGATCGCGTGGCTGCCCTCCACCTCGTGGGTGAGCGCCTTGCCGATGTCGTGCAGGAACGCCGAACGCTTGATCAGCGGCACGTCCAGCCGCAGTTCCGCGGCCATGATCCCGGCGATGTGCGCGGTCTCCACCAGGTGCTTGAGCACGTTCTGCCCGTACGAGGTGCGGTAGCGCAGCCGGCCGAGCAGGCCGACCAGCTCGGGGTGGATCTCGGTGATGCCGACCTCGACGAGGGCGTCCTCGGCGGCCCGCTGGCAGAGCTGCTCCACCTCCTGCCGGGCCACGTCGTAGATCTCCTCGATCCGGTGCGGGTGGATCCGCCCGTCGAGGACCAGCTTCTCCAGGGTGAGCCGGCCGACCTCCCGGCGCACCGGGTCGAAGCAGGAGAGCAGCACCGCCTCGGGGGTGTCGTCGATGATCAGGTTGACGCCGGTCACCGACTCGAAGGCGCGGATGTTGCGCCCCTCCCGGCCGATGATCCGCCCCTTCATCTCGTCGCCGGGCAGGTGCAGGACGCTGACCACGCTCTCCGCGGTCTGCTCGCTGGCGACCCGCTGGATGGCGTCCACCACGATGTGCCGGGCGCGCTGCTCGGCGGTGCCCCGGGCGTCGGCCTCGATGTCCCGGACCAGCAGCGCGGCCTCCCGCTTGGCCTGGGTCTCGATCGCCTCGACCAGCTCGGCGCGGGCGGCGTCGGCGGTCAGCCCGGCGACCCGCTCCAACTCGCGCCGGCGCTGCTCCTCCCCCTCGGCCACCGACCGCTCCCGCTCGACCAGCTCCGCCTCGCGGGCGGCCAGGGCGGCGCTGGCGGCGGTGAGCTGCCGCTCCCTGGCGGCGAGGCGTTCCACCTCCTCGGTGTGCATCCGCTCCCGCTCGTCCATCCGGGCGGCCCGCCGGTCGACCTCGGCGGCCTGCTCCCGGGTGGTCGCGGCGAGCACCGCCACCTCCCGCTCACCGCTGCGCCGGGCCGCCGTGCGGAGCTGCTCGGCGTCCGCCTCGGCCTGCTTGTGGGCCCGTTCCAGCACGGTGTCCGCCTCGGCGCGGGCGTCGTCGAGCACCCGGCGGGCCTCGGCCCGGGCGGACTTCGCCTCGGCCTTCGCGGCGGCGGCCTCGGCGCGGGCCGCCGAGGCGGCGGACTTGGCCACGTCGATGGTGCTGTTCGCCTCGTCGGCGGCGCTACGCAGGGCGGCCAGGGACTGCTCCTGGCGGTCCTTCTCGGCGATGAAGGCCGGGTCCTCGGGGCGGGGGGCGACGCTGAGGCGGCGCATCGTCCGCAGCCCGACCAGCACCGCGCCGACGACGACCAGCGCCAGGACCAGGACGACTACGAGGATGAGCACGTCGAAGGCGTTCACGGCCGGACCGCCCGGTCGACGCGGGTCGAGACGCCCCGACGAGCCGGGGCCGGCCGAGAGGCCCGGCGATCCCGGGCACGGAAGCACTCGGCACGGGTGCCGTAGTGGGTGAGTCGGACGCCGCCGGTCGGCGCGGCGCGACGCGTGCCGGCGTCGCCGGGCTCGCCGCCGGATGGTGTGCCGCCACCCGCGACCGCCCTGTCGAGACCGCCGGTAAACCTGTGCCGCCCCGTCATGGCCGCCTCCCCTGAACGTCGGCGCCGCAGTGACCGTGCCGGTGGGCACGCGCACTGCGGCTCTGAGACGCCCGACCTGAGCGACTGGCCGTGGGGTAGCGCTGTCCGCCGGCCGTGCCCATGGCACCGTCGGCGGCCGGGTGCAGTTGTCGCATCGGCTCCGGACCGGCCTGTCCGGAGTTGATGCCGCAGGCCGGCGAGCCGGCCAAAGTGATGCTGTTCCGTTACACGTTCTATGTTGTGCGCTTAGCCTGCGCTGGTCGGGCAATGTGAGCCTGTAAGGCGAGGCTAGGTCTCCGGGGGCCTTCCGGTCAAGGACTCATGATCAAACCCCCCGAACGGAGAGAAGTAACGGGATCACCGAACGCTGACCGGGAATCGGATATCAGTGGGCAAAGGGACCCGCCGGGCCGCCCCGCAACGTCGGCGTTGACCCCTCGCGGCGCTCTCCAGCTCCCGCGTCCCGCCCCCTCGCGGCGCGGGTCCCGCCACCGCGCCACCGCGTCGAGTGCGGTCAGCGGGCTCCGGCGGCGAGGGCGGCGGCGACCAGCGCGCCGTTGTCGGCGGCCGGGCCGCCGTCGGGCAGGACGAGGGTGTCCTCCAACCCGATCCTGGTGTCGAGCCCGCGACCGACGGCCTCGGCGAGGACCGGCCACACCGCCGGGCCCTCGGCGTGCAGCAGCACCGGCGGGCCACCCGGTGGCAGGGCGGCGAGGACGTCGGCCGCGTCGGCCAGCGCGTCGGCCGGGTCGGGGGCCATGCACTCGACGAGGACCCGCAGGGCCGGCACCCGCCAACCCCGGTACGCCCGAGCGGCGTCCGTGGTCCAGACGCCGGCCTCGACGGCCACTCCCCGCTCGACCAGCGCCGCCGCCACCTGCTCCGCGCCGGCCTCGTGCGCGTTGACCGACGCGAAGTCGGGCGGCACCCGCCAGGCCCGCACGGCGGCCACCCGGGCCGCCGGGTCCGGCTCGATCCACGCGCCGGTGCTCACGCCGACCGGCAGCCCGGGGCAGGCGGCGCGCAACGCGGCGACCGCAGCGTCGACCGCAGCCGGGGCGAGCGACTCCGCGCCGGCGGCGTCGCGCGGGTGCACGTGCACCGCCGCGACCCCGAGGGCGGCGCAGCGGGCCGCGTCGGCGGCCAACTCGGCCGGGGTGAGGGGGACCGCCGGATGCTCGGCCCGGCTCCGGCCGCCATTGAGACACGCCTTCAACATCGCCCCATCCTCCCTCCGCGGGCAGACCGGCGAGGGCCCCGGTCGATCAGTCGAGGGGGCGGTCGGGCCGGTCCAGGTCGCCCTCCGCGTCGGCGAGCGCGTCGGCGTCGAGGCGGTCGGCGAACTCGGCCGCCTCGGCGCTCTGCGCGGCGAGCGCGTCCTTCACCGCCCGGATCGCCACGCCCGGCGGGTAGCCCTTGCGGGCGAGCATGCCGACCAGGCGGCGGAACACCGCGTCGGGCTCGCCCCGGGCCGTGCGCAGCTTCCGCTCGACCAGCGCCCGGGCGGTCTCGGCCTCGGTCTCCTCGTCGAGCTCGCCGAGCGCCTCGCTGGCGATCTCGCCGTCCACACCGTGCTGACGCAGTTCGTTGGCGAGGGCCCGACGGGCCAGGCCCCGGCCGGCGTGCCGGCTGGCCACCCAGGCGCGGGCGAAGGCGGCGTCGTCGATGATGCCGACCTCGTCGTAGCGGTCGAGCACCTGCGCGGAGACCTCCTCGGAGATCCCCCGCTTGGCCAGCGCCCCGGCCAGCTCGGCCCGGGTGCGGGGGCGCACGGCGAGCTGCCGCAGGCAGATCTCCCTGGCCACCTCGGCCTCGTCCCGGGGCGGGGCCTGCCGGCCGGCGTCCGGGTCGGTCGTCGGGTCGGATCGGCCCCGCCGCCGGGGCGGGGGCACGCTCGGGTCGGCGTCGCCCGTGCGGGGCGGGCCGGCATCCCAGCCCCGCCCCGTCCGGGCGCGTCGTCCTGCCACTGGTCAGCGGCCGATCAGAAGTCGACCGGCGGCAGCTCCGGGCCACCGGCGGCGTCGCCCGCGCCGACCCCGACGCCGAGCTTCTCCAGGATCTTCTTCTCGATCTCGGCCGCCACGTCCGGGTTCTCCCGGAGGAACTCGCGGGCCTTCTCCTTGCCCTGGCCGAGCTGGTCGCCGTCGTAGGTGTACCAGGCGCCGGACTTGCGGATGATCGACTGCTCCACGCCCACGTCGATCAGCGAGCCCTCGCGGGAGATGCCCTTGCCGTACATGATGTCGAACTCGGCCTGCTTGAACGGCGCGGCGACCTTGTTCTTCACCACCTTGCACCGGGTGCGGTTGCCGACCACGTCGGTGCCGTCCTTGAGGCTCTCGATGCGGCGCACGTCGAGCCGGACAGAGGCGTAGAACTTCAGCGCCCGGCCACCGGTGGTGGTCTCGGGGCTGTTGTGCACCATGACGCCGTCGACGAAGTAGTTGTGGTTGCCCTCCACCTCGATGTCGAACCGGTTCATGGAGCGGGTCTTGGGCTTCACGTGCACGTCGATGATCCGGGCCGGCACCGGCGTCAGCTCCGCCGAGACGAACTGCGGCTCGACGGCGCACTGGCCGCGGAACCTCGGCAGCAGCTTGGACTCCATCGCCGCCGGCACGTAGGGGGCGACGAGGGCCTGGAACGCCGCCGACGCCTCGGTGGTGAAGATGATCGAGGCGGTCTGACGGGCACCGCGCGCCACCAGCTTCACGTCCAGCCCGTACGCGTCGCGCAGGTGCTCGACCAGCCGGTCGCGGCTGCCCTCCGCCATCGCCTCGACGCAGATCTCGATCCGGCCGGAGCCTCCCGCCGTGCGCTCCTGCACGCCCTTGGAGCGCAGGGTGAAGGAGCCGTCGTCCATGTACCACACCGCGAGGGCCAATGGCGTCAACGCCTTGAGGTAGTCCCAGCTGAGGTGCTTCTTGCCGTCGCCCAGGTAGACCGCGCGGTGCAGCTCGTCCAGCTCGGGCAGCGGGGTGAAGTCGACGAAGGCCGCCCCACGCGCGTCGGTGCGCCGGGAGTGGTCGATGTTGCCGAGCAGCGAGACCTTCCAGTCCAGGTAGTCGACCTGGGCGGCACCGTGGCCGAGCCGGAAACGGACCCCGGACCGATCACGGAGGTTCGGGGAGATCGCGCCGTCGCCCAGCAACGAGCCGAGCACGACCTGCCACTGCTGCTCGCTGAGCCGACGCTGCTCGGCCAGCATCACCCGGTCGCCGGCGATGAGCTCACCGGCGGACCGCCAGCCGCCCGGCGTGCGGACCAGGTGGTTGGCGGTCGCGGCGAACTGCGCCCGGCCGTTGCCGCCCGACTTCGCCACCGTGAACTGGAGGAACTCCTCCGCCGGGCCGTTGTTGAACCAGTTGGTGATCCGCTTCGGCTCCACCCGGTTGGTCTCCGGGTCGTAGGAGAGGACCTCGACGTCCATCCGCTGATTGACGATCTTGCCGATCTTCTCCTGCGTGCCGTCGGCCAGGGTGACCCTGGTCGAGTACGACATGCAGCCGAACATCACACCGATCTTCTCGCGGAGCTGGTTGATGAAGATCGCCGTGGTGCCGGTGTTGCTGAGCACACCGGTGATCTTCCGCAGCGCCTGGCTCATCAGCCGCGCCTGCAGGCCCACGTGGCTGTCGCCCATCTCACCCTCGATCTCGGCGCGCGGCACCAGGGCCGCCACCGAGTCGATCACGATGATGTCGATCGCGCCGGAGCGGACCAGCATGTCCACGATCTCCAGCGCCTGCTCGCCGGTGTCCGGCTGGGAGACCAGCAGGGCGTCGGTGTCGACGCCGAGGGCCTTCGCGTAGTCCGGGTCGAGCGCGTGTTCGGCGTCGACGAAGGCGGCGATGCCGCCGGCCCGCTGGGCGTTGGCCACCGCGTGCAGGGCCACCGTCGTCTTACCGCTGGATTCCGGGCCGTAGATCTCGACGACCCGGCCACGGGGCAGACCACCCACGCCGAGCGCCACGTCGAGGGCGATGGAGCCGGTGGGGATGACCGAGGTCTGCACGACCGGGCGCTCCCCCAGCCGCATCACCGAGCCCTTGCCGAACTGCTTGTCGATCTGAGCGAGAGCAAGGTCTAGCGCCTTCTCCCGATCGGGCCCTGCCGCCATGTCTGCCACCCCTGCTTTAGCCGGCGTCTTTCCTGAGCTTCGCGTCACGCGGACACGCTAGGCGCTGGGTCCGACAGAAAACCAGCCGACCGGCCGCGAGCTGTGGACAAGCACCCCGCTGTGGACAATAGCCGAACAGGTGTACGACTCGAAAAGCGACACGCGGATCGGACGAAAAGGCCGCTCAGCGCAGTCGGGCGGGCACCCGGTCGGGGTACGCGGCGACCACCGCACGCCACACGACGTGGGCCTGCTCACCCGCGCGCAGCGCCTGCTCGATGGTCCGCCCGCCGAGCTCGGGCAGCACCTGGTCGGAGGCGATGCTGGCGGCGTAACCCCGCCCGAACGCCTCCTCCAGCCGAGTCCAGAAGTCGGTCAGCCGCACGTCTCACTCCCCCTCGTCCGACGCCGTCACCGGCGCCGTACGCAACGCTAGCGCCAACAGCGGCACCGTCGCGATCGCCGCCAGCAGGGCGAGAGTCGGATAGTCGGCCACCTGCATGACGAAGCCGCTCAGCGCGGCGGCACCCGCCCCGGCCAGGCCCATCGTCAGGTCGCCGAGCCCCTGCACGCTGGGGCGCACGTCGGCCGGCACCGACTCCGACAGCAGGGTGGAGCCGGCCACCATCGTCGCGGACCAGCCCAGCCCGAGCAGCACCAGACCGACCGAGAGCCCGGCCGTGTGGTGTCCGGAGCCACCCGCCACCGCGCAGGCGGCCAGCAGCACCGCCACGCCGCCGAGGATCACCGGCCGCCGGCCGAGCCGGTCGGTGAGCCAGCCGACCACCGGGGAGAGCGCGTACATGCCGGCGATGTGCAGGCTCAGCACCACCCCGACCACCCCGAGCACGTCGGCGTCGGCGTGGTACTCGTCGAGCCGTACCGGGGTCATCGACATCACCGCGACCATCACCAGGTGGCCGACCGCGACGGCGGCGATGCCCAGCCGGGCCGCCGGCCGGGCCCGGACCACCCGCGCGGCGGCGCGCATGCCCGCCGCGCGTCGGCGGGCCGCCGAGCCGGTGGGGACGGTGCGGGCCGCCGGGACGGTGGGAACGGCCGGGGTGGGAACGGCGGCGGCGGGTTCGGGGGCCTCGGCCGCCGCGAGCCGGCGCGCGGTGAGCAGCGGGTCGGGCCGGAGCAGCACCAGCAGTACGCCGGCGGCGAGCGCGAACGCCACGGCGCTGAAGAGGAACGGGCCGGCCAGCGACGGCAGCCCCCAGCCCCGGGTGATCCCGTCGGCGAGGGCGGCGAAGTTCGGCGCGGCCACCGCCCCGATCGTGGTGGCCCAGACGACGAGGGAGAGCTGGCGGCCCCGGCGGGCCGGCTCGGCGAGGTCGACGGCCGTGTACCGGGCCTGGAGGTTGGCCGCCGAGCCACCGCCGAAGAGCAGCATGCCGACGAAGAGCAGGGGCACCTGGCGGGTCGTCGCGGCGAGCACCACCAGCACGCCCCCGACCGCCCCGACCAGGTACGCGGTGACCAGGCCGGGTCGGCGGCCGTACCCCGTCATGATCCGGGTGATCGGGACGGCGAGCAGCGCGCCGCCCACCACCGCGGCGCTCTGCGCCAGGCCGGCGACCGCCGTGCCGGCGATCCGGGCCGCGAGCAGCGCGCCGACCGAGACGCCGATGGTGACGCCGATGCCTCCGATGATCTGGTTCACGACCAGCAGCCGCACCGTGCGGCGCTGGATCGCGGCGACGGCCGCCCGGGTCGGCGGCGGCGCGGTGAGGTCGGTGACCATCGGGGCTCCTCGGTGGGGCGGCGCGGTAAGGGGCGGTGGGCCGCCCCATCCTTGCCCAACCCCACCCACGCCGACAGCCGGGTCAGGCGGGGAGGGCGGCGGCGGCCGTCGTGAGGTCGGCGACCAGGCCGGCGTACGCGGTGTCCTGGTCGTCGGCGCGCAGCACCGCCGAGGGGTGGATGGTGGCCAGGAGTCGGGTCGCCGGGGCGGCGGCGACCTTTCCGGCGGAGTCCACCGGCACCCGGGCGAAGTCCTCCGGGTGCTCGGTGCAGGCCGGCCAGGGCATCAGCGCGCCCCGCTGCCGGGTCACCCGGAACGCGGGGCCGAGCAGCGCCTTCGCGGCGGTCGCGCCCAGCACCACCACGACCTGCGGGCGCAGCCGGGCGAACTCGGCGACGAGCCAGGGACGGCAGGCGGTGACGTGCACCCGGTCCGGGGTCTGGTGGATGCGCCGCTTGCTGCGAAGCTCGAACCGGAAGTGCTTGACGGCGTTGGTCAGGTAGAGCTGGGCGGGGTCCAGCCCGGCGTCGTCGACCGCCCGGCGCAGCAGCCGCCCGGCCGGCCCGACGAAGGGCAGCCCGCGCTGGTCCGTGGGATGAACCGCTGCGCGCCGGGGGCGGGGTCGCTCTGGTCGGTCATGGTGATCTTCTTACCCGCCGTCGCCGCGCCCGCGTGGGCACCCGAGCCGGCGCGTCGGCGTTTCCGCCGCCGCCAGGTGCCCCGCCCCCGGGCGGCCGGGTCGGACCGGGCCGGGTGACCCCGCCCCGACATCCTCACCGTCAGGCGGTGAAGCCGGAGCTCGGCGCGGGGCGGACGGCGGCGGCCAGCGCGTCGGCCAACGCCGGGATCTCGGCGGCGTCGAGAGGACTGACCGTGATCCGCAGGCCGGGCTCGGCGGCGATGCGGAACAGCGCCCCCGGGGCGACCGCCCAGCCGGCGTCGCGCAGGGCGGTGAGGGCGCCGGTCTCGTCCGGCACCGGCAGCCAGACGTTGATGCCGGTGCGGCCGTGGCCGGTCAGGCCGCGCTCGGCCAGGGCGGCGAGCAGGTCGACCCGGCGTCGCTCGTAGCTCTCGCCGGCCCGGGCCACCAGCGCGGCGGTCGCCGGGTCGCGCCAGAGCGCCAGCACGAGGCGTTGCAGCACGGTGGAGACCCAGCCCGCGCCGAGCCGGGCCCGCCCGGCCACCCGCGCCACGGTCGCCTCGTCGCCGGCCAGCACGGCGAGCCGCAGGTCGGGCCCGTACGGCTTGCTGACCGACCGGACGAAGGCCCACGCCGGGGTCGCTCCGGCGAGCGGGTGCAGCGGCGTGCGGGCCACCTCGGCGGCGTGGTCGTCCTCGATCAGCAGCAGGTCGTCGCGGCCGGCGAGCAGGGCGCGCAGCGCGGCGGCCCGGTCGGCGGAGAGGGCCGCGCCGGTCGGGTTCTGCGCCCGGCTGGTCACCACCAGGGCGCGGGCCCCGGCGGCCAGGGCGGCCCGCACCCCGGCCTCGACCGGCCCGTCGTCGTCGACCGGGACGCCGATGGGGCGCAGCCCGAGCGCGGCGACGAGGTCCAGCAGGTTGGCCCAGCCCGGGTCCTCCACGGCGACGGCGTCGCCGGGGCGCAGGTGGGCGGCGAGGAGCCGTTCGATGCCGTCGAGCGCGCCCCCGGTGACGGTCACCTCGGCGGCGGGCACCCCGTCGGCGGCGAGCCGCTCCCGGGCGGCGTCGGCGAGGGCGGGCAGGACGCCGACCGAGGCGTACCCGAGGGGGGTGCCGACGTCGGCGGCGAGGGCGCTCAGGTGCGGGCCGAGCGGCGGCAGCAGTCGGGTGTCCGGGTCGCCCTGGGAGAGGTCGCGGGCACCGGGCGCGGGGGGCGGGCGCAGGGCCCGGCGGCCCGCGATCGGCGGCCGGGGGCGCACCCGGGTGCCGTGCCGACCGGCGGTGGCCAGCAGGCCGCGCCCGCGCAGCTCCTGGTAGGCGCGGGCGACGGTGGCGGGGCTGACCCGCAGCTCGGCGGCGAGCGCCCGCACCGGCGGCAGCGCGACCCCGGCCGCGAGCGCGCCGCGGCGGATGCCCGATTCGATGCTGGCCGAGATCTCGGCGGCCGTGCCGCCCCTGAGCTGATAACGTGCTGACACAAATTCAACATTGTACTAGAACAAAGGAGTGCCGTCGCGTGTACCCGCCCACACCCCGGACCACCGCCACCCGCACCCGCGACCGGATGAGCTACGACCGGGCCGGCGCGCATGCCGTCCTCGACGAGGCGTACCACTGCGCGCTCGGCTTCGTCGTCGACGGCGAGCCCCGGGTGCTGCCCACCCTGCACGTCCGCCTCGGCGACACCCTCTACCTGCACGGCTCCACCGGCAGCCGGCCGCTGCTGGCCGCCCGGGGCGACGGCCTGCCCGTCTGCGTGGCGGTCACCCTGCTCGACGGGCTGGTCTACGCCCGCTCGCAGTTCCACCACAGCGCCAACTACCGGTCGGTGGTCGCGCACGGCACCGCCCACCTGGTCACCGACCCCGCCGAGAAGTCCGCCGCGATGACCGCCCTGGTGGAGAAGACCGCCGCCGGGCGCAGCGCGGACTCCCGCCCGCCGAGCCGCCGGGAACTGGCCGAGACGGCGGTCCTGGCGCTGCCGCTGCGCGAGGTCTCCGTCCGGTCCCGCACCGGCGGGGTACGCGACGACCCCGCCGACGGGGACCTGCCGCACTGGGCCGGGGTGGTGCCGCTGACGCCGACCGCCGGGCCGCCCGAGCCGGACGCGGGGGTACGCGTGCCGCTGCCGGCGTACCTGCGGCCGGCCCGCCCGCCGTGGCTGGAGCCGGTGACGCTGCGCGGCGACCACGTCGTGCTCGAACCGCTGGACCTCGCGCACGCCGACGACCTGCACGCCGCCACCGACGACCCGCAGGTCTGGCAGCACCTGGGCTACCCCCGGCCGGCCGACCCGACCGGGACGGCCGAGCTGATCCGGGCGGCGTTGGCCGCCCACCACCGGGGCGAGCGGGTGCCCTGGGTCCAGCGCTGCGCCGCCACCGGGGCGGTGGTCGGCACCACGTCGTTCTACGAGGTGGACCCGGCGGCGCGGGCGGTGGCGATCGGGTACACCTGGCTGGGCCGGCCCTGGTGGCGCACCGGGATCAACACCGAGGCGAAGCTGCTGCTGCTCACCCACGCCTTCGAGGAGTTGGGCGCGGTGCGGGTGTACTGGCAGACCGACCTGCGCAACGAGCGCTCGCAGCGGGCCATCGAACGGCTCGGTGCGACCCGCGAGGGGGTGCTGCGCAAGCACCGACTGCGGCCCGACGGCTCCTGGCGCGACACCGTGCAGTACTCCATCACCAGCGACGAGTGGCCGCCCGCCCGGGCCGGGCTCCGGCAACGGCTACGAGCCACCCCGGCAGCGCAGGCGCCGGGAGTCGGCCCCTCCTGACGCCTCCCGCGCCCTGAAGGCGGCGGGTGGGGCTCAGGTGCCGTCGCCCCCGCCACCCCCGCCGCCGATGCCGGCGCCCCCGGCGGTGCCGCCGAGGCCGTACCCGGGGCGGACCGGCTGGTCCGGCGGGCGGCTCACGTGCGCCGACTCGTTGATCCGGGCCGACCAGTGGCCGTGGGCCGCCGCGGCGGCGTGGCGGTTGATGGCGTGCCGCAGCCAGCCGTCGACCACGGCGACCCAGTCGGCCCGCTCGGCCCCGACGTGCCACGCCCGGAACCGGCTGATGCTCTGGTGGGTGATCCCCGTCAGGGAGAGCCGGCGGTCGGCCCAGAGGATCACCTCCAGGCCGGCGGCGTCCGCCACGAAGGTCACCTCCAGCTCGGTGATCGGGCCGGCGTAGAGGGGGGCCACCCACCAGCCGAGCCGTTGGTGCAGCGGGAGCGCCTGCACCACCCCGGGGAGCCGGCCGGCGACCAGGCCGGCCTGGCGCATGTTGAACCCGAGGGTGTCCAGCGCGGCGAGGATGTGCTGCTGGGTCGGCAGCGGATGCACGAAGACCGGCACCATTGCGCCCTGCTCCAGGCCCACGTCGAGCGACACCTCGGTGCGCAGGCCCATCCGCAGGCTCATCAGCGGCACCCCGCCGACGATCGTCAGCGGCGTCTCCCAGGGCAGCGGGAGGGCGAAGTCGACCGCCCGGCGCCGCCCGGCGGGCACCACGAACGCGCCCGCGATCGGCACCTGGTGGAACTGGGTCAGCCGCCGGGGAGCGCCCGGGTCGTCCGGCTCGACCTGGGTGACCAGGCCGAGGCGCAGCCACCGGACCGGGACGTCCTGCCCGCCGGCGCGCAGCGTCACCCGGCCGGGCAGCCGCAGCCCGGGGCGGGTGCTCGGGTTGGGCAGCGTGGTGTGCACCGAGAGCCCGGTCCCGCCGGACTCCGGGGACACCCCGGTCAGCCGCACGCCGCTCCCCTGTCGTACCCGCCGTCGCTGGCCCGGCTTTCCCGGGCGGCGGGCGGACATTCCTGCGCGGCCGGGGCCGGGATGGTCCCGGCCCCGGCGCGGCGCAGTTGGGCTCAGCGCAACCGTCGACCCGGCGCGGCGCGGCCCCGGCTCAGCGCAGTCGGCGGCCCCTCGGCACCGGGTCGGTCTCGTCGTCGAACTCGCCGATGACCTCCTCCAGCAGGTCCTCCAACGCCACGAAGCCGATCGGCCGGGTCGGCCCGCCGCCGTTGCGGACCAGGGCCAGTTGGGCCTGCTGGTCCCGCATCGCGGCCACCGCCGCCGTCACCGAGGCCGTCCCCGGCAGGGTGAAGGCGGCGCTCATCAGCTCACCGGCGGTGGCGGCCCGCCCGGTGGTGGTGGCCCGCACGGCCTCCCGGACGTGCACCAGGCCGCACACCTCGCCGCCGGCGTCCAGCACGGCCAACCGGGACCGGCCGCTGTCGCGGGAGATCTGCTCGATCCGCTCCGCCGGGTCGTCCCGGCCGACCGTGACGATGCGGTCGAAGGGCTCCATCACCTGGGCGACCGTGGTGCCCTGCAACTCCAGCATGCTGGTGAGCATCTGGTGCTGCTCCGCGCCGAGCAGGCCGTGCTCGCGGGACTGCTCCAGCAGGATGCGCAGCTCGTCCGGGCCGTGGGCCTGGGCGAGCTGGTCCTGCGGACGCACCCCGATCAACCGCAGGATCACGTTGGCCAGCGCGTTGAGCAGCGACAACACCGGCCGGGCCACCCGGGCGAAGGCCCGGAACGGCAGCGCCAGCAGGGTCGCCGAGCGCTCCGCATCGGTGATCGCCCAGGACTTCGGCGCCATCTCGCCGACCACCAGGTGCAGGAAGGTGACCAGGGCCAGGGCGAAGATCAGCGCCACGATGTGGCTGGCCGCGTCCGGCAGGCCCACCGCGTGCAGCAGCGGGCTCAGCAGGTGCTCGATCGCCGGCTCGGCCAGTGCGCCCAGGCCCAGCGTGCAGAGCGTGATGCCGAGCTGCGCGCCGGCCAGCATCAGGGAGAGCTCGCGTACGCCGTCGAGGGCGGCGCGGGCGCCCCGGCCGCCGCCGGCGGTGACGGCCTGTTCCAGCCGGTAGCGCTTGCTGGCCACCAGCGCGAACTCGGCGGCCACGAAGAAGGCGTTCAGTGCCAGCAGCAGCACGGAGACGAAGAGCGCCACACCCGGGCTCATGCCGCCTCCCCCGTCCGCCGGCCGGCGCGGTTGCGCGCCGCCCGGCCGGTGCCGTTGCCGGTGCCGTTGCCGGACCCGGTGCCGGCACCGGTGCCGTTGCCGGACTCGCCGGTGCCCTTGCCGGGCGGGCGGTCGGCCCCCGGGCCCGAAGTGCGGCCGCTCCCCCGGCCGGAGGGGCGACCGGTCGCCCGGTCGGACCCGGCGGTGGGGGGCGCGAGGCGCAGTCGCACGGAGTCGGCGACGTGCCGGTCCACCGCCAGCACCTCGATCAGGGCGCGCGGCGCGGCCCGGGCATCGCCGTCCACGCTGACGGCGACCTCCAGCCGGTCGCCCACCTCGGGCACCCGGCCCAGCTCCCGCATGACCAGCCCGGAGAGGGTGTCGTACTCGGTGCCCTCGGGCAGCTCGATGCCGGTGCTGTCGGCGACCTCGTCGATGCGCCAGCGCGCCGGCACCACCCACGAGCCGTCCTCCTGCCGGGCCGGGGCCCGGTCCGGTGGGTCGTCCTCGTCGCGGATCGGGCCGACCAGCTCCTCGGCGATGTCCTCCAGGGTGATCACCCCGGCGAAGCCGCCGTACTCGTCGACCACGCAGGCGAGCTGCCGGTGCCCGACCCGGAGCCGGTCCAGCACCGTCGGCAACGGCAGCGTCTCCGGCACCAGCAGCGGCGGTACGGCCACCGCGCTGACCGGGGTGCTCGCCCGCTCGGCCGGGGCCACGGCGAGCACGTCGGAGATGCCGACGACGCCGACCAGGTCGTCGACGCCCTCGGTGCCGCGCACGGGGAAGCGGGAGTGCCCGGTGTCGAGCAGCTCCACCACCCGGCTCAGCGGCTCGTGCGCCCGGACGGTGTGCACGTCGACGCGGGGCACCATGGCCTCCCCGGCGGTCAGCTCCCGGAAGTCGAGCCCCCGGTCGAGCAGGTCGGACATCTCGGCGTCGAGGCTGCCCTCCTCGCGGGACTCGGCGATGATCTGTTCCAGGTCCTGCGGGGTGGCGCCGCTGGGCAGCTCCTCGATCGGCTCGATGCCGATGCGGCGCAGCAGCCGCACGGCGGCCCGGTCGAAGAGGGTGATGACCGGCCCGAAGACCTTCAGGTAGATCAGGGTGGAGCGGCTGAGCGCCCGGGCCAGTGGCTCGGCGCGGGCGATGGCGAGGTTCTTCGGGGCCAGCTCGCCGAGGACCATCTGCACGATGGTCGCGATGAGCAGGGCCGAGGCGACCGAGAGCGGCAGGGCGACCCTGGTGGGCACCCCGGCCACCCCGAACAGCTCGGCCAGCCCCGCGCCGAGCGACGGCTCGGCGGCGTAGCCGACCAGCAGCGCGGTCACCGTGATGCCAAGCTGCGCGCCGGAGAGCATGAAGGAGAGCCGGCCGGTCACCTCCAGGGCGCGGGCGGCGGCGGCGTCGCCGTCGTCGGCGAGCTGCTTGAGCTTGCCCCGGTCCACGGCGACGTAACCGAACTCCTGGGCCACGAAGTAACCGGTGGCGGCGGTGAGGACGATGATGAGGATGAGTCCCACGACGATCAACACGGGTGGCTCAGGGCTCCCGGGGTCGTCGGGACGGGCAGCGGCCGGGCACGACCCGGCGTGCTACTGCTGCCCTCCTGGACAGAAGAGTCGATCATGCAGCCATTTTATCGGCGCAGGCTGAGCGCCTGCTGGGGGAGCACGAAAACGACCTGCGGCCGACTCATCGCTCGTCGGCGAGCTCGTCGACGTCGAGCAGGGAGCGGTCGACCCGCCCCGAGCGGTACGCGGCCCGCCCCACCATCTGCGCGGCCACCGGCGCGGTGGTCAGCTGGAAGACCGCGACCAGGACGATCATGCCGATGTCGGACGACGAACGCAGCCGCAGCGCCACCCCGGCGAGCAGCAGCAGCACGCCGAGCACCTGGGGCTTCGTGGCCGCGTGCATCCGGTCCAGCACGTCCGGGAAGCGCAGCACGCCGATCCCGGCGACGAGGCTGAGCAGCCCGCCGCCGATCAGGCACGCCGCGCCCACCCAGTCGGCGACCGCGCCCGCGTTCACGCCTCCTCCCGCACCGCGAAGCGGACCAGGGCCACCGCGCCGACGAAGCCGAGCAGGGAGAGCACCACGAGCACGGGCAGGGTGCTGGCGTGCCGGTTGACCGCCGCCTCCGCCCCGACCGCGCCGACCATCGTGTTGAGCAGCATGTCGGCCGCGACCACCCGGTCCAGCAGCGAGGGCCCCCGGTAGAGCCGGGCCAGCGCGAGCAGCGCGGTGACCGAGAAGAGCACGGTGAGGACGGTGGCGAGGAGCACGGTCACGGGTCGGACCCCTTTGCGGTGGGACGGGCGTACTGGTCGGGGGGTGGGTCGTCCAGCAGGCGCAGTTCGGCGGCGGAGCCGATCGCGCGGACGATCCGGGCCTCCGTGGCGAGGACCCGGTTCCGGTTCTCGGTCAGGTCCGCCGGCCCGCGCACGTCGAGCACGTGCACGTAGAGCACGCCGTCGTCGCGGTCCACGTCGATGATCAGGGTGCCCGGGACCAGCGAGATCGCCTCGGCGGTGAGGGCGAGGTTCAGTTCGGTGCGCAGCCGCAGGCGCACCGCGATGATCGCGCCCCGGGGCCGGTAGCCGGGTCGCACGGCGACGGCGGCCACGTGCAGGCTGGCGCTGACCAGCTCGGTGATGAAGCGGCCCGCCAGCACGAGCAGCGGCCAGGGGCGCAGCCGGCCGCCGAAGGTCACCGGCGGCAGCGGGAAGAAGGCCAGCACGGCCGCGCCGACCAGCAGCCCGGCGAGCAGGTTGCCCAGGGAGAACCGACCCCAGAGCAGGCACCAGACCCCGACCATCCAGCACAGCGCCACCAGCTGGTCCCGCAACCGCCGCATGCGGCGACGCTCACCGCCGGCCGGGCGCTCACCGCCGGCCGGGCGCTCACCGCCGGCCGGGCGCTCACCGCCGGCCGGGCGCTCACCGCCGGCCGGGCGCTCACCGTCGGCCGGGCGCTCGTCGGTCATGGCGCGTCGCCGGGCAGGACGGCGCGTACGTACGGAATGCGGGCGCGCAGGTCGGTGGCGGCGTCGGTGGTGACCCCGAACAGCGGCCCGGCGACGACGGTGAGCGCCACGCCCAGCACGACCAGGGCCGAGGTGGCACCGATCATCAGGGCGGGCAGCCGGATCGGCGGGGCGGCGGCGGGCACCTGCGGCGCCCGCCAGAACGCGATGTTCCACACCCGGGACGCGGCGTAGAGGGTGAGCAGACTGGTGACGGTGCCGGCGGCGACCAGCGTCCAGGGCAGCGGGCCGCCGGCGCTCACCCCGGCCTCCAGCAGGCCCAGCTTGCCGAGGAACCCGGAGAACGGGGGGATCCCGGCGAGGTTCATCGCCGGGATGAAGAAGAGCACCGCGATGCGCGGGGCGATCCGGGCCAGCCCGCCCAGCCGGCGCAGGTCGGTGCTGCCGGCCTTCGCCTCGACCAGCCCGGCGACCAGGAACAGGGTGGTCTGGATGGTGATGTGGTGCACCACGTAGAAGATCGCGGCGGCCAGCCCGGCGACGCTGCTCAGCGCCACCCCGAAGATCATGTAGCCGATGTGGCTGACCAGCGTGAAGCTGAAGAGCCGCTTCATGTCCGACTGGGCGGCGGCGCCGAGGATCCCCACCACCATGGTCAGCCCGGCCACCACCATCAGCAGGGTCGTCGCCGCGCCGCCGGGGAAGAGCAGCGTCTCGGTACGGATGATCGCGTACACGCCGACCTTGGTGAGCAGGCCGGCGAAGACGGCGGTGACCGGGGCGGGCGCGGTCGGGTAGCTGTCCGGCAGCCAGGCCGACAGGGGGAAGACCGCCGCCTTGATCCCGAACGCCAGCAGCAGGATCAACTGGAGGCTGAGCCGGACGCCGTCGGGCAGCGCGTCGAGCCGCTGGGCGAGCTGGGCCATGTTGAGGGTGCCGGTGGCGGAGTACACCAGCCCCACCCCGGCCAGGAAGATCATCGAGGAGAGGACGCTGACCACCACGTAGATCGACCCGGTCCGGATCCGGACCTCGGTGCCGCCGAGGGTGATCAGCACGAAGCTCGCGGCCAACAGCATCTCGAAGCCGACGAAGAGGTTGAACAGGTCGCCGGCGAGGAAGGCGTTCGTCACGCCGGCGGTGAGCACCAGGTAGGTGGGGTGGAAGATGGTCACCGGGGTGTTCTCGCCGATGTCGGAACGGCGCTGGCCGATCGAGTAGAGCAGCACGCAGAGCGTCACCGCCAGGGAGACCACGACCATCAGCGCGGCGAGCTGGTCGGCGACCAGCACGATCCCCACCGGCGGGGCCCACCCGCCGATGCGCGCCACCACCGGCCCGTGCCGGTACGCCTCGACCAGCAGCACCACCGCCACCACCAGGCTGGTGGAGAGGCTGATCACGCTGACGGTGCGTTGCAGCCGGGGCCGGTGCGCCAGCAGCAGGGTGAACGCGGCGCCCAGCAGCGGCAGCATCACCGGCAGCGGCACCAGCGCCGCGTACCCCGTCATCGCCGGCCCCCCGGTCGGCGCGGCGGCGGCTCCGGATCGACCTGCTCCGGGTCGTCGTCGGGGCCCTCCCCGCCGAGGTCGGAGGCGGGCGCCTCGTTGCGCGCCGCCAGCTCGGCGATCTTGCGGTCCTCCAGGTCGTCCTGCACCTCGTCGTTGCCGTCGAGGTACCAGTTGCGGTACGCCACGGCGAGCAGGAACGCGGTGAGGCCGAAGGTGATCACGATGGCGGTGAGCACCATCGCCTGGGTCAGCGGGTCGCTCATCCGCTCCTGCGGGCCGCTGCCGACCACCGGCGCGCCGCCGGGCCGGCCGCCGAGCAGGATCAGCACGTTCACCCCGTTGCCGAAGAGGATGACGCCGAGCAGGATGCGGGTCAGGCTGCGCTCCAGCAGCAGGGTGACGCCGGTGCCGGCGAGCACCCCGACGAGGAGCACCAGCACCAGGGTCGCTCCGGTCCCGCTCATCGCCGCCTCCCCTGCGGGTTCACGGCCAGTGCCCGCTGGTTCCTGCCGTCCGCCTCGATGTGCCGGTCGATCTCCGCGCCGAGGCTGCGCAGGATGTCCAGCGCCAGGCCGACCACGATCAGGTACACGCCGATGTCGAAGAAGAGCGACGTGACGACGTAGAGGTCGCCGACGCCGGGCAGCCAGAACTCGATCTTCGCGCTCTGCAGCACCGCCCCGCCGACGACGAGGGGCACCAGGCCGCTGCCGACCGCGATCGCCAGGCCGGCGCCGAGGACCGTGCCGGCGGCCACCGGGGCCGCCTCCGCCAGCTCGTACCGGCCGCCGGCCAGGTAGCGCACGACGAGGGCGAGGCTGGCCACCAGGCCGCCGGCGAAGCCGCCGCCGGGCGCGTTGTGGCCGGAGAAGAGGAGGAAGAGGGAGAAGAGCACCACCGTGTGGAAGATCAGCCGGGTGATCACCTCGAAGACGACCGACCGGCGGTGTTCCCGCAGGGTCGGGCCGCCGCGCAGCCAGATCGGCCGCTGCGGTCCCGGGCGGTGCAGCCGGGGCTCCGGGCGGCGGCGGGGGCGACGCGGGCGGGGCCCGGTCCGGGACCGCCGGAAGATCAGACTGGCCACCCCGGTCGCGGTCGCCACCAGCACCGAGATCTCGCCCATGGTGTCCCAGGCGCGGATGTCGACCAGGGTCACGTTGACGACGTTGCGCCCGTACCCCTGGGTGACCGCCAGGTCCGGGAAGTCCAGCGCGATCGGCGGCGCGGTGCGGGCCCCGGCCGCGACCAGGCAGAGGCCGGCGAGGACCACCCCGACGGCCACCCCGATCGAGCGGCGCACCCAGCGGCTGAGCCGCAGCGGCCGGGCGGAGAACCGCTCCGGCAGCCGGCGCAGCACCAGCACGAAGACCGCGATGGTCGACGACTCCACCAGGAACTGGGTCAGCGCCAGGTCGGGCGCGCCGTGCAGGACGAAGATCATCGCCACGCCGTAGCCGGTGACCCCGACCAGCAGCATCGCGGTGAGCCGGCGGCGGGCGCCGACCGCGAGTCCCGCCGCCACCACGATCACCAGCCCCACCACCGGCTGCAGCGGGTGGTTCCACACCTCGATGCCCTGCCGCCACGGGCGGGTCGCCAGCATCGCCCCGCCGGGCACCAGCACCAGGACCACCAAAATCGTGCCGAGGTACTGCGGCAGGGAGCCGCGCTGGGTGGCGCCGGTGACCTCGATGGCGACGCGGTCGAAGCGGTGGGTCAGCCACTCGTACCCCTTGGCGCCGCTGACCGGCGCGCGGACCCGCTCCACCACGGGCGCCAGCGGGCCGCGCAGCGCGAAGAGCAGCGCGCCGCCCGCGAGTGCCAGGGCGGAGAGCCCGAGCGCGACGGTCGGCCCGTGCCAGAGCGCCAGCTTCTCGGTGACCGGGCCGAAGAGCTCCGCGTACGGGCGCGGCAGCGCCCCCAGCGGGCCGGCGAGCACGCCGACGACGAGGCCGGCGACGGCCAGCAGGGTCGGCGGGCCCAGCATGGCGGCGGGGACGCGCTCGGGTTCGGTCGGCGCGACGCCCGGCCGGTCGGCGAACGCGCCCCAGACGAAGCGGGCGCTGTAGGCGACGGTGAGCACGGTCCCCGCGACCAGTCCGGCCAGCACCAGCGGCTGGTCGGTGAAGGCGGCGAAGGCGGCCTCCTTGGCGACGAAGCCGATCAGCGGGGGCACCCCGGCCATGGAGGCCGCGGCCAGCGCCCCGACGACGGCCAGCAGCGGGAGCCGCCGCCGCAGGCCGGAGAGTTCCCGCAGGTCACGGGTGCCGGCGGCGTGGTCGATCGCGCCGACGACGAGGAAGAGCGCCGCCTTGAACAGCGCGTGGGCGAAGAGCATCGCCGTACCGGCCAGGGCGGCCTGCGGGTGGCCCGCCCCGAGCAGCACGGTGATCAGGCCGAGCTGGCTGACGGTGCCGTAGGCCAGCAGCAGCTTCAGGTCGGTCTGCCGCAGCGCCGCCCACCCCCCGGCCAGCATGGTCAGCAGCCCGGCGGTGAGCACCACCGGCCGCCACGGGCCGACCACGGCCAGCATGGGCGCCAGCAGCCCCAGCAGGTAGACGCCGGCCTTCACCATCGCCGCCGCGTGCAGGTACGCGCTGACCGGGGTGGGGGCGGCCATCGCGGCGGGCAGCCAGGAGCTGAACGGCAGGATCGCCGACTTGGACAGGGCCCCGGCCAGCACCAGCAGCACGGCGACGGCCAGGTACCCGCCGTGCGGCAGCTCGGCCTCCGCCAGGGCGGACCAGCGGTAGGTGCCGGCGTGCCGGCCGAGCATCAGGAACCCGACCAGCATGGCCAGCCCGCCGAAGGTGGTCACCATGAGCGCCTGCGCCGCCGCCCAGCGGCTGGAGCGCCGCTCGGCGCTGTGCCCGATCAGCAGGTAGGAGAAGATCGTGGTCAGCTCCCAGCAGACGTAGAGCAGCAGCAGGTCGTCGGCGAGCACCAGGCCGAGCATCGCGCCGGCGAAGGCGACCAGCACGGCCGCGAAGCGGGCCAGCCCCACCGAGCCGGCGGAGAAGTACCGGGCGCAGTAGACCAGCACCAGCGCGCCGACCCCGCCGACGAGCAGGGTCATCAGCCAGGACAGGGTGGTCAGCCGGAACGTCAAAGCCAACCGCAACTGCGACACCCAGGGGTACGTCTCGACCAGCGCGCCGCCGTCGCGTACCGCCGGGGTGCGCGCCAGCGCCCAGCCGAACGCGGCGGCGGGCGCGAGCGCCAACGGGTAGCACGCCCGCGGACCCCACCACCGCACCAGCAGCGGCGCAGCCAGCGCCGCCACGAGGTGGAGGATCAGCAGTACGAGCACCCGTGCTCCCGGTCGAGGTGGCAGCGGCGCACCTCCGGTGCGGTGGACGCCTAGCAGCGATCAGACGCCAGTTCGCAGGCCGATGGGGGGTTTTGCCGGAATTCGCCGGGTGAGCCCTCCGCTACGGGCCGTCGACGACACGAGCACGGTCCCGCTATCCTCGCCGCCGTGAACGCAGTGGAGATCGAAGCACCCGTCGTCGGCGTGACCGTCTACCCGGACCGCGCCCGGGTCACCCGCCGGGGCAGCACCCGCCTGCCCGCCGGTGAGCACCGGCTCCGGATCGCGCCGTTGCCGCTGGGCCTGCGGCAGGACTCGCTGCGGGTCGGCGGCCGGGGCGCGGCCACCGTGCTGGGCGTGGACGTCACCACCTGGCGGCAGCCGCGCAGCGCCGACGAGCAGGTCCGCGAGCTGGAGCGGCGGCGGCGGGAGCTGACCGAGGAGCGGGCCGAGGCCGACGACGAGGTCGAGATCGAGGCGCAGCGGGGGCAGTTCCTCGCCCGGCTGGCCGACCGGGCCGGCGGCACGTACGCCCGCGCGCTCGCCTCCGGCGACGCCGACCCGGCCGACGTGGCGACCTTCGCCGACTCGGTGGCCGGCCAGCTCGCCGACTCCCACGGCCGTCGGCGCACGCTGTCCCGGCGGCGCACCGAGCTGACCGAGGAGTTGGCCGCCGTGGAGCGCGACCTCGACGCCACGCGCCGCAAGCGGGCCCCGGACCGGCTGGCCGCCGAGGTGACCGTCTCGGTGGACGCCGACGCCGCCGAGCTGGAGCTGGAGCTGACCTACCTGGTCGACGGGGCCCGCTGGCGACCCTCGTACGACCTGCGGCTGGTCGGCGACACCATGACCGTGACCTGGTTCGGGCTGGTCAGTCAGGACACCGGCGAGGACTGGCCGCAGTGCCCGCTGCAGCTCTCCACCGCGCGGCCGGCGGCGACGTCCGGCGTACCCGAGTTGTCGCCGTGGTATCTGGACCGGGTCCGGCCGCTGCCGCCGATCGGCGCGGCCATGGCGGCGGGGAGCTTCGGCGCGGCGCCCCCGCCCGCGCCGCCCGGCGCTGCGCCGGCCCGCACGGGCGGCCCGGCCCGCACGGGCGCGGCGCGGCCGAAGGTGCAGGAGAGCGTGGCCGAGGTCGAGCAGGGGGTCAGCGCCACCACCTACCGGCCGGCCCGCCCGGTCGCCGTGCCGGCCGACGGCAGCGCGCACCGGGCCACCATCGCCGTGCTGGAGCTGCCGACCCGGCTGGACCACGTGACCGCGCCGGTGCGCGCGGCCGAGGCACACCTGCGGGCCACGGTCCGCAACACGTCGGCGCACACGCTGCTCCCCGGCCCGGCGGCGGTCTTCCACGACGCCGACTTCGTCGCGGCCACCCGGCTGCCGACGTGGGCGCCCGGCGAGGAGACCGAGCTGGCGCTCGGGGTCGACGACCGGGTCCGGGTGGAGCGGGAGCTCAGCCGGCGGGCCGAGACCCGGGCCGCGCTCGGCTCGACCCGGCGGCGCGACGTGGAATACCGGATCTCGGTGGCCAACCACACGCCCCGACCGGCGACCGTGGAGGTGCTCGACCAGCTTCCGGTCTCCCGCGACGAGGCCGTGGTGGTGCGCGACGGCACCCTCGCCCCGCCGCCGGCCGAGCGCACCGAGCTGGGCGAGCTGACCTGGCGGCTGCGGCTCGGCCCCGGGGAGAGCGGCGAGATCACCATGGGCTTCCGCGTCGAGCTCGCCAAGGGTGTCGAGCTGGCCGGCTGGCGGGAGTGACCGGCTGACCGCCCGGGGCCGGGCCGGACGGTCGGACCTCCGTCCACGCCCCAACGACCCGTACGGGGGTGAGCCGGGGCGTACCGAGGATCGCTGTCGCGCGGTGCCGGGACGTCACGGTGGCCTGCTCCCGCCGCCGGCGACCGTGCCCGAGGGCCCAGAAACCGAGGTTTCGCCCGTCGGCGCGGTCAGCGCTCGGGGTGGATCGCCACCAACAGATCGCGGTGGCTCTCCACCAAGTCGCGGTGGCTCTCCACCAGCAGGTCGGGGCGGCCCAGCTGGAGCACGGCCTTGTTGACCACGCGTTGGGCGGCGGCCAGCGAGCGCACCGGCAGCAGCCGGCCCCGGCTCTCCCGGCGCAGGACGAAGTAGTGCACGGCGGCGCGGACCTGGCCCCGGTCGGCGGCGCTGGACTGGGCGGTCTGCCGGACCAACTCCCGCAGGCAGGCCGCGAGCCGCTCGGCCAGCTCCAGCTCGGGGCCGTGCAGGCCGGTGCGGAGTGCGGCAAGATGGCTGTCGACCTTGCGAATGAGCACATCGGTGCCGAACCCGGCACCTCGTTCCTCGACGGTCATCCGCTCTCCTTCACCCAACACTGCGAGTGAAGTTACTTTAGGTGGCGGCTTGCTAGCAAGCAGTTAAGTGACACTTAACGGAAGAAGCTGCCGTTTCGCCATAATTCGCCGCAGCGGGGGAAGGCCTCGGCGGGACGGCAGGCGCAACGGAAGTCGCGCTCCACCCCGACGGCCGCGCCGGAGGGCGGGGCGATGTCCCACCCCCGAGGCAGGATGGGGGGCGTGACGCAGGTGACGGCCGGCTTCGGCGCGGCGGAGGCGCGACGGGTGCTCGCGGGCTTCGGCCCGGCGACCCGGGAGTGGTTCGACGCGGCCTTCGCCGCGCCCACCCCGGCCCAGATCGGCGCCTGGCGCTCCGTGGCCGCCCGGCGCAACGCCCTGGTCGTCGCCCCCACCGGCTCCGGCAAGACCCTCGCGGCGTTCCTCTGGTCGCTGGACCGGCTGGCCGCCGCACCGCCACCGGCCGAGCCCCGACAGCGCTGCCGGGTGCTCTACGTCAGCCCGCTCAAGGCGCTCGCCGTCGACGTGGAGCGCAACCTGCGCGGCCCGCTGGCCGGCATCCGGCAGGCCGCCACCCGGCTCGGCGTGGCCCCGCCGGAGATCACCGTGGGGATGCGCACCGGCGACACCCCCGCCGACGAGCGGCGGGCCTTCGCCCGCACCCCGCCGGACATCCTCATCACCACCCCCGAGTCGCTGTTCCTGCTGCTCACCTCCGCCGCGCGGGACTCGCTTCGCGGCGTGCAGACGGTCATCGTCGACGAGGTGCACGCCGTCGCCGGCACCAAGCGCGGCGCCCACCTGGCACTGACCCTGGAGCGCCTCGACGAGCTGCTGCCCGCGCCCGCGCAGCGCATCGGCCTGTCGGCCACCGTCCGGCCGATCGAGGGCTGCGCCCGGTTCCTCGGCGGGGCCCACCCGGTCGACGTGGTGCAGCCGCCCAGCGCCAAGACCATCGAGGTGAGCGTCCAGGTCCCGGTGGAGGACATGACCCGCCTCGACGACCCGGAGCAGCCCCCCGACGACCTCGGTGGCCCCGGCCCGCGCCGGGGGTCGATCTGGCCGGCCGTGGAGGAACGGGTCCTCGCGCTGATCCGGGCGCACCGCTCGACGATCGTCTTCACCAACTCCCGGCGCAGCGCCGAACGGCTCTGCGCCCGGCTCAACGAGCTGGCCGCCGAGGAGGCGGGCCCGACGCCGGCCGCGCCGGTCCCCGCCCGGCAGCCGGCCGAGGTGATGGCCCAGTCCGGGGCGGCGACCGGCGCGGCCCCGGTGATCGCCCGCGCCCACCACGGCAGCGTCTCCCGCTCCGAGCGCAAGCACATCGAGGAGGCGCTCAAGTCCGGCCAGCTCCCCGCCGTGGTCGCCACCTCCAGCCTGGAGCTGGGCATCGACATGGGCGCGGTCGACCTGGTGGTGCAGATCGAGGCCCCGCCCAGCGTCGCCTCCGGCCTGCAACGCGTCGGCCGGGCCGGGCACCAGGTCGGCGCGGTCTCCCGGGGGGTGGTCTTCCCGAAGCACCGGGGCGACCTGCTCTCCTGCGCGGTGGTCGCCGAGCGGATGGCCGCCGGTGCCATCGAGGAGCTACACCACCCGCGCAACCCCCTCGACGTGCTGGCCCAGCAGGTCGTGGCGATGGTCGCGCTGGAGCCGTGGCGGGTCGGCGACCTGGCCGCCCTGGTGCGGCGGGCCGCGCCCTTCGCCGAGCTGCCCGACTCCGCGCTGCACGCCGTGCTGGACATGCTCTCCGGGCGCTACCCGTCGACCGCGTTCGCGGAGCTGCGGCCCCGGCTGGTCTGGGACCGGGCCGCCGACGTGCTCACCGGCCGGCCCGGGGCGCAGCGGCTCGCCGTCACCAGCGGCGGCACCATCCCCGACCGGGGGCTCTTCGGGGTCTTCCTCGCCGGGGCGCAACGCGCCGCCCGCGTCGGCGAGCTGGACGAGGAGATGGTCTACGAGTCGCGCATCGGCGACGTCTTCCTGCTCGGCTCGTCCTCCTGGCGGATCGAGGAGATCACCCCCGACCGGGTGCTGGTCTCCCCCGCCCCCGGGCAGGCCGCGCGGATGCCGTTCTGGAAGGGCGACCAGCTCGGCCGCCCCGTGGAGCTGGGCCGGGCCATCGGCGCCCGGGTGCGCACCCTGCTGCGCCAGGACGACGCGGCGGCGACGGCCGCGCTGCGCGCGGGCGGGCTCGACGACTGGGCCGCCGGCAACCTGATGGCGTACCTGCGCGAGCAGCAGGCCGCCACCCGCCACCTGCCCGACGACCGGACGGTGGTCGTCGAGCGGTTCCGCGACGAGCTGGGCGACTGGCGGCTCGCCGTGCACTCGGTGCTCGGCGCGCGGGTCAACGGCCCGTGGGCGCTGGCCATCGGCCGCCGGCTGGCCGAGCGGTACGGGGTGGACGCCCAGGTGATGCCCTCCGACGACGGGATCGTGGTGCGGCTGCCGGACACCGCCGACGAGCCGCCCGGCGCCGACGTGGTGGTCTTCGACCCTGACGAGATCGCCCAGCTCGTCGAGGAGTCCGTCGGCACGTCCGCGCTCTTCGCCGCCCGGTTCCGCGAGTGCGCGGCCCGGTCGCTGCTGCTGCCCCGCCGCGACCCGCGCCGCCGCCAGCCGCTCTGGCAGCAGCGCCAGCGCGCCGCCCAACTGCTCGACGTGGCCCGCGAGTACGCGGACTTCCCGGTCACCCTGGAGGCCGCCCGGGAATGCCTGCAGGACGTCTTCGACCAGCCGGCGCTGGCCGGGCTGATGCGCGACCTGGCCGCCCGCAAGGTCCGCCTGGTCGAGGCGGAGACCACCAAGCCGTCACCGTTCGCCCGCTCGCTGCTCTTCGGGTACGTCGGCGCGTTCCTCTACGAGGGCGACGCCCCGCTGGCCGAGCGGCGGGCCGCCGCCCTGTCGCTGGACTCGGCGCTGCTCGGCGAGCTGCTCGGCCGGGTCGACCTGCGCGAGCTGCTCGACCCGGCGGTGCTGGCCGAGACCGAGCGGCAGCTGCGCTGGCGCACCGAGCAGCGCCGCCCCCGCGACGCCGAGGACACCGTCGAGCTGCTGCGCACCCTCGGCGACCTGTCGGAGGCGGAGCTGGCCGAGCGGGGTGTCCCGGTCGACTGGCTCACCGAGCTGGCGGCGGCCCGGCGGGTGCTGCGGGTGCGCATCGCCGGCCAGGACCGCTGGGTGATCGTCGAGGACGCCGCCCGGCTGCGCGACGCGCTCGGCGTGGCGCTGCCGATGGGGGTGGCCGAGGCATACCTGACGCCGGTGGCCGACCCGCTCGGCGACCTGGTCGCGCGGTACGCCCGCACCCACGGCCCGTTCGCCGCCGCCACCTGCGCCGCCCGGTTCGGGCTCGGGGTGTTCGTGGTGGAGCAGGCGCTGCGCCGGCTCGCCGCCACGGGGCGGGTGGTCTCCGGCGAGTTCACCCCGGACACGGTGGGCGCCCAGTGGTGCGACGCGGAGGTGCTGCGGATGCTGCGCCGCCGCTCTTTGGCCGCGCTGCGCCGGGAGATCGAGCCGGTGCCGCCCGCGGCGCTCGCCGCGTTCCTGCCCCGCTGGCAGCAGGTCGGCGGGTCGGCCCGGGGCGTGGAGGCCCTCGCCGCCGCCGTGGAGCAGTTGCAGGGCGCGGCGGTGCCGGCGTCCGCACTGGAACGCCTGGTGCTGCCCGCCCGGGTCGCCGACTACTCCCCCGCCCAGCTCGACGAGCTCTGCGCCAGCGGCGAGGTGCTCTGGGCCGGCTCCGGGGCGATCTCCGGCGGCGACGGCTGGGTCACCCTCGCGTACGCCGACACCGCGCCGCTGCTGCTCCCCGCGCCCGACGACGCGCTGACCCGTACGCCGTTGCACGACGCCGTGCTCGATGCCCTCGCCGACGGGCAGGCGCTGTTCTTCCGGTCGCTGGCCGACCGGGTGGCCTGCACCGACGACGCCGCGCTGGTCGCCGCGCTCTGGGACCTGGTCTGGGCCGGGCACCTCACCAACGACACCCTCGCCCCGCTGCGGGCGGCGCTGGGCGGCGGCGGGGCACACCGGTCCCGGCCCGCCGCGCCGCGCACCCGCTACCGCCGCCCCGGCCGCGTCGCGCTGCCCAGCCGCAGCGGCCCGCCCACCGTCGCCGGCCGCTGGTCGCGGCTGCCGGAGCGGGACCTCGACCCGACCCGGCGGGCCGCCGCCCTGGCCGACGTGCTGCTGGAACGGCACGGCGTGGTGACCCGGGGCGCGGTCGTCGCCGAGCAGGTGACCGGCGGTTTCGCCGCCGTCTATCCGGTGCTGTCGGCGCTGGAGGAGCGCGGGGCGGCCCGGCGGGGATACTTCGTGGAGGGCCTCGGCGCGGCCCAGTTCGCGGTGCCCGGGGCGGTGGAGCGCATCCGCGCCCTCGCCGACGTGGGCGACGGCCGCCGGGATCGGGACGACGACGGCGGCTCGGGGCAGGTGGGCGACGGCGCCCGGAAGCGAGGCGGCGCGGCGACCGGCGGTGGTCGGGGCGGGTCCGCCCTGGTGCTCGCCGCCACCGACCCGGCCAACCCGTACGGCGCGGCCCTGCCCTGGCCGGAGCGGGTGGTCGACTCCGGCGACGGGGCGGCACCGGCCACCGGGCACCGGGCCGGGCGCAAGGCGGGCGCGGTGGTGGTGCTGGTCGGCGGGGACCTGGTGCTCTACGTCGAGCGGGGCGGCCGGACGATCCTCTCCTTCGCCGACGACCCCGCCGCCCTGGCGGCGGCCGGCCGGGCGCTCGCCGACGCGGTGCACTCCGGGGCGCTCGGGGCGATGTCGGTGGAGCGGGCCGACGGGGAGGCGGTCGGGGCGTCCCCGCTGAGCGAGGCGCTGACCGCCGCCGGCTTCCGGGCCACCCCGCGCGGCCTGCGCCTACGCGGCTGACCTCACCGCGGCCTGACCAGCGCGGACGGCTCATCGCACAGCCAGAGACCAAGCCAGCCACTGGGGAGACGGGCCGCCGTCAGGACGATCTCCCCGTCCGGAACGCAGGTGTCAGGGCGCGGCCAGCCGGGCGATCAGCTCCTCCGCCAGCGGCCACGGGCCGTACCCGTCGGCGGTGGTCATGTGCCCAACATCGCCGAGGTCGACCAGCTCCGCGCCCCACCGCTCGGCGTGGTGCGCCGCCCGCTCGTAGGCCATCACCGGGTCGGTGCGGCTCGCGGCCAGGATCGCCGGGAACGGCAGCCGCCCGGCGGGCAGCGCCGGCATCGAGGACTCCCCGTCCGTCCACGGCTCGGCGAGGTCCGGCGGGGCGACCAGCAGGGCCCCCCGCACCGGGCCGGGGCCGCCGCGCGCCCACAGCGCCACGGTGAGGCAGCCGGCGCTGTGCGCCACCAGCACGGTCGGCTCGGCCGACTCGTCGATCGCGGCGGCCAGCGCGGCCAGCCGGTCGACGGTCACGTACCGGCCGCGCCGCGCGTGGCGGACCCGGCGGCGCTGCGGGTCCCGGCCGCGCAGCCACTCCTGCCAGTGACCGGGCAGCGGCTCGTTGCGGCCGGGCACCAGGAGCACGCGGGTCATGGCCGAAAGGCTAGCGTCGAGCCGGCGGCCACGCCGCCCACGGCCCGACAGACCCCGGAGTACGAGGAGGACGCCCATGGCGTGGATCTCGCTGACCACCGACTACGGCCTCGCCGACGGCTTCGTGGCCGCCTGCCACGGGATGATCGCCCGGCTCGCCCCGGCGGCCCGGATCATCGACGTGACCCATCTGGTCCCGCCGGCCGACGTGCGGCGGGGCGCGGCCGTGCTCGCCCAGACGGTGCCGTACCTGCCGGTCGGGGTGCACGTCGCGGTCGTCGACCCGGGGGTGGGCACGGCCCGGCGCGGGATCGCCCTGGCCACCCCGGGCGGGACGCTGGTCGGCCCCGACAACGGGCTGCTGCCCGACGCCGCCACCGCGCTCGGCGGGATCACGGCGGCCGTCGAGCTGACCAACCCGCGGTGGCTGGCCCCGGAGGTCTCCCGCACCTTCCACGGGCGGGACGTCTTCGCCCCGGTGGCGGCCCGGCTGGCGCTGGGCGCCGCGCTGCCCGACGCCGGCCCGGCGGTCGACCCCGCCACCCTGGTCCGGCTCCCCGAGCCGGTGCTGCGGCCGACCCCGGACGGCTTCACCGCCGAGGTGCTGACCGTGGACCACTTCGGCAACGTGCAGCTCGCCGCGCCGGGCGAGCTGCTGGCCGCGCTGCCGGCCCGGCTGTCGGTGGCCGGCCGTCCGGCGGTGCACGGGCGTACGTTCGGCGACGCCCCGCCCGGCGCGCTGGTCGTCCACGTCGACTCCGCCGGGCGGGTCGCGGCGGCGGTGCGCAACGGCCGGGCCGCCGACGCGCTGGCGGTCGGGCCGGGTGACCTGGTGTCGGTCGACGCCGCCGACCGGACGAGCGGGGACGAATCGGCGGCTGCTGAAATCGGACCACTGGCGGACTGATGCCCGTTGGCGGGTTGTGGAATGCTCTCCCGGTGGGTGATCAATGGGTTCCTCCGGCATGCCCCTGCTGCGCGTCGCTGACCGGTGGTGGCACCTGCCCGGTCTGTTTCTGGACCGACGACGGCCAGGGTGACGCCGACGCCGACGTGGTGCGGGGCGGCCCCAACGGCGACCTCAGCCTGTCCCACGCGCGGCTCAACTTCGCCATCTACGGTGCCAGCCACCCCCGCTACCAGGACATCGTCCGCCCGCCCCGCCCGGAGGAACGCCCCTGACCGGATGGGGGGGTCAGCAGCGGGGTGGGGTGCCGCCGTGGACGGCGGAGACGTACGCGTGGCTGACGTAGTGACCGGGGGCCAGGCGGTTCCAGCGGTTCGTGGTGCGGAACGGGCCGGCGACGGTCTGGCCGGTGACGTGGCACTGGATCGGCACCACGGCGTGGGTGGCGGCCAGGCCACGGGCGGCGTACCCGGTGCCGGGGCCGGCGCGCAGGTTCAGCGGGCCGTCGCCGATCACGCCGTGCGGGCCGGTGCCGGTCCAGAGGTACGCGACGTCGACCCAGGCGTTGTCGGCCAGTTGCAGGCCGTCCCAGAAGGTCCCGTCGGCGAGGTCGACGCCGCCGGGGTTTCCCACGGTGCGGCCGAACTGGTCGCGCCCGCCGTGATAGCCGGACTGGTACGCCGCCTGCGCCTCGGGGAGCCCCTGGGGCAGGTCCTTCCAGTTCTCCCGGACGCCGGAGGGGTTCCAGTAGTCGTCGCGGGTGTTCCACGGGCCGACGTCCCAGACGGGGGCGTACTCGCAGCGGCCGCCGCCGACGGTGCAGACCCGCAGGGTGTAGTCGCCGGCGCCGAGCGGGGCGAGCGCCCGCCGCGAGGGCAGCGCCACGAAGTGGTCGCGGGGCTGCACGACGTGCCCGTTGGCGGTGGTCTCGCCGACCAGCCCGATCCGGGTGGCGTACACCCGGTGCACCCGCCCCGGCGTGGCGGCGGCGACGACGGCCGCCCGGTCGGCGGTGAGCCGGACGGCGCGTACCGCCGGGGTGGCCCCGGTGGCGCGGGCGGTGAGCAGCAGCCGGGCCTGGACTCGGGTGACCGGGCGGTCGAGGACGGCGGCGGGGGCGGCGGTGCGCCACTCGGTCCAGCCGGCGGCGGAGCGGCCCCGCACCTGGACCTCCAGCGCGGCGTCGCGGCCGACCTCGGCGGCGACCTCGGCGCGGATCCGGGTGGCGGGCCGGGCCAGGGTGCGGGCCGGGCCGAGGTACACGCCCTCGGCGACCGGCGGGCGTCGGCCGAGCGCGGCGGAGGTGATCGCGCGAGGGCTGCGGTCGAGCAGCCGGAGCCGGCCGCCGGACCATCGGGTGTTCTGGCCGCGCGCGCCGGAGAGCTCCACCTGCCACTGTTCGGCCGACCCGCCGACCGCAGGACCGGAGGCGGCCGGCGCGGCGGCGGCCGGGCGCAGGGCGGGGGCGAACGGGTTCGGGACGGCGGCCGGGGAGAGCACGACGGCGAGGGCCCCGGCGAGCAGGGGGGCGAGGGCGATGCCGCGAGCGGCACTTCGAGGGCGATTCATGTTGTTCCTCCTCTTAACCTCCTGATCGTTCCGTTATGAGGGGATAGCTGGGAAGCGCGATACAGATGGCGCTACACGCGAGTGCCGCTCGGGGAGGGAGGATGGCGGGGTGCCCGAAGGCGACACCGTCTGGAACACCGCCCGCGTGCTGGAGCGCGCCCTCGGCGGGGCCCGGCTCACCGGCAGCGACTTCCGGGTGCCCCGGCTCGCCACCACCGACCTGACCGGCTGGACCGTCCGCGAGTCGGCCAGCCGGGGCAAGCACCTGCTGCTGCGGCTGGCCGCCCCCGAACCGCCCGGCCCGGCCACGGACCGCCCGGCAACGCCCGACGGCGGGACGACCGGCCCGGCAACGCCCGACCAAGGGACGACCGGCAGCGGGACGGCCGACGGCGGGACCGTCCACTGGACGTTGCACTCGCACCTGCGGATGGACGGGGCCTGGCGGGCGTACGCGCCGGGCGAGCGATGGAGCGCCCGCCCCGCGCACCTGATCCGGGCGGTGCTGCGCAGCGCCGGGGCGGTGGCCGTCGGGTACCACCTGCACGACCTGGAACTGGTGCCGACCGCGCGGGAGGACGAGCTCGTCGGACACCTCGGGCCGGACCTGCTCGGCGCGGACTGGGACCCGGCGGAGGCGGTCCGGCGGCTGGCCGCCCAGCCGGCGGCGACGATCGGCGAGGCGCTGCTCGACCAGCGCAACCTCGCCGGGGTGGGCAACCTCTACAAGTGCGAGGTGCTCTTCCTGCGCGGGCTCTCGCCGTGGACGGCCGTCGGGGCGGTGCCCGACCTGGCCGGCACGGTGGCGCTCGCCCAGCGGCTGCTGGCGGCCAACCGGGGGCGGTGGACGCAGAGCAGCACCGGCTCCCTGCGCCGGGGCCAGACCACCTACGTGTACGGCCGGCGGGCGCAGCCGTGCCGCCGCTGCGGCACCGCCATCCGCAAGGAGGAGCTGGGCGAGCGGGTCACCTACTGGTGCCCGGCCTGCCAGCCGGGGCCGTCCTGAGGCGGCGCCGCGCGGACCGGGGCGACCCGGACCCGGAAGATCCCCAGATTGGGACGAATGGGTAATTCCTAACCGGGCCGCCACGTCGCATGCTGCGGTTGACCGCTCACCCATCGTCAAACCGGCGTGACCGACCGCCCCGAGGGGGTGGCGGCCGGCGCGCCACGCTCCCGGGGAGAGCCATGGCGCTGTTCCGCAGAACCCGCCCCCACCTCACCGACCCGGCCGGGCAGCCGGACGGGCCGACCGTGCCGGCGGCCCGGACCGCCGAACCGGCGACACCCGTGCCGGCCAGCCTGGACCCGGCGGCGGTGCCGCGCTGCTTCGGCGCGGTGCCCAACCACGCCAGCAGCCCGCTGCCGGTGCCCGACGGGCGGGGCGGGGTGGTCCCCGGCACCGGCATCCGCAAGTTCGTCGACGCGCTGCCGGGCCCCGGCGAGGCCGGCCGCACCGAGCTGGGCGGGTACCTTCCGGTCGCCGTCCCCGACACCAGCACCTGGCCGGGCTGCGACTACTACGAGATCGGTTTGCAGGAGTACGCCCAGCGGCTGCACCGCGACCTGCCCGCCACCCGGCTGCGCGGCTACCGGCAGCTCAACCTCGGCACCGACGGTGCCGGGCAGAACACGATCGTCCCGCCCGAGCGGCCGTACCTGCTCGGGCCGGTGATCGTGGCCCGGCGGGGCCGGCCGGTGCGGATCACGTTCGTCAACCAGCTCCCCACCGGGCGGGCCGGCGACCTCTTCCTGCCCGTCGACGCGACCCTCGACGGGGCCGGCGCGGGGCCGCTGGAGGGGCCGGCCCCGTACTCGCAGAACCGGGCCGTGCCGCACCTGTACGGCGGGCAGACCGGCTGGATCAGCGCCGGCAACCCGTGGCAGTGGGTGACCCCGGCCGGCGAGATCACCCCGTACCCGACGGGGGTGGGGCTGACCCCGGTGCCGGACATGCCGCCGCCCGGCCCGGGAGCGACGACCCTGTACTTCCCGAACGAGCAGAGCGGCCGGCTGATGTGGCTGCACGACAACACCCTGGGCCTGTCCCGGCTCACCGTGTACTCCGGTCAGCTCGCGCTCTACCTGCTCGTCGACCCGGCCGAGGAGAGCCTCGTCGCCGACGGGGTGCTCCCGGCCGACCAGGTGCCGCTGGTGCTCCAGGACCGCACCTTCGTGCCGGACGACACCCAGCTCGCCGACCAGGATCCCACCTGGGACCGGGACCGCTGGGGGGCCCGCGGCAGCCTCTGGCACCCGCACGTCTACCAGCCCCGACAGGACCCGTACCGGGCCTCGGGCGGCAACCCGACCGGCCGGTGGGACTACGGCCCGTGGTCGGCCCCGGCCGGGCCGGCGGAGCCGGGCACCCCGGCCGGGCCGGCGGAGCCGGGCACCCCGGCCGGGCCGGCGGAGCCGGGCACCCCGGCCGGGCCGGTGCCGAACCCGCACCACGACCCGGTCACCGACCCCGACGAGCCGCCGCTGGCCCCGGGCGTGCCGCACCCGTCGGCGGTGCCCGGCGCGTACGGGGACACCCCGCTGGTCAACGGCGTCGCCTACCCGTACCTGACGGTGACGCCGAAGGCGTACCGCTTCCGGATCCTCAACGCCTGCGCGGACCGCTCGCTGAACCTCCAGCTCTACCGGGCCCGCTCGGACGGGCCGATGTGGGGCCCCGACGGCGAGCCGGGCGACCCGGACGCGGGCGAGGTGCCCATGGTGGCGGCGGTGCGCGCCCCCGACCGGCCGGCGCACTGGCCCACCGACGGCCGCGACGGCGGGGTGCCGGACCCGGCGGCGGCCGGGCCGCCGTTCGTGCAGGTCGGCAACGAGTGCGGGCTGCTGCCCGCGCCGGTGGTGCTGCCGAGCCGGCCGGTGGGTTACCGCTACGACCGGCAGGACCCGACCGCGCTCAACGTCGACGGGCACGCCCTGCTGCTGGCCCCCGGCGAGCGGGCCGACGTGGTGGTCGACTTCTCCGCCGTGCCCCCCGGCTCCACCCTCATCCTCTACAACGACTGCCCGGCCCCGCTGCCCCGCTACGACCCCCGCTACGACCAGCACACCGGCGCGCCGGACCGGACCGCCGTCGGCGGCGTCGCCGGCACCCGCCCCGGCTACGGGCCGAACACCCGGACCCTGCTGCAGTTGCGGGTCGTCGGCGAGCCGGCCGACCCCTTCGACCTGGCCCGCCTCGCCGACCGGTTGCCCGCCGCGTACGCGGCCAGCCAGCGCCCGCCGATCGTGCCCCAACCGGCGTACGACCCGGCGTTCGGCACCCACACGGCCGGGGAGACGGTGGCGACCGCGTACGCCACCTCGGTCAGCTTCACCCCGGTCGGGGCCGCCGCCCCGGTGACCCTGCCGCTGGCGGTCAAGGCGGTGCGGCAGGTCTTCGAGCCGGCGTACGGGCGGGTGGCGGGGCGGCTCGGGGTGGCCCACCCGCAGGCCGGACCGCTCGGCCCCGCCACCCTGGCGCTCGGGCCGGTCGACCCGGCCACCGAGACGCTGGTGATCGCCGACCCGACCGTGCAGATCGGCGCCGTCGGCGACGGCACCCAGCTCTGGCGGATCGTCGGCGACGCCGGGCAGACCCACCCGGTGCACTTCGGCGGCTGCGACGTGCAGGTGGTCAACCGCGTCGGCCGCGACGGGGCGATCCGCCTGCCGCACCCCAACGAGCTGGGCTGGAAGGAGACGGTCCGGGTCAACCCCGGCGAGGACGTGATCGTGGCGCTGCGCCCGGTCGCGCCGCTGCTGCCGTTCAAGCTCGGCGACAGCGTCCGGCTGCTCGACCCGACCCGCCCGGCCGGCGCCCGGATCGGCACGACCCTGCTCAGCCCGGTCGACGGCCGGCCGGCGTCGGTGGTCAACCAGCTGGTCAACATGGGGTGGGAGTACCGCTGGCACAGCCAGCTCGGCGGGTACCGGGACCAGGGGATGAGCCGGCCGCTGGTGCTGCGGGTCGCCCCCCGCTCCCCCACCGGGCTGACCGCCACCCCGGTGCCCGGTTCGGCGACCGTCCTGCCGGCGATCGCGCTGACCTGGACCGGCAGCGGCGGCCACCCGCCCGCGCGCAGCCACGTGCTCCAGCGGGCCACCGACCCGGCGTTCGGCGCGGGGCTCACCGCGATCACGGTGGCCGCCGCCGCCAGCCGCTACACCGACGCGACGGTCACCCCCGGGGTGACGTACCACTACCGGATCCGGGCGGAGAACGAGGTGAGCTGCTCGGCCTGGTCCAACGGGGTGCCGGCGGCGGTCCGGCTGGCCGCCCCGGCCGGGCTGGTCGCGGTGGTCCCGCCGGCCGCGCCGCTGCGGGTGGCGCTGCGCTGGGCGAACCGCTCCTTCGCCACCGGCGTCGACGTGCAGCGGGCCACCAACCCGACGTTCACCAGCGGGCCGGTGACCACCGCGATCGGGGTCGACGGGCAGCACGTGGACGCCGTGGTGGCCCCGGAGACCACCTACTACTACCGGGTGCGGACCACCTACCTGGGCACGGCGTCGTCGTGGTCGACGATCGCCACGGTCACCACCCCGCCCCGACCCGCGCCGCCGACGGCGCTGGCCGCCGCCGCGAGCGGGCCCGCGCCGGACACGGCGACGGTGGCGCTGACCTGGGCGGCGGGCCCGCCGGGCGGGCCGGGGGCCGGGTTCGTGGTGCAGCGCGCCGGTGATCCGGCGTTCGAGCGGGAGGTCGTGGCGTTCACCGTGCACGCGCGGGGGTTCACCAACACCGGCCTGGCCCGGGGCGTGACGTACCACTACCGGGTGCGGGCGTTCAACGTCGTCGGCGGCTCGTCGTTCACCGCCCCGGTGGCGGTGACCACCCCGGGCTGAGGGGCCTGCGGGCGGGCGACGCGGGCCGAGCGGGCGGGCGGCGGGGCTAGGGGGTGCGGGCGCGCAGCGGGTCACCGACGGTGCGCAGCTCGGCCAGCGCCGACGCCACCCCGTGCAGCAGGTCGGTGGCCTCGGCGAGCCGGGACGCGGCGGCGTGCTCGGCGCTGGGCCGGGAGTCCTCGGCGAGGTATCCGGCGGCGGCGACGACCAGCCGCTCGTACGCGGCCACCCCGCTGACCAACTGCTCGTGCAGCTCACGGTGGGCCTCGGCGAGCGGGGCGCGGGCGTCGGCCGGGGCGAGCCGCAGGGCCCGCTCGACGCTGACCACCCGCCCGGCCAGCTCACGCAGCGAGCGGTCGGCGGCGGCGGCCTCCAGCACGGCCGGCTCGGCGAGCCCGGTCAGCCGGCCGGTCATCCCGTCGAGGGTCAGCGCGGCCCGGTCCAGCCGGGCCCACGGCTGCGCCACGCTGGTGCCGCGCAGGGCCAGCCGGGACCGGGCCCGGCGCACCTCGGCCAGCACCCCGGGCCCGGCGGGGAGCCGTTCGACGGCGGAGACCAGCCGGGCCCGCGAGCGGGCGGCGGCCTCGGCCGGGGCGAGCTCCGGGGGCGCGGGTCGGGCCGCGTGGGCCCGCAGGTCGAGCCAGCGCCAGCCGGCCAGGACCAGCGCGCCGCCCGCGGTGCCGGCCCAGGCCGCGTCGGGCAGCCCGAGCCCGGCGTACGGGGTCAGCACGGCCGCCGCCCCGGTCAGCCCGCCGGCCAGCACGCTCCACCGGCGGGCGGCCCGGCGCAGCCGGCCCAGCTCCCGGAAGTACCGAGCCCGCTCGTCCGCCATGGTGTCTCCTCGTTTCCGCCCTGAGTGTCTCCGCGCTCCGGCCGGCCGGTCGGGGGCGTTCCCGCCGCCGGCCGGACCGCGCTCGGTGCCGCCGGACGAGCGGCGTTCGTTGTCGCTCAGCTCGCGGCGGTGCTCTCCCCGGTGCCGCGCTCCTGGCCCAGGCTGGCCCGGATCTGGTCGAGCCGGGCCGCCGCGGCCGGGTCGGTGGCCGGTGCGGGCTGGCCCTGCCCCACCGCCCGCTCCTGCCGGCCGCCGAGCTGCTCGCCGGCCATGCTGGAGCGGATCTGGTCCAGCCGGGACGCGCCGGCCGAGTCCAGGGACGCCTTCTGGATCTCCAGCATCCGGCCCTCGACGGAGTTGCCCGCCAGCTCGGCGCGGCCCATCGCGGTGGCGTAGCGCTGCTCGATGCGGTCGCGCACCTCGTCCAGGGAGGGGGTGCTGCCGGAGGCCGTCAGCGAGGACATCGACTCCAGCGAGCGGGCCACGCTCTCCTGCATCTTGGCCTGCTCGAGCTGGCTGAGCAGCTTGGTGCGCTCGGCCAGCTTCTGCTGCAGGATCATGGAGTTGTTCTCCACCGCCCGGCGGGCCTGCGCGGCGGCGCCGAGGGCCTGGTCGTGCAGGGTCTTCAGGTCCTCCGTGGCCTGCTCGGCCGAGACCAACTGGGTGGCCAGCATCTGGGCGGACTGCTCGTACCGGCTGGCCTCCGCCTCCTCGCCCTTGGCCCGGGCCTGGTCGGCGAGGACCAGGGCCTGCCGGGCGTTGCCCTGCAACTGCTCGACCTCGGACATCTGCCGGGAGAGCTTCAGCTCGAGCTGACGCTGGTTGCCGATCACCGCCGCCGCCTGCTGGACCAGCGCCTGGTGTTGACGCTGCGACTCCTCGACGGCCTGTTGGATCTGCACCTTGGGGTCGGCGTGCTCGTCGATCCGGGCACCGAACGCCGCCATCAGATATTTCCAGGCCTTGACGAACGGGTTCGCCATCTTCGCGGTATCCCCTCAGTTAGAGTCGCGCCGCCGGCGACCGTGCCGGACGGCCCGGCGGCGCTCACCCGCGGCGGTGACCCCCATCATCCCAGCCGGGCGCCAGCCCGGCATTCCTGCGCCACGAGCGGCACGCCGCCGTCTGATCAACAGTACGCGGCGCGGGAAAGCCCGACCATGCCGTCGAACGGTCGAGCCCACCGGGGTGTGGGGACGGTCGGTGCGCCGAGGAGTCAGGCGGCGCAGACCACGTCGCGGTCGCGTTCGGTGGGGCGGACCCGGGTGCTGCGCAGGGTGGCCCGCAGTGGGGAGTCCTGGTGCACCGCGACGGTCACCGGGCCGCCGGACGTGACCTGGCGCACCGCACGGTTGGCGGTCTTGCGCACGGCCGCGCGGGGCGTCGACTCGGCGGGCTCGTCCTGCACCGGCACCAGCACCCCGGGCAGCTGCTCGGCGAGCGCGACCGTGTCGCTGACCTCACGCAGCAGCTCGGAGAGGCGCGCGCCGAGGGCGTCGCAGATGGCGGCCAGCAACTCGCTGGAGGGCTCCTTCTGGCCGCGTTCGATCTCGGACAGGTAGCCCAGGCTGACGTTCGCCGCGGAGGAGACCTCGCGCAGGGTGCGCTGCTGCCCCTGTCGGCGTGCCCGCAGTGCGTCACCGATCACCCGGCGTAGCAGGACCATCGCACCTCCCCTGACGGGTCGCACCCTCCGTCGAGCACCGCGCCGACGCGCCGGGCTGCCGGCGACGCCGACGTCACCCGCCGGAACCTTCCCGCAACCGTACCCGTTACCGGCCCCGGTGACATCCCACCCCGGCCCACCATCTGCCCGTGGCCACTCAGCCTCGCCCCGACGCGGCGGTCGCGGGGGCCGCCTCGCCCGATCCGGTCTCGTCGTCCGCCGCGTGGATCCGCTCGGCCAGCAGCCGCAGGGCCTCGATCACCGCCGCGGAGCGGATGTGGTCCCGGCCGCCGTCGAGGTCGAGCCGGCGAACCTGCGTGCCGGTCGGCCCGGCGACCGCGACGTAGACCAGCCCGACCGGCTTGCCGTCCTGCGGCTGCGGGCCGGCCACCCCGGTGGTGGCCACCCCCCAGTCCGCCCCGCAGCGCCGCCGGCCGCCCTCGGCCAGGGCGCGGGCCACCTCCGGGTCGACCGGGCCGCGCTCGGCCAACAACTCCTGCGGCACGCCGGCCAGCTCCGACTTCAGCTCCGTGGCGTACACCACCAGGCCGCCCTGGTAGACGCCGCTGACCCCGGCGATCTCCACCACGGCGGCGGCCAGCAGCCCACCGGTGAGCGACTCCACGCTCGCCAACGTCTGGTGCCGCTCCGCGAGGCTGTGCACCACCCCGGCCGCCGGGCTCCCGACCGGCTCCCGCCCGTTCGCATCCGTCTCCATGTCCGCGTTCCTTTCCCCGCCGAGACCGTCCTACGCATCCTCGCCCGGCGTGGGGGTCAGGCGCGGGGGCGGCGCAGCCGCAGGGCCTGGACGACGTAGTCGAAGCCGGTGACCACCGTCACCCCGACCGCGGCGGCCATCAGCCAGGGACCGACGGCGGCCAGGGCGTCCGGCATCGGCCACAGGTACCAGGTGATCGCCAGGATCTGCAACGCCGTCTTGATCTTGCCGCCCCGGCTGGCCGCGATGACGCCGTGCCGGATCACCCAGAACCGCAGCGCGGTGATGCCCCACTCCCGGAGCAGGATCACCCCGGTCACCCACCAGGGCAGCAGGTCGTACCAGGACAGCAGCAGCAGGGCCGCGCCGGTGAGCGCCTTGTCGGCGATCGGGTCGGCCACCTTGCCGACCGAGGTGACCAGGCCGAACCGGCGGGCGATCCAGCCGTCCACCAGGTCGGTCGCCGACGCGAACGCGAAGATCAGGCAGGCCACGATCCGCCAGCCGGAGTGGCTCATCTGCGACACCACGACCGTCGCCGTGAAGACCGGCACCAGCACCAGCCGCAGCAGGGTCAGCCCGTTGGCCGCGTTGAGCACGGGCACCCCGGGAACCACCGGCGACGGCGTCGACTCCGCCGGAGTCACCGACAAGCCCCGATCGGGCCGCCGAGGCGAACCTGACGTCGCACCACCTGGCTCCCCCGCTTCCTCAGGGCCCGCCGTCACCGTACCGCGCCGGACGCCGCCGAGATCATCTCATCCGGCACCGCGATCAGGTCCACCCCTTCGGTGCCGGTGACGGTGGCCCGCACCAGGTCGCCGGGGCGCAGCGCGGCCAGGTCCACTCCGCCGTCGGCCGGGGCGACCAGGGTGGTCGAGCCGTCGACCTCGGGGGCCTGGTGTGCTGCCCGCCCCTCGACCACGCCGTCGTCGACCGAGTCGACCAGCACCTCGACGGTGGCGCCGAGGCGCTCCTCGGCGCGCTGGGAGCAGAGCTCGTCGGCGAGCGCGCTGAGTCGGTCGTACCGGCGCTTGACGGTGGCGGCGGAGACCTTGCCCGGCAGGCCCGCGGCCTCGGTGCCGTCCTCGTCGCTGTAGTCGAACATGCCGATGGCGTCGAGCCGGGCCGCGGAGAGGAAGCGGACCAGCTCGTCGATGTCGGCGCGGGTCTCGCCGGGGAAGCCGACGATGAAGTTGCTCCGCGCGCCGGCCTCGGGCGCCAGGGCGCGCGCGTTCGCCAGCAGCTCCAGGAACCGGTCGGTGGAGCCGAAGCGGCGCATCCGGCGCAGCACCGGCTCGCTGGAGTGCTGGAAGGACAGGTCGAAGTAGGGCGCGACGCCCGGCGTGGTGGCGATGGCCTCGATCAGGCCGGGCCGGGTCTCGGCCGGCTGGAGGTAGCTGGCCCGCACCCGGACGATCCCGTCGATCGCGGCGAGCTGCGGCAGCAGCTTCTCCAGCGCCCGGGGGTCGCCCAGGTCCTTGCCGTACGAGGTGGAGTTCTCGCTGACCAGCACCAGCTCCCGGACGCCGGTCCTGGCCAGCCACTCCGCCTCGGCCAGCAGCTCGTCGGGGGTACGCGAGACGAAGGCCCCCCGGAAGGCGGGGATCGCGCAGAACGCGCAGCGCCGGTCGCAGCCACTGGCCAGCTTGAGCGACGCCACCGGGCCGGTGTCGAGCCGGTGCCGCAGCACCTGGCGCAGGTGGGCGGGGGTGTGCTCGTCGGTGCCCACGGCCACCCTCGGGGTGCCGTGGCCGGGCAGCGAGACCGTGCCGGCCCGGCGGGCCACCGGCGTCAACGGCAGCAGCTCCCGCCGGTCGCGCGGGGTGTGCGCGGCGATCTCCTCGCCGGCGACGACCGCGTCGAGCCGGGCGGCGATGTCCGGGTAGTCGTCGAAGCTCAGCACGGCCCGCGCCTCGGGCAGGCTGTCGGCCAGCTCCCGCCCGTACCGCTCGGCCATGCAGCCGGCGGCGACCACCTTCGCGCCGGTGTCGGCGGCGGCCAGCAGCGTCTGGATCGAGTCCTGCTTGGCCTTCTCCACGAAGCCGCAGGTGTTGACGACCACCACGTCGGCGCCCTCGCCGTCGGTGGTGACCTCCCAGCCGTCGGCGTGCAGTCGGGCGGCCAACTCCTCCGAGTCGACCTCGTTACGGGCGCAGCCCAGGGTCAGCAGGGCGACGCGGCGGCCGGTGGCGGACGACGGCTCCGGGTCGCGGCGCGGTCCCGGACCCGCCGGGTTGGGGCTGGGGCTGGCGGAGGAGGCGGTGACGGAGGCAGACACCGTCCGAGGGTACCGGGCGGGCGGCAACCGCCCGGCAACGGCGGGTGGACCGGCCCCGCTCCGCCCCGTCCCGATCCACGAACGCCGCGTCCCGACGGTGTTACCGTCGAGGGCGGTGGCCCGGCGGTCGGTGACCGGCGAGCCGCCCCGGACGAGGGTGGGCGTACCCGGTCAGGCCAAGACGCCCGCGAGGTGTTCCCACTCGTCCCGGCCCCTGTGGTCGGGTGCCCCGCAGAGGTGACGTCATGGCCTGGATCGTGCTGGTGCTCTCCGGAATTCTCGAGACCGTCTGGGCGGTCGCCCTGGACCGCAGCGCCGGTTTCACCCGCCCACTGCCCTCGGCCGTCTTCGCGGTCGCCCTGCTGCTCAGCATGGCCGGCCTCGGGTACGCGCTGCGGGAGATCCCGGTCGGCACCGGGTACGCGGTCTGGGTCGGCATCGGCGCGGTCGGCACCGCGCTGGTCGGCATGGTGGCGCTGCGCGAACCGGCGAGTCTGCCCCGGATCGGCTGCCTGCTGCTGGTCGTCACCGGAGTCGCCGGCCTGAAGTTCTTCCACTGAGGCGCGCCTCAGGCGCTCTCGTCCCCGATGCGTAGTTCCGGACCGAAGTGGGTAGACAGGCGGCGCTGCGCATCAACGAGGCTTTCACCTACGGAGGACGTCATGGCCAACACCACCGCCCGCCCGCGCAACAACACCGCCCGGATCTGCACGATCCTGGGCTTCGTCTTCGCGGTCATCGCGATCTTCCTGGTGCCGGTGCTCTTCGGCCTGGTCGGCCTGATCCTCGGCATCGTCGGCGCGGTGCAGGGTGACAAGCCGCTCGGCTGGTACGCCGCCGCCGCGAGCGTGGTCGGCGCCATCATCGGCGCCGTCCTGGGTGCCGCGGCCATGGGCTCCTGAGCCACGACGCCTTCCTGACGCCCGACGGCCCGCCGGTTCTCCGGCGGGCCTCGTCGTATGCGCGCAACGGCAGGACCGGGCGGGCGGGGGCGGGCCTACTCCCCGTCGCCGCGCAGGCCGGCCAGGACCTCGTCCAGCTCGTCCGGCTTGACCAGCACGTCGCGGGCCTTGGAGCCCTCCGACGGCCCGACCACACCCCGGGTCTCCATCAGGTCCATCAGCCGGCCCGCCTTGGCGAAGCCGACCCGCAGCTTGCGTTGCAGCATCGACGTCGAGCCGAACTGCGAGGTGACCACCAGCTCGACGGCCTGCACCAGCAGGTCCAGGTCGTCGCCGATCTCCTCGTCGACCTTCTTCTTGGTGTCCTGCGCCGGGGCGAGCACGTCCGGGCGGAACTCCGGCTCGCGCTGGTCCTTGCAGAACTTCACCACGTCGGCGATCTCGCGCTCGGTGACCCAGGCGCCCTGGATCCGGATCGGCTTCGACGCGCCCATCGGCAGGAAGAGGCCGTCGCCCCGGCCGAGCAGCTTCTCCGCCCCCGGCTGGTCCAGGATGACCCGCGAGTCGGCCAGCGACGAGGTGGCGAACGCCAACCGGGACGGCACGTTGGCCTTGATCAGGCCGGTGACCACGTCGACCGAGGGGCGCTGGGTGGCCAGCACCAGGTGGATGCCGGCGGCGCGGGCGAGCTGGGTGATCCGGACGACCGAGTCCTCCACGTCGCGGGGCGCGACCATCATCAGGTCGGCCAGCTCGTCGACGATCACCAGCAGGTACGGGTACGGGCGCATCTCCCGCTCGCTGCCCGGCGGGGCGGTGATCTCCCCGGTGCGCACCTTGCGGTTGAAGTCGTCGATGTGCCGGACCCCGTTGGCGGCGAGGTCGTCGTAGCGCATGTCCATCTCGCGGACGACCCACTCCAGCGAGTCGGCCGCCTTCTTCGCGTTGGTCACGATCGGGGTGACCAGGTGCGGGATGCCCTCGTACCCGGTCATCTCCACGCGCTTCGGGTCGATGAGCAGCAGCCGCACCTCGTCCGGGGTGGCCCGGGTGAGGATGGAGACCAGCAACGTATTGAGGCATGACGATTTGCCGGCCCCGGTGGCCCCCGCGATCAAAATGTGAGGCATCTTCGCGAGGTTGGCCACCACGAAGCCGCCCTCGATGTCCTTGCCGAGGGCGACCACCATCGGGTGGTGGTCGCTGGTGGCCACCCGGGAGCGCAGCACGTCGCCGAGCGCCACGTTCTCCGGGTCGGTGTTGGGGATCTCCACGCCGACCGCGCTCTTGCCCGGGATCGGGCTGAGGATCCGCACGTCGGGGGACTTCACCGCGTACGCGATGTTGCGGGAGAGCTGGGTGATCCGCTCGACCTTGACGCCCGGCCCGAGCTCGACCTCGTACCGGGTCACGGTCGGGCCCCGGGTGAAGCCGGTGACCTCGGCGTCGACGCCGAACTGGTCGAAGACCCCGGTCAGCGCCGCGATGATCTCGTCGTTGGCCTTGCTGCGGGTCTTCGGCGCCGGCCCGCCGCTGAGCAGGTCGGCCGGCGGGAGCGTGTAGTCGCCGGAGAGGCCGCTGAGCGCGAGCTGCTCGGCCCGGGTGGGCGCGGGCGAGTGCTCCGGCGGGTCGATCGGCTTGCGGGTGGCGGGCACCTTCGCCGGTGGCTTGCGGGGCAGCACCACCGTCTCCTGCAGGTCCACCCCCTCGTACCCCTCGTCGAAGTCGTCCGGGTCCGGCAGCGGGGGCGCGGCGCGCTTGGCCGGGCGGCGGCGGGCCGGCTTCTTCTCCACCACCTCCACGACCTCGACCTCCTCGACCAGCGGCGGCGGGGCGGCCACCGCCCCGGCGAGCAGCCCGAGTCGCTCGGGGATCTTGTTGATCGGGGTGGCGGTGACCACCAGCAGGCCGAAGACCAGCAGTAGGAGCAGCAGCGGCACGGCCACCCAGGCGGTGACGGCGGTCTCCAGCAGGTTCCCGACGCCGGCGCCGATCAGGCCGCCGGCGTAGTCGCGCTGGACCGAGTCGACCGGATTCTGGCCGATGTGCAGCATCGCCGCCGTGGCGACCAGCATGGACACCCAGCCGACCAGCCCCCGGCCCCGGTGTTCCGGGTCGGCGGGCGTGCGCATCAGCCGCCACGCGCCGATCCCCAGCAGCGCCGGGACGACGATCGAGATGGCCCCGAGGAAGAGCCGGACGGTGTCGGCGAGGCGCAGCCCCACCGGCCCGGCGCCCGAGAACCAGATCGCCACCGCGCTGAGCAGGGCCAGGCCGAGCAGCAGCAGGCCGGCGCCGTCGCGGCGGTGCTCCGGATCGAGGTCGCGGGCGGAGGCGGCCTGCCGGCCCGCGGCCCGCACCGTCCAGCCGACGCCGCTGGCCACCCCCAGCCAGACCGCGCCGATCGCCCGGCCCACGGAGACGCCGCGGGTGGGACGGGTGGTGGTGCGCCGCCGGGGAGCGGCCTTGGTGGTCTTCTTCGCCGGCTGACGGGCACGACTGTTCGTGGTGCCGCGCGGCGACGCGCCGCGTCGCCGGCTCGCCTGAGAGGTACGGCCCGCCATAGAGTCACCGTAACGGCGCGACCCGGCGGATCCCCGCTTTTCCGGGTCGTGTCCGCGCGTCGCAGCGCGGACGACGCCCCCCGTTGTGTTATTCGCCTCAGAAGGGATGCCGGATGGCGGCGCCGCAGACCGAGGACGAACCGGACGGTCCGCTGGCCGGGTCGCCCCGGGCGCTGCGGCCGCTGACCGGCGAGCGGATCGCCGCCGTGCTGACCACCCGGGGGTACGCCGTCGCGCGCGATCCGCAGGGCCGGCTGCTCGGCCGCTGGGACGACAGTCTCATCTGGTTCCTGCGGATGGGCGCGGCCGGCGAGATCCTCCAGGTGCGCACCGTCGCCGCGCCGACCTTCCCCATCGAGTACGTGCCGACCCTGCATGCCTTCTGCAACGCCTGGAACCACGACCGGTACTGGCCCAAGGCGTTCGTGCACGTCGACGACGACGGCCAGGCCCTGGTCTGCGGCGAGGTGATCACCGACCTGGAGCGCGGGGTCACCCCGCACCAGCTCGACCAGCTCCTCGACTGCGGCATCTCCACCGGCTGCCAGCTCGCCGCCGCCGTCGGTCAACTGCCGGGCGCGGTGCGGCCGTGACCGGGCCGCCGCGGCCGCCGCGCCGCTGGGACGCCCGGCTCGCGAGCCGGTGGGAGACCCGGGTCGCGGGGCGCTCCCGCCCGCCCGGCGGCGGCAGCGAAGGCCCGGCCGAGGCGCTGGCCGCCGCGCGGGACCTGCCCGACTCGGCGGCCCGCCTCGCCGAGCTGGAACGGATCGCCTCCGCCGCCGAGGCCGCCGGCGACCTGCGTACCGGCCTCGACGCCCGGTTCGCGCTGATCGACGCGCACCTGCGCCAGGGTGAGCGGTGGCGGCTCTTCGAGCCGGTCCGGCGCTGCCGGGAGCTCCTCGACGCCGTCGGCGAGCCGACCGGCGAGCGGGCAATCGCGCTGCGCCGCTACCAGCGCTTCGCGGTGGAGGCGGTCTTCGCCACCCCGCGCGTCGGGTTGGACCAGGCCCGCGCGGCCCTGGACGACCTGGCCCGCGCGGCGCCGCAGGACCGGGCCCGGGCGGCCCTGGACGAACCGACCCGCGCGGAGCCGGACGAAGCGGCCGGCGACGCCGGGGCGTCGGGCGACCCGAGCGACCTGGTGGCCGAGCTGCGGTGCCGGCTCGCCGACCACCTCGGCGACGAGCCGGCGGCCCGCCGCTGGTACGACCGCTGGCGCACCGCCCCACCCGACCCGGCCGCCGGCTGTCCCGGCTGCGCCCCGTCCCGCCGCGCCGAACTGCTGGCCGGCTGGGGCGACTGGGCTGCGGCGCTGGCCGAGCTGCATCCCTACCTCGGCGACCACCTCGGCCACCGGCCGCCCGGCCGCGACGACGAGCCGGGCGGGGTCGACGCCGCGCAGGACGGCCGGGCGTACTGCACCGACCAGCCCGAGCGGGCGCTGACCGACGCGCTGCTGCCGCTGCTGCGCGCGGGCGAGCCGGAGCGGGCCGCCCGCGCGCACGTCGAGGCGTACCGGCGGCATCGGCGCGAGCGGGCGGCCTTTCCGCACCTCGCCGCGCACCTGCGGTTCTGCGCGCTGGGCGGGCACCTGGAGCGGGGCCTGGACATCCTCGCCGAGCAACTGCCCCGGCTCGACCAGCCGGCCGACGACCTGGCGACGATGGAGTTCGCCGCCGCCGGCGCGCTGCTCTGCGTCCTCGCCACCGAGGCGGGGCTGGGCGACCGCCGGATGCCCGCGCCGAGCGGCGACGGGGCCGACGACGGCGTCGACGTGGCCCGGCTGGGTGGGTTGCTGGCCGAGCTGGCGACCGGGCTGGCCGGCAGCTTCGACGCCCGCAACGGCACCGGCCACCAGTCCGGCCGGATCGCCGCCCGGCTGGCCGAACGGCCGGTCGCCGGCCCGGTCCCGCTGCCTGCAGTCGAGGCGGAACCCGACGACGATCCGACCGCCGATTCCGGCACCCGGCCGACCGGGGACGGGGCGGCCGGTGACGGGGGGAACGTGGACGAGCCGGCCGAGGACGAGCCGGGGGCGCTGACCGTCGACATGGTCACCGCAGCCCTGGACCGGCGCGGAGACACCTGGGCGATGCGCGGCGGCGCGGTGGTCGGGCGGTGGGGCCCGGCGCTGATCGAGTTCCGGCACGCCGGGGAGCGGGGCGAGATCCTGCACGTCCGGGTGCTGGCCGTCCGTCGCCTCCCGACGAACCGGCGGGCCGAGGCGTACGAGTTCTGCAACGCCTGGAACCACGACCGGCTACAGCCGAAGGCGTACGCCCACGACGACGGCGACGGCGAATTGGTGCTGGCCGGCGACCTGACCACCGACCTGGCCCACGGGGTGGCCCCGACGCAGCTCGACGTGCTGGTCACGGCGGCGGTGACCACCGGCGTGGGGTACGCGGAGGCGGTCGCCGCCCTACCCTGACCCGCGCCGCGCTCCCCGCTGCGTGCCGCGCTCGGCCGGCCCGGTGGGCCGGTGGACGCCGACGCCGGCCGCCCTCGTGGGGCTGGCCGGCGTCGGGCGAGGCGGGAACGGGGTGCGGGGCGTCAGACCTCGACGACCGTCGGCACGATCATCGGCCGGCGGCGATACTTGTCGTTGACCCAGCGGCCGACGGTGCGCCGGACGATCTGCTGGAGCTGGTGCGGGTCGGTGATGCCGTCCGCGGCGGCCCGGTTCAGCGCCTCGGTGACCAGCGGCACGACCGGGTTGAACGCCTCCGGGTCCTCCGAGAAGCCCTTCGCCGACAGGGTCGGCCCGCCGACCACCTTGCCGGTCACCGAGTCGACGACGACGGTGGTGGCGATGAAGCCGCCGTCGCCGAGGATCCGCCGCTCGGTGAGCAGGGACTCGCTGACGTCGCCGACTGCCAGGCCGTCGACGTAGACGTACCGGCTCTTCACGTGGCCGACCACGCTGGCCCGGCCCTCGACCAGGTCGACCACGTCGCCGTCCTCGCAGAGCACCACCCGGTCCGGGGCGACCCCGGACTCGATGCCGAGCCGGGCGTGCGCCCGCAGGTGCCGCCACTCGCCGTGCACCGGCATCAGGTTGCTGGGGCGGGTGACGTTGAGCAGGTAGAGCAGCTCACCGGCGGGGGCGTGGCCGGAGACGTGCACCTTCGCCACGTCCTTGTGCACCACCATCGCGCCGGCACGGGCCAACCGGTTGATCACCCGGTAGACGGAGGTCTCGTTGCCGGGCACCAGCGACGAGGCCAGCACCACCGTGTCGCCGGGGGCGATGGTGATGTGCCGGTGGTCACCGCTGGCCATCCGGCCCAGGGCGCTCATCGGCTCGCCCTGCGAGCCGGTGGACATGAGCAGGATCTGCTCGGGCGGCAGCGCGGTGGCCTCCTCGATGCTGATCACCAGGCCGGCCGGGATGTTGAGCAGGCCGAGGTCCCGGGCGATGCCCATGTTGCGGACCATCGACCGGCCGATCAGCGCGACCTTGCGGCCGTGCTCGGCGGCGGAGTCGAAGACCTGCTGCACCCGGTGCACGTGCGAGGCGAACGAGGCGACGATGATCCGCCCGGTCGCCTTGGCGAAGATCGAGTCGAGCACCGGCCCGATCTCCCGCTCCGGGGTGACGAAGCCGGGGATCTCCGCGTTGGTGGAGTCCGACAGCAGCAGGTCGACGCCCTCCGCGCCGAGCCGGGCGAACCCGGCCAGGTCGGTGATCCGGCCGTCCAGCGGAAGCTGGTCCATCTTGAAGTCGCCGGTGTGCAGCACCAGGCCGGCCGGCGTGCGGATGGCCACCGCCAGGGCGTCCGGGATCGAGTGGTTGACGGCGAAGAACTCGCACTCGAACGGGCCGAGCCGCTCCCGGCCGCCCTCCCGCACCGTCAGCGTGTACGGCTGGATTCGCCGCTCGGCCAGCTTCGCCTCGACCAGGGCCAAAGTGAACTGGGAGCCGACGAGCGGGATGTCCGGCTTGTGGGCGAGCAGGTACGGCACCGCGCCGATGTGGTCCTCGTGACCGTGGGTGAGCACGATCGCCTGCACGTCGGCCAGCCGGTCCAGGATCGGCCCGAAGTCGGGCAGGATCAGGTCCACGCCCGGCTGCTCGACGTCGGGGAAGAGCACCCCGCAGTCGACGATCAGCAACTTGCCGTCGAACTCGAAGACGGTCATGTTCCGACCGATGGCACCGAGCCCGCCCAGCGGAATGATCCGCAGGCCGCCCTCCGGCAGTGGTGGGGGAAGCTCCGCCTCGTTGTGCGCCTCGGTCACGCGTCCACCTCGTTCTGCGACGCCGTCACCGGGCGTCCGTCGTGTCGTTCGTTCATCAGGGGAGCTCCAGACCCGCCGCCGCGCAGTCCGCGCGCAGCTGGGCGATCTCGTCGTCGGTGGCATCGACCAGGGGGGCCCGCACCGGGCCGGCCGGCAGCCCCTTGGCTGCCAGGCCCGCCTTGACCAGGATGGTGCCCTGGGCACGGAAGATGCCGGTGAACAGGGGCAGCAGCCGCCGGTGCAGCGCCAACGCGGTGGTGGTGTCGCCCGCGTCGTACGCCTCGATCATCCGCTTGGTCAGCACGCCGGTGAAGTGGGTCGAGGTGCCGACCACGCCGACGCACCCGACCGCCAGGGCGGGCAGGGTGAGCGAGTCGTCACCGCTGTAGTACGCCAGGTCGGTGCGACTGGTCACCCACGAGGTGGCGGTGAGGTCGCCCTTGGCGTCCTTGACCGCGACGATGCGGCCGTGCTCGGCGAGCGCCACCAGGGTCTCGGTGGCGATCGGCACACCGGAGCGGTGCGGGATGTCGTAGAGCATGATCGGCAGCCCGGTGGCGTCCGCGACCGCGGTGAAGTGCCCGAGCAGCCCGCTCTGCGGCGGCTTGCTGTAGTACGGCGTCACCACGAGCAGGCCGTGCGCGCCGGCCTTCTCGGCCGCCATGGCCAGCTCGATGGTGTGCCGGGTGTCGTTGGTGCCGACCCCGGCGACCACCCTGGCCCGGTCGCCGACCGCCTCCGCCACGGCCCGGATCAGACGCTCCTTCTCCGCGTCGGTGGTGGTGGGCGACTCGCCGGTGGTGCCGTTGAGCACGAGTGCGTCGTTGCCCTGCTCGTCGACGAGGTGGTTCGCGAGCCGTACGGCGCCGTCGAGATCGAGGGTGCCGTCGGAGGTGAACGGGGTCACCATGGCCGTGAGCAGTCGACCGAACGGACGGGACACCGCCCGCTCGGCGGCAACAAGGTGGTCGTGCGTCATGTTCATAACCTAGCGGACGACCATCGGAGGCCCGCCGGGGAAGGGTTCAGGTCTCACTCCCCGTGCGGACTCGACGCCACCTCGGTGCCGTCTGGCAGGGTGGAGATGACGAAGTCGGCGAAGACGTTCGGGGCGACCCCCTGCAACTGGCGCAGGCAGGCCACCGCCAGCTCGCGGATCTCCACGTCGGCGTGCTCGGTGGCCCGCATCGCGATGAAGTGCCGCCAGGCCCGGTAGTTGCCGGTGACCACGATCCGGGTCTCGGTGGCGTTGGGCAGCACCGCGCGGGCCGCCTGCCGGGCCTGCTTGCGGCGCAGCGTCGGGTTCGGCTCGTCGGCGAAGCGCTCCTCGAGCCCCTCCAGCAGCTCCGTGTACGCCCGCACGCTGGCCTCGGCCGCCTCGACGAACTTCTTGTGCAGCTCCGGGTCGTCGGCGATGACCGTGGGCTCGACCATGGCCGCGTCGCGCTCCGGGACGTACCGCTGGGAGAGCTGCGAGTACGAGAAGTGCCGGTGCCGGATCAGCTCGTGGGTGAAGGAGCGGGACACCCCGGTGAAGTAGAACGTCACACTCCCGTGCTCCAGCACCGACAGGTGCCCGACCTCCAGGATGTGCGCCAGGTAACCGGCGTTCGTGGCGGTCGCCGGGTTCGGCTTGGACCAGCTCTGGTAGCAGGCCCGCCCGGCGAACTCGGCGAGCGCCTGGCCCCCCTCGGCGTCGGTCGACCACGGCACGTCGTCCGGCGCCTGAAACTGCGTCCACGCGATCAGCTTGGCCTGGGGCTGCACCATCTCCGGCATTCCTTGGACTGTAGTGGCCACCCACCTGGGCAGCGGTCCAGGGGTGTCGGACCAGCGGTGCGACCCGACCACGCTCCCCCGGATGCTCAGCCCCGCAGGCACGTCCCTCGGCACGCCCCGGCATGCCGGCCCGGGGATGCCGGCCCGGGGATGCCGACCCGAGGGCGGCGGCCGGAGGGTGCGGGGCTGGGCCCTTTGGAGCTGAGTCGTTCACGTCATCACCGGAAGCCGACGGCTCCACCGGGGCGGCTCCCCGGGTCGAAGCTGCGCCGCCCAGTGGGCCGCCCCGACCGACCGGCCAGATCGGGGCCGTGCGAGTGTCGACGACGGGCCCCACCCGTCCCCGATGCCGGCACCGCCGGCGACCTACGCACTCGTAATGCGTATGTCGACGCTCGGCCCCGCCGCGAAGCCCACTCCACGTCAAGATCCGAGCATCTTCAGGGAAAATGCTGCCTGGGCGCGGATCGAGGCAGCATCTTCAGGGAAAATGCTCGGATCTTGACCGCGCAAGGCACGGCGGACCGGCCGGTGGGTGCGACGGTGGTGGCGTGCGTAGCGTCTTTGTCTTTCCGGCCCTGGAGTTGGCCGCGGTCGTTGCCCTGCTCGATCGGCTGTCGCCCGGCCAGCGACATCCGTGGCTGCTGGACGGGTGCCTGTACGGGGAGCTGACCAGCGAGGACGACGGCCTGTACCTGGACTGGGAGCCGGCGGCCGTGCTCGGGCTGAGCCGGGCTTGCCGTCGGCGACCCGGTTGGGCGCTTCGGGTCGACGTCTCGGGCCGCGTCGACGGGACGGCGGAGGTTCGCCGACTGACGTTGGCGCTGCTCGCGCAGGGCGGCATCGCGATGGACGACTACTCGGACCATCCCTGGACGGCGGCCGAGATCGCCGACGACGTGGCGGTGGACGGCCTACGCTTCTTCGACTTCCGGGCCTACCACGAGCGGACCAGGCACCTCGGGTAGGCGGAACGCCCGACCGGGGTCAGACGTAGAGCGAGGTGAAGGGGACCCAGGGGAGGTTGCGGGCGACCGAGAAGACCGCCCAGAGGGCCAGCAACCCGCCGATCATCTTCGAGCTGGGCTGCGGCATCGGCAGCTTCCAGCCGAACGCCTGCTTCCCGGCCCAGGCCACGAAGAAGTATGTCAGGAAGGGCACCACGAAGACGAAGAGGAAGTGGTGCCGGGCGGCGGCCGGCAGGTCGCCGTGCAGCAGGTACCACAGCGCGCGGGTGCCGCCGCAGCCCGGACAGTCCAGCCCGGTGGTGAGCTTCAGCAGGCAGCTCGGCGCGGCGTCCGGCGCGGCCCGGGTCGGGTCGCTGAGCAGCGCGTACGTCATTCCGAGGCCGACGCAGCCGAGCGCGGCCAGCGGCACCGCCCAGCGTGGGGCCCGCGCGTGCAGCCGCAGCACGAAGCGGGTGAACCGATCCGGCTCGGGCACCGGGTAGGCCCCCGCCGGCCACTGCCCCGCCGGCCCTTGCCCCGCCGGCCACTGCCCCGCCGGCCCCTGCCCCGCCGGCAGCGCGTGCTGCGGGGGGTCGGCCAACGATGGGGCCTGCGGGTGCCCACCGGCCGGGCCGTCGACGCTCGTCACGCCGTTCACCGTACACCGGCCACGCTGCTCAGCGCGGCGGCCAGCGGGGCGGCGAGGTCACCGGCGACGGGCGGGGCGACCGCGCCCAGCCCGAGCCAGCCGGCCATCCGGTGCAGCTCGGCGGCGAGGGCGAGCGCCGTCTCCCCCGGGTCGGCGCCCGGCTCGACCCAGGCGGCCGGGACCAGCAGCACGCCCGCCTTCCGGTCGGCCTTCAGGTCGACCCGCGCGGTGAACCGCTCCCCCTGCAGGAACGGCAGCACGTAGTAGCCGTACACCCGCTGCGGTGCCGGCACGTAGATCTCGATGCGGTAGGTCAGGCCGAAGAGCCGCTCGGTGCGCCCGCGCTCCCAGATCAGCGGGTCGAACGGGCTGACCAGGGTGTCGCCGCGCACCCAGCGGGGTAGTCGGGCGGCGGCGTGCCGCCAGGCCGGCAACCGCCAGCCCCGCACGGTCACCGGGACCAGCACGCCGGCCTCGGCCAGCTCGGCGATGGCCTGCCGGGCGCCGGCCACCGGGAGGCGGAAGTAGTCGCGCAGCTCCGGCTCGGCGGCCACCCCGAGCGAGCGGGCGGCAAGGGCGACCAGCGTCCGGTACGCCTCGGCGTCCGTCGGCGTCGGCGCGGCCAGCACGGCCGCCGGCAGGACCCGCTCGGGCAGGTCGTAGCGGCGGGCGAAGGAGCTGGTGCGGTCGGCGGCGGTGACCTCGCCGGCCCAGAAGAGGAACTCCAGGGCCCGCTTCACGGCCGACCAGTTCCACCCCCAGTTGCCGGTCTCCCGGGGCGCGTCGTGCTCGATCTCGGCGGCGGTCAGCGGCCCCCGGGCGGCGACCTCGTCGCGCACCCAGGCGACCAGCCCCGGCTGCTCGGTGGCGATGCGGCGCATGCCGCCCCAGGCGTCGTCGCGCGCCCGCGCCATCCGCCAGCGCAGCGCCGGGTGCAGCCCGACCGGGACCAGCGACGCCTCGTGGCCCCAGTATTCGAACAGCTCCCGAGGCCGGCGATAGGCCGCCGTGTCGAGCAGCGAAGTCGGGTACGGCCCGAGCCGGCTGTAGAGCGGCAGGTAGTGCGCGCGTTGCAGCACGTTGACCGAGTCCATCTGGATCAGCCCGACCCGGTCGAGGACCCGGCGCAGGTGCCGGCGGGTGGGCGGGCCCGCCGGCGCAGGGTCGGCGAAGCCCTGGGCGGCCAGGGCCACCCGCCGGGCCTGGGCGAGCGAGAGCGATTCCGGTGCGACCATCGTCACGCACCCTAATCCAGCGGTACGACACCGGTGCGGCTCGCTGGACGCCGCGCCCGCCGGGGCATAGAACGGACCCATGCTGACCATCCGTCCGGAGCGACCGGACGACGCCGAGGCGGTCGCCCGGGTGCACGTGCACGGCTGGCAGGACGGCTACGCCGGATTCATGCCGCGGGAGGTGCTGAACCGGCTCAACGTGGCAGCCTGGGCGTCTCGCCGCCGGGACACCGGCACGGCCGACCCGGAGCACCCGTTCACCACGCTGCTGGCCGAACGCGACGGCGCGGTGATCGGCTTCACGACGTTCGGGCCGTACCGCGTCGAGCAGGACCGGGCCGACCTGGACCACAGCCTCGGCGAGGTGCTGGCCCTGTACGTCGAGAGGGCGTACTGGGGCGGCGGGACGAGCGGGCGGCTGCTGGCGGCGGCGCGGGAGGCGATGGCGGGGCGGGGCTGGACGGCGTACCGGCTCTGGGTGCTGCGGGACAACGGGCGGGCCCGCCGCTTCTACGAGCGGGCCGGGCTCTCACCCGACGGCGAGCGGAGCACCTATCGCGTGCCGTTGGCCGGTGGGGTGCCCCCGCTGGGGCTGGTCGAGCTGCGCTACGCCGGACGCCTCGACGGCTGACCCGGCGCGACCCGGCCCCCGCCCGTCCCGGCGGCGGTCGGCCCGGCGGCGGTCGGCGCGGTCACGGTCGGCCCGGCGGCGGTCGGTGCGGTCACGGTCGGCCCGGCGGCGGTCGGCCCCGAAGCGGGCGGCCCGGTCGCGGCGGGCGCGGCCCGGTGGCGGATCGGCAGGAAGAGCAGCAGGGCCAGGCTGATCCAGACGTAGGTGTTGCTGCCGAGGAAGCCGTCCAGGCCGGTGAAGTCCTTCTCCCAGGCCCAGACGATCCGGCTGATCAGCAAGCCGTACCCGATCGCGGTGGCGGCCAGCAGGGCGCGGCGGCGGCGGCTGCGGGCGGGCGCCGCCATGGCGGCGTCGACCAGCAGGATCAGCCCCGGCAGCAGCCAGACCAGGTGGTGCACCCAGGTCACGGGGCTGACCAGGCACATCAGCGCGCCCGTCAGGGCCAGGCCGGTGGCCTCGTCGCCGGCCGCCACGGCGGCCCGGCAGCGCCAGGCCCAGACCGCGAGGACGGCGAGCACCAACGCCACCCAGGCCAGGGTGGCGGGGTGCTCGGGGTTCAACCGGGCGACCACGCCGCGCAGCGACTGGTTGGAGACGAACGCCAGCTCGCCGACCCGGCCGGTGTTCCACAGCGCCGAGGTCCAGAACTCCCGGGACGCGTCGGGGAAGAGCGCGGCGGCGACCAGCGTGGCCCCGGCGGCGGTGCCGACGGCGGTCGCCGCCGCCCGCCACCGCCCGGTGACCAGCAGGTAGACGATGAAGACGCCGGGGGTCAGCTTGATCGCGGTGGCCAGGCCGATGCCCACCCCGGCCCAGCGGTTGCCGGCCGGCAGCAGCCGCAGCAGGTCCACCGCGACCAGGAAGAGCAGCAGCATGTTGACCTGGCCGAAGTTGACCGTCTCGCGCATCGGCTCGAACGCGGCGGCCAGGCAGAGCGCCACGGCGAGGGCGTACCAGCGGGTCCAGCCGGCGCGGCGGGCGATCGGGTCGACCAGCCACCAGATCACCACCGCACTGGCCAGCACGGAGCCGGCGACGCTCAGCACGATGGCCGCCGTCCAGGACAGGGCGGTCATCGGCAGCATGGTCAGGGCGGCGAACGGCGGGTAGGTGAAGCCGTACTGGGTGCCGGGCTTGAGGAAGTCGTAGATCTCCCCGCCGTCGTGCACCCAGAAGTTCAGCGCGCCGTAGTAGACCTTCAGGTCGAAGAAGCCGTGCCGCACGGCCGCGACCGACAGGAACAGGGCCACCGCGACGGCGAGCCCGACCACCGCGACGACCTGCCCGGTCGTCCGTCCGGCGCCGCTGGCCACCCTCGCCACCCTCGTCTCCCCCACCCTGCGTAGGCTCACGTCCCATGGCTCTCGGGTACGTCCGCCCGGCGCGTCCCGAAGACGCCGGCGAGATCGCACGAATCCAGCTCGCGACCTGGCGGGTCGCCTATCGCCGGATCCTGCCCCGGCACGTGCTCGACAACCTGGACGAGGAGTATCTCGCCCGGCGGTGGAGCGCGGCGGTGCAGGAGCCGCCCTCGGGCGCGCACCGGGTGCTCGTCGCCGTCGAACAGGCCGAGCAATCGTATCTGGTGGGCTTTGTCGCCTCCGGTCCCCCCGACGCGGAGTCCCTCGCCCCGAACGAGCCGGCCGAGGCGCTCGGCGACGACGTGGTGGCGGTGACGGACCTGCTGGTCGAGCCGCGCTGGGGTCGGCGCGGGCACGGCAGCCGGCTGCTGGCCGCGAGCGTGGACCTGTGGCGCGAAGACGGCTTCGCCCGCGCCGTGGCGTGGACGTTCGACGCCGACGCGGCGACCCGCAAGTTCCTCACCACCGCCGGTTGGGAGCCCGACGGGGCGGCCCGCGCCCTCGACGTGGACGACATGCTGGTCAACCAGCTCCGCCTGCACGTCGCCCTCCCCACCGACCAGCCCGGCTGATCAGCCGGACGTGGCGGGGCCGGTCAGTTCGGCGACCAGCTCGTCGTCCTCCCGCTCGCCCGTCGGGGTGAAGCCCAGGCGCGGGTAGAGGGCGGCGGCGGCCCGGTTCTCCGGGTGGTACGACAGCCGGACGGCCACGCAGCCGGGCTGGGCGCGCAGCCAGTCGGCCAGGGTGGTCACCGCGGCGGCGCCCACGCCCCGCCCCTGCTCGGCGGCGTCGACCATCATCCCGCCGATCCAGCGCGAGCCGTCGTCGTCCACCGCCCACATCAGGTGCCCGACGACGGTCTCGTCGGCGTACACCGCCAGCGAGGTCCAGGTGCCGCCGCGCGCGCTGAGCAGCAGGTAGCGGGCCGCCATCGGAAAGACCCAGGCCCGCTGGTCGTCGCGGGGCACCACGTCGGCGACGGCCCGCCAGTTGTCGTCGTCGACCGGGCGCAGGCTGATCCGCCGCCCGGCCCGGTCCCGGAGACTGGAGTTGATCATGCAGCGAGCCTAGCCCCGCCCCGACCGGCCGGCGCGGAGATTTCCGCGCCGGCACACCCCGGCACACCGGGGCGATGCGGGCCGGCTCAGTCGAGCAGCGGGTCCAGGCCCAGGGTGAGGCCGGGCCGGTGGCGCACCGCGCGGACGGCCAGCAGCACGCCGGGCATGAACGACACCCGGTCGTACGAGTCGTGCCGGATGGTCAGCGTCTCGCCCAGCGTGCCGAGCAGCACCTCCTGGTGGGCCAGCAGGCCGGTGGCGCGCACCGCGTGCACGCGTACGCCGTCGATGTCGGCGCCCCGCGCGCCCGCGACCTCCTCGGCGGTGGCGTCCGGGACCGGGCCGAGGCCGGCCTCGGCGCGGGCCGCCGCGATTCGCCGGGCCGTGTGGGTGGCGGTGCCGCTGGGGGCGTCGAGCTTGCGCGGGTGATGCTGCTCGATGATCTCGACGGACTCGAAGTGCCGGGCGGCCCGCTCCGCGAACTGCATCATCAGCACCGCGCCGATGCCGAAGTTGGGGGCGATCACCACCCCGACACCGGGCTTGTCGGCCAGCCAGCCGCGCACCTGCGCGATGCGCTCCGCGGTGAAGCCGGTGGTGCCGACGACGGCGCTGATGCCCTGGTCGACGCACCAGCGCAGGTTCTCCATGACCGCGTCGGGGGTGGTGAAGTCGACGACGACCTCGGCCCCGGCGTCCGAGGCGGCGAAGAGGCCGTCGCCCTGGTCGACCATCGCCACCAGCTCCAGGTCGGCGGCGGCGTAGACCGCCTTGCACACCTCGATGCCCATCCGGCCCCGGGCACCCAGCACGCCGACCCGGATCGGCTCCTGCGGGCCCTTCTCCTGCTCGTCAGTCACGGGGCACAACGTATCCCAATCGCTTACGCCACCGAGGGACGGCACGGCCCCGTCCCACGACGGGACGCGGGCGCGGGCGCGGGGTGATCAACTGCGTTTGCGGCACATCGCGGGTTCCCTCGGCTCGGAGACCGCAAGATCCCGCATGTTGCGCTGCGCGCGCCGAGGCGGGCGACGCCGGGCGGGCAATGCCCCCGCCGGTCAGGCGGAGAAGTCGTGCTTGCCGAACGGGCCGACGACCGCGAGGGACATCGGCCGGGTGAGCAGCTCGGCGGCGAGGGCGTTCACGTCGTCGCGGGTCACCGCGTCGACCCGGGCCAGCAGCTCGTCGACGGGCATCAGGTCGCCGTAGAGCAGCTCCCCCTTGGCCAGTCGGCTCATCCGGGAGCCGGTGTCCTCCAGGCCGAGCACGAACGAGCCCTTGCTCATCCCCTTGCCCCGGGCCACCTCGGCCTCGGTGACGCCGTCGGCGGCCACCCGGCGCAGCTCGGCGCGGGTCAGCTCCAGCACCTCGTCGACCTTGCCGGGGGCGCAGCCGGCGTAGACGGCGAAGAGGCCGCTGTCGGCGTACTGGCTGGCGTAGGAGTAGACCGAGTACGCCAGGCCGCGCCGCTCGCGGATCTCCTGGAACAACCGGCTGGACATGCCGCCGCCGAGGATGTTGTTGAGCACCCCGAGGGCGAAGCGCCGCTCGTCGGTGCGGTCGAAGCCGGGGCAGCCGAGGATGACGTGCGCCTGCTCGGTCTCCTTCGGCTCGACCAGGGTGCTGGCCGGCTGGACCGGCACCGTCGGGGTGGCGGGGCGGTGCGGGCCCGGCGCGGCCGGCTCGGTGTCCAGCGGGCTGCCGGCCAGCGCCTGACGGACCAGCTTGACCACGGCGGAGTGGTCGAGGTTGCCGGCGGCGGCGATGACGATCTGCGGCGGGGTGTAGCGGCTGCGGTAGAAGCCCTGGATCTGCCGGCGGGTCATCGGGGTGACCGTCTCCTCGGTGCCGGAGATCAGCCGGCCGAGGGGGTGGTCGCCGTAGACGGCGCGGGCGAAGATGTCGTGCACCTCGTCGCCGGGCTCGTCGTCGTGCATGGCGATCTCTTCGAGGATGACGCCGCGCTCGGTCTCCACGTCGTCCGGCTCCAGCAGCGAGTCGGCGACCGCGTCGCACATGACGTCGATGGCCAGGGGCAGGTCCTCGTCCAGCACCCGGGCGTAGTAGCAGGTGTATTCCTTGGTGGTGAAGGCGTTGGTCTCGCCGCCCACCGCCTCGATCTCGGCGGAGATGTCCATCGCGGTGCGCTTGTGGGTGCCCTTGAAGAGCAGGTGCTCCAGGAAGTGCGCCGCGCCCGCCTGCGGGCCCGTCTCGTCCCGGGAGCCGACCGCGACCCAGATGCCGAACGAGACGCTGCGCATCGCCGGGATCGCCTCGGTGAGCACGCGCAGACCGCTGGGCAGCACGGTACGGCGTACCGTGCCGCCCAGCGGGTCGTCACTGAGCGTGCGGGTGACCGCCCGCGCGGGCCCGCCGTCCCGGCCGGGCTGACCGCCGGCGGCGTGCCGGACGGCCCCGGGCCGGGCCACCCCCCGTCGATCCGCAGGAAAAGACGCGCGCTGGGCCCGACTCACGGAAACCTGCTCTCAACTCGACGAGGGGTGGGTGGTGCGGTGTTACGTCAGCTGTGCCGGGTCCGGCGGCGCGGACGCTCGCCGCCCTCGCCACCCTCCGAGCCGCCCTCGCCACCGGCGGACGGGGCGCGCTCGCCGCCGCCCGGGCCACGACCGCCCCGGTCGCCGCCGCGCTCCCGGTCGCCCCGGTCACGCGGGCCCCGGTCGCCGCCCCGGCTGGCCGGACGCTCGCCGCCGGCGACCTCGCCGGTGGCGGCCGGCGCCTCGGTGCCCTCCGGACGGACCTTGTCCAGGTAGATCTTGCCGCGGGCGTCGATGTCCGCGATCTCGACCTCGACCCGGTCGCCGACGTTGAGGAAGTCCTCGACCCGCTCGACCCGCTTGCCGTCGCCCACCTTGGAGATGTGCAGCAGGCCGTCGCGGCCGGGCAGCAGCGAGATGAACGCGCCGAACGCGGCGGTCTTGACCACCGTGCCGAGGAACCGCTCGCCCGCCTTCGGCAGGGTCGGGTTGGCGATGCCGTTGATCCGGTCCACGGCGGCCTGGGCCGACGGCCCGTTGGTCGCGCCGACGTAGATGGTGCCGTCGTCCTCGATGCTGATCTCGGCGCCGGTCTCGTCCTGGATCGCGTTGATGGTCTGGCCCTTCGGGCCGATCACCATGCCGATCTTGTCCACCGGGATCTTGACGGTGGTGACGCGCGGGGCGTACTCCGACATCTCCGCCGGGGCCTCGATGGCCCGCTGCATCACGTCGAGGATCGTCTGCCGGGCCTCGTACGCCTGCTGCAGCGCGGCGGCCAGCACGTCCGACGGGATGCCGTTGAGCTTGGTGTCGAGCTGCAGCGCGGTGACGAACTCCCGCGTGCCGGCGACCTTGAAGTCCATGTCGCCGAACGCGTCCTCGGCGCCGAGGATGTCGGTCAGCGTCACGTACTCGGTCTTGCCCTCGACCTCGTCGGAGATCAGGCCCATGGCGATGCCGGCGACCGGCGCCTTCAGCGGCACACCGGCGCTGAGCAGGCCCAGCGTGGAGGCGCAGACCGAGCCCATCGAGGTGGAGCCGTTGGAGCCGAGCGCCTCGGAGACCTGCCGGATGGCGTAGGGGAACTCCTCGCGCGAGGGCAGCACCGGGATCAGGGCCCGCTCGGCGAGCGCGCCGTGGCCGATCTCGCGCCGCTTCGGCGAGCCGACCCGGCCGGTCTCACCGGTCGAGTACGGCGGGAAGTTGTAGTTGTGCATGTACCGCTTGCGGTTCTCCGGGGAGAGGGTGTCCACCATCTGCTCCATGCGCAGCATGTTCAGGGTGGTCACGCCCAGGATCTGGGTCTCGCCCCGCTCGAAGAGCGCCGAGCCGTGCACCCGGGGCAGCACGCCGACCTCGGCGGTCAGCGGGCGGATGTCGCGCGGGCCCCGGCCGTCCATCCGGACCTGCTCGCGCAGCACCCGGTTGCGGACCTCGGACTTGGTGAGCGAGCGGAAGGCGGCGGAGAGCTCCTTCTCGCGGCCCTCGAAGCGCCCGCCCAGCTCCTCGGCGACCTTGGCCTTGATCCGGTCCAGGGCCTCCTCGCGGTCGGCCTTGCCGCCGATGGTGATCGCCTCGGCGACCTCGGCGCGGACCAGCTCGGCGACGGCGTCGTACGCGTCGGCGGCGTAGTCCAGGAAGACCGGGAACTCGGTGACCGGCTTGGCGGCCACCTCGGCCAGCTCGCTCTGCGCGCGGCACAGCTCGCGGATGGCCGGCTTGGCGGCCTCCAGGCCGCTGGCGACGATCTCCTCGGTCGGGGCGGTGGCCCCGCCCGCGATCAGGGTCACGGCGTGCGGCGTCGCCTCGGCCTCGACCATCATGATCGCCACGTCGCCGTCGGCGAGGGTGCGACCGGCCACGACCATGTCGAAGGTGGCGCGGGCCAGCTCCTCCAGGGTCGGGAAGGCCACCCACTGGCCGTCGATGTGCGCGACCCGGGTCGCGCCGATCGGGCCGGAGAACGGCAGGCCGGAGAGCTTGGTCGACATCGACGCGGCGTTGATCGCGACCACGTCGTACGGGTGCTGCGGGTCGAGCGCGAGGATGGTCTCGACGACCTGGACCTCGTGGCGCAGGCCCTTGACGAACGACGGGCGCAGCGGCCGGTCGATCAGCCGGCAGGTGAGGATCGCGTCCTCGCTGGGGCGGCCCTCGCGGCGGAAGAACGAGCCGGGGATCCGGCCCGCGGCGTACATCCGCTCCTCGACGTCGACGGTCAGCGGGAAGAAGTCGAACTGCTCCTTCGGGTGCTTGCCGGCGGTCGTGGCGGAGAGCACGACCGTCTCGCCGAGCGTGGCGACGACGGAGCCGGCGGCCTGACGGGCCAGCCGGCCGGTGGAGAAGGTGATCTCACGGGTGCCGAAGGACCCGTTGTCGATCACGGCGGTGCGGGACTCGGTGCCGAGGTTGTGCTCGGTCATTTTGCGGTGGTGCTCCTTCGCATCGGGGGGCCCACGACGCGGGGAGCTGCTCAGCCGGCCGGTCTTCGATCGAAGCGCCCGGGGCGCCGGCGACTGCCGGGCTCCCGGGGGCCACTACCGGAGACCGGTACGCTGACCGGCTCCCTGTCGGGTGGTCGCGCGGCCCCTGTGGTTCTTCAGGTGCTGGACGCCGATCGGGGGAGCGACCCCATGGGCCGCTCCCCCGTCACGTCAGCGACGCAGGCCGAGCCGCTCGATGAGCGACCGGTAGCGGGCGATGTCCTTCTTGTGGACGTAGTTGAGCAGCCGACGGCGCCGGCCGACCAGCAGCAGCAGCCCACGGCGGCTGTGGTGGTCGTGCTTGTGCACCTTCAGGTGCTCGGTCAGCTCCGCGATCCGCTTGGTGAGGACCGCGACCTGGACCTCCGGCGAACCGGTGTCGCCCTCGGCGGTCGCGTACTCCGAGCGGATCTTGGCCTTGGCTTCCTGGTCGAGCGCCATGTTCTCCCTGTTTCGTGGGTCGTCTGGTGGTGTCCGTCGGATCGGTCAGGTGACCGGTAACGGACCGGTTCCTCGCACCCGCGGCGTCGTGCAGGCACGCGAGGCCCCACGTCGGTCAGCCGACGTCTACGCCAGACTACCAGCCTTCGCCGGAACCGCCCGGCAAGGGCGGTACGCACCGCCCGACGGCACCCGCCCCGGCCAGGGCCGCAGCCCACCCGACCCACCCGGCGACCCGGGCCGGCAGGCGGGCGGACTCAGCCCAGGGCGCGGCGGGTGCGCTCGACGTCCTCGTTCATCTGGGCGATCAGCGGCTCGACCGAGTCGTAGCGCACCTGGCCGCGCAGCCGGGTGACGAAGTCCAGCGCCAGCCGCTCGCCGTACAGGTCGCCGGAGAAGTCCAGCGCGTACGCCTCGACCCGCCGCTCCCGCCCGGAGAAGGTGGGGTTGGTGCCGACCGAGACCGCCGCGGCCAGCCGCTCCCGGTGCCCCCGGCGCACCAGCCAGGCGGCGTAGACGCCGTCGGCGGGCACCGCCGCGTGCCGGTGGCAGAGCAGGTTGGCGGTGGGAAAGCCCAGCTCCCGGCCGCGCTGGTCGCCCCGGACCACCACCCCCTCGACCCGGTGCGGGCGGCCCAGCGCGACGCCGGCCGCGGTGACGTCCCCGGCGTCGACGCAGGCGCGGATGTACGTGGAGGAGAAGACCGTGCTCGCCTCGGCGACCAGCGACGCGCCCTCGACGGAGAAGCCGAAGGCCCGGCCGAGCCGCTCCAGCAGCGCCACGTCGCCGGCGGCCTTGTGCCCGAAGCGGAAGTTCTCCCCCACCACGACCAGCGCGGCGTGCAGGTGCTCGACCAGGATGTCGTGCACGAACGCCTCGGCCGGCAGGCGGGAGAAGGCCGGCGTGAACGGCACCACGCAGAGCGCGTCGACGCCGAGCGCCTCGATCAGCTCGGCCTTGCGGGCCGGCTCGGTGAGCACCGCCGGGTGGGAACCGGGGCGGACCACCTCGGCCGGGTGCGGGTCGAAGGTCACCACCACCGACTGCACGCCCAGCTGGCGGGCGCGGGCCACGGCATGCCCGATGGTCGCCTGGTGCCCCTTGTGCACCCCGTCGAAGACGCCGATGGTGACGACCGAACGGCCCCAGCCGCCGGGTGCCGCCTCGTACCCCCGCCACCGCTGCATGACGCTCCTCCCCTGCCCCTTCCGACTTCCCGCGCCGACCGTCGGCGGGTGCCCCGCTGCCCGGCCGGCGGCGGACGCTGCCCGCCCGTGCCGTCAGGCCGGGGCGAGCACGATCTCCGCGCGGGCCCGGCCGTCCCGCTCGCTGACGATAGCGATCAGGCCGCCGTCGGGGCCGAAGACGGCGTACGGCCCGGCGAGGCCGGCCGGTTCCAGCGGGCCGCCGTGGGAGAGCACCTTCGCCTCGTCGGCGTCGGCGGTGCGGCGTGGGAAGAACCGGGCGGCGGCGGCGTCGAGCGGCAGGTTGACCACCTCGGGCGCGCGCTGCTCCAGCTCGTCGAGGGTCGCCGCCTCGGCCAGCGCGAAGCCTCCGACCGCCGTGCGGCGCAGCGCGGTCAGGTGCCCGCCGACGCCCAGCGCGGCGCCCGCGTCCCGGGCCAACGCCCGGATGTACGTCCCGGAGGAGCAGGTCACGTCGATGTCCACGTCCACCACGTCGGGGGTGTCCCGGCGGATGGCCAGCACGTCGAGGCGGCCGACGGTGACCCGGCGGGCGGGCAGCTCGACGCTCTCGCCGTCGCGTACCCGCTTGTAGGCCCGCTGGCCGTCGATCTTGATGGCGCTCACCGCGCTCGGCACCTGGTCGATCTCGCCGGTCAGGGCCGCGAACGCCGAGCGGACCGCGGCGTCGGTGACCGTCCCGGCCGCGGTGGTGGCGATCACGTCACCCTCGGCGTCGTCGGTGACGGTGGCCTGGCCCAGCCGGACGGTGGCCGCGTAGCTCTTGCCCGCGCCGATGACGTACGTCAGCAGGCGGGTGGCCCGGCCGACCCCGATCACCAACACCCCGGTGGCCATCGGGTCGAGGGTGCCGCCGTGGCCGACCCGGCGGGTCCGGGCCAGCCGGCGGATCCGCGCCACCACGTCGTGCGACGTCATGCCGCCGGGCTTGTCGACCACGATCAGACCGTCTGCGCTCACGACCGCCAAGCCTGCCAGACGCGGCCGAGGGCCGGTCGACCGGTCGCCCACACCCCGCCGGAGGCAACCCGGAGACCCCCTTCGCGCCGCTGGACCGCGCCGCTCAGCGGACCGCGCCGCTCAGCGGACCGCGCCGCTCAGCGGACCGCGCCGCTCAGCGAACCGCGCCGCTCAGCGGACCGCGCCGACCACCGCCCAGCCGCCGGAGCGCAGTCGCAGCAGCAGGGCGGCCAGCCGCAGCAGCACGAACAGGGTCAGCCCGGCCCAGATCCCGCCGAGGCCCAGGTCGAACGCGTACGCCAGCCAGATCGCCGGCAGGAAGCCGCCGAACGCCGCGACCAGGGTGAGGTTGCGCAGGTAGCGCACGTCCCCGGCACCGATCAGCACCCCGTCGAGGGCGAACACCACGCCGCCGATCGGCTGCAACGCCACCAGCCAGGGCCAGGCGACCATGGCCTGCTGGCGGACCTGCTCGTCGGGGCTGAACAGCCCCGGCACGACGCCGGCCCCGGCGGCGATGACCACCGCGAACGCCACCCCGCATCCGGCGCCGAGCAGCGCGACCCGGCGGGCCAGGGCCCGCGCGGCGGCGGCGTCGCCGGCCCCGAGCGCCGCGCCGATCAGCGCCTGCGCGGCGATCGCCAGCGCGTCGAGCACCAGGGCGGTGAAGAACCACAGTTGTACGGCGATCTGGTGCGCCCCGACCGCCGCCGCGCCGAAGCGGGCGGCGACGGCGGTGGCGGAGAGGAAGCTGGCCTGGAAGGCGACGCCCCGCACCAGCAGGTCCCGGCTGAGCACGAGTTGCTGGCGGATCACCCGGGGGCGGGGGCGCAGCGACACCCGCTCGTTGGCCAGGGCGGCGGCGAAGAGCGCGCCGGAGAGGGTCTGCGCCGTCACGTTCGCCACCGCCGAGCCGGTCAGCCCCCACCCCAGCGGGTAGACCAGCAGCGGGCAGAGCAGCGCCGAGAGCAGGTTGGGGCCGAGCACGAACCACAGCGGGCGGCGGGTGTCCTGCACGCCGCGCAGCCAGCCGTTGCCGGCGGCGGCCAGCAGCAGCCCGGGCGCGCCGAGCACGGCGACGCGCAGCCACCGCTCGGCCGCCTCGGCCACCTCCCCGGCCCCGGCGAGGGCGTCGGTCAGCGGGCCGGCGCCGAGCTGCATGCCGAGCGCGGCCAGCACCCCGACGCCGAACGCCAGCCAGGACGCCTGCACCCCCTCGGCCACGGCGGCGGCCCGGTCGCCGGAGCCGAAGCGGCGGGCCGCCCGCCCGGTGATCCCGTACGCCAGCACGCTGCCCAGCCAGGCGATCAGGGTCATCACGGTGCCGGCGACCGCCAGCGCGGCCAGCGGCAGCCGGCCGAGGTGCCCGACCACGACGGTGTCGACCAGGACGTAGAGCGGCTCGGCGGCGAGCACCACGAGGGCGGGCAGGGCCAGCGCGGCGATCCGCCTCGGCGTGGCGACGGCAGACGGCGGGGCGAGGGCGGGCTGACTCATCACCGCCGATCCTGACACGGCCAGGGTAAGGACCGCAACAAGGCCGGTCGCTTACCAGTCGCCGGCCCGGCCCGCGGCGACCTCAGGTCGCTTCGGGTGGCAGGCGGGCCAGCCAGCGGCGGAGCTGGGCGCGGCTGCGGAGCCGGACCACCGGCAGCTCCGGGGCGTGCGCGGCCACCGCCGCGAAGACCCGGGGGCGAGCCTGCCGGGGATAGCGCCAGACGTAGCGCAGGAACGGCAGGTCGAGGCGTTCGGGGCAGTCGGGGGGCAGGTCCGGGCGGCCGGCGGCCCGCCGCTCCCAGCGGCGGCGCACCACCCGGGCGAGGCAGAGCGGCCAGGGCAGGTCCAGCACCACGAGCAGCTCCGCGCGGGGCAGCCGCAGATCGAGGCTGCCACCGTAGTTGCCGTCCATCACCCAGGCGGGCCCGGCGGCGAGGGCGGCGACGGTGGCCCGCCAACGGTCGTGGTCGGGGGCGACCCAGCCGGGCTGCCAGTAGTGCCGGTCGAGGTGGATCACCGGCAGGTCGAGTCGCCGGGCGACCTGGCGGGCCAGCGTGCTCTTGCCGGCGCCGGAACTGCCGACGATCAGGATGCGACGCACCGCGCCGACCCTAGCCGGGGCGGCCGGGGGCACGAAGTCGATTCCGGGGCAAGGCGATCACGGCCGGGACGGCCGGCCCAGCGGGTGGACGGTGACGCCGACTGCGTGGGGCATCGGCATCACCGCCGGCCGGGCTGGGTCACTGGCGGGTGTCCATCGACGTCTGGAGCGCCCGGCGGGCCTGCTCGCGGGCGTCGTCGGCGGTCTCGGGCTTGGGCGTGTTCGGCATGGGTCGGTCCTTCCAGGGGGCGGGCCGCGCTGGCGTGGCGGCCCGGGGGCCGGTCGTGCGGACACCCGACTGGCGACCCGGGGTTGCCGGAGCGGCCGGTCTGGGCGTGAGCCCGGGTCGGTCGGACCCTGGGAGGAGGAGACACCGGGTGTGGCGTCGCCACCGCCGACCGACACCGCGAGAACACGGTGTCGATCGATTCCCAAGCTATCGTTCAGGTCCACATAGTGCGCGCTCTTCCCGTCATCTGGACATGCCGCAGCGCCGGACGGGCGGGCGGGACGGGACGGCCCTCAGCGGGCGGGGTGGGACGGCTCTCAGCGGGCCAGGAAGTGCCAGCCGAGCCACCACCAGAAACCGAACAGGCCGATCCGGCCGACGGGCACCGGGCCGACCTCGTAGCGCATCACGTAGGCGCAGACGTCCGCCAGCGACGGAATCCGGGAGCCGGGGCGGCGGGCGGCCCACTCGACGGCGGCGAAGAGCGCCAGGGCCAGCGTGAAGCCGGCGATGGCCAGGACCCGCATCATCGCCGCACCAGCCCCCAGAACGCGGCGAGCCAGGCGAACCAGGCCGCCGAGCGGGCCAACTCCGCCTCCAGCAGCGGATCGGCCAGCCGGGAGAAGGTGGGGAAATCGTCGCCGGCATGCATGACGAAGGTCGCCCCCTCCAGCACGCCGAACACCGCGACCGGGAGCACCCACCACACCACGCCCGCGCCGAGCCTGCGGGGCACCGCCCGGCGGGGCACCCGATTGCCCAGCCCCAGCCAGATCAACGCGCCGCCGGTGCCGAGGGTGTAGAGGTTCGCCGAGGTGGAGAAGGAGGGCAACTGCCCGCCGACGAGGGAGAGGCAGACGAGCACCGGAACGGATACCACGGGACGGTCCCAGGCCCGGGACTCGCTGACGGTGAGGTCGCTCGGCTGGTCCATCCCGTGATTCTCCCCGCCGTCACCGAGCGCGGGAAGACCGACACCCCTCGCAGTCTTCGCTGATCTACGCCCCGACGAGCGCCTTCTCCAGCTCGGCCCGGATGCTCGCCACCACGTCGTCGGCGGTCCCCCGGCCGGTGAAGCCGGCCGCGAGCCGGTGACCGCCGCCGTCGAGGGCCACCGCGACGCGGCTGACGTCCACCGCGCCCTTGCTGCGCATCGAGACCGCCCACTCCGCCGGGCCGACCTGCTTGACCACGCAGCTCACGTCCGCCTCGGCGGTGCAGCGCACCGAGTCGATCAGCGCCTCCAGCACGTACGGCGGCTGGTCGTGCCGGGCCAGGTCGTCGAGCGTGGCGTACGTCCAGACGAGGCCGTTGCCGCCGGCCGCCGCCGGCTCCAGGCGGGCCCGGCCGAGCACCTCGCCGAAGAGCCGCACCGCGCCGAAGGGGCGGGTGTCGTAGACCCGACGGGAGATGTCACCGGGCCGGATCCCGGTGGCCAGCAGGCGGGCCGCCAGCTCGTGCACCGCCGGGGTGGTCGCCTCGAACCGGAACGAGCCGGTGTCGGTGCTCAGGGCGACGTAGAGGCACTCGGCGATCGCCGCGTCCACGCGCACCCCGAGCCGGTTCAGCAACTCCTCGGCCACCACCGAGGTGGCCGCCGCCCGGGGGTCGACCAGGTTGACCCCGCCGAACCGGGGATTCGAGGCGTGGTGGTCGAGCACCAGCACCGCCCCGGCGCCCGCCAGCCGGCCGGCCAGGCCGCCGAGCCGCGACTCGCTCGCCGCGTCGCAGCAGACCACCAGGTCCGGGGCGGGCTCCGCGTCGGCCTCGGGGACCAACAGCTCCAACCCGGGCAGGGCACGCAACGGCTCCGGCACCTCCGGCGGCCCGGGGAAGGTCGCCTGCAACCGCCGTACGCCGAGCTGCCGCAGGCCCAACCCGAAGCCGAGCATGCTGCCCAGCGCGTCGCCGTCGGGGTTGACGTGACAGATCAGCAGGACCCGGGCGTCGGCCGGCAGGCCGCGCACCACCGCGACGGCGGCGGCCCAGTCGGCCTCGGTCGGGCCGGCGTCGGCGGCTGCGGTCACGGCCGGTCCGCGCCGCGCGGGGTGTCCTCGTCGGCGGCGGACTCGTCGGCGGCGGACTCGTCGGCGTCCTCGTCGTCCAGCCGGTAGGGCTGGGCGTCGCCGGCGTACCGGGCGCGGGCGGCCAGCCGCTGCACCTCGGCGTCGGCATTGCGCGCCTGGGCCAGCAGGTCGTCGATCTGCTTGACCTGGTCCTGCACGTCGTCGAGGACGAAGGTCAGCGACGGCGAGTGGCGCAGCCCGAGGGCCTTGCCGACCGTGCTGCGCAGCAACCCCTTGGCGCTCTCCAGCGCCGCCGCCGTGCTCGCCTGCGCCGTCGCGTCGCCCAGGACGGTGTAGAAGACCGTCGCCTCGCGCAGATCGGCGGTGATCCGGGCGTCGGTAATGGTGATCATGCCGAGCCGCGGGTCCTTGATCTGACTCCGCACCACCGACGCGACCAGTTCGCGAACACGCTCCGCGTGCCGGCGTACCTTGGCCGGATCCGACATCTCGCCCACCTCCACGGCGTCTGGCTCCCGGCCGGACCGACGACGGGAAACGCCGCCGGCTCCGGCCGACCAACAATTCGAACACTACCTTCGCCGCCGGGTCGCCCGCCGGTCGCGGGCGGCACCGGCGGGACCGCCCCCGGGGCCGGCGATCGAGCCACCGCCCCGGGGCCGCGCCGCGCTCAGTCGTCGTCGTCGCCGTAGAGGCGATGGCGCACGGAGAGCAACTCGACCTCGGGACGGGCGGCGACCAGGCGCTCGCACGAGTCGAGCACCTCGCGCACGTGCGCACCCTCCGCGGCCACCACGGCCACGGCTATCTCCGCCCGACCGTGCAGGTCGAGCGCCCCCACCTCGGCGGCCGAGACCTCGAAGCGGCGCAGCGCCGCGACGATCGGCCGTACATATGATCTCTTGGCCTTGAGCGACCGGGAGTCGCCAGGCAGCAGCAGGTCGAAGACCACGGTTCCGGTGAACATCGCCCCGGACGATACCCGCGCCCACCCCCACATGATCAAGGGGTTTACGCCGTTGCGGGCGTAAACCCCTCGATCAGTGCGTGCCAACCGTCAGGCGCGCGGCTTCTCCCGCATCTCGAAGGTCTCGATGAGGTCGCCGACCTGGACGTTGTTGTAACCGCCCAGCGTCAGACCACACTCGAAGCCCTCGCGGACCTCCGTCGCGTCGTCCTTGAACCGCTTCAGCGAGCTGATCGTGAGGTTGTCCGCCACGACCTGCCCGTCCCGAAGCAGCCGCGCCTTCGCGTTGCGCCGGATGATGCCGGACCGGACGATACAGCCGGAGATGTTGCCGACCTTGGACGAGCGGAACACGTCGCGGATCTCCGCGCTGCCCAGCTCGACCTCTTCGTACTCGGGCTTGAGCAGCCCCTTGAGCGCGGCGTCGATCTCCTCGATGGCCTGGTAGATGACCGTGTAGTACCGGATCTCCACGCCCTCGCGGTCGGCGATCTCGCGGACCTTGTTCGCGGCCCGCACGTTGAAGCCGATGATCGTGACCGCCTCGGACGAGGCGCTCGCGAGCATGACGTCGCTCTCGGTGATCGCACCGACGCCCCGGTGGATGATCCTGAGCTGGACCTCCTCGGGGATGTCGAGGTTGAACAGCGCGTCCTCGAGGGCCTCCACGGAACCGGAGACGTCGCCCTTGAGCACCAGGTTGAGCGAGGTCTTCTCGCCCTCCTTGAGCTGCTCCATGAGCGTCTCGAGGGTGGCCCGGCCGCGCGAGTTGGCGAAGGACGCCGCCCGCCGCCGTGCCTGCCGCTGCTCGGCGATCTGCCGCACCGTGCGGTCGTCCGCCGCCGCGAGGAAGGTGTCGCCCGCCCCGGGGACCGCGGTGAGACCGAGCACCAGCACCGGACGGGCCGGACCCGCCTCGGCGACCTGGTTGCCGCTCTCGTCGAGCATCGCCCGGACCCGGCCGTGCGCCCCGCCGGCGACGATCGAGTCGCCCGCCCGCAGGGTGCCCTTCTGCACCAGCACCGTCGCCACCGCACCGCGACCCTTGTCCAGGTGCGCCTCGATGGCCACACCCTGCGCCGGCCCGTCGATCGGAGCGGTCAGCTCCAGCGACGCGTCGGCGGTCAGCAGGATCGCCTCCAGCAGCTCCTCGATGCCGATGCCCGGCTTCGCGGCCACGTTGACGAACATCGTCTCGCCGCCGTACTCCTCGGCGACCAGCCCGTACTCGGTCAGCTGCTGGCGGACCTTGTCCGGGTTGGCGTCCGGCTTGTCGATCTTGTTGACCGCCACCACGATCGGCACGTCGGCCGCCTTGGCGTGGTTCAACGCCTCGATCGTCTGCGGCATCACGCCGTCGTCGGCCGCGACCACCAGCACCACGATGTCGGTGACCTGGGCACCACGGGCACGCATGGCGGTGAACGCCTCGTGGCCCGGGGTGTCGATGAAGGTCACGGCCCGGTCCACGCCGTCGTGCGGCACGTGCACCTGGTAGGCGCCGATGTGCTGGGTGATGCCACCCGCCTCACCGGCCACCACGTTCGCCTTGCGGATCGCGTCGAGCAGCTTGGTCTTACCGTGGTCGACGTGACCCATGACGGTCACGACCGGCGCACGGCTGACCAGGCGGTCCTCCGCGACTGCGGCGTCGAGGTCGATGTTGAACTGCGCGAGCAGCTCGCGGTCCTCGTCCTCCGGGCTGACGATCTGCACGTCGAAACCGAGGTGCTCACCGAGCAGCAACAGGGTCTCGTCGGAGCAGGACTGGGTCGCCGTGACCATCTCGCCCAGGTTGAACATCTCCTGGACCAGCGAACCCGGGTTGGCGTTGATGCGGTCGGCGAAGTCCGACAGCGAGGCGCCACGGGAGAGCCTGACGATCTGACCCTGACCCCGGGGAGCACCCGAGCTCATGGTCGGAGCCGACAGGTTGTCGAACTCTTGTCTGCGCTGCTTCTTGGACTTGCGACCACGGGTCGGCTTGCCACCCGGACGCCCGAAGGCACCCGCGGCACCGCCGCCACGGCCACGACCGCCGCCACCCGGACGACCACCGCCGGACGGGGCACCCGGACGGAAACCGCCACCGGGAGCGCCACCGCCGCCACCGGGACCGCCGCGGTAACCACCGCCGCCGCCACCGGGACCGCCACCGCCGGGACCGCCGCGGAAGCCACCGCCGCCGCCACCGCCACCGGGACCGCCACGGAAGCCGCCGCCACCGCCGGCGGGACGACCCGCGCCACCGCCGCCGCCGGGACGACCCGCGCCGGGGCCGCCACCGGGACGACCGGGGCGCTGGCTCGGCATGGAGGCCGGGCTCGGCCGAGGCGGCATGGAGGCCGGACTCGGCCGAGGCGGCATCGACGCCGGGCTCGGACGGGGACCGCCACCACCGGCGGCCGGGGGCCGCTGCTGCTGGCCACCCTGGATGCCGAACGGGTTGTTACCGGCGCCACGCGCCGGCGGACGACCGCCCGGACGGGCGTTCGGACCCGGAGCCGGTGCGCCGGGGCGACCGGCGGCCGGGGAACCCGGGCGGGGCGGCATCGCACCCGGACCCGAACCCGGGGCCGGACGCGGGCCGGGACGGGGGCCACCCTCGGTCGGGGGCTCCCGTCGGACGTTGTCGCGCTGCTGCTGGCGGGCGGCCTGGGCGGCCTTGACCGCGGCCTCCTGCTCAGCCTTGAGCGCGGCGGCGCGCGCCTCGGCGGCCGCCACCTCGATGTCGTGGGCACTCGCCGGCTTGGCGACCGGGGTCGCCGGCTGCGGCGGGCCGGGAAGCGGCCCCTTCGGCTTGGGGCCGGGGGTGGCCGAGCCGGGCCGCCGGGGCGGCATCGGCTTGGCCGAGACCCGGGGGGCGCCCGGGGTCGGGGACGGGGATGGCGTCGGGGTCGACGTCGGGGTCGGACTCGGGGTCGGGGCGGCCGCCTGCGGGGCGGCCGGCGCCGACGCGCCAGCGACGAAGGCGTTGCGCAGTCGCCGGGCGACGGGCGCCTCGACGGTGCTGGACGCCGACTTCACGAACTCGCCCATTTCCTTCAACTTGGCGAGAACGGTCTTGCTTTCGACCCCGAGCTCCTTAGCAAGCTCGTGTACGCGGGCCTTACCTGCCACTGCACTCCTCACCTCGAGGTCGTGCGGGCAGCACCCGCAGCGACCTCACTCCTGCACTTGAAGCCTGGTCATTTCAGGGACTTCATCGTGTGCTCATGTCGGTCGTCCTACCCTGCTAGCGACCCTCGCCCGGTCGGGATGACCGGACGTAGTGGTTGGCGCATCGAGATGCTCGGCCAGTTCACCGTGGTCGATGACCCCGGCGACGCGCAGCGCACGCCCGAAGGCGCGGCGCCGCACTGCCAGCGCGAAGCAGGCCGGATCCGGGTGCATGTTCGCTCCCCGACCCGGCAGCCTGCGAGTCGGGTCGGGCCGGAGGCTGTGACCAGCCTCGTTGCCGACCGCGACCATCCGCAGCAATTCGTTGGCCGGCGCACGTCGCCGGCAACCCACACAGGTGCGCTCCGGCAGCGCGTGTCGTACCACCGGAAGAAGTCTACCCCTAGCTGCCGGAGATCGCTCCGCCCGGCTCCCGGACATGATCGGCCCCGGCCCGGGCGGCGGTGGCGGACTGCTCCGCGTCCGACCGGATGTCGATGCGCCAACCGGTCAATCGGGCCGCAAGTCGGGCGTTCTGCCCCTCCCGGCCGATCGCCAGGGAGAGCTGGAAGTCCGGCACGGTCACCCGGGCGGCCCGGGCGGCCAGGTCGACCACCTCGACGCGCAGCGCCTTGGCCGGCGAGAGGGCGTTGCCGACGAAGGTGGCCGGGTCGTCCGACCAGTCAATGATGTCTATCTTTTCGCCGTGCAGTTCGCTCATGACGGCCCGAACGCGCTGACCCATCGGGCCGATGCAGGCACCCTTGGCGTTCACCCCCGGCACGGCGGAGCGGACCGCGATCTTCGTGCGGTGGCCGGCCTCCCGGGCGATGGCGCCGATCTCCACGGTCCCGTCGGCGATCTCGGGGACCTCCAGCGCGAAGAGCTTCTTCACCAGCGCCGGGTGGGAGCGCGACAGGGTGATCTGCGGGCCGCGCATCCCCTTGGCGACGTGCACCACGATGCAGCGGATCCGCTCACCGTGCTTGGGCTTCTCGCCGGGAACCTGCTCGGACTGCGGCAGCACGCCCTCCAGCTTGCCGAGGTCGACGCTGATGATGCCCTTGACGTCGCGCGCCTCGTGCGCCTGCACCACGCCGGTGACCAGGTCGCCGTCGCGGCCGACGTACTCGCCGAAGTGCACCTCGTCGGTGGCCTCCCGCAGCCGCTGGAGGATCACCTGCTTGGCGGTCATGGCCGCGATCCGGCCGAAGTCGTGCGGGGTGTCGTCCCACTCCCGCACCACGCTGCCGTCGGCGTCCAGCTCCTGGGCGTAGACCAGGGCCGCGCCGGTCTTCCGGTCGATCTCCACCCGGGCGTGCGACTCCGCGCCCTCGGTGTGCCGGTAGGCGGTCAGCAACGCGGTCTCGATCGCCGCGAGGATCGTGTCGAACGGGATCTCCCGCTCGCGCTCCAGTCCGCGCAGCGTCGCGAGGTCGATGTTCACCTCTCCTCGTCCTCCACATCATCTTCGTCGTCGATGTCGTCAATGTCCTGGTCGTCGTCGAGCTCGTCGTCGCCGGCCTCGCCGAGGCGGTGGAACTCGACCTGCACCCGGCCGGGGCCGAGCTCGGCGTGCCGGAACTCGGCGCGACCGGAGTCGGTCTCCAGCACCACGCGGTCGTCGTCGGCGGCCACCACCCGCCCGGTGACCTGGCGGTCGCCGGCGGGCCGCTGCTCGGGCAGGTCGGTCGGAGCGGCGGGCCGGTCGGTCGGGGCGGCGGGCCGGGCGGTCACCTTCACCAGCCGGCCGATGTTGCGCCGCCAGTGCCGGGGCAGGGTGAGCGGGCGGTCCACCCCGGGGGAGCTGACCTCCAGCTGGTACTCGCCGGCCAGGATGTCGCCGCCGGCCTCCTCGGCCGCGTCGAGCGCGGCGGAGACGCCCCGGGAGACCTCGGCGACCGCGTCCAGGCTGATCCCGCCGTCGGCGTCCACGATCACCCGGACCACGTGCCGGCGGCCGGCCCGGGAGACGGCGACGTCCTCCAGGTCGTAACCGGCGGCGTTGACCACCGGCTCGATCACGGCGCGCAACCGGGCCCGCCGGGCGGCGAGGTCGTTACGGGGGGCTGCGGCACGGTCACCGCCACGGGGGCCCTCGGCCCGTCGGGGTCGTCCCGTCGGCCCCGTCGACCTGGTGGCACGGCCACGCTGTGTCATCTGGCGCACCCTCTCGTGATCGACGACGCCCGGCTCGGGACGCCGTGGCGGCGCGCCGCCGGGGCGTACCACCGGCGGCTGCGCAGAGCGTAACGCGCGCCCGGCTCGCCGGGTCCGGCGGCGCACCGACGCCGGTCGCCCACGTATGCGCTCGCATGGTGTTGACTTGTCCGGTGGCGAGGGGCAGAACGACACGGTGCGACCGGGCACCGGGACATTCCCGGCGAAACCTGCTCAGGGCGGGTGCGCTGCTGACACTCGGCGGTGCCACCGCGCCGCTGACCGGCTGTGATCTTTTCGACCGGGGCGACGGGCCGGATCCGGCCCCCGACCCGCTCGAGCCGCTGGCCGCCGAGGCGCACGACCTCGCCGCCCGGCACCGCGCCGCGCTGGCCGCCGAGCCCGAGCTGACCGGGCTGCTCACCCCGATCGCGCAGGCCCACGAGGCGCACGCCGGCGAGCTGGCGCGGCTGCTCGGCCGGCCGACGCCGGCGTCGGCCGCCCCGGCGACCGCCCCCGGCGGCGACCGGGCCGCGACGCTGGCCGCCCTGCGCCAGGGCGAGGAGGCCGGGCGCGAGTCGGCGGCGAAGCTCTGCGCCGCCGCGCCGCCCGAGCGGGCGGCGCTGGTGGGCACGATCGCCGCCGCCCGAGCCAGCCACGTGGAGGCGCTGCGATGAGCCGCCGACGGATGCCCTCCGGTCCGCTGCGGGCGCTGGCCGACGCGCTGAGCGCCGAGTACGCGGCGGTCTTCGCCTACGGGCCGATCGGAGTGCGACTCACCGACGCCGACCGCACGGCCGCCCGGCGGGCCGAGGCGGCGCACCGCGCCCGGCGCGACGCGTTGGTGCTGCAGCTCAGCGCGGCCGGCGACGAGGTCCCCGCCGACAAGGCCGGGTACGCCCTGCCCTTCCCGGTCACCGACGCGGCCGGCGCGCTGCGGCTGGCCGTCGAGGTGGAGGAGCGCACCGCCGCGTTCTGGCGGGCGGCGCTGCCGCACACCACCGGCGCGGACCGCAACCTGGCGCTGGCGGCGCTGACCGACTGCGCGGTGCGGGCCACCCGCTGGCGGCGCACCGCCGGGGTGAGTCCGGTCACCGTCGCCTTCCCCGGCCGGCCCGCCTGACCGGCCGGCGGGAGACGGCCCGCCACTCCCGGTTGCGGTCGGCATACCAGGTATGCATACTCCGGAACCATGTCCATCCGTCACGGTCTGCTCGCGCTGCTCGAACGCGGCGAGATGTACGGCTACCAGCTCCGGGCCGCGTTCGAGGAGTCGACCGGCTCGACGTGGCCGCTGAACATCGGGCAGGTCTACACCACGCTCTCCCGGCTGGAACGCGACGGGCTGGTGCGCCCCCTGCCGGAGCACGACGGCGGGCAGCGGCCGTACGAGATCACCGACGCGGGCCGGGCGGAGCTGACCCTGTGGTTCGCCACCCCGATCAGCCGCACCGACCGGCCCCGCGACGAGCTGGCCATCAAGCTGGCCCTGGCGCTGACCACCCCGGGCGTGGACGTGCGGACGGTGGTGCAGACCCAGCGTGCCGCCACCATGCGCACGTTGCAGGAGTTGACCCGGTTGAAGTACGCCAGCGACCGCCCCGAGGACCTGCCCTGGCGGCTGGTGCTGGACGCGATGATGTTCCAGGCCGAGGCGGAGGTCCGCTGGCTGGACCACTGCGAGAGCAGCCTGGTGCGGCACCGGCCCCCGGCGGGAGCCGGTGGCCGGGAGGCGGCGGCCCGGCCTGCGGAGGCGGTGGACCTCGACGGCGAGGAGGCACGACGGTGAGTGCGACGCACGACGCGCCGGTGGTCGGCTCCGCCGACCGCGCGGCGGTGCTGGACCTGCGCGACGTCCACCGCACCCACGGCAGCGGTCCGGCCGCCGTGCATGCCCTGCGCGGGGTCAGCCTGACCGTCGTCCCCGGCGAACTGGTCGCGGTGATGGGCCCCTCCGGCTCCGGCAAGTCCAGCCTGCTGGCCCTGGCCGGCGGGCTGGACCGCCCGACGGCCGGTGAGGTACGCGTCGAGGGGCAGCCGCTGGGCGGGCTGGGCCACCGCGCCCTGGCCCGGGTGCGCCGCCGACGCATCGGTTACATCTTCCAGAACCTCAACCTGCTGGGCAGCCTGACCGCCGTGGAGAACGTCGCGCTGCCGCTGGAGCTCGACGGCGTCGGCGTGCGGCAGGCCCGGCGGGCGGCGCGGGCCGCGCTCGCCGAGGTGGGCCTGCCCGAGCTGGACGGCCGCTTCCCCGACCAGATGTCCGGCGGGCAGCAGCAGCGGGTGGCCATCGCCCGCGCGCTGGTCGGGCAGCGGCGGCTGGTCCTGGCCGACGAGCCGACCGGCGCGCTGGACTCGGAGACCGGTGAGGCGGTGCTGCGGCTGCTGCGCCGCCGGGTCGACGCGGGCGCCGCCGCCGTCCTGGTCACCCACGAGGCCCGGCACGCCGCCTGGGCCGACCGGGTGGTGTTCCTCCGCGACGGGGTCATGGTGGACTCGACGGCGCCGCTGGTCGGCGTCGAGCAGCTGCTGGCCGGCAGCGGGCGGTGAACCGGCAGCCCCGGGCGGTGCGCGGCCGGCACCCGGGCGACCTCCCGGCGCAGCGGGCGGGCCGACGCCCGGCCGACGCAGCGCCACCGACGCCGCCCGATCTGGGCGACGCCGCCGCGCCGGGTCGGCGCTTCGTGGCGGCGCTGCGCTCCTGGCGGGCCGCGCTGCGCATCGCCCGGCGGGAGGCCCTGCGCGCCCGGGGGCGCACGGCGCTGGTGCTGGCGATGATCGCCCTGCCGGTGCTGGGTCTGACCTTCATCGCCGTCAGCTACGACATGTCCAAGCTGACCCGGGCCGAGCAGATCGACCGGCGGCTCGGCGTCGCCGACGCGGAGCTGCGCTGGATGTACGAGGGTCCGCTGACGCAGGACGCCTGGGGCGAGAACGCCATCTCCCGCGACGGCTCGCGGCACCGGAACCGGCCGGTCGGCACCGCCGAGCTGACCGCCCTGCTGCCCGCCGGCAGCAGGGTCGGCGAGGTGCGTCAGTGGCAGTCCCTCGAGGCGCGCGTCGGGGACCGGCGGCAGTGGATCAACGGCCGCAGGCTGGACCTCACCGACCCGCTGCTGCGTGGGCAGGCTCGGGTGCTCGCCGGCCGCCCGCCCACCGCCGCGCACGAGCTCGGGCTGAGCCCGGCGGCGCTGCGTCGACTCCACCTGCGCCTCGGTGACCGGGTCGTCGCGGCCGACGGCTCGGCCGAGCGGACCGTGGTCGCGGTGGTGGAGTTTCCGGACGACCTCTCCGCCCTGGCGGCGCTGCCGCCGGCGGCGCTGCCGTCGCCAGCTGAACCCAACCAGACGAGCTGGCTGGTCGACCTGCCCGGCGACGTCGACCCCGGCCTGACCGACCGGCTCAACGCGCGCGGAATCGTGGTGGTCGCCCGCACCCCCGCACCCCACCCCGCCCCGGAGGCGGCGCTCCCCGGCGCCCCGGTGAGCGTCGAGGACGTCGGGAGCAGCGCACTGATCGGCGGCCTCGGGCTGCTGGAGGTCGTGCTGCTGGTGGGGCCGGCGTTCGCCGTCGGGGTGCGCCGCCGACGCCGGGAGCTGGCCCTGGTCGCGGTGGCCGGCGGCGACGCCGCCCACCTGCGCCGCGTGGTGCTGGCCGACGGGGTGGTGCTGGGCTGCGCCGGGGCCGCCGCCGGGCTGGCGCTGGGCGTCGCCGCCGCGTTCGCCGCCCGCCCGCTGACCGAGGAGTACGTGGTGCAGGAGCGCTTCGGCGCGTACCGCGTCTTTCCGGCCGCGCTGGCGGCGATCGTCGTGGTCGCGGTGCTGGCCGGGGTGCTCGCGGCGCTCGCGCCGGCCTGGACCGCCGCCCGGCAGGACGTGGTGGCCGGGCTGGCGGGCCGGCGCACCCCGCCCCGGCACCGGCGGCGCTGGCCGCTGGTCGGGGCGGCGCTGACGACGTGCGGCGCGGCGCTGGCCGCGCTGGGCGCGGTCCGCAGCAGCACGCCGGTCCTCCTCGCCGGCCTGGTCCTCGGCGAGCTCGGGCTGGTCTTCGCCACCCCGGCGCTGGTCGGGGCGCTCGCCCGGTGCGGCCGGTGGCTGCCGCTGGCACCCCGCATCGCGCTGCGCGACGCGAGCCGCAACCGGGCCTCGACCGCCCCGGCCATCTCCGCGGTGATGGCCGCGGTCGCCAGCAGCGTCGCCCTCGGCGTCTACACGGCCAGCGACGACGCCCGGACCGACGCGAGCTACCGACCGAGCCTGCCGCACGGCAACGTCCTGGTCCTCGGCCCCGACGGCGCCGGGAAGGGGACGTTCCCGTCACCGGCCCGGGTCGCCGAGGTCGCCGCCGCCGAACTGCCGCCGAGCAGGGTGTTCCGGGTCGACGCCCCGGCCTGCCCCGAGCCCGTCGGGGCCGACGACTGGTGCGAGGTGCGGGCGGAGCTGCCCCCCGAGCGGGCCTGCCCGTACGAGTTGTCGCAGGCCGAGGATCCCGGCGTACGCCGGCGCGCCCGCGCCGACCCGCGCTGCACGGGCTGGCGGAACGCCCATTACGTCGCCGAGGACATGCTCCCGGTGGTGGTGGACGAGGGCGACGCGTTGGCGGCCTTCACCGGCATCGACCCGGCGGAGGTGGCCGCCGCCCGGCGGGTGCTGCGCGCCGGCGGCGCGGTGGTGACCGACCCGCGCTACGTCGTCGCCGGCCGGGTCGCCCTGACCGGGTCGCAGACCCGCCAGCAGCCGCAATCGCGGGTCAGCAACACCGTCGACGTGCCGGGATACGTGCTGCGCGGTGCGGTCGAGGCGGACCGGTTGGTGCTCTCCCGCGCGGCCACCGCCCGGGTCGGTCTGGCGGTGCGCCAGACCGGTTTCCTGCTGGCCACCGAGGCGACCCCGACCCTCGCCCAGCAGGACCGCTTCGACGTCGAACTACGCCGCCTCGGTCGGTTGGACGTACGCGTCGAGCGCGGCCAGGCGGGCAACGACCATCGGTCGATGCTGTTGCTGCTGGCCATCGGCTCCGGTCTGATCACCGTCGGCGCGGCGGCCGTCGCCACCGGCCTCGCCGCGGCCGAGGGGCGAGCGGACCTGTCCACCCTCGCGGCCGTGGGCGCCAGCCCCCGGCTGCGCCGGGTGCTCTCGCTCTGCCAGGCCGGGGTGATCGCCGTGCTCGGCTCGGTGCTCGGCATCGTGGCCGGGCTGGGCACCGCCGTGATCATCCTGGCCGCGATGAACCGCCGGTACGCCACGGAGTGGCCGGTGCAGGACCCGCTCCCGGTCGTGGTGCCCTGGCTCAACCTGGGGGTGCTGGTGGTGGTGCCGCTCGTGGCGATGCTCGGCGCGGCCCTGTTCACCCGCTCCCGGCTGGCGGTCGAGCGCCGCCTGGACTGACGGCCGGCGCGCGAGGGCGCGGCCGGTGGGGGGTGCCGCCGCCGGCCCGGAGGCGGCACACTGGTGGGATGCCCGCCCTCGGACGTCTCACCCGCCGCGTCGGCGACCGCCGCTGGTTCGGCGCCGTGGCCCGGCTGCTCGTTCCCGCCGACCGGGTGGTCGGGCGGCTCACCCGGGGCCGGGTGGTCGCGCTCGGGCTGATCCCGTCGCTGGTCCTGACCACCATGGGCCGCCGCTCGGGCGTGCCGCGCAGCAATCCCCTGCTGTACGTCCCGGACGGCGACGCCTACGTGGTGATCGGCTCCAACTGGGGGCAGCAGCACCAGCCCGGCTGGACGCTGAACCTGCTCGCCCGGCCGGAGGCGGAGGTCGACGTCAAGGGGCGGCGCGTCCCGGTCCGGGCGGAGGTGGCCACCGGGGCGGAACGCGAGCGGCTCTGGGAGCTGCTGGTCAGCGAGTGGCCGGCGTACCGCAGCTACGTGCGGCGGGCCGGCGGCCGGGAGATCCGCATCTTCCGCCTGACGCCGATCGGGCCCGGCGAGCCGGGCCCACCCGCCGGCCGCTGAGACCGGGCGGGCTACCAGCCGCCTTCGATGCCGATGAACCTGCCGACCAGGTACGTCGCCCCGGCCGCCGCCGCGCCGAGCAGCAACTGCCGCAGCCCGCTGGACCACCAGGGACGGCGGGTGAACCGGGCCACGATCGCCCCGGCGGCGAAGAGCCCGGCCCCGCCCACGGCCAACGCGAGCCACAGGCTGGTGAAGCCGAGCAGGTAGCTCAGCAGCGGGATCAGCGCGCCGATCGAGAAGCACACGAACGACGAGATCGCCGCCGCCCAGGGGCTCGGCTGATCGTCGGGGTCGACGCCGAGTTCCTCCCGCACGTGCACCCGCAGCGCCTCCTCCGGGTTGCGCCGGACCGCCTCGGCGACCTGCACGGCCAGGTCGCGGGGCAGGCCCCGGGCCACCCACGCCTCGGCCAGCTCACGGGCCTCCGCCTCCGGGTGCCGCTCCAACTCCCGGCGTTCCTTGGCCACCTCGGCGGCGACCTGCTCGTTGGCCGACCGGACGCTGGTGTACTCGCCGAGGCCCATCGAGATGGCCCCGGCGACCAGGCCGGCGACGCCGGTGAGCACGATGCTGCGCGGCGACACCCCGCCGCCGCCGACGCCGGCGATCAGCGCGATGTTGGTCACCAGGCCGTCCATCGCGCCGAAGACGGCCGGCCGCAGCCAGCCGCCGGAGACGTCCGCGTGGTGGGCCTCGCGCAGGGCCCCTGGGTGGTCGGTCACGGCAGGGTGAGGATTTCGCGGCCGTCCTCGGTCACCAGGATCGTGTGCTCGAACTGGGCCGTCCAGCGGCGGTCCTTGGTCACCACCGTCCAGCCGTCCTCCCACGTGTCGTACTGGTAGGTGCCGAGGGTGATCATCGGCTCGATGGTGAAGGTCATCCCCGGCTCCATCACGTCCGTGGGCCGAGGGCTGTCGTAGTGCGGCACGTAGAGGCCGCTGTGGAAGGCCTCGCCGATGCCGTGGCCGGTGAAGTCGCGGACCACCCCGTAGCCGAACCGCTTGGCGTACGACTCGATGACCCGGCCGATCACGTTGATCTGCCGGCCGGGGGCGACGGCCTTGATGCCCCGCATCATCGCCTCGTGGGTGCGCTCGACCAGCAGCCGGGCCTCCTCGCCGACCTCGCCGACGCAGAACGTGGCGTCGGTGTCGCCGTGCACCCCGTCGAGGTACGCGGTGACGTCGACGTTGATGATGTCGCCGTCGACCAGGACGGTGGAGTCCGGGATGCCGTGGCAGATGACCTCGTTGAGGCTGGTGCAGCAGGACTTCGGGAAGCCCCGGTAGCCCAGCGTCGACGGGTACGCCCCGTGGTCGCAGAGGAACTCGTGCACCACCCGGTCGATCTCGTCGGTGCTCACCCCGGGCTTGCAGTGCTCGCCGGCGAGCTGCGTGGCCTGGGCGGCGAGCCGGCAGGCGACCCGCATCTTCTCGATCGTCTCCGGGGTCTGCACGTGCGAGCCACGCCACTGTTGGGGGCTCTTCTTGCCCACGTACTCGGGTCGGACGATGTGACCGGGCACCGGTCGCGTCGGGGAGAGCGTGCCGGGGGTCAGCGGCGCACGGACGGTCATCCGGCAAGCCTAACGCCGCCCCCGGCGCGGCATGCGCCGGTGCGGGCCGGTGACCTCGGCCACCGGGCGGCCGGCCCGCTTGTTGCCGCGCACCTGCCGCTGTGCCATGGTGTTCTGCGTGGATCAAGATGGTGCCGCTCCGGTCTTCGCCGCTCGGGCGGAGACCGACGGCGACCACGTCCGCGTGGTGGTCTCCGGCGAGGTGGACATGTCCACCGCCGACGCCATGCTCCAGACCGTGCTGCGCGAGCCGGCCGACCGGGTGACCCTCGATTTGCGGGCGGTGACCTTCTTCGACTCCGCCGCGATCCACGCCGTGGTCCGGCTCTCCCAGCGCTACCCGGACGCGCTGACCGTCCTGCCGTCCCGGCAGGTCCGCCGGGTGCTGGAGATCTCCGGCCTGGCCGGGCAGGGCTGGCTCTCCCCGGCCTGACCCGCCGCCGGCCCACCCGCCTGACCCGCCGCCCGGCCGGCCCGCCGTCAGCTCTCCGACCGCGCGTCAGCTCTCCAACCGGCGGGTGAGCGTCACTTCCGTCCCCTGCGCCGAACGGTTGACCGTCAGGTCACCGAGCGCCTTGATCAGCCCGAGCCCCCGGCCGCGGAAGCCCGCGTCGGTCGACTCGCGCCACCGGCCGCTGTCGCGCACCCGGGCCACCACCGTCCGGTCGTCGATGCTCACCTCGACGCCGATGACCGGCTCGGCCGGGTCGACCGGGTGCTCGATGGCGTTCGCGGCGGCCTCGGAGACCGCCACGGTGAGGTCGAACAGGTCGTTCTCGCCGACCCGGTGGGAGGTGAGGAAGTCCTCCAGCCGCCGACGCAGCCCGCTGAGCCGGGTCGCGTCGGCCGGTAGCCGCACCGCGAACCGGTTCGGCTCGGTCGCCTCCAGCGCCAGCACCGCCACGTCGTCGCGCAGGGGTTGCGCGGCCACCCGCTCGACGACCGCGTCCACCAGGTCGGCGACGTGCCCGGCGTGCCGGGTGGCGTCCTCGCGCAGCTGGCCGAGGGCGGCGTCGATGCCGAGCTGGCGGTCCTCGATCAGGCCGTCGGTGTAGAGCAGCAGGCGGTTGCCGGGGGCCAGCTCGTCCTCCACCGTCGGGTACGTCGCGCTGGGGATCGCGCCGACGGGCGGCCCGAGGGCCCGGTCGTGCAGGAAGGTCACCTCGTCGCCGCGGATCACCAACGGCGACGGGTGCCCGGCGCTGGCGTAGCGCAGCCGGCCGGTGTGCGGGGAGAACCGCAGGCAGACCAGGGTCGCGAACGACGGCTGCCCGCCCGAGCCGACGAGCTGGTTGAGCCGGGTCAGCGACTCCCCCGGGTCGTAGCCCTCCAGGACGTACGCGCGCAGCGCGTTGCGCAGCTGCCCCATCGCGGCGGCGGCGCGGACGCCCTTGCCGACCACGTCGCCGATGACCAGGACCAGCTCGTCGTCGCCGAGGCCCACCACGTCGTACCAGTCGCCGCCGACCTCCACGTCGGCGCTGCCGGGCAGGTAGCGGCTGGCCACCACCGCGCCGGGCAGCCGGGGCAGCGTCCGGGGCAGCAGGCTGTGCTGCAGGGTGGTGGCGATGCGGTGCTCGGCCTCGTAGAGCTGCGCGTTCTCCAACCGCGCGCCGATCAGGCGGGCGAGCTGGGTCAGCGCGGCGTGGGCGGGGTCGGTGGCGTCCTCGGGGCGCCCCCAGACCCGCAGCTCGCCGAGCTGCTCGCTGTCGGTGCCGGTCAGCGGCAGCACGACGGACGGTTCGACGGCGGCCGTGCCACCGCCGTCGGCATCGGCGCGGGCCCCGGTGGCGGTGACCACCACCCGGGCGGCGTCGGCGAGGCCCAGGGCGTGCCCGGCGGCCACCTGGAGCACCTCGGCGGTGGTGCGGGCGCTGTTGACCGCCACGGCGGCGTCGGCCAACGCCCGCAGCCGCCGGATGATCTGGCCGCGTAGCTGGCCCAGCTCCACGTTCGCCCGGACCCGGGCGATCAGCTCGGCGGCGGAGAACGGCTTGGTGAGGTAGTCGTCCGCGCCCACCGAGAGGCCGGCGACCGACTCGGCCGAGCCGGCCCGGGCGGAGAGCAGCACGATCGGCACGTGCCGGGTACGCGGGTCGGCGCGCAGCGCGGTGACCAGGCCGAACCCGTCCAGCCGGGGCATCATCACGTCGGTCAGCACCAGGTCGAACGGGGTCTGCACGGCCCGGCGCAGCGCCTCCAGGCCGTCGGGCACCGCCACCACCTCCCACGACGGGGAGAGCAGCCGGACGACGTGTTCACGCAGGTCGGCGTTGTCGTCGGCGAAGAGGATCCGCCCGGCCGGGGATCGGTCGCCGGGCCCCGACGACGCGGCCGGCCCGGTGGCCTGCGCGCCGCTCCAGAGCGCGGTCTCGGCGGCGAAGAGCCGCGCCTGCCCCCGGTCCGGCGGCGTGGTCGTGGCGTTGGTCACCACCCGGTCGGCGGGCAGGTGGGCGGAGCCGAACGGGAGCGTGACGGTGAAGGTGGTGCCCTCGTCGACCCGGCTGCTCGCCTCGGCCCGCCCGCCGTGCATCTCCACCAGCTCGCGGACCAGCGCCAACCCGATCCCGGTGCCCTCGTGGGTGCGTGACGGGGCGCCGAGGACCCGGTGGAACCGCTCGAAGACGTGCGCCAGCTCCTCGGGGGCGATCCCGACGCCGGTGTCGGTGACCTCCAACCGGGCCTGGCCGTCGACCGCCCGCACCCGGACCAGGACCTCACCGTCGAAGGTGAACTTGATCGCGTTGGAGACCAGGTTGAGGACGATCTTCTCCCACATGTCCCGGTCGACGAAGACGGGACCGGGCAGCGGCTGGCAGTCGACCACCAGGCGCAGGCCGGCGCGTTCGATCGCCGACCGGAAGGTGCTGGCCAGCCGGGAGGTGTAGTCGGCCAGGTCCGTGGGCTCGTAGCGGGCGGCCAACCGGCCGGACTCCAGCCGGGAGAAGTCCAGCACCGTGTTGACCAGCTTGAGCAGCCGCAGCGCGTTGCGGTGCATCACGGCCAACTGCTCGGTGTACGGCTCGGGCAGCGCCGGTTCGGCCAGCAGGTCCTCCAGCGGGCCCAGCACCAGCGTCAACGGGGTGCGGAACTCGTGGCTGATGTTGGCGAAGAAGTTGGTCTTGGCCCGGTCCAGCGCGGCCAGCTCGGCGGCGCGGGCCCGCTGCTGCTCGTACGCCCGCTGCCGGCCCACCGCGCGGGAGAGCTGGGTGGCGACCAGGTCGAAGAAGGTGCGGTACTCGTCGGTCAGCGACAGCCGGGCGGAGACCCCCACCACCAGCGCGCCCACCGGCTCGTCGGTCGCGGTGATCGGCAGCACCAGGGCCTGGGCGGCGATCCCGTCGGGGGCCTCGGGCAGCAGCTCGGCGACGTCCACGGTGGCCGGGGCCCCGCCGTCGGAGACCCGGCTCACCACGGCCGTGGCGGCCTCACCGAGCGGCGGCGGGGCGTCGGTGCGCCGCCGTCCGGCGGCCCCGTTCGACCCGGCCGAGGGCGGATCGCCGCCGGCCCCGACCGGGCCGCTGTGCCCGGCGAGGGTGAGCTGCCCGGCCTGGTCGCGCAGGTAGATCGCGGAGAACGGGACGTCGGCCCGGTAGCCGTCGAGCACCCGGGCGGCGACCTTGCCCAGCTCGGCGACGGGCTCCGCCTGGACCAGCTCGGCGCCCAGCTCGGCCAGGGCCTGCAGTCGGCGCTCGCCGAGCACCCGGCCGGTCGTCTCGGCGACGATGCAGAAGACCCCACCGATCTCGCCGTCGGCGCCCCGGACCGGGTCGTAGGAGACGTCGAAGTAGACGTCCTCGAGGAAGCCGTGCCGGTCCAGCACGAAGGGGTGGTCCTCGCCCTGGTAGGGCTCGCCGCCGGCCAGCACCGACCCGAGCAGCGGGCCGAGGGCGTCCCAGGTCTCCGCCCAGTGCTCCCGGGCGGGCTGGCCGATGACGTGCGGGTGCTTCGCGCCGATCGTCGGCAGGTAGGCGTCGTTGTAGAAGGCGCGGTGCTCGGGGCCCCAGAAGAGCACGATCTGGGCCCGCGACGACAGCATCATGGCAACCGCGTGGCGCAGCGCATCCGGCCAGCCGGCCGGGGGGCCGAGCGGGCTGCCCACCCAGTCGAAGCGGGCCAGCCGCCGCCCCATCTCACCACCGGCGGCGAAGGCCGCCGCGAGCAGCGGCGGAAGCGTCTCGTCGACGATCCCGGCCGACGGATGCAGACCGTCTTCGCCCTCGTGGGCCGAGCCCATGCATCCTCCCGCGCCCGGTGTCTTGCTGTCTTGCAGGCGACAGCCGCATGATCGGCCGCCGTGCCCGCCCATGTACCCAGGCGGACGAGCAACGTAACGCATGCGGACCGGATGGCGCTGATTACCGTGCCCTACCCGCGCCGCACCGCCTGCGGCGACCCGGCCGGCGGCCCGCGGCACCGGCCGGGGGCCGGCCACGGCGCCCCGGCCGCCCGCCGCCGGCAGGCCGGCGGCGGGTCACAGCGGTGTGACGTACGCCCCGGTGATGCCCCCGTCCACCACGAACTGCGCGGCGGTCATGAACGACGAGTCGTCGCTGGCCAGGAAGGCCACTGCGGCGGCGATCTCCTCCGGCTGGCCGAACCGCCCCATCGGCACGTGCACCAGCCGGCGGGCGGCCCGCTCCGGATCGGCGGCGAAGAGCTCCAGCAGCAGCGGGGTGGCCACCGGGCCGGGGCAGAGCGCGTTGACCCGGATGCCGTCGCGGGCGAACTGCACGCCCAGCTCCCGGGTCATCGCCAGCACCCCACCCTTGCTGGCCGTGTACGCGATCTGCGAGGTGGCCGCCCCCATCAGCGCCACGAACGACGCGGTGTTGATGATCGACCCCTTGCCCTGCCGGCGCATGTGCGGGATGACGTGCTTGCAGCAGAGGTAGACGCTGGTGGTGTTGACCCGCAGCACCCGCTCCCAGGCGTCCAGGCCGGTCTCCAGGATCGAGTCGTCCTCCGGCGGGGAGATCCCGGCGTTGTTGAACGCCACGTCCACCCGCCCGTGCCGGGACGCCACCCCGTCGAAGAGGTCCCGCACCGCCGCGTCGTCGGCCACGTCACAGGCGACGAACTCGCCGCCCACCTCCTGCGCGGCCGCCCCGCCCGCCGTCGCGTCGATGTCCACGCAGACCACCCGGGCGCCCTCGGCGGCGAAGCGCCGCGCCGTGGCCAACCCGATGCCGCTGCCCGCCCCGGTGACCACCGCGACCCGATCCTCCAGCCGACCCTGCACCTTGTCACTCCTCCGTGGCGATGAAGACGTTCTTGACGTCGGTGAAGGCGTGCAGCGCGTCCGGGCCCAACTCGCGGCCCAGCCCGGAGCGCTTCATCCCACCGAACGGGGTCCAGTACCGCACCGAGGAGTGCGAGTTGACGCTGAGGTTGCCGGCGTCGACCGCGCGGGCCATCCGCAGCGCCCGGCCCACGTCCCGGGTCCAGATCGAGCCGGAGAGGCCGTACTCGGTGTCGTTGGCCAGCCGGATCGCGTCGGCCTCGTCGTCGAACGGGAGCACCGACACCACCGGCCCGAAGATCTCCTCCCGCCAGTGCCGGTCGGCCGGCGAGTCGGCCAGCAGCACCGTCGGGGCGTACCAGAAGCCGGGGCCCGCCGGGCAGGTGCCGGTGAAGGCCACGGTCGCGGCGTCGACGTACCCGCCGACCCGGTCCCGCTGGCCGGCGGAGATCAGCGGGCCCATCTCGGCCGTCTCCAGCGCCGGGTCCTCGACCCGCAGCCCCTTGACCGCCGGTTCCAGCAGCTCCAAAAATCGGTCGTACGCCGGGCGCTGGACCAGGATCCGCGACCGCGCGCAGCAGTCCTGGCCGGCGTTGTCGAAGACCGCGTACGGCGCGGTGGCCGCCGCCTGCTCCAGGTCGGCGTCGGCGAAGACCACGTTCGCGCTCTTGCCGCCCAGCTCCAGGGTGACCCGCTTCACCTGGGCGGCGCAGCCGGCCATGATCCGGGTACCGACCGCGACGGAGCCGGTGAAGCAGACCTTGCGTACGTCCGGGTGGGTGACGAAGCGCTCCCCCACCACGTCGCCCCGGCCGGGCAGCACGGTGAACACGTCGGCGGGCAGCCCGGCCTCGCGGCCCAGCTCCGCCAGGCGCAGCGCGGTCAGCGGGGTCAGCTCGGCCGGCTTGAGCAGCACCGTGTTGCCGGCGGCCAGCGCCGGGGCGAACCCCCACGCGGCGATCGGCATGGGAAAGTTCCACGGCACGATCACCCCGACCACGCCCAGCGGCTCGTGGAACGTGACGTCCAGGCCGCCGGCGACGGGGATCTGCCGCCCGGTCAGCCGCTCCGGCGCGCCCGCGTAGTAGTCGAGCACGTCGCGGACGTTGCCCGCCTCCCAGCGGGCGTTGCCGATGGTGTGCCCGGCGTTGCGCACCTCCAGCGCGGCCAGCTCCTCGGAGTGCGCGTCGACCAGGGCGGCGAAGCGCCGCAGCAGCCGCGCCCGGTCCCCCGGCGCCACCCGCCGCCACCCCTCGAACGCCCGAACGGCCCGCCCCACGGCGGCGTCGACCTCTTCCAGCGAGGTGGCGGCAACCTCCGCCACCACCACGCCCCGAGCCGGATCCAGAACCTCCATCACCCCACCCTCCCAGGCACGGATCAGAGGCGTTCGAAGCCTCGGGTCAGTTCCCAGTCCGTGACCGCGGCGTCGAAGGACTTCAGCTCCACCCGCGCCATGTTGGCGTAGTGGGCGTGGACCTCGTCGCCGAAGACGGCGCGGGCGATCGTGGAGGACTGCCACAGGTCCAGCGCGTCACGCAGGGTCGCCGGGACGCGCTCCGCGCTCGGGTCGTCGTACGCGTTGCCGGTGCACTCCGGGCCCAGCTCCAGCTCGCGCTCGATGCCGTGCACGGCGCCGGCCACCAGCGCGGCGATCGCCAGGTACGGGTTGACGTCCGCGCCGGGCACCCGGTTCTCCACCCGCATCCCCTCGCCGTGGCCGGCCAGCCGCAGCGCGCAGGTGCGGTTGTCGGTGCCCCAGCGCAGGGCGGTCGGGGCGAACGAGTCCGGCTGGTAGCGCTTGTAGGAGTTGATGTTGGGGGCGAAGAAGAGGCTGAACTCGCGCATGGTGTCCAGCAGCCCGGCCAGCACCCGCTGCCCGGTGACGCTCAGGTGCGCCGGGCCGTCGCCGAGCATCGCCGAGCGCCCGTCGGCGTCGCGCAGCGAGAAGTGGATGTGGCAGGAGTTGCCCTCGCGGGCGTTCGGCTTGGCCATGAACGTGATGGACATGCCCTCCTGCGCGGCGATCTCCTTCGCCCCGTTCTTGTAGATCACGTGGTGGTCGGCGCAGGCCACCGCCTCGTCGTACCGGAAGGCGATCTCGTGCTGGCCGAGGTTGCACTCGCCCTTGGCGCTCTCCGGGGTCAGGCCCGCGCCGGCCATCTCGTTGCGGATGCGGCGCAGCAGCGGCTCCACCCGGGCGGTGCCGAGCAGCGAGTAGTCCACGTTGTACTGGTTGGCCGGGGTCAGCTCGCGGTAGCCGCGCCGCCAGGCCTCCTCGTACGAGTCGCGGTAGAGCACGAACTCCAGCTCGGTGCCGGCGTACGCGGTCAGGCCGTGCGCGGCGAGCCGGTCGAGCTGGCGGCGCAGGATCTGCCGGGGCGAGGCGACCACCGGGCCGCCGCCGCCCGGCCAGGCCAGGTCGGAGAGGAGCATCGCCGTCCCCGGCTGCCAGGGCACCCGGCGCAGCGTGTCCAGGTCGGGCACCATGGCGATGTCGCCGTAGCCCCGATCCCAGCTCGACATCTCGTACCCGTCGACGGTGTTCATGTCGACGTCCACGGCCAGCAGGTAGTCGCACCCCTCGCTGCCGTTGTCGACCACCTGGTCGAGGAAGAACGGCGCGTGCAGCCGTTTGCCCTGCAAGCGGCCCTGCATGTCGACCATGGCCAGGACGACGGTGTCGAGCTTGCCGGCGGCGACGGCGGCCCGTAACTCTTCCAGGGAGAGGGGAGCTCTGCTCATCGCTTGAATATAGGGAGGGACGCCGGTGGGCGCACCACGTGGCGGCGGGGCGCTTGACATCGCCGCCGGCGTCCAGCCCAGGCCCAGCGCCGCATCGACCCGGCCGACAGCCCCCGGGACGACATACGCCCACCTGAGGTACATGTACTTCCCGGGAGGTCATCGTGCGGACCGTGGCGGGGCTTGCGTCGAGGTGGCCGACAACATGCCCGGCGTCGTTCTGGTGCGCGCCACCAAGGACCGCGACGGCGGCACCCTCCACTTCGCACCCGGCACCTGGCAGCCCTTCCTCGGCCTGGCGAAGAGGCTCGGCCCCGCGGGCTGAGTCGGCCCCCCCGTCACCGACCCCACGCCACCACGACCAGCCAAATTGCCTTGCCCGCAGCCTCCGCCCGGCCCATCCTTGAGCCTGTGACCAGGCCCGATCCGGACGGGCCCCGCCGGGCGCTCGGCAACGCCCGGCACGCGGCGGCGTGGGGCGTTCACCTCTCTCTCACTGCGGCGCTCCGCCCCACGCCGCCCCGGCACGCGCCGACGCTCACGCGACGAGCGCCGACGCTCAGGCCACCACCAGGCCCACCACCCACAGCCCGGCGATCACCAGCCCGGCGAGGAACTCCACCACCATCGACAGGCCGGCGGCCTTGAGCGCGTGCACCGTCGACGGCCAGGCGAGCTGGTGGCTGCCCAGCCGCAGCCGCTCGGCGCCCCACACCCCGCCGACGAAGCCGAGCACCAGCCCCACCACCGGGATCACGAAGAACCCGACCAGCCCCAGCGCACCCCCGGCCAGCAGGGACGACGTCGGCACCCCGGCGTTCTTCAGGTTCCGCCCCGGCCAGAGGTACTTGACCACGGCCCCGCCGGCGGCGACCACGGTCGCGGCGGCCAGCACCGCCCAGCGGCCCGCCCCGGCGTCGCCGAAGACCGCCCAGACCAGCACCCCGCCCCAGCACAGCGGCAGCGCGGGCAGGCCCGGCACCACCACGCCGGCCAGCCCGGCCACGATGGCCAGGGCGGCCACCACGGCGACCACCGCCTGCGAGTCCGTGATGCTCATTGCGTACGCTCCGCCCCTTCGCCCGCGCCGGCCGGCGAGGAGCCGGCGGCCTCCCCACCGTCGACGCCGCCGCACAGCCGCGCGGTGATCGTCGCGGCCGGCGCGGGAGCGCCGAACCAGCGCCCCTGCCCCGTGTCGCAGTGCAGCGCGTGCAGCCGCTCGGCCTGCACCCGCGTCTCCACCGCCTCGGCGGTGACCCGCAGCCCCAGCGCGTGCGCCAGCCGCACCAACGCGTCGACGATCCGCTCGTCGCGCTGGTCGCCGAGGCCGCCGGCCGCGTCGGCCCGGATGCCCTCCACGAACGGCCCCGCCAGCTTCAGACAGTGGATCGGCAACCGCCGCAGGTACGCCAGGTTGGAGTAGCCGGTGCCGAAGTCGTCGATCGCCAGTCGTACGCCCAGCTCGGCGAGGCGGTGCAGCGCGCGCAGCGGCTCCCCCGCCGTGCCCATCACGGCGCTCTCGGTCAGCTCGAGCTGGAGCAGGCCGGCGGGCAGCCGGGTGTGGCTCAGCGCGTCGGCCACGGTCTCGACGATGTCCGGGTGGTCGACCTGCCGGGCGGCCAGGTTGACGCTGACGACCAGCTTCGCCGCCGGGAACTGCCGGTGCCACGCCTCGGCGTCGTGGCACGCCCGCCGCAGCACCCACTCGCCGAGCGCGACGATCAGGCCGGTCTCCTCGGCCAGCCCGATGAAGTGGTCCGGCCCGACCAGCCCGCGCTCCGGGTGCTGCCAGCGCACCAGCGCCTCGACCGCCACCATGCTGGCGTCGTGCAGCGACACGATCGGCTGGTAGTGGACCACGAACTCGCCCCGTTCCAGCGCGGCGGGCAGGCTGGCGGCGAGCGCGGAGCGGGCGATGTCCTGGGCGCTGCGCTCGGGGTCGTAGACCGCCCACCGGCCGCGCCCCTCCGCCTTCGCCCAGTACAGGGTGCTGTCGGCGGCCTTCATCAGCTCCGACGCGCTGGTCTCGGCGGCCGGGCACTCCACGATGCCGACGCTGGCGGAGACCGTGAGCTGCTGGTCGCCGACGTGGACGGGGGCGGCGACCGCCGCGAGGGCCAGCTCCGCGACGCCCACCGCGTCGTCGATGCCGTCGCCGCCGTCGACGAGGATGACGAACTCGTCGCCGCCCATCCGGGCGACCAGGTGGCCGTGCGCGGCCACGCAGTCGGCGAGTCGACGGGCGATCACCGTCAGCAGCCGGTCGCCGAGGTCGTGGCCGAGGCTGTCGTTGATCGCCTTGAACCTGTCCAGGTCGAGGAAGCAGACCCCGAGCCGGTGCTCCGGGCCGGCGTCGGCCAGCAACTGGCCGAGGGTCTCGAAGAACAGCGTACGGTTCGGCAGGCCGGTGAGCGGGTCGTGCAGCGCCTGGAAGCGCAGTCGCTGCTGCAGTTCGTACCGTTCGGTGATGTCCTCGACCATGGCGACGGTGAAGCGGGGCCGGCCGTCGTCGTGGCGGATCAGCGAGACGGCCAGGTCCGTCCGGACCACGCTGCCGTCCTTGCGGTGGTAGCGCTTCTCCACCCGGGCCGACTCGTGCTTGCCCTCGATCAGCTCCCGGTAGAGCTCCCACATCCCGTCGGCGTCGTCGGGGTGGGCGAGCGACGCGACGTTGACCCGGCGCAGCTCCTCGACCGGGTACCCGAGCATGTCGGCGAAGGACTGGTTGACGTCCAGGATCTGCCCGTCGAGGTCGGCGATGCCGATGCCGATGGCCGCGCCCTTGAACACCGCCCGGAACCGTGCCTCGCTGTCGCGCAGGGCCTGCTCGACGGCGTTGCGGGCCTTCCAGGCGCTGCGGGCGATGCGCTCCTGCTGGGTGAAGGTGTGGTCGCGCAGCGCCCGCGCGAAGCCGGCGGCGAGGGCGCCCTGGAGGGCGGCGACCCGTTCGGCGGTACGGGGTCGGCCCGCCGAGCCCGGCACCACCTCGGTCGTGAAGCGCTGCCCGAGCGCGGTGACCGACCAGCCGAGGAACCTGGGCTCGATCAGGTGCGACTCGACCAGCGCCCGGCCCACCTCCTCGGCGGGTTGGGCGGTGAACGCCTCGGCCAGCAGCGCCTGGGCCAGCCGCACGGTGTGCACGAGGAGCAGGCGTTCGCTCTCGGCGACGGTCAGTGGCACGAACCCGAGCCGGCGTGCCGCGCGGGCCCACTCGGCCGCGTACGCCTCGGCGCCGGCCCGGCTGAGCTGCTCGTCGCCGGCTTCCGGCACGGCTGTCACGCCGGGCCTAGCCGGCGGGCCGTTCGTCGCGGGCGACGCCGCGCGCCACCGGCCAACCGCCCCGCACGCGTCGACGGACGCTGCGTGTCGGCCCCGGTCGGTGGTCCGTCCGGCATCTGTCTCACCCGCCCCGTCGTCGCCGTCCCGCCGTCGCCACACCGGCCGCCGGGGGGCGCGTGGAAGCACCCCGACGACGGCCGACACGACCCGGGGGTCTGTGGTGTGCACCACTCTAGGCCGGATGTCGCACGCTTAGCGAGGTCCAACCGGGCGCGGGGGCCCGACCGACGCCGGGACCGCCCGACCGCCGCACTTCAAAGACAGCTCAGGCGGCCGACTCCAGCATCAGGGAGATGCCCTGCCCCACCCCGACGCACATGGTGGCGAGCGCCCGCCGGGCGTCGCGGTGGCGCAGCTCCAGCGCGGCGGTCAGCGCCAGCCGGGCCCCGCTGGCGCCCAGCGGGTGCCCCAGGGCGATCGCCCCGCCGTTGGGGTTGACGTGCTCGGCGTCCTCGGGCAGACCCAGCTCGCGCAGCACCGCCACCGACTGCGCGGCGAACGCCTCGTTCAGCTCGATCACGTCGACCGCGTCGAGGCCCACGCCGAGCCGGTCGAGCAGCTTGCGGGTGGCGGGCACCGGGCCGATCCCCATGATCCGGGGCGGCACCCCCGCGGCGGCGGCGCCGGTGATCCGGGCCAGCGGGGTGAGGCCGTACCGGGCCACCGCCGCCTCGCCGGCCACCAGCAGCGCGGCCGCGCCGTCGTTGACGCCGGAGGAGTTCCCCGCCGTCACCGTGCCGCCGGCCCGGAACGGGGTGGGCAGCGCGGCCAGCTTCTCCGGCGACGTCTCCCGGGGGTGCTCGTCGACCTCGACGAGCGTCGTCCCGCGCCGCCCCGCCGGCACGGTCACCGGGACGATCTCCTCGGCGAAGCGCCCCTGCGCCTGCGCCTTCGCGGCCCGCTGCTGCGACCGGTACGCGAAGGCGTCCTGCGCGCGGCGGTCGACGCCGTACTCGGCGGCCACGTTCTCGGCCGTGTCGGGCATCGAGTCGATCCCCCAGCCCTGCTCCATCAGGGGGTTGACCAGCCGCCAACCGAGCGTGGTGTCGTACACCTGCGGGGTCCGGGCGAACGCGGCGTCGGCCTTCGGCATCACGTACGGCGCGCGGCTCATGCTCTCCACGCCGCCGGCCACCACCAGCTCGGCCTCGCCGGCGACGACCTGCCGGGCGGCGGTGGCCAGGGCGTCCAGGCCGGAGCCGCAGAGCCGGTTGACGGTGCTGCCGGGCACCTCGCCGGGCAGGCCGGCCAGCAGGGCGGCCATCCGGGCCACGTTGCGGTTGTCCTCGCCGGCCTGGTTGGCGCAGCCGAGCACCACGTCGTCGACGCGGGCCCAGTCCACCGACGGGTGGCGGGCGACCAGCTCGCGGATCACGTGCGCGGCGAGGTCGTCGGGGCGCACCCCGGCGAGGGCGCCGGCGTACCGGCCGATCGGGGTGCGGACACCGGCCACGAGATATGCCACGGTCATCGGCGTAGTCCTTCGGGGGTGGGGAAGGGCGACTTGCGCACCGCCGCCCGGGTCACGGCGACGCCGAGCCAGGATATCCGCCCTGGGCCGCCGCGCGCCCGCAGTGACCAAGCGCACGGTCTCGGCGCTTTCGGCCGGGGAATCCCCACCGGCGCCGGGAGCGCTGTAAGGCGGGTCACCGCCGACGCTCCTTTCCGGCGCGACGGAGGCCGCGTATCGTTGGTCGACGATGACCAATGTCTGGCACCTCACCGTGCGCCTGTACGTCGATCTTCGACGGCAGGCCAGCGGCGTCTGTCCGGCGCGGCCCGTTTTCTAGCCGCCCGCCCGACCGCCCACACCGACTCTTGGACATCCCATGGCTTCCGCCCTGCGCAAGATCCCCTTTTCCGTGCAGATCCTGCTCGGCCTCGTCCTCGGCGTGGCGCTGGGCTTCCTCGCCCGCGCCAACGACCTGAGCTGGCTGGCCAGCACCCTCGACACCGTCGGCGGCCTCTTCGTCCAGCTGCTCAAGCTGGCCGTGCCGCCGCTGGTCTTCACCGCCATCGTGGTCAGCGTGGTCAGCCTGCGCGGCGTGGCCAACGCCGCCCGGCTGGCGCTGAAGACCCTGCTCTGGTTCGGCGCCACCGCGCTGATCGCGGTGGGCGTCGGCATCGGCCTGGGCCTGCTCACCGACCCCGGCCGGGGCGTCACCCTGGACGTCGGCGCGGCCGCCCCGCCGAAGACCACCGGCTCCTGGACCGACTTCCTCGGCGGCATCGTCCCCACCAACCCCGTCGGCGCGTTCGTCGAGGGCAACGTGCTCCAGATCGTCTTCCTGGCCATGGTCGTGGGGGCCGCCGCGCTGCTGGTCGGCGAGGCCGCCGAGCCGTTCGTCAGGCTCAACCGGTCGCTGCTGGCCATCGTGCAGAAGGCGCTGTGGTGGGTGATCCGGCTCGCCCCGATCGGGACGCTCGGCCTGATCGGCCACGCCGTCGCCGCGTACGGCTGGGACCTGCTGGCCCCGCTGGCGAAGTTCACCACCGCCGTCTACGTCGGCTGCGCGATCGTGCTCCTCGTCGTCTACCCGCTGCTGCTGCTCGGCGCGGGCCGGCTCAACCCGGTGCGCTTCTTCGCCGGCGCGTGGCCGGCGATCCAGCTGGGCTTCGTCTCCCGCTCCTCGATCGGCACCATGCCGGTGACCCAGCGCGCCGTCGAGCGCCTCGGCGTCCCCCGCGAGTACGCCTCCTTCGCGGTGCCGTTCGGCGCCACCACGAAGATGGACGGCTGCGCGGCGGTCTACCCGGCCCTCGCGGCGATCTTCGTGGCGCAGGTCTTCGGGGTGGACCTCGGCGTCGGCGACTACCTGCTGATCGCGTTCGTCTCGGTGGTCGGCTCGGCCGCCACCGCCGGCCTGACCGGCGCGATCGTGATGCTCACGCTGACCCTGAGCACGCTGGGCCTGCCGCTGGCCGGCGCCGGCCTGCTGCTGGCGATCGACCCGATCGTGGACATGATCCGCACCGCCACCAACGTGGCCGGGCAGGCCGTCGTCCCGACCATCGTCGCCGCCCGCGAGGGCACCCTCGACCGCGCCGCGTACGCCTCGGCCGGCAGTCGGGACCTGACCGAGCCCGACCCCGTCGACGACCCCGTCGGCCGCCCCACCCGCACCGACCAGCCGAGCCCCCTTCCCGCCTGACGCGTACGCCGAGGAGGGTCCCGCCGCGGGCCCTCCTCGGTGGTCGGCTGCACGCCCACCGTGGCACCCGAGAGGATCACGACATGAGCACCCTGTTCACCCCCTTGGCGCTGCGCGCCGTCACCCTGCCCAACCGGGTCGCCATGGCCCCGATGTGTCAGTACAGCGCCGGCCCGGACGGGCTGCCGACCGACTGGCACCGGGTGCACCTCGGCGCCCGCGCCGTCGGCGGGGCCGGCCTGGTGATGACCGAGGCGACCGCCGTGCTCCCCGAGGGGCGGATCAGCCCGCAGGACACCGGGCTCTGGTCCGGGGCGCACGTCGACGCGTGGCGGCCGATCACGGCCTTCGTCGCCGCCCAGGGCGCGGTGCCGGTGGTCCAGCTCGCGCACGCCGGCTTCAAGGCGTCGACGTACCGGCCGTGGGCCCCGAGCCAGGGCGGGGTGCCCGACGCCGAGGGCGGCTGGACCCCGGTCGGCCCCGGCGCGGAGCCGTTCGTCCCCGAGTACCGGGTGCCGACCGCGCTCGACGAGGCCGGCATCGCGGGCGTGGTCGAGGCGTTCGCCGCCGCCGCCGTCCGGGCGGTGGACGCCGGCTTCGCCGCCGTGGAGATCCACGCCGCGCACGGGTACCTGCTGCACGAGTTCCTCTCCCCGCTGACCAACCACCGCGCCGACGCCTGGGGCGGGGACCGGGCCGGCCGGATGCGGCTGCCCCTGGCGGTGGCCCGCGCGGTCCGCGCGGCGGTCGGCGACGACGTGCCGGTGCTCACCCGCATCTCCGCCACCGACTGGACCGAGGGCGGCTGGACCATCGAGGACAGCGTGGCGCTCGCCGGGGAGCTGGCGGCGGCCGGCGTCGACCTGGTGGACGCCTCCTCCGGCGGTGCCGCCCCCCGGGCCGCCATCCCGGTCGGCCCCGGGTACCAGGTGCCGCTGGCCGCCCGGATCCGCCGCGAGGCCGGGGTGCCCACCGGCGCGGTCGGCCTGATCGTCGAGCCGGAGCACGCCGAGCAGATCGTCGCCGACGGCGAGGCCGACCTGGTCCTGCTGGGCCGGGAGCTGCTGCGCGACCCGTACTGGCCCCTGCGGGCGGCGGCCAAGCTGGGCGCCACCCCCGCCTGGCCGTCCCAGTACGCCCGGAGCTGACCCCCGCGACCGGCTGGCCCCCACGCGGGGGTCAGCCGGCCAGGTGTCCCCAGTGCTCCTCCAGGTCGCGCCACGGCCCGCGGGCCGCCACCGTCCCGCCGATCAGCACCACCACCTGGTCGGCCCGGACCAGCGCGGCCCGCTTCGACGTCGAGCCGACCACCGTCGCCCCGTGTTCCCGCAGCGCCGCCCAGAGCGCCAGCTCCGTGGTGACGTCCAGCGCCGAGGAGACGTCGTCGGCGACCAGGAGTTCGGTACGCGGTGCCAGCGCCCGCGCCAGCGCCAGCCGTTGCAGCTGCCCGCCGGAGAGCCGGGTCCCCTTGTGCCCGATGAGCAGCCCGAGACCGCCCCCGGCGGCGGCCAGGTCGTGTTCGAGCTGGGCGGTCGACACGGCGGCGGCGGCGTCCACGTCGTGGTCGAGCGCGACGTTGTCGGCGACCGTGCCGGAGAGCACCCGGGGCAGCTGCCCGACGTAGCCGACCTGCCCCGGGCGCAGGAAGAGCTCCGGCTCGGTGACCGGGTCGCCGTTCCAGCGCAGCGCCCCGGTGTGGTGCACGATCCCCGCCAGGGCGCGCAGCAGCGAGGACTTGCCGGAGCCGACCGGCCCCACCACGAGCACGAGCTGACCGCGTTCGACGGTCAGGTCCACGTCGCGTACCGCGTGGGTGCCGTCGCTGTGCAGCGCGCCGAAGCCGACGAGTTCCAGCCGGCGCAGCGGTCGCCGGGGCGGTGGCTGCGGCGCGGGCGCGGTCCCGGCGGCCAGGTCGACCCCGTCCACCGGCGCCGAGTACGCCCCCACCCCCGCCATCGACACCGTGCGGCGCGTCCAGACCCGCGCCGAGGGCAACTGGGAGACCAGCGACGCCGTGGTCCAGGCGAACCAGCGGGCCGCGCCGAGCGTGGCGACCGCGACCAGGGTGGCCCCGGCGGAGAGCCCGCCGGTCAGGTAGAGCGCCCAGGCGCCGATCGGCAGCAGGCCGCTGATCAGGGCGGGCGTCGACCGGGACCAGACCTGCACGGCGACCTCCCGGCGCTGTCGCTCGCTGCGGGTGGCGTCGAGGCCGGCGAGGTGGCCCAGCACCGACCGGGTGGCCCCGGCCAGCTTCACGGTGCGGGCCGCCGAGAGCGACGACACCAGGGCGGTGGCGAACGCCGCCCGCGCCGCGACGGTGTCCCGCGCCGACCGTTCCAGGCGCGGCCCGAAGAGCGTCGCCACCAGCCCGGAGACGACCATCGTCCCGACGAAGAACGCCGCCGGCACGAGGCTGCCGGACACCATCGTCATGGTGACCACCATGAGCAGGGAGATGCCCTGGTCGAAGAGGTTGTCGGCGAGGATCACCACCCGTTCGGTGTCGCCGCCCTGGGCGACCACCTCGGCGGGGGTGTGCCGACTGACCCGGCGCGGGCCGGTCTGCCCGTGCACCAGCCGCAGGCTGATCCGCAGCATCTGCCGGGTCCACCAGTTGGGGAAGAGGACGCTGGTCAGGTAGGGCACCGGCATGGTCACCACCAGGGCGGCCGAGATGCCGACCGCCGGCCACCAGGGCGCGCCGGAGGCGTCGACCAGATCCGCCCAGAGCCAGGGCAGCACCGCGCCGTCGAAGGCGAGCACCCCGCCGAACGCGTAGAGCGCGATCCCGAACAGGCCGTACCGGAGGTCGTTCGTGGTCAGGCGGAAGATCTCCCGCAGCGTCCGGGCGGGCGGCGTCGGCGGCAGCGAGGGCGGCGCGACCGCCGACGACCGCGCGGACGGCGGCGGCGCGGGCGGGATCGCCGGGGCGGGCGGAATCGGCGACGCGACCGGGATCGCCGCGCCGGGCCGCGCGGCCGGATCGGTCAGCACGCCGCCGCCGGTGCGCCCGCCCGCCCCGGCCTCGGCGTACGCGAAGGCGTTGCTGACCGCCAGCAGCTCGGCGAAGCGTTCCGAGGTGTCCAGCGGCCCGGCCTCGGCCACCGCGCCGTCGGCCAGCACCACCACCTCGTCGCAGCGGCGCACCGAGGAGAGCCGGTGGGCGATGACGATGCCGATCCGGTCGGTGAGCAGCCGGTCGGTGGCGCGCTGCACCAGCGTCTCGGTGACCGGGTCCAGCCGGGCGGTGGCCTCGTCGAGGATCACCACGTGCGGGTCACGGACCAGGATCCGGGCGAACGCGACGAGCTGCTCCTGCCCGGCCGAGAGCACGTGCCCGCCCTCGCCGAGCCGGGTGTGCAGGCCGTCGGGCAGCTCGGCGATCCAGCCGTCCAGCCCCAGCTCGCGCAGCGCCCGCGCGGCCCCGTCGAGCAGGTCGGGGTCGAAGAGGGCGACGTTCTCGGCGAGGGTGCCGGCCAGGATCTCGGTGCGCTGCGGCACCACGGCGATCCACCGGCGCAGCCGCTCGACGTCCAGGTCGAGCAGGTCCAGCCCGCCGAGGAAGACGGTGCCGCGCGGCACCTGCACCGCCCGGGTGAGCACCTTGGCGAGGGTGGACTTGCCGGAGCCGGTCCGCCCCACCAGGGCGTACGACCGGCCCCGGGTGAAGGTGAGCGACACGTCGCGCAGGGCCGCCGCGCGGTCGCCGTCCGCCCCGCCCGCCGGGTACCGGTAGGTGAGGTCCCGCACCACCAGGTCGCCGTCGACGGGCTCCCGGCCGCCGGTCGGCTCCTGGCGGGTGTCCTGCAGGAGCTGCACCCGCCCCCAGGCCCCGAGCGCGTACTGCAACTCCGGCACCAGCCGGCTGATGTGCTCGACGGTCGCGCCGAAGGCCAGCACGAGCAGCCACACGGAGGTGAGCCGGGCCGCGTCGACCCGGCCGGCGGCCAGCGCCCAGGCCCCGCCGAGCACCACCCCGACCACGCCGACCCGGACGACGCCCGCGCCGATCGTGGTGACCTGCGCGGACATCCGCCAGACCCGCTTGCCCCGGGCCAGCACCTCGGCGGCCCGCCGGGCGAACAGCCGCAGCACGTACGGCCGGGCCAGGCTGGTGCGGACGTCGTCCTGACCGTGGACGGCCTCCTCCATCACGGCGGCGAGGTCGGTCCAGGCCTCCTCCTCGGCCATCCGGGCCGGCGCGATGCGCTGGGTCGGCCGGCGCAGCACGACCGCCAGCAGCGCGGTCAACGCGATCATGCTGACCCCGGCCGGCCACCAGACCAGCAGGGCGACGAGCGTGGAGAGCAGGCCCGTGGCGGCCATCTGCGCGATCTGTACGCCGTGCCCGCGCACCTCGGAGGCCACCTGGTAGACGTCCCCGTCGATGCGGTCCAGCAGCTCGCCGACGGGGGTGCCCTCGAGGGTGGGCAGGTCCTGCCCGAGCGCCACCCGGCAGAGCCGACGCCGGACGTCGGCGGCCCAGTCGGCGCTCACCCGGGCCATCAGCAGGCCGACGGCGAGGTTGGTGAGGACGGCGGCGCAGAGCGCGACCGCGAGGACGACGAAGAGGACCCGTGAGCGGTGCACCAGCACCGGGCCGGCGAGCGCGGACGCCGCCGCCTGGCCGGCGGCACCGAGGAAGATCAGCACCGCCACGATTGTCATCCGGCGTGCCGAGGTGGCCCACAGGTCACGGAACAGGCGCATGTCGGACTCTCCGGACTCGACGGGGTGTGGCGGTGGTTCCACCCTGCGCGATCCGGCCGGGCCGTTCAACGCAATTACCCCCGCCGCACTCCCCCGTGCCCCGCCGCCGCCCGGCCCCCGCCCCGCCGCAGCGTGGGGCTAGAACAGCACGGTGGCGAGGGTGCCGACGGAGCGGAAGCCGCAGCGCTCGTAGACGCGCCGGGCGGGCACGTTGAAGTCGTTGACGTAGAGGCTGACCGTCGGGGCGACCCGCAGCAGCGCGTCGCGGGTCACCGCCGCCATCGCCGACGTGGCGATGCCCCGGCCGCGCCACTGCGGGGCCACCCAGACCCCCTGGACCTGCGCGGTGCGCCGGGTCACCACCGCCAGCTCGGCCTTGAACACCACCTGGCCGTCGACGACCTTGGCGTACGCCCGCCCGGCCCGGACCAGGTCGGTGACCCGGCGGCGGTAGCCGCGCCCGCCGTCGTCGGCCAGCGGGGAGACGCCGACCTCCTCGGTGTACATGGCCACGGCGGCCGGGAAGAGCCGATCCACCTCGTTGCCGCGCACCAGGCGCACCTGCGGGTCGATCGGCACCGGCGGCAGCGCGTCGGCGACCAGCAGCGGCTGGTTCGGCCGCACGTCGCGGGCCGGCCCCCACCGCCCGCAGAGCCGCTCCCAGAGCCCGAGCACCGCGTCGGCCCGCCCGACGATCGACGAGCAGAGCCGCTCCTCGGCGGCCAGCAGCTCGGCGTACGCGGCGACGGCCGTGTCGGAGGCGAGCACCGGGGTTAGGTTGCCGCCCAGCCAGCAGATCGATTCGAGGCTGCGCCGCGCCCCGTAGCCCAGGATCCGGCCCTCGGCCCGCCACCAGGCCAGCCCGCGCGCGGCGATCCGCTCGGCGACCTGCGCGCCCGCGAACGGGTCGAGGTCGAGCAGCCGCTCGACCGCGCGCCGCTCCGATTCCCCCAGTTGACGTACCGGCACGGTCAGCACGCCTATCAGCCTGCCAGACGCCCACCCCGCCCCGCCGCCCGCTCACCGAACCCCGCCCGCCCGCCAGTCGATCATGAGGTTGTCGGCGTTCCTGCGGCGGACCGGGAGAACCCTGATGGGTTTCCGCCACGGAATGCACCGCGAGGCGCGGATGCGGGCCTTCGGCTTTTCCCCCCCGGGGCACCTTTTCCGCCCATGCCACCCGGGCACCGGGGGCGCGGGCGGGGACGCCGGCCCAACGTCCGGGCCGCCGTGCTGGTGCTGCTCACGGAGCGACCGATGCACGGGTACGAGATGATCCAGGAGATCGACTCCCGCACCGGCGGGGCCTGGCGGCCCAGCCCGGGGTCGATCTACCCGACGCTGCAACTGCTGGAGGACGAGGGCGTCGTCGGCGCGTCGGCCCAGGAGGGCGCCGGCGGCCGGAAGCGGTTCACCGTCACCGACGAGGGCCGCGCCGAGGCCGACGCGGCGGCCCAGGCCCCGCCGTGGGGTGAGTTCGCCGAGGACACGGTCAACAGCTGGCACGACATCCGCGACGCCGGCAACCAGGCGATGCAGGCCCTGCGCCAGGTGCTGACGACCGGCACGGACGACCAGCGGGAACGGGCCGCCCAGGTGCTCGTCGAGACCCGCCGCAAGCTCTACGCCATCCTCGCCGAACCCGAGTGATCCGCCGGTCCTCGTCGACGGGTGCATTTCTTGTCGCCAGGGCGGCAAGAAATGCACCCGCAGCGGGCGCGGCTCGGAAAACGAAGAAGGGGCCGTTCCGCGTGGAACGGCCCCTTCTTTCGCGCGCCGGTGCGCGCGAGGGTCAGTGCACCGTGACCGTGGCGCCCGTGCCGGGCAGGAGGTCGCGCAGGTCGTCAGGGAGCTCGGCGCCCATCTCGTCGGCGATCCGCAGCGCCTCGGCGATCAGGGTCTCCACGATCTGCCCCTCGGGGACGGTCTTGACGACCTTGCCCTTGACGAAGATCTGCCCCTTGCCGTTGCCGGAGGCCACCCCGAGGTCGGCCTCGCGGGCCTCCCCCGGGCCGTTGACGACGCAGCCCATGACCGCCACCCGCAGCGGCACCGGCAGCCCCTCCAAACCGGCGCTGACCTCCTCGGCCAGCTTGTAGACGTCCACCTGGGCCCGGCCGCAGGACGGGCACGAGACGATCTCCAGGCCCCGCTCACGCAGCCCCAGCGACTCCAGGATCTGGTTGCCGACCTTGATCTCCTCCACCGGCGGGGCCGACAGCGACACCCGGATCGTGTCGCCGATCCCCTCGGCCAGCAACGCGCCGAACGCGACCGCCGACTTGATGGTGCCCTGGAACGCCGGCCCGGCCTCGGTCACGCCGAGGTGCAGCGGGTAGTCGCAACGCTCGGCGAGCTGCCGGTACGCCCGGATCATCACCACCGGGTCGTTGTGCTTCACCGAGATCTTGATGTCCCGAAAACCGTGCTCCTCGAACAAGGAACACTCCCACAGCGCCGACTCGACCAGTGCCTCGGCGGTGGCCTTGCCGTACTTCGCCAGCAGGCGCTTGTCCAACGAGCCCGCGTTGACACCGATCCGGATCGGCGTACCGGCGGCCGAGGCCGCCGCCGCGATCTCCTTGACCTTGTCGTCGAACTGCCGGATGTTGCCCGGGTTCACCCGCACGGCGGCGCAACCGGCGTCGATCGCCGCGAAGACGTACTTCGGCTGGAAGTGGATGTCGGCGATGACCGGGATCTGCGACTTACGGGCAATCGCCGGCAGCGCCTCCACATCGTCCTGCGACGGCACCGCCACCCGCACGATCTGGCAGCCGGACGCGGTCAGCTCGGCGATCTGCTGGAGGGTGGCGTTGACATCGGAGGTCAGGGTGGTGGTCATCGACTGCACCGACACCGGCGCACCCCCACCCACCGGCACCGAACCGACCATGATCTGACGGCTGAGCCGACGCGGGGCAAGCGCGGGGGGCGGTACGGGGGGCATACCGAGACTGACTGCGGTCACTTCAGGCACTCACCTTGAGAAGAGCGTAATGGGATTGACGACGTCCGCGGTGATGGTCAGCAGCGTGAACGCGCCACCGATCAGGATCACCGCGTACGTGAGGGGCATGAGTTTGAGATAGTCGACGTGCCCCGGGTCGGGTTTGCCGAACCGGGCGAAGAGCCAGGACCGGGCCCGCTCGAACCAGGCGATGGCGATGTGCCCGCCGTCGAGCGGAAGCAGCGGCAGCAGGTTGAACACGCCGATGAAGAAGTTCAGCGAGACGAAGAGCATGAAGAAGATCAGCCAGGCGTTGTTCTCCACCGCCTCGCCGCCGAGCCGGCTCGCGCCGACCACGCTGATCGGGGTGTCCATGTCCCGCTCCTCGCCGGTGATCGCCGCCCAGAGGGCGGGGACCTTCTGCGGGATGCGCTTCATCGCCTCGTAGGTGCCGACGGCCATGTCGCCGGTGAAGCGGGCGGTGCCGCCGAGCGCGGAGACCGGACCGTACTCGACCCGGGTGGGGGTGCTGAACTGCAGGCCGATGCCGAGCGCGGAGACCGGGCCGAGCTGGCCCTTCGGGTCGTTCAGCGGGGGGCGCTGGGTCTGGGCGAGCACGGTGCTGGTGGTGCCGGGCTGGCCGTCGCGGACGTACGAGATGTCGGCCTTGTCGCCCGGCTTGGTGGCCCGCAGCGCGGTCAGCAGGTCGCCGTAGTTGTTGATCGGGGTGCCGTTGAGGCCGGTGATCCGGTCGCCGTTGCGCAGGTTGGCGGCGGCGGCGGGGCTGGCCGGGTCGGCGGGGGCGCACTCCCGGGCGACGTTCTCCGGCACCACGCACTTGGCCAGGGCGATCACCGCGGGCTCCTGGCGGGCCTCGGTGTCGGTGGTCGGGAAGTCGGGGTTGGGCAGGCCGGCGGAGATCGCGATGATCCAGGTCGCGACCAGGGCGAGCGCGAAGTGGGTGAGCGAGCCGGCGGACATCACGATCGTCCGCTTCCAGACCGGGTAGCGCCACATCGCCCGGTGCTCGTCGGCCGGTTCGACGTCGTCGTCCTGCGGCGTCATGCCGACGATCTTGCAGAAGCCGCCGAGCGGGACGCCCTTGATGCCGTACTCGGTCTCGCCCCGCTTGAACGACCAGAGGGTGGGGCCGAAACCGACGAAGTACTTCGTGACCTTCATCCCGAACGCCTTGGCGGTGAGCATGTGCCCCGCCTCGTGCAGGCTGACCGAGACGAGGATGGCCAGGGCGAAGAGCACCACCCCGAGCAGGTACGCCATCAAGCTCCTTCCACCGACGCCACGATGATCTCCTGCGCGTGCGCGCGTGCCCACGACTCGGCGGCGAGCACGTCCTCGACGGTACCTGGTTCGGTGAAATCGGGAGCGTCCTCCAACACCCGTTGCAGGGTGTCCACGATCCCGAGGAACGGCAGCCGCCCGGCGATGAACGCCTCGACGCACTCCTCGTTGGCCGCGTTGTAGATCGCCGGACGGCAGCGCCCGGCCTCGCCGGCGGCCTTCGCCAGCGCCACGGCGGGGAACGCCGCGTCGTCCAGCGGGGCGAACTCCCAGGTGTGGGCCTTCGTCCAGTCCACGGCGGCGGCGGCGGCGGGCACCCGGTCGGGCCAGCCGAGCGCCACCGCGATCGGCAGCCGCATGTCCGGCGGGCTGGCCTGGGCGATCGTGGAGCCGTCGACGAACTCGACCATCGAGTGGATCACCGATGTCGGGTGCACGGTCACGGTGATGTCGGCGTAGGGCACGTCGAAGAGCTCGTGCGCCTCGATCACCTCGAGCGCCTTGTTGACCATGGTGGCCGAATTGATCGTGATGACCTTGCCCATGTTCCAGGTGGGGTGGGCCAGGGCCTGCTCGGGCGTGACCTGCGTCAGCTCGTCGCGCCGCTTGCCCCGGAACGGGCCGCCGCTGGCGGTGACGATCAGCCGGCGCACCTCGCCGCGCGTCCCGGAGCGCAGGCACTGCGCCAGCGCCGTGTGCTCGGAGTCGACCGGCACGAGCTGCCCCGGCCGCGCCACCGCCGCCTTCACCAGCGGGCCGCCGGCGACGAGGGACTCCTTGTTGGCCAGGGCGAGGGTACGGCCGGCGCGCAGCGCGGCCAGGGTCGGCGCGAGCCCGAGCGAGCCGACCACCCCGTTGAGCACCACGTCGCAGGGCCACTGGGCCAGCTCGGTCATCGCGTCCGGGCCGGCCACGATCTTGGGCAGCTTGAAATCGCCGGTGGCCCAGCCGCGCCGGCTCGCCTCGGCGTAGAAGGCGAGTTGGAGGTCCTGGGCGGCGGACGCCTTCGCCACCCCGACCGCCTCGACGCCGAGCTCGAGGGCCTGGGCGGCGAGCAGCGCGACGTTGCCGCCACCGGCACCGAGCGCCACCACCCGGAACCGGTCCGGGTTGCGCCGCACGATGTCGATGGCCTGTGTGCCGATGGAACCGGTGGACCCGAGCAATACGAGATCGCGGGGAGTTGTCACCCGGCCATTCTTCCCCAGCCCCGCTGCACGCCCGCTGGGAGCCTCAGCTCTCGGCGCGCGGATCCTCCAGCGGCGCCTCGTCGCCGAGCAGATCGACCGGGTCGATGGAGAACTCGAACGGCTCCCGCATCACGAACCGGGTGCCGGCGGCGGCAGCGGCCACCGGCCGGTACTCCCCCTCCACCAGCTCGAACAGGGCGAGCGTGGGCACCCTGTTGCACAGGTCGACGCGGAGGAAGAAGGGCACGCCGGCGGCGGCGTACTCCCGGGGCCGGTCGATGATGTCCTTGCGCCGGTTGCCGGGCGACACGATCTCACCGAGCAGCACGGCGTGCCCGATGTCCATCGTCGTTCGCCCGCCCCCGGGAACGTCGAGGATGACGATGTCCGGAATGAAGAGGTCGTCGCCCGAGACGACGTTCGTCTCGAGATAGAGCCAGAGTTTGGCGCGCCGGGCTGCCTGCTTGAGGAGATACGCGAGGTCCAGCTCCGCGTCTTGGTGGTCATATCCGGCATGTGGTGTCACGATCACGCTTCCGCTCAGGACCTCAACCTTGGGGCCGTTGGTCTCCGGCAACAGGTCGAGGGCGAGCTGGGCGGTCCACGGCTCGTCGTGCCACCGCAACACGTCGAACGACGGTTCGGCGGCCGGCGGCGCCGGCTCGACTTGACGCGGCGCCGGCTCGGGCGCGAATGCGGCCTGGGCCATCCGGGCTCACCCCCTCAGCGGGACATTCTGCTCAGACCAGCCTAACCGCCGCAGCCCTCGCCACCCGGCATCGCACAACCTGTGCGCCCTCGAAATGCGTCCCACAGGACGGCGGCTGTTGATCAAGAGGTTTGTGTCATCCGGCGTCTATTTCTTGACGCAAACCTCTTGATCAACAGCCGAGGGTGGGCCAGCCCTGTCGGTCCTTTCGTGAGTGAGCCGGCAGCCGGTCGAACGCGTCGCCGCCAAGTCGTTGCGCAAGCTCGACCGGCCCGCGCGGGACGGCAAGTCGTTCTCCCGACAACTCGGGCTGCCTGTCGGCTGACTCCTGGCCTCCGGTGCCCCCCGCAAGAGGCGGGCCCCGGAGGACCAACCGCTACGGGCGGTCGAGGGTGCCCGTAGCGGGTCGCCCGGACGAAGCCGGCCCAGGCCGCCGGGCCGAAGCTGAGCGCCGGCCCCTGCCGGTCCTTGCTGTCGCGGACCCCGATCGCGTCGACGAATCCGGCCACCTCCACGCAGTTGCCCTCGCCGCCGGACCGGGAGGACGTGCGCCACACACCGTCATGCTGCACTGGACATCTCCTTCGCTATCGACCTGATCAGCTCGCGGGACTCTTCCCCGCTCAACGCCCGCCCGGCGAGCGAGTGCCAGGCTTCCTCGTAGACCTCGATCTCGTGTGGCTTGTCCAGACAGACCGCGCCGCACGGCCCGTCCGAGTAGATGGTGGTCGGCTCCGGCTCCCGTACGTCGGTCGGGAAGTCGAGCATGGTGAACGTGCCCGCCTGCGACCAGCGGAACAGCCCGGCATCCAACGGCAGGACCCGGACGCTCACGTTGGGCTGGCCGCCCATCACCACCAGGGCGTCGAGCTGCCGAGCCATCGCTGCCCGGTCCCGCAGCGGCCGGCGCAGCACCGCCTCGCTGAGGATCACGTCGAGCTGCGGGGCCTGCGGCACGGCCCTGGTCAGCAGTCGCTGGCGACGCAGCCGGACCTCCACCTTCGCCTTGCGCTCCGCCTCGCTGAAGTGCGGGCAGTCGGTGGCGATCACCTCGGTCATGTACTCGACGGTCTGCAACAGGCCGGGCACGAGGTTGACCCCTTTCCTGCCGTCTCGTAAGGCACCTCATCCCTTGGCCCGCATTCTTCTCCGAATCATTGCTCACCACCAGCTACGAAACGAACACCGTGAGTGACCGCGCTGCCGCGCTGGTCACGCCGGGGGGCAGGAATCACCCCCCGAAACCTCATTTCGATTCCTGCCCCCGGCCTCGACACCAACCACTCCGGAGGGTCCCGTGGGAATGTTCGGCAACCGGCGAGCCGACCGGCCCGTGCCGCTTGGCCCGAGGCACCGCCGCGACTGGTCCCGCTGGGGGCGGCAGTGCGTCTGCGGGCTGCGCTGGCCCTGCCCGGATCAACTGGCGGGCGTACCGGTGGAGGAACCCGGACCGGCGCCCTCGCCGAGCCGGCGGACGAGGGGCGCGCACCGGTGGGCCGGGCCGGCCGTCGTCGCCCGCGTCGGCGTGGCGCCCTCGGCGTCGCCGCCGCACCGGGCCGTCGCCTCCCTGCGGCGGGGCGGGCCACGACCATGACCAGGTACGCAGTGTCGCTGGCCGAGCTGCGTCGGCGCACGGCGGCCCGGCCGACGTGGCGGTGCCGGGTGTGCGCCGCACCGTGGCCGTGCCAGCCGGCGAAGCTGTCCCTGCGCGCCGAGTACGCGACGAGCCGGATCGCGCTGATCATCCAGTTGTGCGCGCTGATGGAGGACGCGATCGGCGACCGTTGCGCATCCACCCGGACGAGGTCGTCCCGGCGGACTACTACGCCCGTTTCGTCGGCTGGGCCCGCCGGCACCCGCCGAGCCTCCCACCCCCGGCGCGGGCTGCTCCCGAAGACGGCCGGCGCGCGGCGGCCGGCGGCGAAGGAAACCAGCAACGATCTATGTAGCTCCCTTACATTGATCGATCGATTTTGGTTGAATACCTTCACTTCGTCCCCTCTCGACCCCCTCGGAGACACTTCGTGAAACTCGCCACCGCCGCACGCGGCCTGGCCGCCGGGCTGACCGCGGCCGCCATGGTGCTGCTCGGCCCCGCCGGATCCGCCACCGCGGCGACCACCACCGTGGACAACGCGACCGCCGGGCGCTTCACCGCCAGCGCGAACTGGGGCACCTCGTCCTGGGCCGCCCAGAAGAACGGCGCGGACTACCGGTACGCGACGCCGTACACCGGGGGCAGCGACGCCGCCTGGTTCAGCGCGTCCGTGCCGGCCGCCGGCCCGCACCTCGTCGAGGTCTGGTACCCGGCCGACGCCGGCTACAACAGCGCCACCCCGTTCATCGTGGCGACCAGCAGCGGCAACCAGACGGTGGTCGTGGACCAGCGCGCCAACGGGGGCCGCTGGGTCGGCCTCGGCACCTTCACGCTGGCCGCCGGCGACCACCCCGTCGTCGGGATCAGCCGCTGGAGCACCGCCACCGGCTACGTCGTCGCCGACGCCGTCCGCATCACCACCGCCACCGGCGGCGGCTCCGGCTTCTCCCTGCCACTGCCCAAGAGCGCGCTGCCGCGCAGCGAGTACGACGACCCGCACCACGACTACGCCGCCATCGACCTGCCGGTCGGCACCGGCACCCGGGCGTACGCCGTGCGGGCCGGCACGGTCACCATCATCAACGACAGCTCCTGCGGCCAGGGCGTCAACCTGACCGGCGCCGACGGGGCGACCTACACGTACTGCCACTTCTCGGCGTGGTCGGTCAGCAACGGCGCGACCGTCACCGCCGGGCAGCAGGTCGGCCTCACCGGCAACACCGGCAACTCCACCGGGCCGCACCTGCACTTCGGCATCCGCACCGGCACCACCCGGCGCTGCCCGCAGAACTTCCTGCTGGCGCTCTACGACGGGGTGACCCCGCCGGCGGCGACGAGCCTGCCCACCAGCGGCTGCTCGTACGTCAGCTTCGGCGCGACCAAGGCCGAGCCGCTGGGCTGACCACCGCCATACCCGCACCACGGGGCCGCCGGACCACCCGTCCGGCGGCCCCGCCGCGTCGCGGCCCCTGGGCCGCGGCGACCTGCCGGGTGCGACCTGTGGGCCGGCCCGCCGGCCTCCCCCACGCAGGTGGGTTCTGCCGCCACGAAGCGTCACGACCAGCTAAAGGTGACGCGGATCACAGTATTTCGCCCAAGTGGCGTGACGCCCTCCGATCACGCGGGATGCAGCAAAAGCCAACCAAGAGCAATGCGTGCATAGGCCAAGAAAAGCCGCAAGGCGCCCACCGCCCCGCCATCACCCTGCGTGATGACACGTTGCGAGTAAATCGAGGCCCTCGTATGGTGCGCAGCGTCCGTTGGTCGAGTGTGGAGCGGGGGCCTACATTGATGCCAACCAGAGTTGATCAACCACGCGTCGCGCCGGGAGACGCCATCTTCGTTCCCCGGACAACCGCCTGCGGCTGCGCTCGCGCCCATTACTGAGATTTCTTCAGCGCGAGTTGCGCATTTCCGTTGCAATCACGTGGGGAACCCATGATCGGATCAGATTCATCGAGTGCCGCAACATGGGCACTGAAATCATTTGGAAACATCACTCAGCCTGCCTCTCTCCTGATCTCACTTCGCGAAAGAGATCGGCAAATTGCTCAGGGAGACTTGGACCCCGCCGAATTTCGTTCGACGGCGAACGAGTGGAGCTATCGCGCCGACGAGCTGTACCGGGCCTCCGTCATCCTGCGTGACCTGGAAGAAGGCTCGCTTCGCGTGGGCGTCAAGGATCTGATCGACGTCCGCGGCCTGCCCACCCGGCTGGGCCTGCCGCGATATCGCCGCTATCCCCAACGGTCGGCAGCCGCGCTGGCCGGCGTCCCGTCGGAGGCCGTCACGGCCAAACTCATAAGCACCGAACTGGGCATCGGAATGCGGCACGGCTGCGTCAACCCCTACTTTCCCCATCTCGATCCGGCCGGGTCGAGCACCGGGAGTGCGGTCGCCGTGGCAGCCGGAATCTGCGACCTGGCGCTGGGCACCGACACGGTTGTCTCCGTCCGACTACCGGCCGCCGCCTGCGGCATCGTCGGGCTTCGGCTCACCCACCGACCCGCCGCCATGTCCGGCACATTCGTGCTCTCGTCGACGCTGGACGCCCCGGGCTGGATGACCCGGACCGTCGACGACCTGGCCTACCTGTGGCACCGCTTCGAACTCACTCTCGGCAACCGTGGCCATTTCGCTGCCCCGCCTGCCCGGCTCCGGGTCGGCGTGCTCACGGAGGTCGCCGACGACGAGGTCGAGCCCGAGATGCGGGCGGCGTTCGACGCTGCCTGCGCCGCACTCGTCGCCGCGGGCCACGACGTCGTCCCCGTCTCCGTGGGCGAACTGTTCCGGAACCGTGGCCTGGCCTACGAGCTCTGCGCTCGAGATGCCTGGGACTCCTACCGACGTCATCGCGACCAACTCGCCGACTCGCTCGATGACTCCACCGTGGAGGCGTTACAGGTCGGCGCGGCGGTCAGCGACGCGCGGCAGCAGGAGTTGCTCGCGACGCAGACCGCCTACCGCGACGCAGCCCTGCGCAGCTTCGCCGAGCACCGGCTCGACGCGTGGCTGATGCCCGCCGGCACCCTGATGCCCCGCAACCTCTTCGTCGAGGAGGGCCCGTCCTCGACGATTCCCCAGGCCGGCGAGCGGCGCACCGCCACCCGGGTCAACTACGCGACGATGGCGAGCTTCGCCGGGTTGCCCGCCATCACGTTCCCCATCGGCTTCAGCCCCGACCACCACGCGCCCATCGGGGTGCAGGCGATGGCTCCGCCGCACGCGGAGCCGACCCTCATCGCGCTCGCCTCGGCCATCTCCGACGCCGCACCCGCGTACGACTTCTCGCTCGCGCAGACCCGCCACCCGTCGTGGCCCGCAGACCTGGAGGCCCGCACGCCATGAGCCGACCGAAGTCTCGCGAGGACGGCCTCACCGCCCCCGGCGGCACGGACGGTCGCAGCGCCAGCGCCTTCTTCGGCATCTGGCTGCCCAGTCTCGTCGTCATCATCGCGTCCGGTGCCTGCCTCTTCGCGCTGAGTTGGTGGATCACCCAGACCCCCGGTGGGGGCGCCAACCTTGGTTTGATCATCGGCCTGTCCAGCGTCTTCTCGCTGTCGACCGTGGTGGCGTTCTCCGGGGCCATCGACCGGGCGGACCGGGCAAAGACGATCACGAAGCTCCTCCTGGTGCTGCTCCTTCCGATCGGCGCGCTCGTCGCGGTCCTCGGCTCTCGTACGGATCTCCTCTTCGTCGTGGCGGCGGGCCTGTGCTACACGGTGATCAGCACGAGCGAGTCGCTCTATCTGGCGGCCAACGAGACGGCCTGCGTGGATCTGGCGCCGACCACCTGGGCGTCCACCCGCACCGCGCTGCTCACCCAGATGCACTCCCAGGTGGAGCGGGTCGCGGCCCCGATGCTGACCGCCACGCTCCTGACGAGTGGCCGGGTGCAACTCGTGCCGGCCGCCGCGCTGGTGATCGTCGTCGCCATGCTGCTCACGATCCGGTTCCGTCGGCGGGACCTGGACGCGGTGACGGCCCGGGCAGTCGACCCGAGCGAGGCTGCGGCACCACCGGCCGGCGGCGCGCTGCGCGCGCTGGTGCGCGACGGCAGGGCGGCCGTACGGCTGGTCCGGGACCGCCGCGACCTGGTCTTCCTCGTGCAACTCGGCATTCTCGGCAACCTGGTGGTGTTCCCGTTCTACGCCGTCCTTCCGGCCTACCTCACGGAGTACACGGACACTCCGCAGAGCCTCGCGCTGTGGTACGGACGAGCCGCCACGGCGTACGGCGTCGGCATGCTGGTCGCCACCCTGCTCCTGCTCAGGTACCGCAGGTCGGCCGAGGGACGCCAACCGCTACTGATGGCAACCGGCTCGCTCGGGCTCATCTGCCTGCTGCTGCTGACCGCGACGACGACCGGTCATCCGCTGGCCGTGGTGGCTGCCATGTTCCTCACCGGCGCGTTGTTCGCGGTCCTCGTCGCGGTGGGCGGCGCGGTCTGGCTCAACCGCACCCCGGCGGCGCTGCGCGTCCGAGTGTTCAGCCTGCGGCGGCTGACCGTCTTCTCCAGCATTCCGATCGGCACGATGCTCATGGGCATCGGTGGCTCGCAGTTCGGCTACCGCAGCTTCCTACGGCTGCTACTCGTGTTCGTCCTGGTCGCGCTGGTCGTCATCTGGTTCCGCTACCTGCGGCCCGGTGCGGACCGCACCGAACCGTCCGCCGGTGCTCCGGCAACGCTCTGAAGCACAGCCTGTCCGTCCGCCTTCTCGTCACGAGGTGCTCCGGTGAAGAAGATCCTGTTCGTACATGCCAAGGGCGGCGTGCCGCTGGAACACGCCATCCCCCGCCTTGGTGCCTGCGGTGAGCTGCACGTCCTCGCGCTGGTGCCGCTGCCGAACGACGCCGAGGTCGGTTGGCGTGCACACTGCCGCGACGTCGTCGACTGCGAGGGCCGGCGGATCCGGGGGGAGGAACTGGTCGAACTGATCGTCGCGCGGGCCAAGGCCATCGGCGCGGACGCGGTCGTCGGCTTCTCCGAGTACGTGCTGCTCGCCGTCGCCCATGCCTGCGAGCGGCTGGGGCTCCCGGGGCCGGGCCGCAACGCCGTGCTGTCGCGGGACAAGCGGCTCATGCGGGAGCGGTGGGCCGAGCGGGGCGTCCCCGTCCCGGCCTTCCGCAGGGTGGGCTCCGAGGCCGACCTGCTCGACGCGTACCGTGCGCTCACCCCGCCGCTGCTGCTCAAGCCCGCCTGGGGCGCCGGTTCCGTCGGCCAGGCCGTGATCGAACACGAGGACGACGTGGCCCCCGCCTGGGCGGCCGTGCGCGGCGCGCTGCAGCAGCTCGACGGCTACGGGCTGGGCGAGTGCTACGAGACGGAAGCCCCCCGGCAGTTGCTCGCCGAGGAGATCATCAAGGGCACGGTCGACGGCTGGTACGACCGACCGGGCTACGGGGACTACCTGAGCGTCGAAGGCCTCGTCGTCCGGGGCACCTTCCACCCGGTCGCCATCACCGGCCGGATTCCCACCATCCCGCCGTTCACCGAGCTGAGCAGCCACGCGCCGTGTGCACTGAGCGAGCCGTTGCAGCGGCGCGTCGAGGACGTGGCCCGCCGGGCGGTGGACGCCCTCTCCCTGGACACGTGCGGGACGCACACCGAGATCAAGCTGTGCGCCGACGGAGAGCTGGTCGTCATCGAGTCCGCCGCCAGATTCGGTGGCTCGGCCATCACCGAGGTGGTGGAGACCGTCTTCGGGGTCGACATGGTGACGATGCTGATCCGCGAGCTGCTCGGCGAGGCCGCGGATCCGCCCTCGGCCATGCTCGTGGAGGGCACCGGAGCGGCTGCGGAGATGTCCCTGATCGGCACGGACACGGCCGGTCGGCCGTGGCGCACGTCCCCGGTGTGGGACTCCCGGACGGCGGAGCTGAACCGGCTGGTGTCTCCGGGCTCGCACGTCCGGCACGTGCCCGGCCTGACCGTCGCCGACGGCACGGCCATCCCGGCCTACGAGCCGGCGCGCGGCATCACGAACTGCGCCGGCATGCTCTTCCTCACCGCGCCGACCGTCGACCAACTGGTCACCGACACCTACGCGATCCTCGACGGGCTGGAGGCCCGGCTGGTCGCGGCCGCCTCGGTGGACGCTCGACCGGACGGCGGGGTCGGTCCGGCCGACGCCCAGGAGCGATCATGTTGACGGTCTCCTCCGAGCAGACATCGCCGCCGGTGCTGACGGAGGCGCACCGGATCCGGGACGTCGACCAAGCCGCCTGGGACGGGCTGGCTCGGGGGGCCTCCGTCTACTCCAGTCACGCCTGGTTGTCGTACACGGAGCAGTACGGCGACTGCGAGCCCCGCTACCTGCTGATCCATGCGCGGGGGCGGCTGGTCGCCGCGCTGCCGACGTTCACCTTCGCCGCCGAGGTGCCCCGCTACTACGACCCCGCCTTCCTGTTCCCGCCCGGCGAGGGCGACCCGGCGGGCACCACCCGCCCGCTCCTGCTCGGCGGCACGCGGCAGGGCTACACCAGCGAACTCCTGATGGCTCCCGGCCTGCCCGCCGACCTCGCCGAGACGTCCGCCCGGATGCTGATCGAGGCGCTACGGGAGCGTCCGGGGGTGGGCATGCGCGCCCTGCTCTACCTGACGGACGCGGCGCTGCGGCATGTCCTGCCGGTGACGACCGACGACGACGCCGTGGTCCTGCTGGACGCCCGGGCGCGGCTCACGATCGACCCTGACGGCCTCGCCGGTTTTCGACGCCGCGTCAGCGACAACACCGCGGCCCGGATGCGCAAGGAGATGCGCAACTTCCGCGACGCCGGGTGCCAGGTGGAGGTCAGCCGCGTCTCGGAGTGCCACCAGCACCTCGGGCGGCTCTCCGCACAGGTCCTGCAGCGCTACGGCCACCCCAACACCGCCGAGGAGGAGTCCGAACGCTTCGCCCGCCAGGCCGAGCAGCTCGACGACCTCGGCGTCGTCCTGCTCGCGCGGCACGAGGGCAGCATCGTCGGATTCACCCAGTTCTTCGTCTGGGGCGACGTCATGTACGGCCGGGTGCATGGGGTGGACGACCGGATCGCCCGACAGGCGGCGCTCTACTACAACCTGACCTACTACCACGCCATCGAGTACGCCGCCGAGCACGGCCTCACGCTGCTCGACCTCGGGTGCGACTCGTACGAGGCGAAGGTGCGGCGGGCCGCACGCCTCGAGCCGCTCTGGGGAGTCGTGCTCGGGGCGAACTGGTCGGCGCAGTTGCGCGACCGATTCCACCAGCAGCAGCGAAAGCGGCTCGACGAGTTCGCCGAATGGGATCCCACCATCCGCGACGAGCTGGTCCGCGAGCTCGTCGACCGTTGACGCCCCAGACCAGGCCGGAGGCCACCATGCAACCGATCACCATAAGTTCGGAGCGACCCGCGTTCGACGGGGACGGCAGTGGTTCGGCGTACCCACGCGCCACCGAGTCCGGCACCGTGCGTCGACTCGTCGAGCGCACGAGGGCCCTTTCGTCGCTGCGGGCGAAGTACGCCGACCTCCCCACGGACCTGGACGGGATCGAGCTCGGCGACCTGCCCATCCTGTCCAAGGACGACTTCCGACTGGCGATCCACGACGTGCTGGGCCAGGCCCGTCAGGCACCGGGTGGCGCGCTCGTCTTCGGCAGTGGCGGCACGACCGCGGCACCGAAGCTGAGCCTCATCCCGAGTGCGATGTACGTCTCCGACATCCTGCGCTTCTGGAATCCGCTGACCAGCTCCGACGTCCTGGTCAACCTCAACAACGCGGGCGAACTGGGCTCGATGTACCCGTTCTACAACATGCTGGGACACGAGTCGGGGGCGGTGGTCGTCCCGCTGGGCGCACTCGACGGCGAGCAGTTCGGGGTCTGGCTGGACTTCATGGACCGGCACGGGACGACGGCCGCCGGGGCGACGCCGAGCCAGCTCGTCCGGCTGCTGGAGTACTGCGAGGCGGCAGGCCGGCCCGCACCGGCGCTGCGCAAGGTGGTCTGGACGGGCGAGGCGTTCCCCGAGCGCGCCGCGGCGCTCACCCGCCGCATGCTGCCCGACGCCCAACTCTCCGGCGTGTACGGCTCGACCGAGACCTGGGTGATCGGCCACAACGGCCCCGCCTGCTCGCTGGATGCCTTCCATGTGCTGCCCTACCAGCACATCGAGCTCGTCGACGGCGCCGTCGTGGTGACCAACACCCACCCGGACACCATCAACCCGATCCTGCGCTACCGGATCGGAGATCGCGGCCAGTTCGTGTCCTGCCGGTGCGGCCGGCCGGATCCGGTCTTGCGGATCCTCGGCCGGGTCGACCAGCAGGTGAAGTTCCGGACCATCCTCGTGGTGCCCGAGGAGATCATCGACGTCGCCGTCGCCCACCCGGACGTACGCGCCGCGCAGCTGGTGTTGCTGCGCCACGGTGATCCCACCGAACAACTCGAACTGCGGTTGGCGTTGGCACCCGGAACGGACCCCGCCGAGGCCGAGGGTCGGGTGCGGCGGGATGTCCTGGCGCAGCTCTACCGCATCGGCTTCGAACTCGGTGGCATGTCGGACGCGTTCGTCGTCCGAGCGGTCGACCTGCTGACCGTCAATCCCCGCACCAACAAGACGCCGCTACTGGTGCACGAGCCGGGCTGACCGACGCCGGCCGGTCCCAGGGGCGACCAGGACCGCCTTGCAGCACCCAACGGAACCACGAAATGAGGAATTCATGGATCGCGTCGTAGTAGTCAGTGGCGGTGGGACCGGCATCGGTCGCGCCACCGCGGAAGCCTTCGCCCGGCAGGGTGAGGAGGTCGTCCTCGTGGGCCGCCGCGCCGAGGTCCTGGCCAAGACCGCCGCCGAGATCGGTGGTGCCGGCGGGCGGGTGGTGGCCCTGCCCGCGGACGTGGCCGACCCGGCGCAGGTGCGGCAACTGACCGACGAGATCGTCGGTCGCTGGCAGCGCGTCGACGTGCTGGTGAACGCCGCCGGCGGGAACGCCCTGTTCGGCCCGGAGCCGGAGCCGCCGCTGGAAGGGCTCGCCGACACCGCATGGCACTGGACGGAGAACTTCCGGCTCAACACGCTGACGGCGGTACTGCTCACGGAGGCACTGAAGCCGCACCTGTCGTCACCCGGTGGCCGGGTGCTGCTGCTCAGCTCGATCGCGGCCTATCGCGGGTCGGGATCGGGCTCGTACGCCGGCTCGAAGGCCGCGCTGCATCCCTACGCCTACGACCTGGCCGGCGAGCTGGGCCGGCGGCAGATCACGGTGAACGTCGTCGCGCCCGGCTATGTCCGGGCCACGGAGTTCTTCGCCGGTCAACTGTCCGACGAGCGGGAGCGGATGTTGATCGGCCAGGCGCTGAACGAACGCGCGGGCACCCCCGAGGACGTGGCCGAGACGGTGCGCTGGCTGGCATCGCCTGAGGCGGGGCACGTCACCGCCCAGATCATCCAGGTCAACGGCGGCGCCGAGCGAGGACGGTGAGATCGCCGCGTCCATGAGCGCGGTGCGGACGTGTCCGACCCCTATCGACAAGGACGTGTCATGTGGCTTGCTGATGCCGCAACGATGAAGGCTTTCGACGAAGCACACCAGGAACGTCTCGAACTCGCGGCGGCCGGTTTCGCCGCCGATCTGGTCCGCGAGCGGCAGCGGGAGAAGCTCGACCGGTTGTGGGACCGGCTGGCCGACGTGCCCTACTACCGGCACCGGTCCTGGGCTCAGGAACGCAGCCTGGACGGGGCACCCGTCACGCCGAAGGCCGCGCTCAAGAACGCCCCCGAGGAGTTCCTCCGATCGGGCGTCGGGCCTTACTACCGTTACTACGAGACCTCGGGTTCCACCGGCGTACCCACGCCCACTCCCCGCCTGGCGATGGACATGGTGTGGAACACCGCGTCGGTCTCGGCCCTGTGGGCGCTGTCGATGCGGCCCGGTGACCGGGTGGCTTCGCTGCTGCCCTCCGACGTGGTTCCGGTCGGCGACCTGGTCGCCACGGCGAGCGAGTACCTGGGCTGCACGCTCCTGCGCTGCTATCCGTTCAGCCAGGGCATCACCGACTGGGACCGGTTGGAGGCGTTGTTCGACAGGTTCCGTCCGGAGCACGTCTTCGCGGCACCCGGGGTGCTGCTGCAGTGGACCCGGATCCTCAAGAAGCGTGGCCGCCTCGACGACGTACGTAGCAGCGTCCGGTCGCTGATGCTACTCGGCGAGGTGAGTACGTCCGCGCTCCGCGCCCGGCTGGCAGAGCAATGGCAGGCCGAGGCGTTGGACGTCTCCTACGGCAGCACCGAGACCGGCACCATCGCCGCCAGTTGCCCCCTCGACCGGCTGCACCTGCTGGCGCACGGCTTCGCGGCGGAGATCCTGGAGGACGGCCGGTTGTGGGCGGCCGAGCCGGGGCGAAGCGGTGAGCTCGTCGTCACCACCCTGAACAACTACGCCCGCCCGCTGGTGCGGTACTCCACGGGAGACCTGGTCTCGGTCGGCGACTGCCCGTGCGGCCTCGGCCTGCCGGTGCTCACCGTGCACGGCCGGGCGGCGGACCAGATCGTCGTCGCGGGCGTCGAGATCAGTGCCGGCCAGGTGGAGGACGTCGTCTACGGCACGGCCGGCGTCACCGGCTACCTCGTGCAGTTGAAGCGCAGCGATCCGACGGCCGCGCGGCTGGTGCTGGAGCGCGACGTCGACTTCAGCCAGAGCACCGATGCCGTGTGCGCGTCGGTCAGCGAGCGGTTCGCGGCGGGGCTGGGGGTGCAGCTCACCCAGGTGGTGATGGTCGATCAGCTTCCGCAGACGACCAAGGCCGGGGGAAGTCAGAAGAACTGGAAGCGGACCAACGTGCAGTGGGTGGACTGATGGCTGACCTTGCCGGCATACCGACCTCCGACGGTGGATCGCGCCAGGGTCCGGCCGACCTCTGGTGCACCTATGCGGCCGTACGAACGCTGACCTGGCTCGGGCTCCGTCCCCAGGACCCGCAGTCCACGATCGACGTCCTGCTGCGGTGTCAGAACGCCGACGGCGGCTTCGCGTGGCAACGGGGCCTCACCTCGGACGTGTGGGCGACCTACTACTGCACCCAGGCGATGCATGACCTGGGCGCCACGCCTCCGCTGACCGCCCAGTTGACCGACTGGTTGCGGCAGACCCAGGAACGCAGCGGCGGCTTCGCCATGACACCGGGCCAGAGTCCCGACGTCTGGGCGACCTACTACGCCGCGCGCACCTGGCGCGAGGTGATCCGGGAACCGGTGCCGGCCGTCGACGCGGTGCGCGACTGGCTCGCCGCGCTGCAGGGCCCCGACGGGGGCCTCGGTTGGTACCCGGGCGCCACCGAGGCGGACGTGCGCGCCTGCTACTACGCGGCCGTCGCCTGGCGCGCCGTCTTCGGGGACGAACCAGCTCCCTGGCGGCGGGACGCGTTGATCGACTGGTTGTGCGCCCGGCAGGGCGAGGACGGCGGATTCGCCTTCGCGGAAGGGCAGGCTCCCTGTCTGTGGGCGACCTTCCGGGCGGTGCGTGCTCTCGACGCGCTGGGCGCGCGGCCGGCCCGCGCGGACGACTGCGTGCGGTGGATCGTCGAGCGCCAGGCGCCCGACGGGGCGTTCACCCGCTGGACGGACTATGCGTCCCCCGACGTGTGGGCCTGCTTCAGCGCGGTCGGCGCGCTGACCACTCTCGGTGCCGAAGTGCCCGACGTCCCTGGTGTGGCGCGGTTCCTCCACTCCTGCGCGCTGCCGTCCGGTGGCTTCACCTACCGCGATCCCGCGCTGGCCGGCGACAGCCTGGCGACGGCCTCGCTGCTGCTTCGCGCCTCGGCCGACGAGCAACTGCACGGTGACGTCATCGCGACCACCGCCGGCTGGCTTTCCGCCGCTCACCTGCCCTACGAGGGTGGCGTGATGTATATGCCGGGTCGGGGCGCGGAGATGCGGTGCACCCTGTGGGCCGTCTCCGCGCTGCGGGCTGCCGGCCAGCCTCAGCTCGACGCCGACCGACTGGTCGGGTGGTTGCGGCATCTGCAGAACAGCGACGGCGGCTTCGGCTACTGGCACGGCAGGGCCTCCGACATGGTCTCCACCGTGTCGGCGGTCGACATCCTCGACCAACTCGGCCGCCCGGTCGACGAGATCGACACGGTCGGGCTCGCGAAGTTCCTCGAATCGTGCGGATCGGTGGACGGGTACCGCCCGGTTCCGGGAGCGGCGCCGAGTTGCGCCGCCACCGCGCAGGCGGCGCGGGCCTGGCACGCACTGGGTGCGACGAATCAGGCCAGCCGGGATGTGAGCACGGTGGAGACGTACGCGTCCCGGCTGGGCGGATACGCCAGCGGCCAACGCGGCGTACCTGACCTGCTCAGCACCTACCAGGCGGTGCTGACCCGCCGCCGGATGGACCTACCGGTCGATCACGCGAGCCTGCGCCGGTTCGTCGACAAGATCCGCCTGGCCGACGGCGAGTACGCCTGGAGCCCGCTGAGTCGCACCGGCGGTGGTCCGCTCGCTGCGGCGCTGGGCAACCTCCTCGATCGCGGGGTGCTCCCTCCGCTCAACCTCTGAAGGGCAGGTCATGCCGACGATAACCGTGGAGAGCACCGTGGCGGACGTGCGGACCCAACGGGCATTCGCCCGCGCCGTCAGCACCTCTCTACGCCGTGAGGGCATCGACATCAACCACGTCATCACGAAGTTCCTGCTGGCCGACGGCCAACGCGTCTTCAGCGGGCCGTTCCCGCTCGGCGGCGTCGACGGCACCTCATCCGGATTCGCGTTCGTCACCTGCGTCGTCGGGCAGCATCGCGATTCCCAGTTCCGCTCCCGGTTGGCCGCCACCATCGTGGCGGCGCTGGACCCGGCGGTTCCGCCCGACCGGATCTTTATCCGATTCGATCTGACGGACCCCGCACTGCACCTCATCGGCACTGACGTCAAGGAGACCACCAATGTCAGTTGACCCCATCGCATCGCTCCGGGCCGAGGTCCGTTCGGTCCTGGGCGGCCTGCTCGACAGCGACCTGGACCCGACGCACGACGAGTTGACGCTGAGCGACCTGAACCCCCGTTACGACAGCCTGATGGTGCTCGACGCGGTGGGCACGATCGAGCAGACGTTCGACGTGTCGATCGACCTGGTCGAGGACGACCTGCGCAACACCTTCGCGAGTGTCGCCGGCATCGCGGCCCTCGTGGCCGGCAAGCGGGCGGACGCGTCCGTCTTGGCGGGCGACTTCTGATGGTCGCGCCGGTGATGCCTGCGGCGGCGCTCGGCCGACCGACCACACCGTTCATCGGGGCGGACGCCCGGGCGCTCGGCCGGCTGACGGACTGGTCGGTCCTTCCGGCCGGCGATCCGCAGGGGCTCCGCGCAGCGCTGCCGCCGCTGACCAGGTTCACCACGTCGGGCACGACCGGTCGTCCGGTCGGCTGGTGGCGGACCCGCGAGCAGCTGGTTGCCGAGGCGACCTACCTCTGCGAGTTGCTCGACGTCGACCAGGTCGACATGATCATTACTCAGGCGCCCGTTCACCATCTCTACGGGTTCCTGACCGGTTGCCTGGTGCCGGCGCTCGGGGGCCTGCCCGTCACCCATTGGCGGACCGGCGAGCCGTTTCCCGTCACCGCCGGCAGCCCACTCGTGGTAACCGTTCCCGCCTCGTGGTGGGCGATGTCTCGCTGCCTGCCGGCGCTCGCCGGCCTGGACCGGCTGACCATGGTGCACAGCACCGCGTACCTGCCGCCGGCGGCGGCGCAGGTGTGCCAGGCATTGCCCGAGGCGACCCTGACCGAACTGCACGGGTCGACGGAGGCCGGCCTGGTCGGCGTGCGGCGCGCCCGTGGCGCCCGGGCAACGGATCCGCAGGTGCCGTTCGCTCTCGCCCCCGACGTGTCGTTCGCGCCCGGGATGCCGCGCGACAGGCAGGCTCCACTGGCGGTGGCGAGCCCACGGCTGGCGGCCGACGAGTCCGGCGCGGCACCCGCCCACCACGTGCTGGACGACCTCGTCGAGGTGACCGGGTCCCGCTCGTACCGGATGACCGGCCGCCGGACCCGGCTCGTCAAGGTCAACGGACGGCGGGTCGATCTCGACGCGGTGGAGTCCGCGCTGCGCGCGGCCGTGCCGGGAACCGCGCTGACGTGCGTCGTGGTCCGGGAGGACGTCCGAGGCGAGTGGTACGACGTCGTCGTGGCGGACGAGGCGCAACGCCGACGGGTCGCGATGGCCGTCGGCCGGGTGCTGACCGCCGCGGACGCCCCGCGCCGGGTCCGCGTCGACGTCACCCGCGAGCCGGCCGGGCACCGCGACGTGCCGCTGGACGGAGGGACGGCGTGACCACCCGGTACGAGGACACCAGGACCGAGCGGGACCGTCCCCCGACCGACCGGCCGGCCGACCGATGGGCCAGCATGGCGGAGCTCGTCGGCACGGCACTGGCCGGCGAGGAGCTGGACCTCACCGGAGCAGACGTCGGGCGCATGGAAGACGCGGTCGAGCAGTTGTCCCGGCACCGGTCGGCCGGCGGCCAGGTGTACGGGTTGACCCGCGGCTTCGGGCCCCTCGTCCGGTATCCGGCCGGCGACGACGAGAACGTCCAGGGCATCGGCCTGGTCCACCATCTCTGCACCGGCCAGGGCGTGCCCGTCAGCGCCTCAGCCAGCGCGCTGTCGGTCTGGCTGCGCCTGCAGAGCATGCGGCTGGGCTACTCCGCCGTGCCCGTGCCCCTCTGGCGGCAGATCGCCGAACTGCACCGACGCGGCTTCGTCCCGGTCATGCCGAGCGAGGGCAGCCTCAGCGCCAGTGGCGACCTCGTTCCTCTCGCGCACGCGGCGCTGGCCCTCGGCGGAGCCGGGCACGCCTGGCACGAGGGTGCCGTCGTCGCCGCGGGGCAACGGCTGGCGGGGCTCGCCGCGGCCCCGGTGCACTGGCCCGCCCGCACGGCGCTGGCGTTCGTCAACGGCAGCAGCGTCTCGCTGGCCGTCGCCGCGCTGAACCACCTGGAGATCGACGCGCAGGCCCGCGCGCTCTGCGCGATCACCGGCCGGTTGGCGGCGCTGCTGGGCTGCAATCCGCAGGCGTACGCCGATGGGCTCCAGCGGGCCCGCGGGCATCCCGGTGCTCGACGTGCCGCCGGCTGGATCCGGCAGGAGATGCCGGACGGCGGCGCACCCTCGACGGACCGGCCCCTGCAGGAGCCGTACTCGCTGCGCTGCGTGCCCCAGGTGGTCGGCGCCGTGGTGGACCAGCTCGCCGCGCAGGAGAGGATCCTGCTGGTCGAGGCTGCCGGATGCACAGACAACCCGGTGGTCGTCGACGGCGACGTCCTGCACGGCGGCAACTTCCACGCGCTGCCTGTCGCCTTCGCCGCGGATCAGCACACCGTCCTTGCACATCAGCTCGCCTACCTCGCGGAGCGGCAACTGGCCCTACTCGTCGACCCGGCCACCAACGGAGGCAGGCCGCCCTTCCTGTGCCCGCTGCCCGGCCAGTTCAGCGGGCTGGCCGGAGTGCAGATCGCCGCCTCGTCGATGGTCGCCAAGTGCCGCCAGCACGCGCTTCCCGCCACGGTGACCGCCATCCCGTCGAACCTCAACAACCAGGACCACGTGCCGATGGCGCTCAACGCCGCCACGGCGGCGGCGGAGGCCGTCCGCCTCACCTGGCTGGTCATCGGGTCCCTCATGGTCGCGGTGGCGCAGTTGCACTGGCTGGCAGGGACGGAGTTGCCCCGACGGCCAGGTTGGCAGGGCCTGGCGACCCGGTTCACGCCCCTGCGCGAGGATCGCCCGCTGGCGAACGAGGTGCGTGCGGCGGCCACTGCCGCCCGCGCGGGCTGGGGCACGCCCCTGCTCGGATCGTCCATGACCGGTTTGCCACGGGGGGAATTCTGGTGACCGCACTGAACACCGCCAACACCGGTGACAATCCCGAGACGACGAAGGCCATCGACGCCATCGACGACCAGATCATCCTGCTCGTACGCGCGCGTCACGACCTCGCGCTGGCCCAACGTCGGGCCCGGATGGAGCGTGGCGCCCCCACCCTCCAACTCGCTCAGGAGGTGAGCGTCGCGCAGCGTTACTCGGCTGGCCTGGGGCGGACGGGCACCACCCTCGCCGCCCTGCTGCTACAGGCCTGCCGGCACGAGGACGCCCTGCCGCCGGCCACCCTCACCGCCGTCGAACCGCTGCTGCCGCGCGGCAACCCGGGCGGGAAGCTCGCCCGGTCGGGGCCGCGCCAGCTGGCCTCCTGAGCGCCACCCGACCGAGGAGCACCGGAGTGCTCGCGGCCGGCAACTCAGCTCGTCCGCGTCGTCGAGGCGCCGGGCCGGCTCCCATCCCCGCCGGGGGCGGGTACCGGCCCGCCTCGGTGCCTACCGGCCGCCGTGGCCCGCCTGTCGCCCCCGCCCCGCCGTCAGCCGGCCGTCGCCTGCGCCGACAGCCCACGGCCAGGACGAGATCGTACGGCCGAGGTGCGAGATCGTGATGCGTAACCGGACTCCGGGCGGGGAAATGCCTGGCGGTGGGAGACCGATGGCAGCAGACCAGGCGCATCACCCGAGCCGCGTTCCGGCCGATACGCAGCCGGGACCTGTCGCTGCACGCCGCCGCCATCACCTTCTACGGGGCGATCGCCGTGGTCCCGGTGGCGCTGCTGGCGATCTGGCTGACCGGGCTGCTGGCCGGCGGGGACCGGGTCCGCCGGCTCACCTCGTACGCCGTCGAGACCCTGCCGACCGAGATCGGGGCGCACCGGGCGATGGCCGCGCTGATCGAGGCGGGCCTCGGCCTGACCCCGGTGCTGGCGCTGGCCTCGCTGCTGCCGGCGTCGCTCTACGGCGAAGGGCTGCGCCGGGCGTTCGTCTCGGTCGCCGCCCCGCACGAGGAGGGCGGGTCACTGGTCGGCTGGCGGGGTCGGCTGCTGCTGCTGCCCCTGTTGGCCCCGGCCCCGGCGCTGCTGTTGTCGATCCTGCTGGCGCTGCCCTACACCACCCGCCTGGTCCGCGAGGGAGGGTGGTCCGGCGTGTTCGGGGTGGTGCTGTCGTTCCTCGGCGTGTGGCTGGTGCTCACTCCGGTGCTGTTCTGGGTGTTCCGGGTCGTCGGTCCGGCCGCCCCGGACTGGCTGTCGGCGCTGGGCATAGGTTCGTTCACGGCGGCGAACCTGTCGGGGTTCCTGCACGGCTTCCTGCTGTTCGCCTCACTCCCGCTCGACCTGGGCGTCCCCTTCGGCGGGTTCGACGCCATCGGCGGCGGCGTCGCCGTGCTGCTCTGGCTCTACCTGTTCCACGTGATCGTGCTGGCCGGCTACTCGGCCACCCTCGCCCTGTCCCGCTGGCGGGCCCAACGCGCCTAGCGCGCCCCGGGCAGCCCAGCGCGGTGCGCTCGGCGTGCCCCGGCGGGATAGGGGCTCGCCGATCGACCGTTGGCCGGCGGGCCGGCGGGCGCTAGGCTCCCCCGGCATGGGTGACGAGCTGCCGACCCGGGCCGACGTGGTGATCGTCGGGGCCGGGCACAACGGTCTGGTGTCCGCGATCCTGCTCGCCCGCGCCGGGCTCGACGTGCTGGTGCTGGAGGCCGCCGACGTCATCGGCGGGGCGGCCCGCACCGAGAACCCGTTCCCCCGGGTGCCGGGGCTGCGGCACTCCACCGGGTCGTACCTGCTCGGGCTGATGCCGCCGGAGCTGCTCGCCGCGCTCGACGTGCGGATTCCGGTGCTGCGCCGCGACCCGCACTACTTCCTGCCCACCCCGGGCGGCCCCGGCTCGCCGTACCTGCTGATGGGCAGCGACCACGCGGCGACCCGGCGGCAGCTCGCGGAGTTCTTCTCCCCCGCCGACGTGGCCGCCGACGACGCCATGCAGGCCGAGCTGGCGGCCCTGCGCGACGACCTGGCCCCGGCCTGGCTGGCCGAGCCGCTGCCGGTGGAGGAGACCGCGCAGCGCCACGTGCGGCCCGCGCTGCGGCAGGTCTTCGTCGACCTGGTACGCGGCTCCGTCGCCGATTACCTGGCCCGCTTCGACTTCCGCTCCGAGCTGCTGGTCAGCATGTACGCGGTCACCGACGGGCTCTCCGGGCTCAACGCCGGCCCCGACGACCCCGGCACGGGCCACAACTTCCTCGTGCACAACATGTGCCGGCTGCCCGGCTCCGACGGCACCTGGATGATCGCCGAGGGTGGAATGGGCACCGTCTCGCGCACCTTCGCCGAGGCCGCCCGCGCCGCCGGGGCGGGCATCCTGACCGGTACGCCGATCACCGCGATCACGCTCGACGGCGGTGCGGCCAGCGGGGTGCTCCTCGCCGACGGGCGGGAGGTCGCCGCCCGGGTGGTGCTGGGGGCGTGCGACCCGTACCGGCTGATCGACCTGCTCCCCGACGGCGCGCTGCCCGACCCGCTGACGCAGCGGATGGCGGCGGTGCGCCGCCCCGGCACCACGCTGAAGGTCAACCTGGCGCTGACCGGGCTGCCCCGCTTCTCCTGCCTGCCGCCCGGCGCCCCGAGCCCGTTCGGCTCCACCATCCACCTGCTGCCCGGCTCATCGTCCCTGGTCTCGTCATCCTTGCCCGGCTCGTCATCCTTGCCCGGCTCGTCGTCCCTGGTCGGCTCTGCGCCGCTGGGCGGGGGTCGGGGCGGTGCGGGCGGCGAGTCGCCGATGGCGGCGCTGCGGGGCATGTGGGCCGACGTCCAGGCCGGTCGGCTGCCCGACGAGCCGACGATCGAGTGGTACCTGCACACCACCGTCGACCCGTCGCTGTCCGACGCCGCCGGGCACCACTCCTCGGCGCTCTTCGTCCAGTCGGTGCCGTACTCCCCGGCCGGCACCACCTGGGACGCCGCCCTGCCCGGGTACGTCGCGCGCCTGGTCGAGATCTGCGAGCGGTACGCCCCGGGCACCGGGGACCTGATCGCCGACGCCGTCGCGCTGCCCCCGCCGGGCATCGAGGCCCACTTCGGCATCACCGGCGGGCACATCCACCACGTCGACAACACGGTCTCGTTCACCGACCGCATGCCGTACGCCACGGGCATCGACGGCATCTACGCCGGCAGCGCCGGCTGCCACCCGGCGGGCAGCGTGATCGGCGCAGCGGGCCACAACGCGGCCCACCGCATCCTCAAGGACCTGACCCCCTAACCCACCCCCCACCCCCTCCCACCCCCTAAGCGCGTTGATCAAGAGGTTTGCGTCAAATATCGCCGGCTTTTTGACGCAAACCTCTTGATCAACGGAGCGGGGGTGGGGGTGGGGTGGGGTGGGAGCGGGGTGGGGTGGGGTGGGAGCGGGGTGGGGTGGGAGTGGGGGTGGGTGGGGTTAGGGGGTGGGGGTTTCGGGGGTGGCGCGGTGGGCGCGGACCTTGTGGCCGACGCTGGTGAGGCAGCGGCCGCTGGGCAGGTCGAAGCGCCAGCCGTGCAACTGGCAGGTGAGCTGGTCGCCCTCGACGATGCCGAAGCGGGTCAGGTCGGCCTTCAGGTGCGGGCAGCGCCGCTGCAACACCCAGTCGCCCAGGGTGATGTCCTCGGCGTCGGTGGAGCGCTCGTGCTCGTCGTACCAGCCCTCGGCGTACTGGAGGCGCTCGGTGGAGAGGCACTTGAAGAAGGCGTAGACGAACTCGTTGTACTGGCCGATCCGGGCGGCGGAGAAGCGGCACGACAGGAAGAGCGAGTTGACCCAGTCCACCTCGCCGATGTGCAGCAGGTGCTCGATCAGCGCCCGCTCGGTGCGGAACCGGTACCGGACCTTCTCCTCCGCGTACGGGCGCACCTGCTTGCCCGGGAAGTCCACCACGATCGACTCGACGGTCTCCCCGTCGTAGCCCACCAGGTCGAAGCGGACCGGGCCGCCGACGCCCTTGGCCAGGTAGACCGACTCCTCCAGCAGCGGCTCGATGCGGCGCTTCATGCCGGCCAGCACGTCGATCTCGGGATGCCGCCAGGACGCCTTCTCCGCCTCGATGACCGGGGCCTTGCGCTCCCGCATCTCCTCCAGGTGGGCGACCTTGTTCGCGAAGAACTCCTCGATCGGCTGCGGGTGGGTGGTGCTCGCCCCGGAGGTGGTGACCTCGGCGACGCTGCCCGGCAGCAGCACGATCCCGTTGGTGCCGCCGACCTTCGCGTATTCGGCGAGGAAGACCGACTGGTCGGGGAAGATGTTGCCCTCGTCGCCGTGGATGTCGTTGAACTGCCACAGCGCGTCATCGAGGAAGCACGGCGGCCCGGCGATCGGGAAGACGTGGTCGGCCTTCAGGTCGTCGATGTAGCGCCACGTGCGGTCGAACTGCCGGTCCCGCTTCTGCTTGCCGAACGCGGTCTTCGCCGCCTGCGGCAGCTCGTAGACCATCGGGTACCAGATCGCGCCGGAGAACTGGAGCATGTGCGCGTGCACGTGGCCCAGCTCGGCGAAGACGCTCAGGTCGGTCGGGCGGGCGTCGTTCTGGTTGAGCAGCCGCACCCCGTCGTACTCGACCCAGAGCGACGAGTCGCCGATCGGGCCGTCGGTCGGGCTGGTCAGCGCCTGGATCATGATCTTCAGGCCGCCGTCGAGCTCCACGACCCGCTCGTTGGGCGCCTTCAGGAACTTCGTGAAGCCCAGCGCCCGCAGCTCGTCCTCCATCTCCGAGGTCGGAAACTCGGGGAGCAGGACGGTGGCGTCCTTGGAGACGAAGTCGCGCAGGTGCGCCGCGTCGAAGTGGTCCCGGTGCAGGTGCGACACGTACAGGTAGTCGACCTGGCCCAGGGTTTCCCAGTCGAGCAGCGAATTGTCGGGAAATGGGAACCAGGAGGCGAAGTAGGCCGGATTGACCCACGGGTCGCACAGGATGCTGCCCGCGGCCGTGTCGATCCGCATGCTGGCATGCCCCGTACCGGTCACTCGCACCGCAGTCCCCCTCAAAAAGGCAATCAAGGTGTACGTCAGAAACGCTACCGGAGGCAGTCTGACCGCCGACCCGCGACGCCGGTAGTGCCCTGCGGCCCGGGTCCTCCGCCCCTGGCCCGGGGGTGCCCCTGCCCTACGGCGTGGCCGCCCTGCTCCACCACGGCCGGCCTCCCGGCCCGGCACCGGCGCTCGCGCTCGCGGCCCCGGGGGGCGAGAAACACCCAGCGGGCGAGGCCAGGCGCGCGGCGTGCCAGACTAACCGGAGATCCGATCGCGAGGGAAGGACCGACAGTGGCAGGAAGCGAGCCGGTGACGTCGCCAGATCAGCACAAGCCCGGGCACCGGAAGGCGGGGCGGATCGGCGCGGTGCTCTCCGCGCTGGCCTTGCTCGCGATGCTCTGCGGCAACCACGAGGGCAGGGTCGAGGACATCTGGCTGGTCGGCCTGGCCGTGCTGCTGCTGGGCGTCGTCATCGCCGACGCGGTGCTGCGGCGCAACGGCCTGCGTTCCTGACCGGAGACCGGCGGCCCCCGCCGGCCCAGCACGCACCGAGGGCCCGTCCCCCTGCTGAGCAGGGGACGGGCCCTCGTCGTACGCGCGGGCCGCGGCAGCGGGCCCGGTGGGCCCGTCGCAGGCGCGTCAGCGGCGGAAGAGGATGTCCTGGACGTCCTTGAGCGCGGCGTCGACCTCCGCCTCGAAGTAGCCCCCGGGCACCAACCCGAATCGCAGGGTGTCCAACTCCTGCGGGTTCACCGGCATCGGGCCGCGACCGGTCATGCCGCTGAGAATGCCGTCGAAGAGCTGATCGACCTGGTCCGGGTCGTACCCGCTGCCGAACCGGCGCACCTGGAAGCTGCGGCGGATCTGGTCCACCCGGTGCAGGTCACTGCCGGGCGGGCCGGCCATCGGCGGCCCGGCCATCGGCGGCGGGCCGCCCACCGGCGGGCCACCAATCGGGGGGCCACCCACTGGCGGCGGGCCACCCATCGGGGGGCCGGCGACCGGCGGCGGGCCACCCATCGGCGGACCACTGTGCGGCTGCTGCGGCAGGGCCGGCGGTCCGCCGGGGCCGCGACCGCGTAGCTCGCGCAGGTCCCGCTCCGGCATCCGGATCTCGGCGGTCATGTCGGCTCGGCCGTGCCGCCCGGCCTCGAACGCGTCGAACCGGTCGTCCGGGCCGAAGCCTCCCGGCCCGGCGGGCAGCCCACGCGGCGCAGGGCCGCCGGGCCGACCGCCGACACCCGGACCCACCCCGGGGCCGGGCCCCGTCCCGGGGCCGCCGCCCGGACCCATGCCAGGACCGGCACCGGGGGCGCGGCCCATGCCCGGACCGGGGCCACCCGGACCCATCGGGCCGCCGGGTCCACGCGGGCCGTCGTGCCCGCCACGCGGGCCGTCGTAGCCGCCGACGGGGAAGGCGCCACTCGGCTCGTCGTAGCGGCCGAAGCGCTCGCCGGGCGGACCTGCCTGCGCGGGCAGCGCGCGCGGTCCCAGCGGGGCGGGCCCTCGTTCGTCCCGCATCGGGGCAGGACCACGATCGTCACGAACGGGCGGACCCATCCGGTCGGGCGGACCCATCCGGTCCGGCGGGCCCATGCGGTCCGGCGGACCCAGGCGATCGGGCGGGCCCATCCGGTCGGGCGGGCCCATGCGATCCGACGGGCCAGGTCGCTCGGCCGCGCCCATCCGATTCATCGGACCCATGCGGTCGGGCGGGCCCGATCGGTCGGGCGGGCCCATCCGGTCCGGCGGGCCCATCCGGTCGGGCGGGCCCATCCGATCCGGCGGACCCATCCGGACCGGCGGGGTTATCCGGGTCGGCGCGCCGAGTCGGTCCGACATCCCGGAGTCGCTGCCGCGGCTGACGACGCCGCCGCGCTCCTCCAGCTCGGCCAACTGCCGCTCGACGCGGTCGAGGTGCAGGTCGACCTGCCACTCGTCGTAGCCGTTGAAGCGGACCCGGAAGACGACGTCGTGGACCTCCTGGGAGGCCACGGGCGCGCCGACCGGCTGGCCGTCGAGCGTCGCCTCGACCCGGTCCAGGAAGGCGTCCACCTCGTCGACCTTGTAGCCCCGGCGGAGCGCCTTACGCCGGAAACGCTGACCCTGACTCGCCACTATGTCTCCTGGTCTCGTTCGCCACGCCCGGTCACGCCGTCGCCTCCTGCGGCGCGTCGGTGTCCCTGTCCTCGGAGGCGGCGAGCTGCCCGCAGGCGCCGTCGATCTCGCGCCCCCGGGTGTCCCGCACCGTCGTGGACACCCCGGCCTCGCGCAGGCGGCGGACGAACTCCCGCTCGACCGGCTTGGAGCTCGCGTCCCACCGGCTGCCCGGGGTCGGGTTGAGCGGGATGAGGTTGACGTGGGCCAGCTTGCCCGCCAGCAGCCGGCCGAGGAGGTCGGCCCGCCACGGCTGGTCGTTCACGTCCTTGATCATTGCGTATTCGATGGAGACCCGGCGGCCGGTGCGGGCCACGTAGTCCCACGCCGCGTCCAGCACCTCGGCCACCTTCCAACGCTGGTTGACCGGCACGAGTTCGTCGCGCAGCTCATCATCGGGCGCGTGCAGGGACAACGCAAGGGTCACCGAGAGGTCTTCGTCGGCCAACCGGCGGATCGCCGGGACCAGCCCGACCGTCGAGACGGTGATGTGCCGCTGGGAGAGGCCGAGCCCCTCGGGGGCGGGGGCGACCAGCCGGCGGATCGCCGCGATCACCCGCGAGTAGTTGGCCAGCGGCTCGCCCATCCCCATGAACACGACGTGGGACAGCCGGGGCGGGGAGCCGGCGACCGCGCCGGAGGCGGCCACCCCGGCCAGGTAGACCGCCTGGTCGACGATCTCGGCCGTGGAGAGGTTGCGGGTCAGCCCGGCCTGGCCGGTCGCGCAGAACGGGCACGCCATGCCGCAGCCGGCCTGGCTGGAGATGCAGACGGTGACCCGGTCCGGGTAGCCCATCAGCACGCTCTCCACGAGCGAACCGTCGTGCAGCCGCCAGAGCGCCTTGCGGGTGGCGCCGTCGTCGCAGGCCAGCTCGCGGACCGGGGTGAGCAGGGTCGGCAGCAGCTGCCCCGCCAGCTTCTCCCGGCTCGCGGCGGGCAGGTCGGTCATGGCGGCGGGGTCGCGGACCAGCCGGCCGAAGTAGTGGGTGGAGATCTGCTTCGCGCGGAACGCGGGCTCACCCAGCTCGGTGACCAGGGCCTGCCGGCCGGGCAGGTCGAGGTCGGCGAGGTGGCGGGGCGGCATCGCCGCCCGGCGTGGGGCGGGGGCGTCCGGGGCGGCGGGGATCAGCGGAAGACTCGTCATGACGTACCCAGTCTCCCACGCCGAACGGGCGACGCGCCTGGCCGGAGGTGCCGAATCCCCCCCAACCGGGCGGCCGGCGCGGGATGATCGGCATGATTCATGCCTCAGCCCACCACCGGGACGAAGACCGCCAGCAGCAGGTACGCGGTGGGCACGGCGAAGAGGATCGAGTCGAGGCGGTCCATCAGGCCGCCGTGGCCGGGCAGGAGGTTGCTCATGTCCTTCACGCCCAGGTCGCGCTTGATCAGGGACTCGGCCAGGTCACCCAGGACCGCCGTGCAGGCGATGGCCACCCCGAACAGCGCGCCCCACCAGGGGGCCACGTCGAACAGCGTCCAGATCAGCACGGCGCTGCCGAGAGCCGACGCGGCCACCGAGCCGGCGAAGCCCTCCCAGGACTTCTTCGGGCTGATCGAGGGGGCCATCGGGCGCTTGCCGAAGTTGGCGCCCGCCGCGTACCCGCCGGTGTCGGAGAGCACGACCGCGACCAGCGTGACCAGCACCCGCAGGTGCCCGTCGCCCGGTGCCGCGGCCAGCAGCGCCGCGAAGCCGGCGAGGAAGGGCACGTACACGGCGATCAGGGTGGCCGCCGTCAGGTCGCGCCGGTAGTCGCCCGGCCCGTCGCCCAGTCGCCAGACCGCCATGCCCGCCACGGTGACCAGCAGGCCGAGGGTGAGCGCGTCCGGCCCCGCGTACCAGGCCAACCCGATCGTGAGCACGCCGCCGGCGATCAGCGGCACCAGCGGCGGGTGGGCCCCGCTGCGGCGCACCGCACGGGCCATCTCCCAGCTGCCGATGGCCACCGCGGCGGCGAGCACGAAGAGGAAGGCTGGCAGGTAAAAGAAGAGCGGCACCAGGACGGTCGCGCCGAGGACGGCGCCGACGCCGATCGCGGCGGGCAGGTTGCGCCCGGCGCGGCTGGGCTTGACCTCCTGGCTGGGGAGGCGGTCCCCGCCGGCCCGCCGCCGCCCGGGCCGCCGCCGGCCCCGGGGCGGCTCCGGCTCCGCGGCTCCGTCGCTCACCGCCGCCGCCGGCCCCTCAAGCCGGTACGGCTCGGCGGTGCCGGGCAGCGGGCGGGTGCCGTACGGGTCGGTGCCGTCCGGGTCGAACGAGTCCGGCCGCTGTCCCGGCCGGAGCGGCCCGGTCCGGGAGTCGGGGGCGGGCGCGTACGTGTCGGGTGGGGCGCTGTGGGCCGACTGCCCCGGCTCGAGGTCACGCTCGGGCCAGGGAAGCCCGACCGGGGCCTCGGGGGCGTCCCAGCCTCGGGGCTCCGCGCTGCGGTAGGGGTCGAGGTGAGACATCACGCACCGAGCGGACGCGGTACGGGGCTCACCACATGACGTACGACCAAGACCATCCCCTACGACAACTGTTCCGTCCGGTTGACCGACCCGACCCGCCGGGCGGCTGATTCCGCCCGATCACCGCGTGACGGCCGGAATCGTGCCGAGCCTACTGCACCGGCCGCCCCGGCAGGGCGGACGAGGGTCCTGCGGTGCCCGCCGGCGGCGGTGCCTGCGCCGAACCGCCTGCCGCCGCCCGCGAACGACAACGGCACCGGCGGTCCGCCGCCATCCGGCGAAGACGCACCGGTGCCGTGGCCGATCGCCAGTCCGGCCCGGATCCGGGGAGCGGCTCAGACCTCCAGGAGCTCGCTCTCCTTGTGCTTGATCATCTCGTCGACGCCCGCGACGAACTTCTGGGTCAGGTCGTCGAGGTCCTTCTCGGCGCGGCGGCCGTCGTCCTCGCCGACCTCGCCGTCCTTGACGAGCCGGTCCAGCTCTTCCTTGCCCTTACGGCGGATGTTGCGGATGGCCACCTTGGCCTCCTCACCCTTGTGCCGCGCCACCTTGATCATCTCGCGGCGGCGTTCCTCGGTCATCTGCGGCAGCAGGATGCGCAGCTGGGTGCCCTCGTTGTTCGGGTTGACCCCGAGGTCGGAGTCGCGGATCGCCCGCTCCATGGCACCGATCTGCGAGTTGTCGTACGGCTTGATGATCACCATGCGTGGCTCGGGCACCCCGATGGACGCCATCTGGGGCAGCGGCGTCGGGGTGCCGTAGTAGTCGATGATGACCTTGGAGAACATGGTGGCGTTGGCGCGACCGGTGCGGATGGCGCCGAACTCCTCCTTGGCGTGCTCGATCGCACGTTCCATCTTGTCCTCGGCCTCGAGGAGGGTGTCGTCGATCACCGGTCTCCTCGCCTCCTTCTTGTGCTCGTCGTGGGCTCTGCTGTCGTGTCGGAGGATCGTCGCTGGTCGGCCGGCGGCCGCTCAGGCGGTGATCAAGGTGCCGATCTTGTCGCCACCCACCGCACGGATGATCGTGTCTTCACCCTGCGCGCCGAAGACCAGCATCGGCAGGCCGTTCTCCATGCAGAGGCTGAACGCGGCGGCGTCGGCCACCCGCAGATTGCGGCGCAGCACCTCGGAGAAGGTGATCGAGTCGAACTTGCTGGCGGTCGGGTCGATCCGGGGGTCGGCGGAGTAGACGCCGTCCACGCCGTTCTTGCTCATCAGCACCACGTCGGCGCGGATCTCCAGGGCCCGCTGGGCGGCCACGGTGTCGGTGGAGAAGTACGGCATCCCCGCGCCGGCGCCGAAGATGACCACCCGCCCCTTCTCCAGGTGCCGGATGGCGCGCAGCGGGATGTAGGGCTCGGCGACCTGGGCCATCGTGATGGCGCTCTGCACCCGGGTCTCGATGCCCTCCTTCTCCAGGAAGTCCTGCAGGGCGAGGCAGTTCATCACGGTGCCCAGCATGCCCATGTAGTCGGCGCGGGCCCGGTCCATGCCCCGCTTCTGCAACTCGGCGCCGCGGAAGAAGTTGCCGCCGCCGACCACCACCGAGACCTGGACGCCGCGCCGGACCACGGTGGCGATCTGCCGGGCGATGGCCTGCACGACGTCCGGGTCGACACCGATCGCCCCGCCGCCGAAGACCTCACCGGAGAGCTTCAGCACCACCCGGCGCGCCCGGCCCGGTGGTGGGGCGGTCGGGTCCTCCGCCGCCAGGCTCCGGTCGCTCACAACCTGCGTCATCCGCCCCGTCCCTCCCAGGCGCACCCCAGATGCGCCGTTACCGCTTACCTGCCGTCGCTGACCCTATGCGACGAGGAGGCCGCGGTGCCTGTCACGTACACCAGCGGCCTCCTCGTCGATGTTCCTGCCCATCGGGCGCGCGCCGCGCGCCCGTCCGGCGGCTCAGGCCTGGCCGACCTCGAACCGCAGGAAGCGGGTGACCTCGATGCCGGCGGCGGCCAGCACCTGCTTGACGGTCTTCTTGTTGTCGGCGACCGACGCCTGCTCGACCAGGACGAAGTCCTTGAAGAAGGCGTTGACCCGGCCATCGACGATCTTCGGCAGGGCCGCCTCGGGCTTGTTCTCCTCGCGGGCGGTCTGCTCGGCGATACGCCGCTCGGACTCGACGACCTCGGCCGGCACCTCGTCACGGGTGAGGTACTTCGGGCGCATCGCGGCGATCTGCATGGCCACGGCGCGGGCGTCGGCGTCGGCGGCCTCGTCGCTCTTGCCGGCGTACTCCACCAGCACGCCCACGGCCGGCGGCAGGTCCTGGCTCTTGCGGTGCAGGTAGACCGCGACCGTGCCGTCAAGCTTGGCGAAGCGGTTGAGCACCAGCTTCTCGCCGATCTTGGCGGACTGCTCCTGGATCAGGTCGGCGACCGGCTTGCCGTCGATGCTGCTGGCCAGCAGCTCCTCGGCGGAGCCCACACCGCTGGCCTCGCCGTGCTCGACGAGCTGCTGGGCCAGCGCGATGAAGGCGTCGTTCTTCGCGACGAAGTCGGTCTCGCAGTTGAGCTCCAGCAGCGCCTTGCCCGAGTGCGCGACCAGGCCGTTGGCGGCCGTGCGGCCGGCGCGCTTGCCGACGTCCTTGGCGCCCTTGACGCGCAGGATCTCGATGGCCTTGTCGAAGTCGCCCTCGGCCTCGGTCAGCGCCTTCTTGGAGTCCATCATGCCGGCGCCGGTGAGGTCGCGGAGCTTCTTGACGTCCGCGGCGGTGAAGTTGGACATGACTCTCTCTTCGGTGTTGAGACTCGGTGGGATGTTCTGGGTGCCGGTTACCCGGATCCGGGCCGCGATGCGCCCGGCGTGCCCGCCGCGTCCGCCGCCCGGATCACCGGGCGGCGGACGGCGGCGATGCGGTCACTCAGCGGCGACGGCCGTCGGCTGCGCGGCGGGCTGCTCAGCGGGCTGCTCGGTCGGCTGGGCCGCCTGCACCGGCTGCTCGTCGGCCTTCTTGGGCTGCTCGTCGGCCTTCTTCGTCGGGTCCTCGAGCAGCTCACGCTCCCACTCGGCCAGCGGCTCGTCGGCGCCCACCTGGCCCGGCTCCGGCTTGTCGTCGCTACCCCGGCGACGACCGGAACGGGCGATCAGGCCGTCGGCGACGGCGGCGGCCACGACCCGGGTCAGCAGCTCGGCCGAGCGGATGGCGTCGTCGTTGCCCGGGATCGGGAAGTCGACCTCGTCCGGGTCGCAGTTGGTGTCGAGCACCGCGATCACCGGGATGCCCAGCTTGCGGGCCTCGTCGACGGCGATGTGCTCCTTCTTGGTGTCGACCACCCAGATCGCGGCCGGGAGCTTGGACATGTCCCGCAGACCACCGAGGGTCTTGGTGAGCTTGGTCTTCTCGCGGAACAGCTGAAGGGTCTCCTTCTTGGTGTAACCGGCGGCGGTGCCGCTCAGGTCACCCAGGGCCTCCAGCTCCTTCATCCGCTGCAGGCGCTTGTACACCGTCTGGAAGTTGGTCAGCATGCCACCGAGCCAGCGGTGGTTGACGTACGGCTGACCGACCCGGGTCGCCTGCTCGGCGATGGCCTCCTGGGCCTGCTTCTTGGTGCCGACGAAGAGGATGCTGCCGCCCTCGGCGACGGTGTTGCGGACGAACTCGAACGCCTTCTCGATGTAGTCGAGGGTCTGGCGCAGGTCGATGATGTAGATGCCGTTGCGCTCGGTGAAGATGAAACGCTTCATCTTCGGGTTCCAGCGCCGGGTCTGGTGCCCGAAGTGGACACCGCTCTCCAGCAGCTGACGCATGGTCACGACCGCCATGGGTGGGTACTCCTTGTGATCCCTGGTTGTGTCGCCCGGCCGGCGGCCGGGCGTCCTGGCGCCCGGTCGCCGGCCATGGCGGACCCGACCAAGATCGGGACCAGGGAGGCCGCCGCCCCACGACGAGGTGAGGAGGGCGCGCGAGGTCGACCGCGGGTAGGCGGTCGCCAAGTGGCCAGTGTACGCCCCTGCCCCGCCCGCCGGTCAGCGGGCGGCGAGACCCGCCGCGAGCCCGCCCGGTCAGCGGGCGGCAAGAGCCGCCGCGACGAAGAGCACCAGCCCGACGGTCAGGTACGCCGTCGGCGGGCGCAGCCACCCCCGACCGCCCTCGGCGAGCGCGAGCCCGCCGGTGCGCAGCCCGTAGAGCCCGACGCCGAAGATCGGCAGGCCGCCGACCAGGAAGATGCCCACCAGGACGTCGGACGTCGACAGCGGGTCACCGAGCGCCCCGTGCCGCAGCACCCGCAGCGCCGGGACCTCGAAGAGCAGCACCAGCAGCGCGATCAGCACGGCCAACGCCGGGCGGCGGGTGCGGTAGACGCCGTCCGAGGGCGGCGGGCCCGGCCGCCGCAGCCCCTCCTGGGCGTACGCCGGGTCGAAGCCGGGCGAGGACTGCTCCGGGCGGACGGCCATCGCGGGCATCGGCCCGGTCGGCAGGTCCAGTGGGTGCGGCCCGGCAGTCGCCCCCGGGTCGGCACCTCGCCTCGCGTCGGCGCCCGGGTCCGGCTCGCCCGGTCGACCGCGGTCCTCAGCACGCCTGGGGTCACCCACACCGCTGAGGTCGTGGTGGCCGCTGCGGTCGTGGTGGCCGCCGAGGCTCGGATCCCTGAGGTCCCGCAGGTCGTCGAAGCCACCCGCGTCGCTCGGGTCCTTCGGGGCGCTCAGCCGACTCGGGTCGGTGAAGCCGCTGGGGTCGTCGAGGCGGTGGGGATCGTTGGGGCGATCGGGGTCGCGGCGGTGGGGGTCGGCCGGGCCGTGGGGATCGGCCGGGCGGTTCGGCTCGATGATCGGGTACCCGCCGAGCGGCGCGGGGCGGGCCGGCTCGGCCCGCAGGCCGGCCGCGTCGACACCGAGCGGGTCGCCCCCGAACGGAGCGGCATCGCGCGCCACCTCTCGGGCAGGCGCGTCCGGGCCGGCGGCGGCGCGCGGCGCGGGGCGTTGGCCCACGGCCAGCGGGAACGTGACGGAACGCTGGCTCACCGGCGGCGGGTCGATCTCCCGCTGTCCGGCGGCCAGGCCGGCTTCGGCGGCCCGCGCCGCTCGACGCGACTCCCGCTCCGCGGCGATGTCGTCGGCCGAGACCCCGAAGGAGCCCGTCTCGCCCCGCCGGGACCGCGACCGGTAACTGTCGGTATCGGTGTCCGTGCGGCCGAAGGCGTCATCGGCACCGTGTCGCCCGCTCTCGCCGTACCGGCCCACCGGTGGGTCGGTCAGCTCGTCGTAGCGCCGCTCACCGGTGTCCCCGCGCTGGTCCGGGGCGCGGAGCTCATCACCTCGGTAGCGGTCGTCGCCCGGCGAGCGCCAGTCCGAATCGCCGTACCCGCCCTCGCCGGGGTACCAGCGCGGCTCCTGATCATCGGGAAAGCTCCGTCGTGCGTTCACGACGGGCACCGTATGTGACAGTGGCACCCGCGCGCCATCCGGACGGCTCGCTTCCCCGGTATCCGAGACCGGCGCCATGCCGTCCCCGGCCGGCAGCGGCGCTTCGCCGCGGCGACCTCGATCGACGTCCATGACGACTCTCCGCTCCCGGGTCGACCACCCGTCGCAGGCGGGCCAGGGCGTCGCCGGCTCGGCCTGATAGGTGATGATCACCTGATCCTCGGCGCCGACGATGGAGAGCGCCTGCCGCCGCAGGCTGAGCGGCCCCACCGACGGACGGGCGAAGCGCTTCATCTCGTTGCGCGACGGGCACACGTCGTGCTGGGCCCAGGGATTCCTGAAACCGCGCCTCGCCGAACAGGCGGCGCCGGACCCGCACGAGAACGGCTGAGCCGACGCGTCTTCCCCATAGCACACGGCAGGCATGATCGTCCGGTTGTCCACAGTGGCCTTGGTTGTCCACAGGCGGCCCCGGGCGGGACGCCCGAGCGGGCAGTGTGCGGCGCATGACGAAGCGGAACCAGGCGGTCGGCGCGTACGGGGAACGGTGCGCCGTCCGGCATCTCATCGGGGCGGGGCTGCGCCCGATCGCCCGCAACTGGCGCTGCCCCGCCGGCGAGATCGACATCATCGCCTGGGACGGCGAGGTGCTCGCCTTCTGCGAGGTGAAGACGAGGCGCACCGCCACCTTCGGCGCGCCGGCGGAGGCGGTCGTCGCCACCAAGGCCCGGCGGCTGCGGGGGTTGGCCGCGCGGTGGCTCGACGAGACCGGCACCACCGCCGACGAGGTGCGCTTCGACGTGCTCTCGGTCGAGCTGCCCGACGCCGGGGCGGCCCGGGTCGAGCACCTCAAGGGTGCGTTCTGAGATGGGCGGTCGGGCGTGAGCTACGCGAAGGTGCTCTGCGTCGGCCTGGTCGGGCTGGCCGGTCACGTGGTGGAGGTGGAGGCGGACCTCGCCCCCGGGCTGCCGGCCGTGGTGATCTCCGGGTTGCCGGACACGGCCCTGCACGAGGCGCGGGACCGGGTCCGCGCCGCCGTGGTCAACTCCGGTCAACGATGGCCCAACCGACGGATCACCCTGAACCTGCTGCCGGCCACCATGCCGAAGTTCGGCTCCGCCTTCGACCTGGCGATCGCGGTGGCGTTGCTCGGCGGCTCCGGGGAGCTGCCGCTGCTGCCGCTGGAGCGGGTGGTGGTCCTCGGCGAGCTGGGCCTCGACGGCACCGTCCGGCCGGTGCGCGGGGTGCTGCCGATGGTGGCCGCGGCGGCGCGGGCCGGCGTGCGGCGGGTGGTCGTCCCGGTCGACAACGCCGCCGAGGCGGCGGTGGTGCCGGGCGTGCTGGTCCGCGCCGTGGACACCCTGCACCGGCTGGTCGAGTTCGTCCGCGACGGCACCCCGCTGATCGAACCGCCGGCCCCGCCGCCGTCGGCCGGCCCGGACGGGCCGGACCTGGCCGAGGTGGCCGGGCAGCCGCTGGGCCGACGGGCCCTGGAGGTGGCCGCCGCCGGCGGGCACCACCTGGCGTTCTTCGGGCCGCCCGGTGCCGGCAAGACCATGCTCGCCGAACGCCTGCCGTCGATCCTGCCCGAGCTGGACGACGACGCGGCGCTGGAGGTCACCGCGCTGCACTCGATCGCCGGCCTGCTCCCGGCGGGCGGGCGGTTGCTGCGCCGGCCGCCGTTCCAGGCACCGCACCACACCGCCACGGTGGCCTCGCTGGTCGGCGGCGGATCGGGGCTGGCCCGGCCGGGTGCGGTGTCGCTGGCCCACCGCGGAGTGCTCTTTCTCGACGAGGCACCGGAGTTCGGCCGGGGTGCGCTGGAGGCGTTGCGCCAACCGCTGGAGCACGGCCGGGTGCAGCTCGCCCGCAGCCGGGGCGGCACGGAGTACCCGGCCCGGACGCAACTGGTGCTCGCCGCCAACCCGTGCCCCTGTGCGCGACCGGCCGGCGACGTCTACTGCGAGTGCTCCCCGCTGGCCCGCCGGCGTTACCTGGGCCGGCTCTCCGGCCCGCTGCTGGACCGGATCGACGTGCAGGTCGCCCTGCCGCCGCTGCGGGCGGCGGAGCTGATGGAGGCCACGGCCACCGGCGAGCCCTCGGCCACGGTGGCGACCCGGGTCGCGGCGGCCCGCCAGGCCGCCGCCGACCGCTGGGCCGACGCCGGATGGCGGCTCAACGCCGAGGTCCCCGGCCCCTGGCTGCGCCGCCCGCCCTGGCGGCTGCCCGAGCGGGACACCCGGGAGCTGCGCGGCCGGCTCGACAGCGGCGCACTGTCTGCGCGCGGCTTCGACCGGGTCACCCGGATGGCCTGGACCATCGCCGACCTCGACGGGCGGGACCGGCCGCACGCCGACGACGTCCGGGAGGCCATCGCGCTCAGAATGGGATACGCGGCGTGAGCGACGACGACGACCGGCTGGCCCGGGTCGCGTTGACCTGGCTCGCCGAGCCCGGCACCCGGTCGGTGCACGCGCTGGTCGACCAGCTCGGCCCGGTGGCGGCCTTGGAGCTGCTGCTCGACGGCGGCGCTCCGGAGCAGTGGCTCCGCTCCGCGGTGGCGGCCCGGTGCCGCGAGGGGGACCCCCGCGCTGTGGCGGCCGAGGCGCTGGCCTGCCGGGAGCGACTGGGCGTCCGGCTGGTCACCCCCGACGACGAGGCGGAGTGGCCGCCCCAGCTCGACGGCCTGCGCCGGATGGTGCTGCGGGGGGCCACCCGCCGGGTGGACATCGAGACCGCGCCCCCGCTCTGCTTCTGGGTGCGGGGGGCGTGGCCGCTGCGGGAGGCGCTAACCCGGGCGGTCGCGGTGGTCGGTGCCCGCGCGGCCACCGCGTACGGCGTGCACGTCGCCACCGAACTCGGGTACGGGCTGGCCGACCGGGGCTGGACGGTGGTCTCCGGGGGTGCCTTCGGCATCGACGCCGCAGCGCACCGGGGCGCACTCAACGCCGGCGGGCTGACGGTGGCGGTGCTCGCCTGCGGAATCGACCGCCCCTACCCGATGGGCAACGCCGGCCTCTTCGACCGGATCGCCGAGACCGGGCTGCTGGTCAGCGAGTGGCTGCCGGGCGCAGAGCCGTTCCGCCCCCGGTTCCTCATCCGCAACCGGGTCATCGCGGCGGCGACCGAGGGCACGGTGCTGGTGGAGGCGTCGGCCCGCAGCGGCGCCACCCAGACGTTCAACCGGGCCGTTGCCCTCCACCGACGCCCGATGGTGGTGCCCGGTCCGGTCACCTCCGCCATGTCGGTGGGCGCACACGAGCTGCTCCGCGAGCAGCCGTCGGCCCGGCTGGTCACCGGCGTGCCCCACGTACTGGAGGAGGTGGGCCGCATCGGCGTGGACCTGGCGTCACCGGCCCGCGCCCCGCAACGCCCCCGGGACACCCTCGACGACGAGGCGGCGCTGGTGCTGGAGGCGATGCCCCGGCGCGGGGTGATCGACGTGGACCGGCTGGCCGCCCGAGCCGGCGTGACCGTCCGGACCGCCATGCGCAAACTCTCCCTGCTAGAGGAGTTGAGCCTGGTCCACCGACGCGACGAGGGGTACGCGCTGACCACCCCGGCCCGCGCCCCGACACCACCACGTGCCGAGGTCATGGGCCCGCTCCACGACGATCCTGGCCGTCCCGCCAACGGCAGGTGATCGGGCTGCTCCAGGACGATCCTGGCCGTCCCGCCACCGGCAGGCGATCGGGCTGCTCGCCCGGCCGATGTCCCACCCCGGGTCCGCCCGCCGTCGTGCCCCGAGCGGGGTGCGCTCGTAGGCTGAGCCGATGCGAGGCGACGGGCGGGCGCGACCCGCGTGCCCTGCGGCGGCGGGCACCCCGGTCGACGGCGGTGCCCGGTGAGCCGCGCCGGGCACGACACGAGGCGGGCGCATGCAGCCCTTCCGGCGGCGATGCGCGAGGCGGTGGACGACTTCGCCGACCACCTGGCCCGGGTGCGCAACCGCTCGGCGCACACCGTCCGGGCGTACGTGGGCGACCTGGTCTCCCTGCTCGACCACGCGACCCGGATGGGCTGTGCCGGGGTGGCCGACCTCGACCTGGGCGTGCTGCGCAGCTGGCTGGCCAGGCAGCGGACGACCGGGGCCGCCCGGACGACGATGGCCCGGCGGGCCGCGGCGGCGCGCACCTTCAGCGCGTGGGCCCACCGCGCCGGCCTGATCCCCGCCGACGTGGCCGCGCCACTGGCCAGCCCCCGCGCCCACCGGCCGCTGCCGACCGTGCTCCGCCCCGACCAGGCCGCCGCCCTCCTCGACTCGCCCCGAGCGCCCGGAGATCTTGGAAGCGAACGGCCCCCGGAGGGGCCGGAATCTGCCAAGATCGCGCCACCGGAGCCGGGCGAGGGGGACATCCGGGGGGTGGGGGTGCGGGTGCGGGATCGGGTTCTGCTCGAGCTGCTCTACGCGACCGGGGCGCGGATCAGTGAGGTGTGCGGCCTGGACACCGCCGACGTTGACTCCGCCCGCCGGGTCGTGCGGGTGCTCGGCAAGGGGTCGCGGGAGCGCGCCGTGCCGTACGGGGTGCCGGCGCAGCGGGCGCTCGACGAGTGGCTGCGCATCGGGCGGCCGGTGCTCGCCGGCCCGAACTCCGGGGACGCGCTGCTGCTCGGGGCGCGGGGCGGACGCCTGCACCCGACGACGGCCCGCCGCGTCGTCGCCGGGTACGCCGAGTACGCGGGGCTGCCCCGGACCACCCCGCACGGCCTGCGCCACTCGGCCGCGACCCACCTGCTCGAGGGCGGCGCGGACCTGCGGGCGGTGCAGGAGTTGCTCGGCCACTCCTCGCTGGCGAGCACGCAGATCTACACCCACGTCTCGGTCGAACGGCTCCGCGCGGCGTACCGGCAGGCCCACCCGCGCGCCTGACCGGGAAGATCGGCGGCCACCCCCATCCGGCGGCTGCGGCACCGAGATCAGCAGGTTGTCGACGGTCGTCTTCGATCCCTACCGGGCTACGATCATGCGATGAGCGCGCCGCAGCCGCCCGAGCCGATTCCCGGTGCCCGGCTGCTCTTCTCCCTCGATCCCTCGGTGAGCTACCTCAACCACGGCGCGTTCGGCGCGGTGCCGATCGGGGTGCAGCGTGTCCAGCAGCGGCTGCGCGACGAGATGGAGTCCAATCCGCAGCGCTTCCTCGGGATGAGCCTGGTGGAGCGGATCGCCCATACCCGCCGGCACCTGGCGACCTTCCTCGGCGCCGACCCGGAGGGCACCGCGCTGGTCGGCAACGCCACCGCCGGCGTCGCGGTGGTGCTCCAGTCGCTCGGCCTGCGCCCCGGCGAGGAGATCGTCACCACCGACCACGGCTACGGGGCGGTCGCCTTCTCCGTCGACCGGGAGTGCCGCCGCACCGGGGCGACCCACCGCACCCTGCCGGTGCCGTTGACCGCGACGGACGAGCAGGTCGTCGAGATCGTCCGCGCGGGGCTGCGGCCCGGCCGGACGAGGCTGCTCGTCGTCGACCAGGTCGCCTCGGCCACCGCCCGCCTCTTCCCGGTCGCCGCGATCGCCGCGGTCGCCCACGAGCACGACGTGTCGGTCCTCGTCGACGCCGCCCACGCGCCGGGCATGTTGCCAACCCCGGTGGCGAGCATCGGCGCGGACTTCTGGGTGGGCAACCTGCACAAGTGGGCGTACGCCCCGCGTGGCACCGCCGCGCTGGTGGTCGCCCCGCCGTGGCGGGACCGGATGGAGCCGCTGGTGGTCTCCTGGGAACAGTTGGCCGGCTTCCCGGTCAACGTCGAGTGGCAGGCGACGCTGGACTACACCTCGTGGCTGGCCGCGCCCGCTGGCCTCTGGACGCTGCGCAGCCTCGGCGTCGACCGGGTACGCACGCACAATGCCGCCCTGGCCGCGTACGGTCAGCGGGTGGTGGGCGACGCGCTGTCAGTGGCCCCGGCCGACCTGCCGGAGCCCGGCGGGCCGGCGGCCGCCATGCGACTCGTTCCGCTGCCGGTCGGGCTCGCCACCACGGTCGACGCCGCCCATGCCCTGCGCGGTGCGATCGCCGACCGGTTGGCCGCCGAGGTGTCGGTGGCATCCTGGAACGGCCGAGGCTGGCTGCGGCTGTGCGGGCAGGTCTACAACTCGCCGGACGAGTACGAGCGGCTCGCCCGGCGGTTGCCGGCGCTGCTCGCCCAGCGCTGACGGGGCGCCGGTCAGGTCGGCAGGAGCCGGACGGGGCCGAGCCCGAGCAGCGCCAACGGGTCCAGGTACTCGTCGGCTCGGCGCAGCCCCCAGTGCAGGCAGGCCGCCTCGGGACAGCCCGCGTGCCCAGTCGCCAACCGACCCACCGCCGCCCCGGCGGCCACCCGGTCGCCGGCGCGGACGCCCGGCGCCACCGGTTCGTAGGTGGTCCGCAACCCCGCGCCGTGCCCGACGGTGACCACGGGACGGCCCGCGACGGGGCCGGCGAAGAGGACCACCCCTGCCCCGGCGGCCCGGACCACGGCCCCCGGCGGGGCCACCAGGTCGACGCCCCGGTGACCGGGCAGCCACGGCTGCGGGGGCGGTTCGAAGCGGCGCGCCGGACGCGGAGCCCCGTCGAGCGGCCACCGGAAGCGCCCAGGCGAGGCAGCCGGCCAGCCAGACGGGGCAGGCGAGGCAGCCGGCCAGCCGGACGGGGCAGGCGAGGTCACCGGCCGACGCCACCCGGCAGCCGGGCCGGGCGGCGGTGGCACAGGTGGTCCGGGCCGCCCGGACACTGCCATCGCGCGGGGCTGCGGCGGTGCAACCGAGCCGGCCGCAACGCCGGGCGCGAGCGTGACCACGCAGAGCGCCGCGGTGGTGAGCGCCGCAGGGGTCCGCCGTGGCGGCCTCGGCGGCCGACCGGCTGCCCCGGCCCAGGCCCACCACCCACCTCCGGCGCGGCCAGGCCGAGAGCATCCGCGCCAGCCAGGCCGGCCCTGAACACGCCGGCCAACGGCCCGCCCACCCTGAGCACGCCGGTCAACGGCCCGCCTGCCCTGGGCACGCGCGGTCACGGCACGCGCGGTCACGGCACGCCCGTTGCGGACACCCCCGTCCAGGACCGGAACGTCGCCGACCACGCGCCCGGCACTGCCGCATCTCGGTCCGGGGCCAGGGGCCCCGTTCTGCGTCCGCATGGCCCGCAGTGTGCCGGAATCGGCGAGACGCCGCCCGCGTCGGCCGCTCACCTGTGGACGGCCGGGCGGCCTGTGGACAGGCCCCGTCCGGCCAGTTGATCTGCTATGGCCTCGCACACTGTGGACGGCCCGGCAGGAGGGGACGCCAGGAGGCGGGGAGACGTCAGGAGGCAGGAGGGGACGCCAGGAGGCGGGGAGACGTCAGGAGGCAGGAGGGGACGCCAGGAGGCGGGGAGACGTCAGGAGGCAGGAGGGGACGCCAGGAGGCGGGACGGGCCCGGACCGGGCGCACCCGGGTCGCCTCGGCGGAGCCGGCCCCCGACGGCGGCACGTGCCACCGCCAGGGCGCGGCGGATCGAGACGGTGCTCGTGCCTAGCACAGTGTGGCGTCGACGCCGGATCGACGCGGGGACCCGGGGCGGGTCAGCGGGAGAAGGGCGTCAGCCGCCGAAGCCGGAGTCGGCGGGCAGGGAGATGTCGGGCTTCTCCAGCTCCTCGACGTTGACGTCCTTGAACGTCATCACCCGGACGTTCTTGACGAACCGGGCGGGACGGTACATGTCCCACACCCAGGCGTCGTGCATCTCGACCTCGAAGTAGACCTCGCCGTCGGAGTTGCGCACGTGCAGGTCGACCTGGTTGGCCAGGTAGAAGCGGCGCTCGGTCTCCACCACGTAGGAGAACTGACGGACAATGTCGCGGTACTCCCGGTAGAGCTGGAGCTCCATCTCGGTCTCGTACTTCTCGAGATCTTCCGCGCTCATCGCACTCCGCCTTCCATGACCACATCTTCCCCCACCGGCGCGGGAGGTCGGGGCTGCTCGCCCAACGCCACGCCGACGGTACCCCCTGACGCACTGAATCGCTCCATCGGCTCAACCGGCTCCGAACCCGCTGGGCGCCGGGATCGAGGCGGCCGCCCGTCCAGGCCGGACGCGGCGGCGACATTGACGTACGAGAAGCGGTGCTCACGGCACGGGCCGCGCTCCCGCAGGGCTGCGGTGTGCTCCGCCGTGACGTAGCCCTTGTGCTCGGCGAACCCGTAACCGGGGAACGACGCGTCCAACTCGACCATGATCCGGTCCCGGGTGACCTTGGCCAGCACGCTGGCCGCCGCCACGCAGGCCGCCACCCGGTCGCCCTTCCACACCGCCAGCCCCGGCACGTCCAGCCCGTCGACGCCGAAGCCGTCGGTCAGCACGTAGTCGGGGCGGGTGGCCAGCGACGCCAGGGCCCGGCGCATCGCGGCGAGGTTGCACACGTGCAGGCCACGGGAGTCGACCTCGTCGGCCGGGATCACCACCACCGCGTACGCCAGGGCGCGGTCGACGACCTGGGCGTAGACCCGTTCCCGGGTGGCCGGGGTGAGCAGCTTGGAGTCGGCCAGCCCGTCGATCTCCCCACGCCGCCCCTCGGGCAGGATCGCCGCCGCCGCGACCAGCGGGCCGGCGCAGGCGCCCCGGCCGGCCTCGTCCGCGCCGGCCACGTGCCGGAAGCCCCGCCGTTGCAGGGCGCGCTCCAGCGCGTACAGGCCGGCCTCGCGGCGGACGACGGTGCGCGGCGGGGTCAGCACGGCGTACCCCCCGCCTCGGGGCCGACCCCGGCCGACCCGCGCACGGCGGGCGGCGCGGCCCTTCCGGGTACGGCGGACGGCGCGGTCAGGACCTGGCGCAGCAGGGCCGGCAGGTCGGCCGGGTAGTACCGCTCGGTCGTGGCGGCCAGCTCGTCGGCCGACCACCACCGGTGCCCGGTGACGCTGGCCCGCTCGACGGCGTTGAAGCCGGCCGTGTCCACCTCCCAGGACGACACCCGGGCCAGGAAGAAATCCTGTTCCTGCTGGTACCGCACGCCGGCGAAGGGGAACCGGATGGTCTCCCGCCGCACCGGCTCGCCCAGCTCGGCCGGGGCGAGCCGCAGGCCGGTCTCCTCGGCCAACTCCCGGGCGGCCCCGGCCGCCGGGGACTCCCCCGGCTCCAGCCCGCCGCCGGGGGTGAGCCAGTACCGGTGCTCGGGCCGCGCCGGGTCGAAGCAGGCGAAGAGCAGCACCCGATCGGCGGCGTCGAGGAGGAGCACGCGCGCGGCGCGGCGCGGGGTGTGGACCGTCACCGTCCCAGCCTGCCAGACCCGGCCCGGATCGCCCACGCCCACCCGGGGCCGCCGACCGCCGCGCTCAGGCGTTCGGCACGGCTTCGAACGGCTTCGGCACGGTGAGCCAGGTGGCCCGGCCGACGGGCCAGAAGACGGTGAACGCCCGGCCGACCACCCGGTCCTCGGGGATGGTGGCGCTGTCGATGCTCTGGCCGGACTGCTGCCAGTGCTCCAGGGAGTCGCCGGAGGCGGAGCGGTGGTCGCCCATCACCCACAGCCGCCCCTTCGGCACGGTGACGTCGAACTCCTGGTCGGCGGGCTTGTCGCGCTGGCCGTTGGCCGAGTAGATGTAGGGCTCGTCGAGCGAGGTGCCGTTGACCACCAGCCGGTCCTGCGCGTCGCAGCAGACCACGTGGTCGCCGCCGACGCCGATCACCCGCTTGATGAAGTCCTCGCCGTCGGGGTTGCCGCTCCACTCGGTGGGGGCCTTGAACACGATCACCTCGCCGCGGTGCGGCGAGCGGAAGTCGTATACCAGCTTGTTGACCAGCACCCGATCGTCGATTTGAAGGGTGTTCTCCATGGAGGGCGACGGGATGTAGAAGGTCTGCAGCACGAAGGCCCGCACCAGCACCGCGACCAGGATCGCCACACCCAGGAGGATGGGCAGCTCTTTCCAGAAGGAGCCGCTCTTCTTGTCGGTCTGCTCGTCGATCACGGGTGGAGCCTACGTCGCCGGGAGCGGACGGGGGTTCCGGAACGCGCGAAAGCGGCTGCCGCGGCCGAGAGCGGGACGAGCAGCAGCACCCCGCCCGAGCCGGTGGGGCGCACCGGGGCCGGGGTGTCCCCGGCGGCCGTGGCGGGCCCGGTGACCGCGTCGAAGGTCTCCGGGGCCGACAGCGTCGCCCACCGGGAGGAGGGCCAGACCACGGCGAAGGCCCGGCCGACCACGCTGTCGATCGGCACCGGACCCTGGCAGCGGGCGTCCTGCGAGACGAGCCGGTGGTCGCCCATCACGAAGAGCTGACCGGCGGGGACCACCACCTCGTCGAAGCGGCGCGAACGGCACTCGCGCGGGTTCGGCGGCGGCTCCAGCGGGGAGTTGCGCACCACGTACGGCTCGTCGAGCGGGACGTCGTTGACGGTGACCCGGCCCTGGGCGTCGCAGCACTTCACCCGGTCGCCGGGCAGACCGATCACCCGCTTGATGAAGTCCTTCTCGCCGGGACGGCTCAACCCGACCAGGTCACCGACGGTGCGGCCGAACCTGCCGACGACGCCGGGGTCGGGCTCCTGGATCTGCTGGGGCGCCCACCTGGCGGTGCCCCGGAAGACCACCACCTCGCCGCGCCGCGGGTCCCGTACGTCGTAGACGACCTTGTTGACCAGCACCCGGTCGCCGATGAGCAGGGTGTCCTCCATCGACCCGGAGGGGATGAAGAACGCCTGGAGCAGGAAGCTGCGGATCAACACCGCCAGGCAGAAGGCGAGGATGAGCAGCAGCGGAAGCTCCTGCCACAGCGGCATCGGCCGGCGGGACCGCCGGGGTCGTCGCCGCCACGAACTCGTCGCGCTGTCCTCGTCGAGCGTCCGCACCATGGCACTCCCCGGTCCGCAGAAACGACACTACCGCCCGGGAGCCTCGTCGAGGCCCCGCGGGCGGTAGTGGGACGATCCGGCGTCGCGGCTACCGCCGCCACGCATCGATGCCCGCCTGCGCCCGTGCGACCAGCGTAACCGGGGTTGGCTCGGACGGCATCCACGCAGCTCAGGCGGCCAGGCGAGCGAAGAGTCAGCTCGACTGCTTCTCGCGACGCTCCTTGATCTTGGCCTTCTTGCCCCGCAGCTCGCGCAGGTAGTAAAGCTTGGCGCGGCGCACGGCGCCCCGGGTCACGATCTCGATGCGGTCGATCGCCGGGCTGTTCAGCGGGTAGGTCCGCTCGACACCCACGCCGAAGCTGATCTTGCGGACCGAGAAGGTCTCGCGCAGGCCGTCACCCTGGCGACGGATGACCACGCCCTGGAAGATCTGGACCCGGGACCGGTTGCCCTCGACGACCCGCGCGTGCACCTTGACGGTGTCACCGGCGCGGAACTCGGGAAGGTCGACCCGCTTCGACTGGGCGTCAAGGGCGTCCAGGATGTTCATCGCTGCGTCCTCGTGATACTCACGGCGCACCGTCACTCGGTGCGCGGATGGGTGGTTCTGATCCTCGGGTCGGTGGCCGCCGGACGGCCCCCGGTCGGGGATCCTCGCAACGGCCCACGGCGCAGGCTGATGCGGCAACCCCCCTACTTTGCCACATCTCCCGGCGGCGGCGGAAATCCGGCCCCGGCCAGGCCCGCCCCGTCCCGTTCGGCCGGCCTCGCCCGGTCCAGCTCCGCAAGAAGCGCCCTGTCCCGCTTGTCCAGATCGGCCCGGTCGAGCGCGGCCAGCATGTCGGGCCGGCGGGCGGCGGTGCGGGACAGCGCCTCGTCGCGCCGCCAGCGGGCGATCCGGCCGTGGTCGCCGGAGCGGAGCACCTCCGGCACCTCGTGCCCCCGCCAGGAGGCCGGTTTGGTGTACATCGGGGCCTCCAGCAGCCCGTGGGCGTGCGACTCCTCCTCCAGCGACCCGGCGTTGCCGAGCACCCCGGGCAGCAGCCGGGTGACCGCCTCCAGGATCACCAGCACCGCCACCTCGCCGCCGAAGAGCACGTAGTCGCCGAGGGAGACCTCGGTCACCCGCATCCGGCCGGCGGCGTGGTCGAGCACCCGCTGGTCGATGCCCTCGTACCGGCCGCAGGCGAAGAGCAGGTGCGACTCGCCGGCCAGCTCGTGCGCCATGGCCTGCGTGAACGGCTCCCCCGCCGGGGAGGGCACCAGCAGCCGGGGCAGGGTCATCCCGTCGGGAGCCAGCTCCGCCGGGGCGAGGGCGTCGAGGGCCTCGCCCCACGGCTCGGGCCGCATCACCATGCCGGGCCCGCCGCCGTACGGGGTGTCGTCGACCGTGCGGTGCACGTCGTGGGTCCAGTCCCGCAGGTCGTGCACGGCCACCCGCAGCACGCCGTTGGCCTGGGCCCGGCCGATCAGGGAGAGCTCCAACGGGGCGAGGTACTCGGGGAAGATCGACACGACGTCGACGCGCATGCGGGGAGGCTCCAGCGAAACTAGCGGGCCTGGCCCACCCGGGTGCGACGGGCGCTCCCGGGTGGGCCGGGGGCCCTAGAGGTCGAGCAGGCCGGCCGGCGGGTCGGCGACGACGCGCCCACCGGCGAGGTCGACCTCGACGACGATCGCCTTGACGAACGGGATCAACGCCGTCCGCCCCTCGGGGCGGCGCAGCACCAGCAGGTCGGAGGCGGGGGCGTGGTCGATCGCGGCCACCTCGCCGAGCCGCTCGCCGGCCGGGGTGACCACGGCGAGGCCGACCAGGTCGTGGTCGTGGAACTCGTCCGGGTCCTCCGGCGGGGAGATGTCGGCGCTGTCCACCCCGAGCAGGGTGCCGCGCAGCGCCTCGGCGACGTCGCGTTCGACGATCCCCTCGAACACGACCAGCATCCGCCCCTGGTGCCAGCGGGCCGACTCCACGGTCAGCTCGGACGGCACCTGGAACGGCACGCCCGGGCCGGGGGCCGGGTTGGCCGGAGGCCGCGCTCCCGGCTCGGTACTCAGTACCGAGCCGGGAGCGAAGCGGTCCTCTGGCTCGTCGGTGCGCACCTCCACGGTGACCTCACCGCGCAGGCCGTGCGGCTTGCCGATCCTGCCGACGATGAGCAGCATCAGTACGAGTCGACGATGTCGACGCGGACGCCGCGCCCGCCGATGGAACCGATCACCTGGCGCAGCGCCTTGGCGGTCCGGCCGGACCGCCCGATCACCGTGCCGAGGTCCTCCGGGTGCACGCGGACTTCCAGCCGCTTGCCCCGACGGGAGTCGACCATGCGGACCCGGACGTCGTCCGGGTGATCGACGATGCCCTTGACCAGGTGCTCGAGCGCCGGACGCAGTGCCATGTCAGGCCTGCTCGCCGGCGTTCGCGGCGGGCTGCTCCTCGGCCTTCGGCGCCTCGGCCTCGGCCGGGGTCTCGGCCTTGGCCGGGGCCTCGGTCTTCGCCGGGGCCTCGGTCTTCGCCGGGGCCTCGGTCTTCGCCGGGGCCTCGGTCTTCGCCGGGGCCTCGGTCTTGGCGGCCTTCTTGGCCGGCTTCGCCGGGGTCTCGGTCAGGCCGGCGGCGGCCTTCGCCTCGGCCTCGTACGCCGCCTTGCGGTCGGCCCGCTCGGGGGCGACCAGGAGCGGCGGCGGGGCCGGCAGGCCCTTGAACTTCTGCCAGTCACCGGTCAGCTCCAGCAGGCGCTGCACGGCCTCGCTCGGCTGCGCGCCGACCGACAGCCAGTACTGGACCCGCTCCGACTTGACCTCGATCACCGAAGGGTCTTCCTTCGGCTGGTAGATGCCCACGAACTCGATCGCCCGGCCGTCACGCTTGGTGCGCGAGTCGGCGATGACGATGCGGTACTGCGGGTTGCGGATCTTGCCCATCCGCAGGAGCCGGATCTTTACGGCCACGGTTGTTTCGCTCCTGTTGCAATCTCACCGGCCCGGGACGGGCGGTGCACGGGTGAGTGTCGACCGGCACAGTGGGGTTGGGCCGGAGACTGCTCGGGTGGACTGGCGACGCGCCCGGGTTAGAGGGCGCCGAACGCGCGCCGGATACCAGCGCCCCATTCTGCCAGACCGCACCGGGGTTCTTCACATCGGCTGGTCGCCCCGCCGCAACCACCGGGCAGAACGGTGCGCTTTCGCGCCAACTGTCCGATCCTTCGCCACATGCCGTGCCCGGTCGACGCGCACCGTGCCCGGTCAGCGGGCCGGCGGCCGGTCCCAGCCGTCGGGCAGCTGCTCCGGCATCGTCCACTCGGGCGGCGGGGCGAAGTCGCACCAGGTGCCGTCGAAGGGGAACTCGCCGGCCTCGGCCCGGGCGATCACCCGACGTCCCTCTGCGCGCACCGCCGCCTCGTCGGCGACCCAGTAGTGCTCGGGGAAGGCCAACCGCTCGGCGAACTCCTCCTCGTCCTTCCAGTGCCAACTGAGGTCGGGGCGGACCACCACGTCGAGGTCCTGGTCGACCATGTCCACCCCGGCCAGGTCGCCGTCGTCCCAGCGGACGGCCGGCTCCTCCAGGTTGACGTACCAGTTGGTGAAGCGGCCGTGCGCGTCGGAGAACCACCAGACCGAATGCGCCTCGCCCACGGGCAGGAACTTCAACACCGGCGGCCCGTCCCACCGCCCGTGCGCCAGCCGGTACGACGGCGACGTGATCCACTCGGCGAACGGCACCGCCCGCATCCCGAGCCCGGCCTCGGTGACCTCGTGGGCCACCGGCGCGTCCCGGGGCACGAGGATCAGCAGCCCGCGCTCGTCGTCGCTGACCACCCGGCCGGCCCGCACCCAGCCGATCCGGCCGTGCCGGACGTTGCGGTGCACGATCAACCGGCCCGGAGCGAAGGTCATGGCCATCGCCGGCGTCAGTAGGCGCGGGCCAGGACGGCGACCAGCTCCGGCTCGTCCTCCGAGTCGGGCACCGAGCCGTCGGCGCGCAGCAGGCAGCGCACGGTGACGCCCCGGCCGTTCGCCTCGGCCTCGCCGGCCACCCCGACCGCCGACCACGGCACCCGGGCCCAGCCGGTGGCCGCCGCCTCGATCGCCTCGGCGAGGGTGGCGACCTCGACGGTGCGGGACTCCCGGTGGGCCAGGGCCTCGTCGTGCAGCGCCCGCTGATCCGCCTCGAGGGCCGCCAGCACCGCGCCGACCACGTCGGCCACCGGGGTCGGCGACTTCGACCCGTTCGTACGCCGGACCACGACCGCGTTGCCGGCGGCCAGGTCGCGGGGGCCGACCTCGACGCGTACCGGGTAGCCGCGCAGCTCGGCGTCGACGGCCCGGCGGCCGAACGGGGTGTCGGTGCGGTCGTCGAGCGCGACCCGGACACCGGCGTCGCGCAGCGCGTCGCGGAGCGTCCGCGCCGCCTCGCCGACACCCTCGCCGTCCTTGACCACCATCACGTACGCCTGGACCGGCGCCAGCTTCGGCGGCAGCCGCAGGCCGTTGTCGTCGCCGTGCGCCATGATCAGGCCGCCGAGCATCCGGGTCGAGGTGCCCCAGGAGGTCGTCCAGGCGAGCTCCCGGCCCCCCTCGGCGGAGGAGTAGCCGATGTCGAACGCCTTGGCGAAGTTCTGCCCCAGCTCGTGGCTGGTGCCGAGCTGCAGGGCCTTGCCGTCGCCCATCATGCCCTCGCAGGTGAACGTGGCGGTGGCCCCGGCGAAGCGCTCACGCGTGGTCTTCAGGCCCACCACCACGGGGATGCCGAGCACGTTGACCATCATGTCCTCGTACGCCTCATGCAGGATCCGCCGCGCGTACGCCTGGGCGTCGGCGCGGGTGGCGTGCGCGGTGTGCCCCTCCTGCCAGAGGAACTCGCTGGTGCGCAGGAAGATCCGGGGGCGCAGCTCCCAGCGGACCACGTTCGCCCACTGGTTGAGCAGCAGCGGCAGGTCCCGGTACGAGTCGATCCACTTGGCCATGAACTCGCCGATCACCGTCTCGCTGGTGGGGCGCACCACCACCGGCTCGGCGAGCTGCTTGCCGCCACCGTGGGTGACCACCGCCAGCTCCGGCGAGAAGCCCTCGACGTGCTGCGCCTCGCGCTTGAGGTAGCTCTCGGGGATGAAGAGCGGGAAGTACGCGTTCTCCGCTCCGGTCGCCTTGATCCGGGCGTCCATCTCGGCCTGCATCCGCTCCCAGATGGCGTAGCCGGCCGGTCGGATCACCATCGTCCCCCGGACCGGGCCGTTGTCGGCCAGCTTCGCCTTGGCGATCAGGTCCTGGTACCAGCGGGGGAAGTCCTCCGCGCGGGGAGTGAGCACGCGTGCCATGACCGCAGATCCTAGGCGGCACCCGCCGCCGCCCCACCGCCGCCCCGCCGCTCCGTCACCACCGCCGCGCCGTCCTCGCCGCTCCGTCACCACCGCCGCGCCGTCCCCGGCGTCGGGACGGCCGGGGCGGGGCCGGCCGTAGACTTCGACCACCATGGGTGAGCTCAGCGACGCCCGGCAGCGGTTACGGGCCAGCATCGTCGATGCCGCGCGGGCGCAGACGGTCGCGGGCGGCTGGGACGGCGTACGGATGGGTGAGGTGGCCGCGACCGCCGGGGTGAGCCGGCAGACCGTCTACAACGAGTTCGGCAGCAAGGCAGGGCTGGCCGAGGCGCTGGCCCGGCGCGAGGTGGACCGGTTCGTCACCGACGTGCGGGCGAACCTCGACGCGCACGGCGACGACGTGCGGGCCGGCGCCTACGCGGCGATCTCGCACACCCTCGCCGCGGCGGCGGACAACCCCCTGATCAAGGCGATCCTGACCAGTGCCCAGGGCGGCTCGGACGAGCTGCTGCCGTTCCTGACGACGCGCGCGGAACTGGTGCTCACCGAGTCGACGGGGGCCCTGCTGGACTGGGCCACCGCCCGCCTACCGGCCGCCGACCCGGCCACCCTGGCCTTCGCCGCCGACGCCATAGTCCGCCTGGTGGTCAGCCACATAGTCCTCCCAAGGTCCCCGACAGACCAGACCGCCCGCTCCCTGACCTCCCTGGCCCTGACCCTCTTCCTCCCACCCCTCCCACCCCCCCCACCCCTCCCACCCCCCGCCTCGCAGAGTTGATCAAGAGGTTTGCGTCAGATTTTGCCGCGCGGCTGACGCAAACCTCTTGATCACCGGGGAGGTGGGGGTGGGGTGGGGTGGGGGTGGGGGTGGGGTCAGGGCAGGATGCGGCCGCGGAGGATGGTGCGGGTGGGGGTGCGGACTACCGAGAGGTCTTGGCGGGGGTCCTTTGGGTAGACCGTCAGGTCGGCCAGGCCGCCCTCCACCAGGCCGGGGAAGCCCAGCCATTCGCGGGCCTTCCAGCTTGCGGCGGCGAGGACGTCCAGCGCCGACATGCCGGCCCGCTCGTGCAGCAGCAGCATCTCCTCGGCAGCCAGCCCGTGATCGATGCCGCCGCCCGCGTCGGTGCCGACGTAGATCGGCACCCCCGCCTCGTACGCCGCCCGGACCACCTCGGGGAAGCGGTCGCGCAGGGCGAGCATGTGGTCGGCGTACCGGGGGAACTTCGCCTGCGCCCGCTCGGCGATCCCGCCGAAGGTCGCAATGTTGATCATCGTGGGGACCAGGGCGGTGCCCTGCCGGGCCATCAGGTCGATCAGGTCGAGGCTCAGCCCGGTGCCGTGCTCCACCGAGTCCACCCCGGCGCGCACCATGATCTCCACGGCGGACTCGGAGAACGTGTGCACCGCCGCCCGCGCCCCGGCGGCGTGCGCGGCGGCCACGGCGGCGGTCATCGTGTCGGCGTCCCAGGCGGGGGCGAGGTCGCCGACGCCCCGGTCGATCCAGTCGCCGACCAGCTTGACCCAGCCGTTGCCGGCGGCGGCCTGGGCGGCGACGGTGGCGGCCACCTCCGACGCGTCGACTTCCAGGCCGATGTCGCGCAGGTAGCGCTGCGGCGGGGCGACATGCCGGCCCGCGCGGGCCAGTCGCGGCAGCTCCGGGGAGTCGTCGAGTTCGGGATACGGGTACGGCGAGCCGGCGTCGCGGATCGCCAGCACCCCGGCGTCACGGTCGACGCGGGCCGCCGCGCGGGCCTGGTCCAGGGAGGTGATCGGGGCGCCGCCCCGGGCGATGCCGAGGTGGCAGTGGGCGTCGGTCAGGCCGGGGAGGATGAAGCCGCCGTCGACCACCGTCTCCGCCCCGGGCACCGGGTCGAAGGTGACCCGGTCGCCGACCAGCCAGAGATCCCGGACCTCGTCGTCGGGCAGGAGCACGCCGCGCACATGCAGAGCCATGCGCACAGTCCTACCCGATCACTCCTCGTCGGTGGCGAGCAGGCCGTCGCGGCGGGCGGTCAACGCCGGCAGGTTCACGGAGACCTTCCACGGCTGCTCGGTGACGAAGAGGTCCGCGGTGTGGGTGACCTGCTCGTACTCCCGGCCGGCGCCGAGCGCGTACTCGGTCAGCGTGACCTGCTCCTGGAGCGGGTCCACCACCCAGTACGACCGCACCCCGGCGTGCGCGTAGACCTTCGCCTTGTCGTACATGTCGCGGAAGGTGGAGGTCGGGGAGACGACCTCCACGGCGAGCAGCGCGTCCTCGACGGGGACCGGCGAGCGGTCCGCGTGCCTGCGGTGGATTACCACCACGTCCGGGCGCGGCTCGTTGCGGCGGTCGACCCGCATCGACAGGTCGAAGCTCACGAGGTGTCCGGGCGGGCAGTTGATTCGAAGCGCGAGCAGCAGCTCCACGCAGAGCTCTTGGTGTATGGCAGTCGGTGACGGCACGATCAACCTTCCGTTGATCAGTTCGTACGGAAGGTCCTTCGGCAGGTCGCCGAGGTCGTCGACCGTCCACTCGTGCCGTTCGGGCAGGATGGGCGCTGCGGTCATGACATCTCCTTCCAGGGGGCGACGACCACTTTAAGCACCTAACCAGTCGCCCACCGTAACCGACACGCGTCAGCGGGGGCGGTTGTCGCCGCCCTTGCCGAGCTTGTTGAAGTCGATCTTCGGGAGCTTGAAGCCCGGCGGCAGGCCCTGGCCGGCGGCCAGGTCGTTCGGGTCCAGGCCCGGCGGGAGCTGCGGCATGCCGCCCGGGAAGCCGCCCGGCATCCCGGCGCCCGCGCCGGTGCGTGGCCGGTTGCCGCCCTTGGTGCCCTTGCGCTTGTTCTTCGGCGACTTGGTCGCCTTGCGCCGGCCGCCGCCGGGCAGGCCCATCATGCCGCCCATCTGCTTCATCATCTTCTGCGCGTCGGTGAAGCGGTTGAGCAGCTGGTTGACGTCCATCACGGTGACGCCCGAGCCGTTGGCGATGCGGGCCCGGCGGGAGCCGTTGATGATCTTCGGGTTGGTGCGCTCGGCCGGGGTCATCGAGCGGATGATCGCGGTGACCCGGTCGAAGTGCTTGTCGTCGAGCTCGGAGAGCTGGTCCTTCATCTGCCCCATGCCGGGCATCATGGCCAGCACGTTGGCGATCGGGCCCATCCGCCGGACCGCGATGAGCTGGTCGAGGAAGTCCTCCAGGGTGAACTGCTCACCGCCCATCAGCTTGGCGGTCATCTTGTCCTTCTGATCGGCGTCGAAGGCCTGCTCGGCCTGCTCGATCAGAGTGAGGACGTCGCCCATGCCGAGGATCCGGCTGGCCATCCGGTCGGGGTGGAAGACGTCGAAGTCCTCCAGCTTCTCGCCGGTGGAGGCGAAGAGGATCGGCTGCCCGGTCACCTCGCGGACCGAGAGCGCGGCGCCGCCGCGGGCGTCGCCGTCGAGCTTGGACAGCACCACGCCGGTGATGCCCACGCCGTCGCGGAACGCCTCGGCGGTGCGCACCGCGTCCTGGCCGACCATCGCGTCGATGACGAAGATGACCTCGTCGGGCTGGACCGCGTCGCGGATGTCGGCGGCCTGGCGCATCATCTCGGCGTCGATGCCGAGGCGGCCGGCGGTGTCGACGATGACGATGTCCCGGGCGGCCCGCCGGGCGTGCTCGATCGAGGCGCGGGCGACCTGCACCGGGTCGCCGGTGCCGTTGCCGGGCTCCGGGGCGTACACCTCGACGCCGGCGCGGCCACCGAGCACCTGGAGCTGCCCGACGGCGTTGGGGCGCTGGAGGTCGGCGGCGACCAGCAGCGGCTGGTGGCCCTGGGTCTTGAGCCAGCGGGCCAGCTTGCCGGCCAGGGTGGTCTTGCCGGAGCCCTGGAGGCCGGCGAGCATGATCACCGTCGGCGGCTGCTTGGCGAACTGGAGCCGCCGCCCCTCGCCGCCGAGGACGTTGACCAGCTCCTCGTTGACGATCTTGATGATCATCTGCGCCGGGTTGAGCGCCTGGGAGACCTCCGCGCCGCGCGCCCGGGTCTTGACGTTCGCGATGAAGCCCTTGACCACCGGCAGGGCGACGTCGGCCTCCAGCAGCGCCATGCGGATCTCGCGCGCGGTGGCGTCGATGTCGGCGTCGGTGAGCCGACCCTTGCCGCGGAGCTTGGTGAAGATCCCGGAGAGGCGGTCACTCAAGGTGTCAAACACGCGAACATCCCGTTTGTCAGTGTTCCGGCGGGCACAACGTGACCGGGCGCAGGTGTCCGGCCATGGCTAGGGTAGCCCGCCGCCGACAGCCGCGCTCCGGCCCGGCCCAGCAGCGCCCGTCGGCCCCGGCCACGAGAGCGTGCCGACCGCCGGGGCCCCTCCGTGGCCGGCGGCGTCATCGGGCGGCCCGGCCCTACACCGCGGCCAGGACGGCGGTCTCCAGGCGGGCCCGCTCGTCGTCCGACGGCCAGCCGCCGACCAGGTAGAAGGCGTCCACGACGTCGCCGCCGAGGGTGCTGATCCGGGCCGCCCGGACCTGCGCGCCGGCCTCGTCGAGGGCGCGGGTCACCCGGTAGAGCAGCCCGGCCGCGTCGGCGGCCCGCAGCTCCAGCAGCACCGCGTCGGTGGCCGCCTCCCGGTGCCACACGACCCGGGGGGCCGCCCCGGAGCCGCGCGCCGCCAGGGCCCGGCCGCGCAGCCGCTGGTTGACCGAGACGTCCCCGGCGACCGCCCGACGCAGGTCGCCGCCGAGCGCGATCGGGTCGGGGGCCAGCCCGTAGCGGGGCTGCACCCGGCACTCGACCAGGGCCCGGCCGTCGACCGTGGAGGCGTCGGCGGAGAGCACCTCCATCCGGTGCAGCGCCAGGCAGCCGGCCACCGTCGCCAACAGCCCCCGCCGGTCCGCCGCGGCCACCGCCACCAGGTCCCCACCCAGGTGTACGGCCGGCAGCGGCCCGGCGACCAGCGCCGGGTCCGGTGCGGGCGGGGCGGGCAGCGCACCGCTGTCCAGCGCGGTGTGCACCCGGGCGACCAGTTCGGCCACGAGCCGGCCCTTCCAGTCCGACCAGGCCGCCGGGCCGGTGGCCGCCGCGTCGGCGCGGACCAGGGCGTGCAGCAGGTCCAGGGTGGCCGGGTCGCCGACGGCCTCGGCCACCCGGGAGATGGTCACCGGGTCGGAGAGGTCGCGGCGGGTCGCCACGTCGGGCAGGAGAAGATGCAGCCGGACCAGCGTGCCGATCAGCGCCACCTCGGGGCCGGGCAGCCCGATCCGGGCGGCCACCGCCTCGGCCAGCGGCGCGCCCACCGTGCTGTGGTCCCCCGGCAGCCCCTTGCCGATGTCGTGCAGGAACGCGCCGAGCAGCAGCAGGTCGGGGCGGTCCACCTCGCGGGTGTGCCGGCCGGCCTCGCAGGCGGCCTGCACGAGGTGCCGGTCGAGGGTGTACCGGTGCACCGGGTTGTGCTGGGGCAGGCTGCGCAGCCGGGGCCACTCGGGCAGCCAGCGGTCGACCAGCCCGTACCGGTCGCAGGTCTCCCAGGCGGGCACCAGGCCGGCGCCGGCGCCCAGGAGGGTGATCAGGGCGGCGCGGGCGGGCTCGGGCCAGGGCGACGGCAGCGGCGGGCAGTACGCGGCCAGCCACTCGCAGGTGGCGCGGGCGATCGGCAGCCGGGTGGTGGCCGCCGCGGCGGCCACCCGCAGCGACAGGCTCGCGTCGGGGCGGGCGCCGATGGCGGTGCGGGCCAGCACCAGCTCCCCGTCGTGCTCGACGACGTCCCGGGCGACCGGGCGGCGCACCGGCCGGGGCTCGCCGACGCGGCGGCGGCCGGAGCGCAGCCGGTCGGCGGCCCGCCAGGCGTCGTCGAGGGCGTGGCTGATGGTGCGGGCGTCCCCGGCGACCCGGCGCAGCAGCGCGTCGCCGTCGCCGCCGGCCGGCTCCCCCGCCGCGTCGGCCGGGCCGGGCTGCCGGGCCACGATGCCCGGGTCGCCGCCGGGGTGGGGTTGGCGCAGGCCGAGGCGGGCGGCCACCCCGTCGCGTTCCTGGGCGACCAGCCGGTCCACCCGCCGGCCGGCCTGCTCGTGCAGGGCGTCGCGGGTGTCCAGCAGGCGCAGGTGGGCGGCGCGCACGGCGGGGCGCAGCGCGTCGGTGATCCCGGCGGTGGCGATGGCCCGCAGGATGCCCACGTCGCGCAGCCCGCCGGCGGCCTCCTTGAGGTCGCCCTCCAGCAGGAAGGCCAGCTCCCCGTGGGCCGCCCAGCGGGCGGTGGTGATCTCCCGCAGGGCGGGGAGCTGGCGCACGGCGGTGCGCCGCCAGTGGTCGGCGGCGGTGCGCGCCAGCGTGTCGGCCAACTCACGGTCCCCGGCGACGAAGCGGGCGTCGAGCAGGCCGAGGGCGACCTTGACGTCGTCCTGAGCGACCGAGAGCGCCTCGGCGAGGGTCCGCACCGAGTGGTCCAGCCGCAGGCCGGCGTCCCAGATCGGATACCACAGCTTCGGGGCCAGCTCGTCCATCCCGGGGACCCCGGCGTGCAGCAGCACCAGGTCGAGGTCGCCGTGGGGGGCGCACTGCCGCCGCCCGAGCCCGCCCACGGCCAGCAACGCCACCCCGGCGCGCGGTGGCAGCAGGGTGGCCAGCCAGCGGTCGTACGCCTCGGCGCGGGCGGCCCGCGCGGGCCCGCCGATCCCGCCGGGAACGCCGACGACCTCGTTGACCAGGAGGTGTGCGCCACCGTCGCCGGTATCGTCCGACGCGTTCCTCTTGGTCAACGAGGTCATCTGCTGCCTTCCGGCCTAGAGGGCGTCCAGGCCGCGTTCGCCGGTGCGGACCCGGACGACCTCGTCGACGCCGGTCACCCACACCTTGCCGTCACCGATCTTGCCCGTCCGGGCGGCCGAGACGATCGCGTCGACGATCTTGTCGAGGTCGATCTCGTCGGTGAGCACCTCCACCCGGATCTTGGGCAGGAACTCGACGGTGTACTCGGCACCCCGGTAGACCTCGGTGTGCCCCTTCTGTCGACCGTAACCCTGGACCTCGCTGACGGTCAGCCCGGCCACCCCGAGGGCGTGCAGGGCCTCCTTCACCGCGTCCAGCTGGTACGGCTTGATGACCGCGGTCACCAGCTTCATGTCCAACCCCTCCATCCCAGGAACGTTAACCGGCGACCTTCTCGTCGACCGGCTCGGCGGGCTCCGCCGAGGCCGGCTTGGCGCCGGCGGTCCCGCCCGGCGTCCCGATCCCGGCGAGCGCGAACGCGCTGCCGCCACCACTGCCACCGGCCGGGGAGAGGTCGTAGCCGCTCTCGGCGTGCTCGGCGATGTCGATGCCCTCGACCTCGGCCTCGGGCTTGACCCGGAAGCCGATGGTCTTCTCGATCACGAAGGCGAGCACCCAGGCGACCGCGAACGACCAGACGGTCACGATCAGGCCGGCGACCGCCTGGCGGCCGAGCTGGGTCAGCCCGCCGCCGTAGAAGAGGCCGTCGGAGGCGCCGACCACGTCGCTGATCGCGGCGTTGACCGAGTTGGTGGCGAAGAGGCCGAGCCAGAGCGACCCGATCCAGCCGCCGACGAAGTGCACGCCGACCACGTCGAGGGAGTCGTCGTAGCCGAGCTTGTACTTCAGCGCGATGGCCAGCGCGCAGACCACGCCGGCCACGAGGCCGAGCAGCACCGCCGCCCAGGGGGCGACGAAGCCGCAGGCCGGGGTGATCGCGACCAGGCCGGCGACGGCGCCGGAGGACGCACCGACCATCGTCGGCCGCTTGTCCTTGATCCACTCCACCGCCAGCCAGCCGAGCACCGCCGCGGCGGTGGCGAGCTGGGTGTTGATGAACGCCAGACCGGCGACCGAGTCGACCGTCAGCTCCGAGCCGGCGTTGAACCCGAACCAGCCGAACCAGAGCAGACCGGCGCCGAGCGCCACCAGCGGGATGTTGTGCGGCTTCATGCCCTCGCGGGGCCAGCCGAGCCGCTTGCCCAGCACCAGCGCCACGGCCAGGGCCGCCGCACCGGCGTTGATGTGCACGGCGGTGCCGCCGGCGAAGTCCAGCGCGTGGATGTCGCCGCCGATGATGCCGCCGCCCCAGACCCAGTGCGCGACCGGGAAGTAGACCAGCGTGGCCCAGCCGAACGCGAAGAGCAGCCAGCCGCCGAACTTGGCCCGGTCGGAGATCGCGCCGCTGATCAGCGCGACGGTGATCACCGCGAAGACCATCTGGAACGCCATGAACACGTACAGCGGGACCCCGATGCCGCTGGGGTTCTCCGTGGTGGCGCCCCAGAGGTCGGTCTCGGCCAGGAAGGTCTTGGTGCCGAGATAGGCCCCCGGGTCGCCCCAGAATCCGTTCACGTCGGCCCCGAAGGCGACGCTGAAACCGTAGAACCACCACAGAACAGAGATGAGCCCGATGGCGGAGAAGCTCATCATCATCATGTTGAGCACGCCCTTGGCCCGGTTCAGCCCGCCGTAGAACAGCGCGAGCCCGGGTGTCATGAGCAGCACGAGCGCGGTCGAAACGAGCAGCCAAACGGTGTTGGCGCCGTCGATCGTCGGTGCTTCAGGCACGCTGGCCTCCTAAAGGTGAAGTTCCCTCCTCACGGCTTCCGGGGCAGCGTCGCCCGTACGCCGGATGGGCGGAAGCTTCGTCGCCTCCTGTTTCCCGCACCGTGCCTCGGTGGTTTCCAGCCGGTGACGCTCTGTTTCGTACGTGTGAAGAAAACCTCACCGTCGGCGGGACCGCAGGGGGAGCGGGGTGGGCTCAGCGCAGCGCGTACTCCAGGGCGGGGCGCTCGTAGTCGAGCAGGCGCAGATCGCGCATGGGCCGGCGAAGGTGGCCCTTGTGCACGATCCGGACGAACGCCGGCTCCCCGGCGGCGGCCATCCGCCGGATGCCCTCGACGTGGTCCACGATCCGCTTGCGGATGGTCCGCACCAGTCGGTGCCGGTCGCGCGGGATCAGCCCGTACGCGTCGGCGAAGAGCCGCAGCCGGCGCGGCCGGTCGGGGCTGTGCCAGCCGAGGGTGATCGAGTCCCGGTCGGCGAAGACCGGCACCCAGGTCCAGGCCGCGTACGCCACGTCGTAGATGCGGGCGCCGGGCGAGGCGAGGTCGAAGTCGATCAGCCCGAGGGTGCCGTCGGGCCGCCAGATCACGTTGTGCGGGGCCGCGTCGTGGTGGCAGATGACCTCGGTGTCCGGCGGCGGCGGGCCGAACGAGCGCCACACCGCGCCGGGCGGCGGGACGAAGCCGTACTGGGCGTCGTGGAACATCCGCAGCATGGTGGCGACGGTCACCAGCGCCTCGTCGGTGACCCAGTGCGGGGCCAGGGGGTACTCGCCGCACTCCCCGTCCAGGTACGACAGGACCTCGCGGTTGCGCTCGTCCATTCCCAGCGCCCGGGGCGCGCCGGTGAACCCGACGTACTCCAGGTGGCGCAGCAGGGCGTGCACCGACGGGGTCCACGGGCCGGCGTTGCGCCGGACGGTGTCACCCACCCGGACCACGGTGCTCACGTTCCCGCCGTGCAGCGGGATCTCCTGCGAAGTCACGTGCGGTCTCCCCAGGGCCGGCGCCGGGTGGCGGTCGTCGCGCCACCCGGCTCGGGCGCGATCGTCGGTGGTCACTGCGAGGCTACGCGTCGCGGGCGAGCGGCTCGGTGCCGAGCAGCGCGTCGACGAACTGCGCCGGGTCGAACGGGGCGAGGTCGTCCTTGCCCTCGCCGAGGCCGACCAGCTTGACCGGGATGCCGAGCTTGCGCTGCACGGCGATGACGATGCCGCCCTTGGCGGTGCCGTCGAGCTTGGTGAGCACCACGCCGGTGACGTTGACCACCTCGGTGAAGACGCGGGCCTGTTCCAGGCCGTTCTGGCCGGTGGTGGCGTCGAGGATCAGCAGGGTCTCGTCGATCGGGCCGTGCTTCTCCACCACCCGCTTGACCTTGCCCAGCTCGTCCATCAGGCCGACCTTGTTCTGCAGCCGGCCGGCGGTGTCGATCAGCACGGTGTCCACGCCGGTGTCGATGCCCCGGCGAACGGCGTCGAAGGCGACGCTGGCCGGGTCGGCGGCCTCCGGGCCGCGCACGGTCTCCGCGCCGACCCGACCGCCCCAGGTCTCCAACTGGTCGGCGGCGGCGGCGCGGAAGGTGTCGGCCGCGCCGAGCAGCACGGTACGGCCGTCGGCGACCAGCACCCGGGCGATCTTGCCGCAGGTGGTGGTCTTGCCGGCCCCGTTGACGCCGACGACCAGCACGACCGCCGGCACGCCGTCCTTCGGGGCGGTGCGCAGCGACCGGTCCAGGGTCGGGTCCAGGGCGTTGACCAGCTCGGCGGCGAGCAGGGCGCGCAGCTCGGCGGCGGAGCGGGTGCCGAGCACCCGGGTCCGCTCCCGCAGCCGGTCGACGATGTCGCGGGTGGCGTCGATGCCGACGTCGGCGGTGATCAGGCTGTCCTCGATCTCCTCCCAGGCGTCCTCGTCCAGGTGGTCGCGGGCCAGCAGGCCGAGCAGGCCCTTGCCGAGGGAGTTCTGCGAGCGCGACAGCCGGTCGCGCAGCCGGACCAGCCGGCCGGCGGTCGGCTCGGGGACCTCGACGGTCGGCGCGGGCGGCGCCGGCGGGGGCTCGACCAGGACCCCGGTGGAGAGCTCGGACTCGGGCGCCTCGACGGGCGGCCCGGCGAGGTCCTCCTCGGCCCGGGTCTGCACCTCCGTTTCCGGCAGCGGCGGTTCGGGGCGCCGGCGCAGCCGTGGCGCCACCAGCCCGAGGCCGCCGAGGATCAGCACGCCGAGCAGGGCGAGCGCGATGAGGAGGTATTCCGTCATGCCGAAATCCTGTCAGATGCCGGCGGCGGCGTCCCAGCCACCGCACCCGGCCACCGCTCGAGCTGCGGGTACGCTCGCCGGGCCGTGGCTGGCGGAAGGGCCGACCGGGTAGAAATGATGAGCTCGTCTCACCCCCTGGAGGTTCTGCATGCCGGCGTCCCGCCTGCTCATCGGCCCACTGCTGCGCCGGGTCGTCGACACGCGGGCGACGGTCTGGGTGGAGACCAGCGAGCCGGCGACGGTCCGGGTCCGCACGGCCGACGGGGCCGAGGGCAGCGCGGCCACCTTCTCGGCGTACGACCACCACTACGCGCTGGTCGTGGTGACCGGGCTCACCCCGGACAGCGCGACGACGTACGAGGTGCTGGTCGACGACGAGCTGGCCTGGCCGTTGACCACGGGCGGCTTCCCGCCGAGCGTGATCCGGACCCGGGCGGTCGACGACGCCGACCAGCCGGTGCGCCTGGTCTTCGGCTCCTGCCGGGAAACCACCCAGCACGCCACGGCGCGCAAGCTCCCCCCGGACGCCCTCGACGCGTACGCGCGGCGGCTGATGGCCGACGCGGACGCCGACCGGCCGGACCTGCTGGTGCTCCTCGGCGACCAGGTCTACGCCGACGAGACCTCGCCCACGGTGCGGCGGCTGCTCAAGCGGCGTCGGCGGCGGCCGAAGAACGCCCCGGAGACCCAGGTGGTCAGCTTCGACGAGTACACCAAGCTCTACCTGGAGTCGTGGCGGGACCCGGAGATCCGCTGGCTCTTCTCCACCGTGCCCAGCGTGATGATCTTCGACGACCACGAGATCATCGACGACTGGAACACCTCGGCGGCCTGGCGGGCGGACATGCGCGCCGAGCCCTGGTGGGCCGAGCGGATCGGCAGCGGGCTGGCCTCCTACTGGGTCTACCAGCACCTGGGCAACCTCGCCCCGGAGGAGATCGACGCCGACCCGCTCTACGCGAAGGTGATCGCCGCCGGTAGCGACGCCACCGAGGTGCTGCGCGAGTTCGGCACGCGGGTCGACACCGAGGCCGACCTGGCCCACGACACCGAGCGCTGGCGGGCCGTGCAGTACCAGTGGAGCTACGCGCTGGACCTGGGGCGGACCCGGCTGGTGATGCTGGACAACCGGTGCAGCCGGGTGCTGGAGCGGGGCAACCGGGCGATGCTGCCGCCGGGCGAGTGGTCCTGGTTCCTGGACCGGGCGCACGGCGTCTACGACCACCTGGTGGTCGGCGCGTCGCTGCCCTGGCTGCTGCCGCCGGGCATCCACCACGTCGAGGCGTGGAACGAGCGGCTGGCCGACTCCCGCAGCCGCTGGGTGTCGGGGCTGGCCGAGCGGCTGCGCCGGGACCTGGACCTGGAGCACTGGGCGGCGTTCCGCCGTTCCTTCGACGCCCTCGGGGCGCTCTTCGCCCGCCTCGGCAGCGGCGCGCCGGGCAGGCCCGGCGACCGGGTCGGGGCCGGGCCGGCGTACCCGCCACCGGCGTCGATCAGCGTGCTCTCCGGCGACGTGCACCACTCCTACGTGGCGCGGGCCCGCTTCGACGACCCGGCGGTACGCACCCCCGTGCACCAGCTCACCTGCTCGCCGATCCACAACCAGGTGCCGGCGCCGATGCGTCCGCTGATGAAGCTGGGCTGGTCGCCGGGGCCGTCCGGGGCCACCCGGGCGCTGGCCCGCTCGGCCGGGGTGCGCCGCCCGCCGCTGCGGTGGAAGCGGCTCGCCGGGCCGTACTTCGGCAATGCGATCGCCACGCTGGTGCACGGGGGGCGCGCGGCCGAGGTGACCATCGAGGGCACCACCAGCGACGGTCACCTGCGCGAGGTGATGCGGCAGCGCCTGACGCCCGACGGCTGAGCGCCACCCGGCGTACACGACCGATACCAGAACGAGACATTCACCAGTGATGATCTCCTGTGTCGTGTCCGAACACGCCGTCGTCCGCGCCGGGCGCGGGCGTGCTCACCCGCCGGGTGGAAGGAAGATCGCATGGGGATTCCCTGGCTTGCCGACGTGCTGCGCGCGGCCGGCGTGGCGGTGGTCGAGGAGGGCAACTGGCGGGCCCGGGGGGTCAGCGGCTCCTTCGCCCCGATCGGGGTGCTCTGGCACCACACCGCCGCCACGTCCAGCCCGAGCCGGCCGGCACCGGCCCTGGGTGTCTGCATCAACGGCCGCTCCGACCTGCCCGGCCCGCTGTGTCACGCGCTGGTGGACTACCACGGGGTGTTCCACCTGATCTCCGCCAACCGCGCCAACCACGCCGGCAACAGCCGGGGCAGCGGCCCCATCCCGGCCGGCAACGGCAACACCATGCTGATCGGCTGGGAGATCGACTACAACGGCGTCGACCAGTCGATGACCCCCGCCCAGTACGCCGCCTCCGTGGCCGCCACCGCCGCCGTGCTCCGCACGCTGGGCCGCGACGCCAGCTACGCGCGCGGCCACCGGGAGACCAGCACCACCGGGAAGATCGACCCTTCCTTCATCGACCTCGACGCGATGCGCCGCGACGTCGCGGCCGCCATGGCCGGCGGACCGGGCACCGACCCGAACACCGGCCCGATGTACCACCAGGCGCGCTACCCGAACGGGGCGTGGGCGGGGTTCCAGCCGCTGGCCGGCTACGGCACGACGAGCCCCGGCGACGCCCGCGACATGGCGATCACCGGGATGTCCGACGGCGCGGCCCAGTTGGTCATCGTCGGCGCGGACAGCGGCATCTACCACGAGATCCGCCACGTCGACGGCAGCTGGAGCGGCCTGCAACCACTGGCCGGCGCGGGCACCTCCAGCACCGCCGCCGGCAGCCGCGTCGCCATCGC
>NZ_JBNCLB010000003.1:351401-378378 GCF_049841815.1 Micromonospora sp. DT233 | reverse complement strand
CCGGGATGCCCGACGGCTCCGCCCAGATCCTCATCGTCGGCGCCGACAACGGCATCTACCACGAGATCCGCCACCCCAATGGCAGCTGGAGCGGCCTGCAACCACTGGCCGGCGCGGGCACCTCCAGCACCGCCGCCGGCAGCCGCGTCGCCATCGCCGGGATGCCCGACGGCTCCGCCCAGGTCCTCATCGTCGGCGCGAACAACGTCATCCACCACCGCTCCCGCAACCCCAACGGCACCTGGACCCCCTTCTACCCCATCGCCGGCTACGGCACCCCGACCCCCGCCGCCGGCAAGGACATCGCCATCACCGGGATGCCCGACGGCTCCGCCCAGATCCTCATCGTCGGCGCCGACAACGGCATCTACCACGAGATCCGCCACCCCGACGGCAGCTGGAGCGGCCTGCAACCACTGGCCGGCCGGGGCACCCCCACCACCGCCGCCGGCAGCAGCGTCAGCATCGCCGGGATGCCCGACGGTGCCGCCCAGGTGACGATCGTCGGGCGGCGCTGACGAGGCCCCGTCCAAGGAATCCGGCGGGTGGAGCAGGGCTGAGGCGTCGCTTTCGATGGGTCGCCACCGACGGGTGAGACGCGTCACCGCGCGCCGTACGCTGATCGGGTGGACGAGCACCAGCCGGAGACCCTGCGGGCCGTGGAGCACGAGCTGACCGCGTTGCTGCGCCGTGGTCGGTCGCTCTCCTGGGAGATCGCCAAGGAGGTCCACCCGGACCTGGATCCCAACGCGTACGGGCTGCTGCTCTGGCTGCGCCGCTGCGACTCGATCCGGCTGACCGACCTGGCCGCCCGGCTGGGGGTCGGCAAGGGGACGCTGAGCAGGCAGATCAACGCGCTGGAGGCGCTGGGGCTGGTGCGCCGGGAGCCGGATCCGGACGATCGGCGGGCGGCCCCGCTGCGCCTCACCGACGAGGGGCGGCGGCGGTTCGACGCCGCCCGGTCGTCCCGGCTGGCGGAGTTCCGGCGCATCCTGGAGCGCTGGGCGCCGCAGGACGTGGCGCACTTCGCCCGGCTGCTGCACCAGTTCAACGACGCCCTGGACTGAGGCCGGCGTCGGGCCCCCGCCCGGTGTCCTGGGAATGGATCCCGCCCGCCGCTGGTTGTTGCTTTGCGCAACCAAGTCATATGGTTGCCCCCAGCAACTATTCTTCTCCCCCACCGGAGGCAGCCACGATGTCCCAAGCGACAGCGCCCAGCCGGGCGACCGGCGTCGACATGACCCACCGGCAGATCCTGGAGGCGCTCTCCGGGCTGCTGCTGGGCATGTTCGTCGCGATCATCTCCTCCACGGTCGTCTCGAACGCGCTGCCGAGGATCATCACCGAGCTGCGCGGCGGCCAGTCCGCGTACACCTGGGTGGTCACCTCCACCCTGCTGGCCACCACCGCGACCATCCCGCTCTGGGGCAAGCTCGCCGACCTGATCAGCAAGAAGGCCCTGGTCCAGCTCTCCCTGGTGATCTACGTGCTGGGCTCGGTGCTGGCCGGGCTGTCGCAGTCGACCGAGTGGCTGATCGGCTGCCGGGTGTTGCAGGGCATCGGCGCGGGCGGCCTCACCGCGCTGGCCCAGGTGATCATGGCCGCGATGATCTCGCCACGCGAGCGGGGCCGCTACAGCGGCTACCTCGGCGCGGTGATGGCCGTCGGCACCATCGGCGGCCCGCTGATCGGCGGCGTGATCGTCGACACCTCCTGGCTCGGCTGGCGCTGGTGCTTCTACGTCGGCGTGCCGTTCGCCCTCGCCGCCCTCGTGGTGTTGCAGAAGACCCTGCACCTGCCGGTGGTCCGCCGCGCGGTGAAGATCGACTGGTGGGGCGCCACCCTGATCACCGCCGCCGTGTCGCTGCTGCTGATCTGGGTCTCCCTCGCCGGCGACTCGTACGCCTGGATGTCCTGGCAGAGCGCCGCCATGGTGGTCGGGGCGCTGCTGCTCGGCGCGCTGGCGATCCGGGTCGAGACCCGCGCGTCCGAGCCGGTCATCCCGCCGCGGCTGTTCCGCAACCGCACCGTCACCCTGGCCACCGTCGCCAGCATCGCGGTCGGCGTCGGCATGTTCGGCGCGTCGGTCTTCCTCAGCCAGTACTTCCAGATCAGCCGGGGCCAGAGCCCGACCATGTCCGGCCTGATGACCCTGCCCATGATCCTCGGCCTGCTGATCTCCTCCACGGTCATCGGGCAGGTCATCACCCGCACCGGGCGGTGGAAGCGCTACCTGGTCATCGGCTCGGCGCTGCTCACCGTCGGCTTCGCCCTGATGGGCACCCTCCGCGCCGACACCGACTTCCGGCTGCTGAGCTGCTACATGGCCCTCATCGGCGTCGGGCTGGGCCTGACCATGCAGAACCTCGTCCTCGCCGTGCAGAACACCGTCGGCACGCGCGACCTGGGCGCGGCCAGCTCGGTGGTGGCCTTCTTCCGCAGCCTCGGCGGCGCGATCGGCGTCTCCGCCCTCGGCGCGGTGCTCGGCCACAACGTCAAGGGCCACATCACCGCCGGGCTCGCCGACCTCGGCCTGCCGGCCTCCGCCTCCGGCGGCGGCGCCCTGCCCGACGTGCACACCCTGCCCGGCCCGGTCCGCGCGATCGTGGAGAACGCCTACGGCCTCGGCGCCGGCGACGTCTTCCTCTTCGCCACCCCGTTCGCGCTGATCGCGCTGATCGCGGTGTGCTTCATCCGGGAGGTCCCGCTGCGCGAGCACAACGGCCCCACCCCGGAGGAGGTCGCGCGCGAGTCGGCGGCCGCCGCCGACCGGCAGTCGACGACCTTCGCGGGCAACCAGCGGCAGTCGACCGCCGCCGCCGAGCGCGACCGGAAGTCCCCGGTCACCGCCGGCCCCGGCGCGGCGCTGCTCCGCCCCGGCGACCGGAGCTGAGGACGCCATGAGCGCGGGAGCACCCCCGGACCGGCAGGAGTACGGCCCGGCGGCCCGGCCGCTGCCGTTCGAGCGCGGCACGGACGGGCCCCGGGTGGTGCTGGTCGGCGTCGACGGCACCCGCACCTCGCTGCGGGCCACCTCGTACGCGGCGGGGCTGGCCCGCCGGCAGGGCGCGGCGCTGGTGGTGGTCTTCGTCAGCTCACCGGCGCCGTACACGGCGATGATGCCGGGGCTGGTGGCCGAGTCCGTCCAGCGCACGCACGACGAGCTGGCCGCCGAGCTGCGCGAGGAGTGCCGCCGCGACGCCGAGGAGCTGGGCCTGCCGATCACGTTCCTGTGCCGGCGCGGCGACGCGTACGCCGAGTTGTGCGCGGCGGCCGACGAGACCCGCGCGGACCTGGTGGTGGTCGGCTCCTCCGAGCAGGCCGGGCACCGCCTGGTCGGCTCGGTCGCCACTCGCCTGGTCCGCACCGGCCGCTGGCCCGTCCTCGTCGTCCCGTGACGGGCGGGGCGCGGCGGCGATAACTCGATGGCCGAATGTCACAGGGTCCCCCCACAATGGCCCGATGACCTGGACAGCGCCGCAGATCACCCGCAACCACGAGCCCTACGTCGGCGACGAGCGCACCATGCTGGCGGGCTGGCTGGACTACCACCGGCAGACGCTGCTGCTCAAGTGCGCCGGCCTGACCGCCGAGCAGTTGAAGACCCCGAGCGTCGAGCCGTCGGGGCTGACCCTGCTCGGCCTGGTCCGGCACATGGCCGAGGTGGAGCGCTGGTGGTTCCGCATCCGGGCCGCCGGCCAGCAGCTCGACGACATCTACAACACCGAGGCCAGCCCCGACGGCGACCTGGACGACATCGCCGACGCCGACGCGGAGGCCGACTTCGCCACCTTCGCCGCGGAGGTCGAGGCCGCCCGGGCCACCGCCGCCGGGCTGTCGCTGGAGCAGACCTTCGCGCACCGCCGCGACAGCGGCGACGTCGAGATGAACGTCCGCTGGGTCTACGTGCACATGATCGAGGAGTACGCCCGGCACAACGGCCACGCCGACCTGATCCGCGAGCGCATCGACGGCGTCACCGGCGACTGACACCGTCGCCGCCGTCAGGAGCGTGCCGGCTCCAGCGCCGCCCGCAGGTAACGCAGCCCCGCCGGCCCGTCCCAGCGGTACGCCGACAGCCCGGCCGCCCGCGCGCCCCGGATCGCCCAGTCCTCGTCGTCGATGAAGAGCACCCTCGCCGGGGGCGTGGCCAGTGCGGCGCAGGCCGCCTCGAAGTACTCCTTCGCCGGCTTGTGCACCCCGACGACCGAGGAGTTGACCACCACGTCCAGCTCGTCGACCAGGCCCAGCGCGGCGAGGTCGGTGTCGAGCACGTCGGTGGCGTTGGTGCCCAGCCCCACCCGCACGCCGGCGGCCCGCACCTCGCGGACGAACGCCAGCACCTCGGGGTCGACCTCGCCCCGGTAGCGCTGCCACTGCTGCACCGCCGCGCGGGCGCGCTCCGGGCCGCCGGCCGCCTCGGCCAGCGCGTCGGCCACGCTGGCCATCCAGTCGGCGTGGCTGACCTGGCCGGTCAGCACCGGCTGGAGCCGCCCCCACTGCATGGCGATCTCGGTGAGCACGCCGGCGGAGAGGCCGTACTCCCGCTCCACGCCGGCGGCGACCGCCGGGTCCCAGCGCCGCAGCACCCCGTCGAAGTCCAGCAGGAGCGCCGTCGCGCGTTCCCGAGCCACTACGTGTTCTCCTCGTCGTCGCCTTGCCCGCCGGCACCGCCGCCGACGGCGGCGGGGGCGGGTCGGTCCGGTTCGCCGTCGGCCCGGTTGAGCCGCTGGCTGATCACCTGGGTGACCCCGCTGCGCATGGTCACCCCGTAGAGGGCGTCGGCGATCTCCATCGTCCGCTTCTGGTGGGTGATGACGATCAGCTGACTCTTCTCCCGCAACTGTGCCAGCAACGTGATCAATCTGCCCAGGTTGACGTCGTCGAGGGCCGCCTCCACCTCGTCCATGATGTAGAACGGGCTGGGCCGGGCCCGGAAGATCGCCACCAGCATCGCCACTGCCGTCAGCGAGCGCTCCCCGCCGGAGAGCAGCGACAGCCGCTTGATCCGCTTGCCCGGCGGGCGGGCCTCCACCTCGACGCCGGTGGCGAGCAGGTCGTCGGGCTCGGTGAGGATCAGCCGCCCCTCGCCGCCGGGGAAGAGCACCGTGAAGACCTGCTCGAACTCCCGGGCGGTGTCGGCGAACGCGCTGGCGAAGACCTCCAGGATCCGCTCGTCGACGTCCCGGACCACGGTGAGCAGGTCCCGGCGGGTGGCCTTGAGGTCCTCCAACTGCTCCGAGAGGAACGTGAAGCGCTCCTCCAGCGCGGCGAACTCCTCCAGCGCGAGGGGGTTGACCTTGCCGAGCAGGGCCAGCTCCCGCTCCGCCTTGGCGGCCCGCTTCTCCTGCACCGGGCGCTCGTAGCGGACCGGCTCGGGCACCGGCGTGCCGTCCCGCTCGGCCGCCGCCACGTCGGCCTGGGTCGGCGGCACGGGCTGCGCCGGGCCGTACTCGGCGACCAGGGTCTCCACGTCCAGCGCGAAGTCCTCGGCGGCCTTGGCCTCCAATTGCTCGATGCGCAGCCGCTGCTCGGCGCGGGCCACCTCGTCGCGGTGCACCTGGCTGGTCAGCCGCTCCAGCTCCGCGCCGAGGCGCTTCGCCGCGCCGCGTACCTCGGCCAGCTCGGCCTCCCGGGCGGCGCGTTCGCGCGCCACGGCGTCGCGGTCCTGCTCGGCCCGCGCGATGGAGGTGGTCAGCCGGGTCAGCGCCGCGCGGGCCCCGCCGGCCACCGCGGCGGCGATGTTCGCACCCCGGGCGCGGGCGGCGCGGCGGGCCGCCGCCCGCTCCCGCGCGGCCCGCTCGGCGCCGGCCTGCCGGCGCAGCGAGTCGGCGCGGCCGGCGATCGAGGAGACCCGCTCCTCGGCGGTACGCACCGCGAGCCGGACCTCCATCTCGTTCTGCCGGGCCCGGGGCACCGTCGCGGCGAGCTGGTCGCGTTCCTCGGTGGAGGGCTCGGCGTCGATGGGGGTCTCCTCGGCCAGCCGGAGCCGCTGCGCCAGCTCGGCCAGGGTGGCCAGGTCGCGTTCGCGGGCCGCCTCGGCACGGGCCCGGGACTCGCCGAGCCGATCGGCCTCCGCGCGGGCCGAGCGGGCGGCGGCGCCCAGCTCGGCGAGGCGGCGGGCGGCGGCGTTGCGGTGGCTCTCGGCCTCCCGCTTCGCGGCGGCGGCGTGCTGCACGGCCTCCTTGGCGGCGGCCACCTCGGCGCGGGCCTCGACGAGCTGGTCGCGCAGCTCGGCGGCGGAGTGCTCGGCGGCCGTGCGGTTGGCGCGGGCCTCCTCCACGGCGGCCTGCACCTCGATGAAGCTGGGCGCCTTGGCCGACCCGCCGGCCGCCGCGTACGCCCCGACGACGTCGCCGTCGGGGGTGACCGCGCGCAGCTCCGGGTTGCCGGCGACCAGGTCGGCGGCGGCGGCCAGGTCGGCGACCAGCGCCACGTCGCGCAGCGCCCGGTGCACGGCCGGGCGCAGCTCCGGCGCGCACTCGACCAGGTCGGGGGCCCACCGGGCGGCGTCGGGCAGCTTCGGGCGCAGCGCGTCGGCGGAGCCGGTCATGCCCGGCCCGGCGGGGCCGCCGACCAGCAGGCCGGCGCGGCCGGCGTCGGAGATCTTCAACAGCCGCATCGCCTCGACGGCCTCGTCGACGCCGGTGACGGCGACCGCGTCGGCGAGCCCGCCGAGCGCGGCGGCGAGCGCGGCGGAGTCCCCGGGGGCGACGGTGAGCAGGCTGGCCAGGCTGCCGAGCAGGCCGGGCACCTCGCCGGCGCGGGCCAGCAGCGCGCCCGCGCCGTCCTTGCGGCGCAGGCCGATGGCGAGCGCCTCCTCGCGGGCCTTCTGCGTCGCGGCCTCCTTCTCGGCGGCCCGCTCGGCGTCGGTGAGGGCCCGCGCGGCGGCCTGCGCCCGCTCCTGGGCGGCGACCGCCTCGGCGTGCCGGGCGTCCAGGTCGGCGTTGTCCCGGTCGGCCTCGGTGGACTGCTCGGCCACCGCGTCGAGGTCGGCCTGCGCCCGCTCGGCGCGGGTCGTCGCGTCGGCGTGCGCGGCGGCGAGCCGGTCGATCTCCTCACCGGCGCTGGTGGTGCGGGCCCGCGCCGAGTTCACCTGGCCGGTGAGTCGGGCCAGCCCCTCGCGCCGGTCGGCGATGGCCTTCGCGGCGGCGACCAGCTCCCGTTCGGCGGCGGCGAGCTGCCGCTCCAGCTCCTGGCGGTGCTCGACGGCCTCGGCGAGGCGGATCTGGTCGTCGGTGAGCGCGGCGCGCAGCTCCTCCTCCTGCTCGCCGATCCGCTCGGCCTCCGCCTCCAACTGGTCGGGGTCGCGGCCGGGGCGCTCGTCGTCGCCGGTGGCGCTGAGGTGACGCAGCCGTTCCCGGGCGAGCTGTTCGACGGAGCGGAACCGCTCGGAGAGCGCGGAGAGCTTGTACCAGGTGTCCTGGGCGGCGGCCAGCAGCGGCGCGTCGACGGCGAGGGCGGCCTCCAGCTCCCCGAGGCGGCCCTGCACCTGGGCGTGCTCCGCCTCGACCTGCTCGCGCCGCTCGCGCAGTGCGCTCTCGTCGGCGATCTCCTTGTCCAGGGTGGTACGCAGGGTGGCCAGGTCGTCGGCGAGCAGCCGCAGCCGGGCGTCGCGCAGGTTGGCCTGGATCGCGGCGGCGCGCCGGGCCACCTCGGCCTGGCGGCCCAGCGGCTTGAGCTGGCGGCGCAGCTCGGCGGTGAGGTCGGTGAGCCGGTTGAGGTTGGTCTGCATCGCGTCGAGCTTCCGCAGCGCCTTTTCCTTGCGCTTGCGGTGCTTGAGGACGCCGGCCGCCTCCTCGATGAACGCCCGCCGGTCCTCCGGCTTGGCGTGCAGCATCCCGTCGAGCCGGCCCTGCCCGACGATGATGTGCATCTCCCGGCCGATGCCGGAGTCGCTGAGCAGCTCCTGGATGTCGAGCAGGCGGCAGGAGTCGCCGTTGATCTCGTACTCGCTCTCGCCGGAGCGGAACATCCGGCGGGTGATGGAGACCTCGGTGTACTCGATCGGCAGCGCGCCGTCGGTGTTGTCGATGGTGAGGGTGACCTCGGCCCGGCCCAGCGGCGCCCGCCCGGCGGTGCCGGCGAAGATGACGTCCTCCATCTTGCCGCCGCGCAGCGCCTTCGCGCCCTGCTCGCCGAGCACCCAGGCGATGGCGTCGACGACGTTGGACTTGCCGGAGCCGTTCGGGCCGACCACGCAGGTGATCCCCGGTTCCAGCTTCAGCGTCGTCGCGGAGGCGAAGGACTTGAACCCCTTCACCGTCAGGCTCTTGAGATACACCTTCTCGATCCTCGTCCGGTGGCCACCGACCGCCGTGGGCTGCGCGGACCTGGTGAACCCGCAGACTAACCCGGTGCCGCCGGGGAGGGGACACGCGACCCGCCCCGGATCACCGCAGGACGCCGACGGCCTACCTGCGCGGACCCGGCGGATCAGCGGACGCCACGATGATCAATTATTCAAGATCGGGAAATGGTGATCGACAAATGCTCCGGACATGGCTGCGCGCCGGCACACGAGTGTCGGCGCGCGATTTTCCGTGCTGCGATTCAGTTGTCGACTAACTGAAGATCAGGTCAACGCCGGCTCGGCCAGACGAAGCAGGTCGTCCGCCTCCGCCGCAGCCGCCGCGAGCCGATCGTTCTCGGCGCGCAGACGGGTGATCTCGAACTCCAGCGTCTGAACCCTGGACCGCAGCCGGGTGACCTCGTCGAGCAGTCGTCGATCGGACGCTGCACCTACGTGGCCGTAGAGGGCCTTCGCCATAACTGACTCCTTGATATGCGCTGCCGGAAAGGCCGGACCAACGCGCGCCCACGTGTTCGCGGCTCTCATTCCCAGAAACTGGGCATGACCGGGCGCGACTGGCGACACCTATATATTGAGCGCTGACCCCTCATTCGTCAAGTTCCCGCAGGCCGTAGATCATCTCTACGTCGGCCCGGGCCACTCGTCGGGGGCTGCCATCAGGCACGGACACACTCTGTCCGGACCAGGTAACTGTACGCCAGGATTCGCCGGATCGGATCCCCGCGCGAGCCGGACTCGCTTAACTCTTCCTTAGCCACGTTGCCGCGCCTCGCGTGGCGACCGTACGTTCAGTTCGGCCCGCAACCGAGCGCATGGAGGCGACAGGCGTGTACGGCTCGAGCGACCCGAACGACCCGGAGAACGCCCGCCGGCACCAGGACCGACCGACCGACGAGCCCGCCTGGCTGACCGAGCGGCCCGAACCACGGTCGGCGTACCTCTTCGGCGACGAGCCCGGCGACCGGCCGCACGTCGACCCGTACCGCGCGGAGCCGACCGACCACGCGCACGTCGACCCGTACCGCGCGGAGCCGACCGACCACGCGCACGTCGACCCGTACCGCGCGGAGCCGGGCGAGCGGCCGTGGGCCGGACAGCAGCCCACCGTGCGGTGGGAGCAGCCGGCGCAGGAGCCCTGGCGCGAGGAGCCCACCGGCCGGTGGCAGCCCCAGGGCGAGCCTCGGCGACCGGACGACCTGCCGTCGTGGCCCCCGGCCGGGCCCGGGCAGGAGCAGCCGGCCGGGCAGTGGGGTCCCGAGCCCGTCGACGAGCCGTCGTTCCGCCCCGCCGACACCGGATACGGCCACGCCGTCCCGTTCGACGGTCGCGGGCACGCCGCCTCCTTCGACGGTTCCCGTGGCCCGGAGCGGACCCGGGCAGTCCCCGTCGTCGGGCGGGCGGGGTCGGCCGGCGACGGCCGGTGGGTGGGGCTCGCGGCGTACCGGCCCGACGGCGCCGGTGACCCGCCCGGTGACGGGCGACGTCGCCGGGAGCGCCGCATCCCGCGTCCGCTGCTGATCGGCGGGGCCGCCGCGGCGGCCACCCTGGTGGTCGGCCTCGGCGTCGGCACCCTGGTCCTGCCGGACGGGGGCAGCCCGCGCACCGCGCCGGCCGCCGACACCGCCCCCGCCCTGCCCATCGCCCCCGGCGACGTCCTCGCTTCGACCCCGGCCAGCCCGAGCGCCTCCCCCTCGCCGAGCGCCTCGCCCACCAGCGCCCGGCCGTCGCCCACCCCGAGCCGGACGGTGCGGCCGACCCGGACGCCCAGCCGGCCCACGGCCGCGTCGCGGGGCGGCCAGCGCGCCACCAGCAAGCCGACGGCCGGCGCCCCCGGCACCCCGGCGGCGGGCACCGGCAGCCAGACCCAGCAGGTCGTCAACCTGGTCAACGCCGAGCGGGCGAAGGCCGGCTGCGGCGCGGTGAAGGTCAACAGCAAGCTGACCGCCGCCGCCCAGGCGCACAGCCAGGACCAGGCAGACCACAGGAAGATGTCGCACGACGGCAGCGACGGCAGCGGCGTCGACGAGCGGCTCGCCCGGGTCGGCTACGCCTGGCGCGCGTACGGCGAGAACGTCGCCTGGAACCAGCAGACCCCGGCCGCGGTGATGAGCGCCTGGATGAACAGCTCCGGACACCGGGCCAACATCCTGAACTGCTCCTTCACCCAGATCGGCGTCGGCGTGGCGACCAGCAACGGGCCGTACTGGACGCAGGACTTCGGCACCCCGCGCTGAACCGGCCGCACGTGACCCCCGCCGCGACGACGAGTCGTGACGGGGGTCACGCTCGTTGCACCGGGTGAGGCCCGCCGGGGCGGTCGTGGGGGCGGCGGGTCCGCACCGGGCGGCCGGGGGCCGCCCGCTACCCGGGAGCTGCCGATGCGGATTCGGCTGCCGCCGTCCGGCGTCGGACGTGGGCCGCGCCGGCTGCTGCGGGCGCTCGTCGCGCTGACGCTGCTCACCACGTCGTACGGCTGCCGGGCGGACCTGGTCCCGCCGGGCGCGCCCACCCCGTGGCCGACCGGCTCGGCCCGGCACTGGCGCTGGCAGTGGCAGCTCACCGGCCCGCTCGACACCACCGTCGAGGCCGACGTGTTCCTGCTCGACCCGGTGCGCGCCACCGCCGCCGAGACCACGGCCCTGCGCGCCCGGGGCCGCCGGCTGGTCTGCCGGGTCGCCGTCGGCTCGTACGCCGGCACCGACCCGGACGCCGACCGCTACCCGGCGGCGGTGCGCGGCGCGACCGGCCCCCGACCGGGCACCAGCTGGGTGGACGTGCGGCGGTGGGACGCGCTGGAGCCGATCCTCGCCGACCGGCTGCGGCTGTGCCGGGGCAAGGGGTTCGGCGCGGTGGCGGTGGCCGACGCCGACGGGTACGCCCACCGCACCGGCGGCGACTTCGACGATCAACTGGCGTTCAACCGGCGGGTGGCCGGGCTGGCCCGCGCGCTGGACCTCTCCCCCGGGCTGCTCGGCGACACCGCGCAGGTGGCCGCCCTGGAGCCGGACTTCGACTTCGCCGTCGACGAGGAGTGCGTCCGGCTGGGCCGGTGCGCGAAGCTGCTGCCGTTCGTCGACGCCGGCAAGCCGGTCTTCCACGTCGAGTACACCGGCGACCCGGCCGACTTCTGCGTGACCACCCTCGGGTACGGCCTGGTCTCGATCCGCAAGGACCGCGAGCTCGACGCGTGGCGGGCGGCGTGCCCGGCCGCCCCGGGGCCGGACCCGACGCCCGACCGGAAGTGATCACGACGACGCCGCCCCCGGGCACGTGGGCGGGGGCGGCGTCGCGGACGGGTGCCGGTGTCAGCCGGTGGCCGCCGGGGTCCCGGCGGCCGACGCGCCGCGCTGCCGGGGCACCCCGGCCTCCTCGGCGCTCAGCGGGGTCGCCAGCTCCTCCAGCGACTTGCCCTCGGCCTTGACGCCGAGGATCAGCTCGACGACGCCGCCGGCGATCATCACGCAGGCGCCGATGACGAAGGCGAGGACGGTGTCGCCGACCTGGCCGCTGCCGACCAGCTTCGAGAAGAGCAGCGGGCCGGTGATCCCACCGGCGGCGGTGCCGATGGCGTAGAAGAACGCGATCGCCATGGCCCGGGTCTCCATCGGGAAGATCTCGCTGACCGTCAGGTACGCCGCGCTGGCTCCCGCCGAGGCGAAGAAGAGCACCACGCACCAGCAGGCGGTCATCGTGGTCGCGCTGAGCACGCCCTCGTTGAAGAGCCAGGCGGTGCCGAGCAGCAGCACACCGGAGATGATGTACGACCCGGCGATCATCGGCACCCGGCCGACCGTGTCGAAGAGCCGCCCCAGCAGCAGCGGGCCGAGCAGGTTGCCCACGGCGATCACCGCGAAGTAGTAGCCGCTGTTGCCCGTCGGCACGTCGAAGAAGGTCTCCAGGATCTGCGCGAAGCCGAAGGTGATGGCGTTGTAGAGGAACGCCTGCCCGATGAAGAGCGAGAAGCCGAGGACGGCGCGCTTGGGGTACCGGGCGAAGAGCGTCTTCGCGATGGTCAGGAAGCCGGTGCTGCGGCGCTGCCGGATCTCGATGTAGCTGTCGGCCTCGTCCAGGGGGCGGCCGGTCTCCCGGGCCACCTCCTGCTCGACGGAGTCGACCAGCCGCTCGGCCTCCTCGCCCCGGCCGTGGATGAACAGCCACCGTGGACTCTCCGGGACGTGCCGGCGGACCAGCAGGATCACCACGCCCAGCACCGCGCCGAGGCCGAACGCCACCCGCCAGCCGACGCCGGTGGGCAGGCCGTTGAGCAGCGGCACGGTCAGCAGCGCGCCCAGCGCCGCGCCCAGCCAGAAGGTGCCGTTGATGATGATGTCGATGCGGCCCCGGTGCCGGGCCGGGATCAGCTCGTCGATGGCGGAGTTGATCGCGGCATACTCGCCGCCGATGCCCATGCCGGTGATGAACCGGAACAGGAAGAACCACCAGGTGTCGAAGGAGAGCGCGGTCATGGCGGTGGCGACCAGGTAGACGCCCAGCGTCAGCAGGAAGAGCTTCTTGCGGCCGAAGCGGTCGGTGAGCCAGCCGAAGAAGAGCGCCCCGGTGCACGCGCCGGCCACGTAGAGGGCGGCGGCCAGGCCGGTGACCTGACTCTGGGTGATGTCCAGCCCGCTGCCCGGCTCGGCCAGCTTGCCGGAGAGGTTGCCGACGATGGTGACCTCGAGGCCGTCGAGGATCCACACCGTGCCGAGACCGATGACGATCATCCAGTGCCAGCGGGACCACGGCAGCCGGTCGAGCCGGGCGGGCACGTTGGTCCGTACGGTGCCGGTCTGCACGTCGGCGCTCATGGCCGGCTCCGGCGGGGTTCGGGTTCGTCCGGGGCGCCGGCCCGAGGGCCGCCCACCGGCGTGCGCTCTGCGTCCATGGAGGGGCCAGTTGCCCACCATGGACGAAGTTAATCCTGCTGTCACATCGACGGGACACCCCGCTCCGGGCGGCCGATCCGCCCCGCCCGGAGAACCGGCTGGTGAGCGGGGCGGGGTGGCGGCCCGCCCGGTCAGCCCCGGGCCGCGACCCGGGGTCGGGGCTGGCAGCGCGGGCAGCTGTACGAGGAGCGGTTCATGAACGCCTCCCGGCGCAGCGGCGCCCCGCACCGTCGGCACGGCTCACCCTCGCGGCCGTAGGCGTTGAGCTCCCGGTCGAAGTAGCCGCTCTCGCCGTTGACGTTGACGTAGAGGGCGTCGAAGCTGGTGCCGCCCTGCGCGATGGCCTCGCCGAGGACGTCGCGGACGTGGCCGAGCAGCCGCAGCGCCGCCGGCGAAGTCAGCGCGTCGGTCGGCCGGCAACCGTGCAGCTTCGCCCGCCACAGCGCCTCGTCGGCGTAGATGTTGCCGACCCCGGAGATCAGGGTCTGGTCGAGCAGGGCCCGCTTGACCTCGGTACGCCGGCGGCGCAGGGCGGCGACGAAGGCCTCGTCGGAGAACTCCGGGTCCAGCGGATCACGGGCGATGTGCGCGATCTCGGCCGGCAGCTCGGCCCCGTCGGCGGAGACCGCCAGCCCGCCGAACGTGCGCTGGTCGACGAAGCGCAGCTCGGGGCCGTCGTCGGCGAACCGGAACCGGACCCGCAGGTGCAGCTCGTCGGCCGCCTCGGCCGGCTGGAGCAGCAGTTGCCCGGACATGCCGAGGTGGCCGACGATGGCGTCGCCGCTGTCCAACGGCAGCCACAGGTACTTGCCACGCCGCCGCACGTCGCGGACCGTCCGCCCGGCCAGCACGTCGGCGAAGTGCCCAGGACCGGCCAGGTGCCGGCGGATCGCCCGCGGGTGGCGCACCTGCACCTCGGCGATCCGGCGGCCGGTGACCCACTGGGCCAGCCCCTGCCGGACGGTCTCGACCTCGGGCAGCTCAGGCACGGCCCGCCTCGTCGGGTGCTCCGGCCTGCGCCGGACCGCCGTCGACCGGGGCCAGCGCCGCGCGGTCCACGATGCCCGGGTCGTCGACCGCGCCGCCGGCACCGGACGGCTCCCCCGCGCCCGCACGGAGCACGGAGGGGGCGGCGGCATCGGCCCCGGCGGCGGAGGGCTCGGCGGCGTCGGCCCCCACGCCCGCGTCGGCCGGCTCGGCTGTGGACGGGTCGGTTGTGGACGGCTCCGACTGCTCCCGGCCGGGCTGCGCGGTCAGCTCGCGCCAGGCCGACTCGGCGGCCCGCTGCTCGGCCTCCTTCTTGGTGCGCCCCTCCGCCCCGCCGTAGCGGTTGCCGGCGACCACCACCCAGGCGGTGAACGTCTTCAGGTGATCCGGGCCGGTGCCCTCGATCCGGTACTCCGGCACGCCCAGCCCGAGCGCGGCCGTCAGCTCCTGGAGGCTGGTCTTCCAGTCCAGCGCCGCGCCCCGCCCCGCCGACTCCGCCATCAGCGGGTCGAAGAGCCGGCGGATCACCTCGGTTGCGGTGTCCAGGCCGTACTGCAGGTAGATCGCGCCGAGTAGGGCCTCCAGGGTGTCGGCGAGGATGCTCGCCTTGTCCCGGCCGCCGGTGCTCTCCTCGCCCTTGCCCAGCAGCAGGTACGCGCCGAGCCCGGCCGGGCCGAGCCCGCGCGCCACGTCGGCGAGCGCCCGCATGTTGACCACGCTCGCCCGCAGCTTCGCCAACTGCCCCTCGGGCAGGTCGGGGTGGTTGCGGAAGAGCGCGGTGGTGACCACCACGCCGAGCACCGAGTCGCCGAGGAACTCCAGCCGCTCGTTGGTGGGCAGCCCGCCGTTCTCGTACGCGTACGAGCGGTGGGTCAGCGCGCGTTCCAGCAGCTCCGGGTCCAGTGAGACCCCGAAGGCGGCCTCGAGGTGGCCGACGGGGGCACGCCGCCGCTTGTCGTTGTTCATGATGCGGTTACCTCTTCGTTCGCGACTGGGCGGGCCGCGCGCGACCCGCTCCCCGGTCGGCGGCGCGGGGACACCCGGCCGGTCGGGGCGGGACGGGCGGCGGGACGGGTGGTCACAGGGCCACCTCGGTGTCGGTGGGATGGTCGGCGGGCTCCCCCTGCTCCCTGACGGCTGCGGGGGCGCCGGCGAGCAGCGCGGCGACCTTCTCGATGGCCCGGCGACGCCACAGGTGCGCGGCGAGCGCGATGCCGGAGGCGACGTCCTCGCCCTGGGCCGCGCCGTGGCACACCACCACCGTGCCGGCGACCCCGAGCAGCGCGGCGGCCCGGGGGACGCCGCCCCTCGCCGGTGGCCCGCCGGCCATCGCGTACGCGCCCTCGATCGCCTTGAGCAGCACGTTGCCGGTGAAGCCGTCGGTCACCACTACGTCGGTGCGGGTGCCGGAGGCGACGTCGTACCCCTCGGCGAGGCCGACGTAGCGCGCACCGTGCGGCAGCGTCGCGGCGGCCAGCAGCGGATCGGCGGCACGGCGCAGCCGATCCCCCTTGCCGGCCTCGGTGCCCACGGAGAGCAACCCCACCCGGGGTCGCACCACCGCGTGCGCGACGGCCGCGTAGGCCGCCCCGAGCACGGCGTGCCGGGCCAGGGTGGCGGGGCCGGGTTCCAGGGAGCCGCCCACGTCGAGCAGCACCACCGGGCCGGCGACCGCCGGCAGGGTGGCGACCAGCGCCGGCCGTCGCACGTGCGGCCAGCGGCCTAAGCCCAGGGCGGCGGCCGTGACGGTGGCGCCGGTCGCGCCGGCCGAGACCAGCGCGTCGGCGGCACCCTCCCGGACGGCGGTGACCGCCGCCCGCACGGTGCTCTCCGCCCGCGCGGCGACGGGATGGTCGGCCATCCCGACTGCGGTGCGCACCGGCCGGACCGTGACCCGGGCGCGGTGCGCCGGCTCGAGGGCACCGAGCAGCCCCTCGGCGACCTCGGTGGGGCCGACGAGCAGCAGGTGCAGGCCCGGATCTGCGCGCAGGGCCCGCAGAGCGCCGTCAACCACGACGGCGGGAGCATCGTCCCCGCCGAGGAGGTCAACGGCGATCCGCACGGTGCCCGGCTCCGTCGCGACGCCGGCCGTAACGGGCCGGCCGACGTCGGCGGGAGCCGGGGCACCGGACGATCGCCAGGATGCGCGCGCCACCCGACCGGACGTCGGGGGCGTCACTCGGCGTCCAGGTCAGACCTCGATGACCTGGCGGCCGTTGTACGTGCCGCAGACGGAGCACGCCGCGTGCGGCAGCTTGGGGGACTTGCACTGCGGGCAGGCCACGGTCGCCACCACGGCCGCCTTCCAGTTCGCCCGGCGGGACCGGGTGTTGCTGCGCGACATCTTGCGCTTCGGGACGGCCACGGTTCCTACTCCTCTGTACGGTTCAGTTGCGACAGGCTCGCCCACCGCGAGTCGATCTGCTGGTGACTGTGGTCGGCCGGCAGATCGTCCCAGTGCACCCCACACTCGGGGCACAGGCCTGGGCAGTCCTCCCGGCAGAGCGGGTTGGTCGGCAGCATGAGCACCACCGCATCCCGCAGCGCCGGCTCCAGGTTGATCAGGTCGTCCTGGATCCGGCCCAATTCGTCCTCGTCGGTCGTTTCGTCCGTGGTGCTGCCCTCGTACGCGTACAGCTCCTGGATGTTCACCACCAACGAGTCGTCGATCTCGCGCAGGCAGCGACCGCACTCGCCCCGGACGTGACCGCTGACGGTCCCCGAGACGAGCACGCCCTCGGACACCGACTCCAGCCTCAGGTCGAGGTCGAGGTCCGCGCCCTCCGGCACGCCGATCAACTCCACGCCGAGGTCCGCCGGTGCCGGGACGACCCGCCGCAGCGTACGCAACGCGCCAGGGCGACGCGGCAGGTCCCTCGTGTCGAGGACCAGCGGCGCCTTGGGGTTGAGTGATGAAGGCGAGTGCTTGGGCATAGTCAGACTCCGGCCGGTGAGAGGCCGACAAAACAGGTTACCTGGGCGACCGCCGGACCGTCGAACCGGGGGCGACGCCCGACCCGCCTGCCGGCTGCTGAGGTGCCGCTCAGAAGGGTAGCGGGCGATCCGCCTCGTCCCCACCGAAGGTGCCTATCTCACGTAGCGCGTGCATCTTGTCCCGGCCGCGTTCGATCGAGGCGAGCGCCCGGGTGAGGAACTGCTCGAAGTTCGCCAGGGCGGTGTCGACGTAGTCGTCCACCTCCTCGCGCAGCCGCTGGGTCTCGGCCCGCGCCTCGGCGATGATCCGCGCGCCCTCGTGCTCGGCGGAGACGGTGATCTCGTTCATCGAGACCAGCCGGGCGTGTTCCGCCTCACCCTCGCTGATGATCCGGTCGGCCTCCCGCTTGCCCGCCTCCATGATCTTGTCCCGCTCGGCGAGCAGGACGGCGGCCCGGCGCAGGTCGGCGGGGAGCTCGGCGCGCAGCTCGTCGAGGGCGGCGATCATCTCACCCCGGTCGACCATGCAGTTGTTGCGCGACATCGGGACGGAGCGGGCCTGCTCCACCATGGCGATCAGTTCGTCGATGCGATCGAGCGGGTCCACCGGTCCTCACTCCTGTCGTTCGTCGGCCGACCTACATGATGCGGGACGGCCGGGTTCCCGCTCGCCCCATCATGTCGCGCCCGAGCCACCGCCCGCCGATCCACCCCCGCCCGGCGCGTCGTGTCGCGTCGTGGCCTTGTCACCGCAGCGGGTGGCGCGGCCGTTCGCCGCCGCAGCCGGTGGCGTGGGGAGCCAGGCGCGGTGGCTCAGGCGGGCGGGGGCGGGCCGAGGCGGGCCTGTAGCGCCTCCCGGACCAGGTCCGGGACGTGGGAGGAGACGTCGCCGCCCCACTTCGCCACGTCCTTGACCAGGCTGGAGGAGAGGAAGGAGTAGAGCGGGTTGGTGGGCATGAAGAGCGTCTCCACGCCGGCCAGCCCCATGTTCATCTGGGCCATCTGGAGCTCGTAGTCGAAGTCACTCACCGCCCGCAGGCCCTTGACCAGCACGCTGGCCTGCTGGGCCCGGCAGAAGTCGACCAGCAGGCCCCGGAACGACGCCACCCGCACGTTGCCGTACGAGGCCGTCACCTCCCGAAGCATGTCGATCCGCTCCTCGACGGTGAACAGGCCGCTCTTCGACTGGTTGACCAGCACTCCGACGATCACCTCGTCGAAGAGTCGGGCGGCCCGCCCGATGATGTCGAGGTGTCCATTGGTGACCGGGTCGAAGGAGCCGGGGCACACCGCACGTCTCATGAGCGGCGACCGTACCAAAGAATGGTCTCGCCGTAGCGCCGGCTGCGCTCGCCGGTGATGCCCTCCGCCCAGCCGAGGGGGCCGGTGCGGCTGGAGCGTTCCACCACCACCAGGGCGTCGGCCGCCAGCCAGCCGCCGCCGACCAGCGCGGCCAGCATCGCGGTGACCTCGGCGTCGGGCACGGCGTACGGGGGGTCGGCGAAGACCACGTCGTACGCCTCGCCGTCCGGCCCGGCGGCCAGCACCGTGGCGACCTTCCCGGTGACCAGCCGGGCGGCCGGGGCGGCCCGCAGCGCGGCGATGTTCTCCCGGACCACCCGGGCGGCCCGGGGGTCGGACTCGACCAGCAGCACGTGCTCCGCCCCCCGCGACAGCGCCTCCAGCCCGACCGCGCCGGACCCGGCGTACAGGTCCGCGAAGCGCGCCCCGGCGAGGTCGACGTGGGCCTGCACGGCGCTGAAGAGCGCCTCGCGCACCCGGTCGGAGGTGGGTCGGGTGCCGGCGCCGGGCGGCGCGGCGATCCGCCGGCCACCGAGCGTCCCGGCCACGATCCGGGTCACCGCCTGCTCCTGCTCATGCCCCGACGCTACGCGACCGGATCGCCGGGGGCTGCGGTGCGGCGGGCCGGGCGCCGTTCAGTCGACGGCCAGGAACCGCGCCACGAGGGTCCCGTCCAGCTCCTCCTCGTTGGTCAGCAGGACCAGCCGCCGGTCCCGGTCCGGCTGCCAGGCGACGTAGGACTGGAAGCCCGCGTTCTGCCCCGAGTGGTGGATCGCCGGCTCTGCGCCCAGCGGGCCGACGAAGCAGCCGTACCCGTACGCCTGACCGGTGCCGGTCGGCGCGTGCGGGGTGACCATCCGCGCCACCGAGGCGGCACCGAGCAGCCGGGCGTCCCGCAGGCCGTCCAGCCAGCTCAGCAGGTCCTCGGCGGTGCACCAGACGTCGCCGGCGCCCATGCTCACCGTGTCCAGGTCCCAGGATCCCACCGCCCGGCCCGCGACGTGTCCCGTCGCGACGTGCTCGCGGCCCACGCCGCTGCCGGCGAAGCTGCCGGTCAGGCCCAGCGGCGCGAAGATCTCCTCCGCCAGGAAGTCCCGGTACGGCCGGTCGGCGGCCCGCTCGACCGCGCGGGCGAGCAGGACGTACCCCGGGCTGCTGTAGTGCCAACCCGCGCCGGGGGCGAAGAGCGGCGCTAGTGCGCGGAAGCGGGCGAGCAGTTCGTCGGGGTCGATGGCCGCCGCCAGGTCGAGCTGCGCGTACTCCTCCCAGTGCCCGAGGCCCGAGGTGTGGGTGAGCAGGTGGTGCAGGGTGATGGGCCGCCAGGCCGGCGGGCAGTGGGGCACCCACCGGTCGATGGGGTCGGCCACGTCGAGCCGCCCCCGCTCGGCGAGGAGCAGGACGGCCGCGGCGGCCATGTTCTTGCTGATCGAGGCGATCTGGAAGCGGGTCCGGGCCGAGCAGGCTCGACCGGTGCTGTCGTCGGCCAGGCCGGACACCTCGTCGACGACACGCCGGTCGCCCCGGGCCAGCAACACGGCTCCACGATGGAGGGAGGCGATGGGCATCGGTCAAGCCTAGGGCCCCACGACCGGGCGGACCCGGGGTCAGCCCTTCTCCAGGTACTCCGCGCGCTCGGAGTCGACCAGGGCGGCCACCGAGGCGGCCAGCGCCGGGTGGCGCGCCAGCTCCGGGTCGGACTCGATCAGCTCGATCGCCTCGATCCGGGCCTCGCGGATCAGGTCGGCGTCGCGGAGCAGCGACAGCAGCCGCAGGTGCGAGCGCCGGCCGGACTGGGTGGCCCCCAGCACGTCGCCCTCCCGGCGCTGCTCCAGGTCGAGCTCGGCGAGCTTGAAGCCGTCGGTGGTGGAGGCCACCGCGTCGAGGCGTTCCCGGGCCGACGAGCCCTCGGCCGCCTCGCTGACCAGCAGGCAGAGCCCCGCCGCAGAGCCCCGCCCCACCCGGCCGCGAAGCTGGTGCAGCTGGGAGACGCCGAACCGGTCGGCGTCCAGCACGATCATCACGGTCGCGTTGGGCACGTTCACGCCGACCTCGATGACCGTGGTGGCGACGAGCACGTCCAGGTCGCCGGCGGCGAAGGTGCGCATCACCGCGTCCTTCTCGTCGGCCGGCAGCTTGCCGTGCAGGACGCCGATCCGCAGCCCGTGCAGCGGCCCCTCGGCCAGCAGCGGGGCGACCTCGGTCACCGCCAGCGGCGGCCGGCGACCGTTGTCGTCCTCCCGGGGCGGCTCCTCCTCGCTGGCCGGGCCCTCGCCGATGCGGGGGCACACCACGTACGCCTGGTGGCCGGCGGCGACCTCCTCGCGCAGCCGACGCCAGGCCCGGTCCAGGAAGGCGGGCTTCTCGCTGGCCGGCACCACGTGCGAGGCGATCGGCGAGCGCCCCTGCGGAAGCTGGGAAAGCGTCGACGTCTCCAGGTCGCCGTAGACGGTCATCGCCACCGTGCGCGGGATCGGGGTGGCCGTCATCACCAGCACGTGCGGCGGCTGCTCGGCCTTGGCGCGCAGCGCGTCGCGCTGCTCCACGCCGAAGCGGTGCTGCTCGTCGACCACGACCAGGCCCAGGTCGGCGAAGTCCACCCCCTCGTAGAGCAGGGCATGGGTGCCGAGCACGATCCCGGCCCGGCCGCTGGCCACCTCGGCCAGGGCCTGCCGGCGGGCCGCCGCGCCCAGCGAGCCGGTGACCAGCTCGACCCGGGTGGCGTCGTCGGCCGCGCCCAGCTCACCGGCGCGGGCCAGCGGGCCGAGCAGGTCCAGCATCCCCCGGTGGTGCTGGGCGGCGAGCACCTCGGTCGGGGCGAGCAGCGCCGCCTGCCCGCCGGCGTCGACCACCTGGAGCATCGCCCGCAGCGCCACCACCGTCTTGCCGGAGCCGACCTCGCCCTGCAACAGCCGGTGCATCGGGTGGGCGGTGGCCAGGTCGGCGGCGATCTCCGCGCCGACGGTGCGCTGCCCGGCGGTCAGCTCGTACGGCAGCCGGGCGTCGAACGCCTCGAGCAGCCCGCCGGGGCGCGGCGGCCGGGCCTTCGCCGGCCAGGCGGCGGCCCGGTGCTTGCGCTGCACGAGGGTGAGCTGCACGGCGAACGCCTCGTCCCACTTGAGCCGGTGCCGGGCCCGGTAGAGGTTTTCCTTGCTGGTCGGGCGGTGGATCTCGGGCAGCGCGGTGCCGATGCCGACCAGCTTGCGGCTGGCCCGCAGGCTCGCCGGCAGCGGGTCCTCCGGCGGGGTGAGGGTGTCCAGCACCACCCGCACGCAGCGGGCGATCACCCAGGTCGGCACGGCGGCGGCGGCCGGGTAGACCGGGATCAGCGCCCCGGCGAACTCCTCGACCTCCTCGTTGGCCGCCGCCTCGCCGTCGACGGCGTCCCCGAGCAGCACGTACTCCGGGCCGTTGAGCTGGCGCTTGCCCCGGAACTCGGTGACCTTGCCGGCGAAGAGCCCCCACCGGCCGGGGCGCAGCTCCCGCTCCCGCCACGCCTGGTTGCCGAAGAAGGTGCAGGTCAGCACCCCGCCGGAGGCGTCGCCGACGGTCACCTCCAACAGGCTGCCCCGGCGCTGGCGCATCGGCCGCACCGTGGTCTTCTGCACCTGGGCCAGCACGGTGACCTGCTCGCCGACGTCCAGCGAGCGGATGTCGGTGTGCTCGCCGCGCTCGTCGTAGCGGCGGGGGAAGTGGTAGACCAGGTCACCGGCGGTGTGCAGGTCGAGGTGGGCGGCCAGGGCCTTGGCCGTCCTCTCGCCGACCAGCTTCTTCAGCGGGGTGTCGACCGTGGTCGGCTCGGACGTCGTCATTCGACCCCCACCAGGAGCGGATAGTGCGGTTGACCGCCCGGGTAGGCGTGGACCTCCACGAAGGGCCAGCGCCGGGCGAGGTGCGCGCGGACGGCGTCGGCCAGCCCGTCGGGGGCGTCGGCCCCGGAGAGCAGGGTGACCAGCTCGCCGCCGCCGCCGAGCATCCGGTCGACCACGGCGGAGCAGGTGTCGGCGAGGTCGACGCCGATCAGGTGCACCTCCCCCTCGACCAGGGCGAGCACGTCGCCGGGGCGGCACGGGCCGGCGACGGTCAGCGCCTCCCGGCTGGCCCAGCAGACCTCGGCGTACCGGCAGGCGCCGGCGGCCTCGGCCATGGCGATCACGTCGTCGGCGAAGCGGCGCTCCGGGTCGCGCACGGCGAGCGCGGCCAGCGCCTGCACCGGCGAACGGGTCGGCACCACGCTGACCTTCACCCCCCGGGCGTGCGCCTCCCTGGCGGCGACGCCCGCCACGGCCTGGGTGTTCGGGTCGTTGGGCAGCACCACCACCCGCCCCGCCCCGGTGGCCAGGATCGCGTCGAGCAGCTCACCGGCGGAGGGGTTGCCCGGCACCACCGTCGCCCCCTCGCCGGTGAGCAGCTCCGCGATGCCCGCGCCGGAGGCGACCACCACGGCCGCCCGCGCGTCGCGCCCGGCGCTGGCCGGCGCGGCGAGCGGCAGCGGCGCGGCAGGCGGGGCCGGCGCCGGCTGGTCGGCGAAGCGGGTCACCGAGATCCGGTACGGCCGGCCGGCCGCCACCCCCGCCTCGATCGCCGCCCCGACGTCGTTGACGTGCACGTGCACGTTCCAGGTGCCGGACGCCTCCGCCCCGTCGCCGACCACCACCAGCGAGTCGCCGAGCCCGGCCAGGGTCTGTCGCATCCGCTCGACCGCCTCGGCGTCGGCGTCGAGCAGGAACTGCACCTCGTAGGCGTACTCCTCGGAGCCGGTCTCGCGCACGGCCGTGGCCGGCGGGCGGACCCGACGCGGCGCGGGCGCGGGCCGCTGCGGGCTCTCCCCCGTGATGACCTCGACCAGCGCGTCCAGCAGCAGGCAGAGCCCCCGGCCGCCGGCGTCGACCACGCCCGCGCGGGCCAGCGCCGGCAACTGCTCGGGGGTGCGGGCCAGGGCGCGGGCCGCCGCGCCCGCCGCCGCGCCCGCGACGGTGCGCAGGTCGTCGCTGTCCGCCGCGTCGGCCGCCCGGGCCGCCGCCGCCACCACGCTGAGCAGGGTGCCCTCGACGGGCCGGGCCACGGCGGCGTACGCGGCGGCGGCGGCGTCGCGCAGCGCGGCGGCGAGCTGGCGGCCCCGCACCACCGGCACGGCGGCCAGGGCCTCGGCGAGGCCGCGCAGGATCTGCGACAGGATCACCCCGGAGTTGCCCCGCGCGCCGAGCAGCGCCCCGCGCGCCATCAGCCGCAGCGCGTGCCCGTGCGGCATGGCGTCACCGTCGCCGACGGTCGCCCGGTCCATCGCCAGGGCCTGCTGGGCCGAGGTGAAGGTGAGCACCAGGTTGGTGCCGGTGTCGCCGTCGGGCACCGGGTAGACGTTGAGGTCGTCGATCTCCCCCTGGTGCCGGCGCAGCGCGGCCAATCCGCCCGCGCACCAGCGGCGCACCGCGGCGGCGTCGAGGGTGTCCAGCACGGCGAGAAGCCTACTGGCGCACACCGACACGCGCCCGGGGCGACCGCCGACGCCCGGCGTGTCCCACCCGGCACCCCGGTGGTGTGACCACTTCCACAGCGGTCGCCCTCGACAGGGGCGGTTGGGCAGGCCGGGGATCCATCGGGTAACCTGACCAGGTTGCCCAGGGCGGAGCTCTGGTTGGCGACCCCATGAACGTATCAATCCCAGGAGTATCCCGTGGCTAGCGTGTGCGACGTCTGTGGCAAGGGGCCGGGCTTCGGCCACAACGTGTCCCACTCGCACCGGCGGACCAACCGCCGCTGGAACCCGAACATCCAGTCGGTGCGTACCCCGGCCGGTGGTGGCACGACCAAGAAGCTGAAGGTCTGCACCTCCTGCATCAAGGCCGGCAAGGTCACCCGCGCCTGACGCGGTAGCGCCGAGCTCAACCTTCGTCGACAAGCCGGCGGGCCCCACGGGGTCCGCCGGCTTTTCGTGCCCGCCGCTCGCCGCCCGCCGCCCGGCGTGGGGCGGCGGGTCTACAGGGTGCGGGCGAAGGAGACGCAGCCCGGGAAGTCGCGGTAGAACCCGAAGTTCGGGATGCGTTCGTACCCGGCCGAGGTGTACATGGCGATCGCCTCGGGCTGTTTGTCCCCGCACTCCAGCACGAGCCGCTTGCGCCCGTGCTCGCGCGCCGACCGCTCGACGGCCGCCAGCACCGCCCGCGCCACGCCCCGCCCCCGCGCCTCGGGGCTGGTGTACATGCGCTTGAGCTCCGCGGTGCCCCCGTCGTCGCCGTGGCTGCGCCAGCCGCCGCACCCCACGGGCCGCCCGGCCAGGTAGGCGACGAGGAACTCCCCGTCCGGCGGGGCGAACTCCGCGGCGTCGACCGGGGTGTCGTCCCCGCTGCCCCCGTACCGCTGGCCCAGGTCGGTCAGGGCGGCCCGGATGAGCCGCTGCGCCTCCGGCGAGTCGAAGCGGGCCGCGCGGATCTCGATCTCCCTCACGGATCGAGGATATGTCGCTGACCAGCGCCTACCGGAAGTGGTCCCAGCCGGCCGGGCCCTCGTGCGGTGCGCCGTCCACGGTCACCCCGCCACCGGCGACCACCCGGCCGACCGGCCGCCACGGCGCGGGCAGGGCCACCGCCGGGGGGAAGCTCGCGGCCAACGCGTGGTCGTCGCCGCCGGTGAGGATCCACGAGTACGGGTCGACCCCCAGCGCCTGTGCGGCGTCGCTCATCTGCCGGGGCACCTCGAAGGCGTCCCGGCGCACGTCGATGCCGACCCCGCTGGCCTTCGCCACGTGCCCGAGGTCGGCCAGCAACCCGTCCGAGATGTCGATCATGGCGGTGGCACCGAGCCGGGCGGCCAGTGGCCCCGCCGGGTACGGCACCTCGGGCCGCCGATACGCCTCGACCAGCAGCTTCGGGGTGCGAAAGCCCCGGGAGAGCACGGTGTACCCGGCGGCGGCGTACCCGCTGCGGCCCGCCACGGCCACCACGTCCCCCGGTCGGGCCCCCGAGCGCAGCACCGGGGCCAGGCCGCCCAGGTCACCGAGGGCGGTCACCGCGATGGTCAGCGTCGGGCTGGCGGACATGTCGCCGCCGACCACGCCCGCCCCGACCGTGCCGGCCTCGGCGGCGAGCCCGTCGGCCAGCTCCTCCGCCCAGCAGGGGTCCAGGTCCGCCGGCATGCAGAGCGCCACCAGCAGGGCCGTCGGGGTGGCGCCCATCGCCGCGATGTCGGCCAGGTTCGCCGCCGCCGCCCGGTGCCCCACGTCGCGGGCGCTGGACCAGTCGCGCCGGAAGTGCCGCCCCTCGACCAGCACGTCGGTCGACGCGGCGACCCGGCCGTCCGGCGTGGCCAGCACCGCCGCGTCGTCGCCGGGGCCGAGCAGGCAGGCCGCCCCCTGGGGCAGCCGGGCGGTCACCCGGTCGATCAACCCGAACTCACCGATCCCGGCCACGCTCATGCCCGTCCCCCGTCGTGCCCGTGCCTGTGCCTGTGCCCCTGCCCGGTTCCGGTCCGGGGCCGAGACATCCGCCACCCGCCGTCGCGCTCGTCGCGCTCGCTCACCGCTTCTCCTTGCCCGCCAATAGGGTTCCGACCTGCTCCGTAAGGTAGTTTCACCCTTCGGGCCGCCCACGGGCGGCGACGGACGGAGGTCGAGTCGTGGTACAGGCGTACATCCTCATCCAGACCGAGGTCGGTCGGGCGCGTGACGTGGCCGGCCTGATCGCGGACCTTCCCGGCGTGGTCCGGGTCGACGCCGTCACCGGCCCGTACGACGTGGTCGTGCTCACCGAGGCGAACACCGTCGACGAGCTCGGCAAACTCATTGTCAGCAACGTGCAGATGGTGCCCGGCATCACCCGCACGCTCACGTGTTCGGTGGTGCGCCTGTAGATGGACGAGAAGCTCACCTCCCCCGCCGGGGGGCCCGACGAGACTCCGGCCCCGGCCCGCCCGGACCGGGGCACCCGCAACGCCGCGCTGCTGGCCGCCCTGGTCGCGGTGCCGGTCACCGTGGCCGTGGCCAGCTTCACCTTCGCCAAGCTCTCCCCGGACGGCCCGGCGGCGCAGCCGAGCCCCTCGGCGACCAGCGCCCGCCCGCAGTCGACCGCCGCCGTCGAGATGGCCGCCCCCAAGCTGGCCACCCGGGCGGAGACGGTCTGCCGCGCCCTGGTCTCGCAGCTCCCGGCGACCCTGCGGGAGCTGCCCCAGCGGCCGGTCACCGCCGGCCCGGAGCAGAACGCCGCCTACGGCGACCCGGCGCTGACGATCGACTGCGGCGGCACCGAGCCGGCCCCGGAGCAGACCGAGGACGTCTGGGTCGTCAACAAGGTCTGTTGGTACGCGGCCGAGGGGCCGGACGCGACCGTGCTCACCACCCTGGACCGGGAGACCGCCGTGCGGGTCACGGTCCCCCGCTCGTATGACTCCGCCCTGCAATGGGTGAGCCCGATCTCCGACGTGGTCCTCGCCTCGGTGCCCTCCGGCGGCGACACCCCGGGCGGCTGCACGGGCTGACCGCCCGCACGGGTGGTGCGCCGGGATGCGCCGGCCGGCTACGCCCGGCCCCGACCGCCCGCCCGGCCCCGACCGCCCGCACGCGCCGACC
>NZ_JBNCLB010000003.1:0-351305 GCF_049841815.1 Micromonospora sp. DT233 | reverse complement strand
GACCGGGCGGGTCGCGCCGCACGCGCCGACCGGGCGGGTCGCGCCGCACGCGCCGACCGGGCGGGTCGCGCCGCACGCGCCGACCGGGCGGGTCGCGCCGCACGCGCCGACCGGGCGGGTCGCGTCGGCCGCCCGGCCGGTCTGCGCAGGTGCGGCAGGTGCGCTCAGTGCAGGCCGACGCCGCGCCGCTGGGCGGTGCGGATCAGGCGGCTGACCAGCTTCGGGTACTCCAGCCCGGAAGCGGCCCACATCAGCGGGAACATCGACGTGGGGGTGAACCCCGGCATGGTGTTGATCTCGTTGAGGTAGACGTCGAGCTCGGGGGTGACGAAGAAGTCGACCCGGGCCAGACCGGCGCAGTCCAGGGCGGCGAACGCCCGGACCGCGTACTCCTGGACCTGCCGGGCGACGGGCTCGGGCAGGTCGGCCGGCAGGTCGTACTCGGGCTCGGAGAGGTACTTCGCCTCGAAGTCGTACCACTCGTGGTCGCCGCCGGCGCGCACCTCGGCCAGCAGGGACGCCTCGGCGGTGCCCCCGACCTCGCCCTCCAGCACCCCGCACTCGATCTCCCGGCCGATCATCGCCGCCTCGACCAGCACCTTCGGGTCGATCTCGCGGGCCACGGCGACGGCGGCCTCCAGGTCGGCCCAGTCGTCGACCCTGGTGATGCCGAACGACGAGCCGGCCCGGGACGGCTTGACGAAGACCGGCAGGCCGAGGCGTTCCTTGTCGGCCTCGGAGAGGTTCACGCCGTTGCGCAGCACCACGTACGGCCCGACGGGGATGCCCTCGACGGCGCAGAGCTTCTTGGTGAACTCCTTGTCCATGGTGGCGGCGGAGGCGAAGACGTTGGCCCCGACGTACGGGATGCCGGCCATCTCCAACATGCCCTGGAGGGTGCCGTCCTCGCCGTACGCGCCGTGCAGCACCGGGAAGACCACGTCGACGTCGGCGAGCGCCAGCGGGCCCTCGGCCGGGTCGAGCACCATCAGCCCGTTGCCCGTGGGGTCGGCGCGCAGCACGATGTCGACGCCGGCGTCGGCGGTGATCTCCGGCAGCCGGCGGGCGCTGATCGCCAGGGCACCAGCGTCGCCGTCGGTCAGCACCCACTTGCCGGCGCGGGTGATGCCCACGGGGACCACCTCGTACTCGTCCGGGTCGAGGGCGGCCAGCACGCTGCCCGCGCTGACGCACGAGATGCCGTGCTCGGGGCTGCGGCCGCCGAAGACGAGGGCCACACGGGTCTTGCCTGGGGTGGTCACTCGGTCACCCTTTCGTTCGCGACTGCGAGGCTGTGGTGCTCGCCGAGGGCGCTCACGGGGTTGACCTTACTGTGCGTGGCGAGGCACGGGGACCGATACCCGGGCAGTGCGGGCATCCCGAGAAACCGGACAACACCACCGACACTCTCAGTAATCATGACAGCACGCCCAGGCGTCGACGGAGGGTCCGCGCCGGCTGCGGTCAGACGCCGTAGCGGCGCCCCACCGCGATCACCTTCACCCGTTGCCGCCCGGCCCGGACCATGCCCAGCGCCATGAACGCCCCGGCTATCCGGTCGGCCGCCTCCCGGCTGCTGGCGCTCACCACCTGACGACGCCGCTCGGGCGCCAGCCGCTCGTTGCGGCCGACCCCGTCGCCGGGCCGGACGTCGGTGAGCACCACCAGGAAGCGGTTCATCGCCGCCCCCACCCCGCGCTGGCGGACGCCGAGTCGGGCGTCGCGGGCCGCTCGGGCGCACTGGGCCCGTCCGGCACCGTCGGCCACCGAGGTGCCACGGGCCGCACCGGTGCCGGCGGCCGTTCGGGTTCCGCCGTGGTGGCCGCCAGCCCGCCGGAGGTGTCCCGGCAGACGTAGGCCAGATTGGCGTGGATCCACGCGTCGTCGTTGTCCCGAAGCACCGGATGCGCACACCAACGACACCGCGACACCCGGGGCCAGCAAGCGGTCACCGTCATGCGAGTCCCTTCCGGTGCTCACCGGGCGGCGGCACGTGGCGATCGGATACGGGGGAGTAAAACCCGATCGCCACGCGCCCCATCCCCTCCGGTCACTCACCACCGCCGTCGCCACGACAACCGGCGGTGAGGAACTGCTCACAGGCTGACATGTCGACGCGCGTGAATGCAACTCTCATCTGAGTTCTCTCATGTACACCTTCCCAACGATGTGTGTCACCATCGATGCATGGCTCCGAAGACCGCACGGGCCCGACGGCTCGGCATCGCGCTGCGCGCCCACCGGGAAGCGGCCGGCCTCACCCTCGAGGCCGCAGCCGACGAGATCAACAGCACCCGCAGCACCCTGTCCCGCTACGAGAACGCCCAGACCCTGATCAGCCCGGCCACGGTGCGCGCCCTGTTCACCCTCTACGGGGTGGGCGCGGACGAGTTGGCCGCCGCCGTCCAGCTCGCCAAGGACGCCCGCAAGCCGGGCTGGTGGGTGTCCTACTCCTACCTGCTGGACCGGCGGACCATCGACTTCATCGCGTTGGAGGCGGAGGCGACCGGCATCGCCAACTTCGAGCCGTCGGTGGTGCCCGGCCTGCTCCAGACGGCCGACTACATCCGCGCGGTGATGCGGGGCGGCCCGCACACCCTCAGCGACGAGCAGGTGGAGCAACGGGTCCACCTGCGCCTCGACCGCCAGCAGCGGCTCACCGACCAGGACCCGCCGATCCTCGACGCGATCATCGACGAGGGCGCGCTGCTGCGCCCGGTGGGCGGCCCCAGCGTGATGGCGGAGCAACTGCTCCACCTGCTCAAGATGGCCGAGCTGCCCAACATCACCGTTCAGGTGATCCCGCTGACCGCCGGCTACCACCGGGGCACCCGAGGCTCGCTGCACATCCTGGAGTTCCCCGACCCGGAGGACCCGATCATCGCGTCGGTGGAGACGGTGGCCGGGCAGATGGTCCTGGACCGCCCCGGCGACCTGCGTACCTGCACCAAGATCATGGAGCATCTGCGGTCGGTCGCGCTCAGCCCCGCGGCCAGCCGGGATGAACTTCACCGAGTCCTGAAGGGACGGTAGGAACGATGACCCCGACGACGAGGACGGCGCTGGCCGCCGCGCGGTGGCGCAAGAGCAGCCGCAGCGGCGACGAAGGCGCCTGCGTGGAGGTGGCGGTCGTGCCCGACGCCATCGCGGTGCGCGACTCCAAGGACCCGGCCGGCCCGGCGTTGATCTTCCCGCCGACGGCTTGGGCCACGTTCGCCGCAGCCCCGCCCCGCCCCTGACCGTCGCGTCGGCCGGGCGGGGGGTCCCGCCCCGGCCGGCCGACGCGGCACCTCCGGCCGGAACCCGACCGGCCCCGTGGTCCACCCGCCGCCCGGTCGCACCACCGGTCGCGGCGGGTGGACCACGTCACTGCCGGCACCGCCACCCAAGCCCACATCCCCCGCCCCCGCCCCCGCCCCGCGCCCCGCGCCCCGCGCCCCGCGCCCCGCGCCCCGCGCCCCGCGCCCATGATCGAAACCACGAGGGTGACATGGCGCGTTCACGGCGGCCCGAAACCGCTACATCCCTAACACGGTGTCGATCAAGAGCCACGCCGACTGCGGCGCAACGCGGCGGCTCAGGCGGGGCGGCGGGCGATCAGCGCCGTGGCGTCGAGTTCCTCGTCGTGCCACACGGAGGGGACCAGGCCGAGACCGGTCAGCGTCGCGCGGAGCGCGTCGATCTGACCGACGCCGACCTCCACAGCCAGGTGCCCGCCCGGGGCGAGCCACCCCGCTGCCGCCTCGGCCACCCGGCGCAGCACCACCAGCCCGTCCGCGCCACCGTCCAGGGCCACCGCGGCCTCGTGCAGCCGCGCCTCGGGCGGCATCAGCGCCACCGCTTGCGTCGGCACGTACGGCGCGTTGGCCACCACCAGGTCGAGCCGGCCCCGCCAGTGCGCCGGCACCGGCTCGAACAGATCGCCCTGGTAGACCGGCACGCCGAGATGCGCGAGGTTGCGCCGGGCGCAGGCCACGGCGACCGGGTCCAGGTCGGCGGCGGCCAGCCAGCCCGGGGCGAGCCGCCCGGCGAGCACCAGCGCGGCGGCCCCGGAGCCGCAGCACAGGTCGAGCACCGCCGCCCCGGGCCGGGTGACCTCCGCCGCGGCCGAGACCAGCAGCGCGGTACGCGCCCGAGGCACGAAGACGCCGGGGTCGACGCCGACCCGCAGCCCGCAGAACTCGGCCCAGCCGAGCAGGTGCTCCAGCGGCAGGCCGGCGACCCGCCGGTCGACCAGGTCGGCGAGCCGTTCGGCGGAGTCGGCGGCGGCGAGGAGCAGTTCGGCCTCGTCCTCGGCGAAGACGCAGCCGGCGGCGCGCAGCCGGGACACCAGGGCGGCCCGGTCGGGGTGGAACCCGGTGGACGCCACGGGCACCGGGCCACTCACGCGGCGGGAGCGGCAGGGCCGGCGGGAGCGGCAGGGCCGGCGGGAGCGGCAGGAGCGGCAGGGCCGGCAGCGGCCGCGAGGGCGGCGGTGACGTCGGCCAGCAGGTCGACGGTGTCCTCCACCCCGCAGGAGAGCCGGACGAAGCCGGGGGCGGTGTCGTCGCCCCACTGGGCCCGGCGGTCGGCCGTGGTGTGCAGGCCACCGAACGAGGTGGCGGCGGCCACCAACCGGGACGCGGCGAGGAACCGGGCGACCCGCTCGGCGCTGCCCAGGTCGAACGCGAGCACCCCGGGCACCCGGCGCAACTGCGCCGCCGCCACCGGGTAGGCGGGGTCGTCGGGCAGCCCCGGCCAGCGCACCCCGGTCACGTCGGAGCGGCCGGCGAGGAACCGGGCCAGCGCCTCGGCGTTGGCGGACTGCCGGGCCAGCCGCAGGTCGAGGGTGGCCAGCGAGCGGTGCGCCAACCAGGCGTCGAACGCGCCGGGCACCGCGCCGGTGGCCGTGCGCCAGGCGTCGATCGGCTCCAGCAGCTCCGGGGCGCGGGTGGCGACGTAGCCGAGCAGCAGGTCGGAGTGGCCGGTCAGGGCCTTGGTGCCGGAGGCCACCACCAGGTCCGCGCCGAGGTCCAGTGGGCGCTGCCCCAGCGGGGTGGCGGTGGTGTTGTCGACCGCGACCAGCGCCCCGGCCGCATGCGCCGCCCGCGCCAGCGCGGCGATGTCGGCGACGTCCAGGCCGGGGTTCGCCGGGGTCTCCAGCAGCACCAGCCGCACCCCCTCGAACGACGGGTACGGCCCGGCGGTCGGCGCGAACGCCACCCGCACGCCGATCCCGGCGAGGGTCCCGGTGGCGAACGCGCGCATCGGGTAGTACCCGTCGGCGGGGAGCACCACGGCGTCGCCGGGGCGCAGCAGGGCCAGCAGCAGCCCGGTGATCGCCGCCTGCCCGCTGGCGAAGACCCGGGTCTGACCGCCCTCCAGCTCGCCGATGGCCGCCTCCAGCAGCCGACGGGTGGGGTTGTCGGGCCGGCCGTACCCGTTCGGGCTCGCCGCCGGCCCCTGCCACGGGTCCAGGTGGTACGTGGCAGCGAGGACGGGGCCGGGCAGGAAGGGCTCCCCCGGTGCCGGCTCGGGCAGCCCGGCCTGGACGCACCGGGTGCCGTCGCCGTCGGAACCGTCGATCTGGGACATGGTCACGGCAACCTCACTCGTACGACTCGGGCTTGGCGGTGCGGCTCATCAGCGCGTCCACGGCGAGCCGCGGCTCCATCCCCTCGTGGCAGATCCGCTCGATCTGCTCGGTGATCGGCATCTCCACCCCGTGCGAGCGGGCCAGGTCCCGGATGGCCAGGCAGCTCTTCACGCCCTCGGCCGTCTGCCGGGTGGCCGCCTGGGCCTGTTCCAGGGTCTCCCCCCGGCCCAGGTGCTCGCCGAAGGTGCGGTTGCGGGCCAGCGGCGACGAGCAGGACGCCACCAGGTCACCCATCCCGGCCAGGCCGGCGAAGGTGATCGGGTCCGCGCCGAGGGCCACCCCGAGGCGGGCGGTCTCGGCCAGCCCCCGGGTCATCAGCATCGCCCGGGTGTTGTCGCCGAAGCCCATCGCGGTGGCGATGCCGTAGGCGAGGGCGATGACGTTCTTCACCGCCCCGCCCAGCTCGCAGCCGATCACGTCGTCGTTGGTGTACGGCCGGAAGTACGGGGTGCGGATCGACGCCTGCACGAGCTGGGTGCGGCGGTCGTCGGTGCCGGCGACCACGGTGGCGGCGGGCTGCTCGGCGGCGATCTCGGGAGCCAGGTTGGGGCCGGAGACCACCACCACCCGCTCGGGGGTGACCCCGGCGGTCTCCACGATCACCTCGCTCATCCGCTTGGTGGTGCCCAGCTCGATGCCCTTCATCAGGGACACCAGCGTCGAGTCCGGGTGCAGGTGGCCGACCCACTCGGCGAGGTTGCCGCGCAGCGTCTGCGACGGCACGGCCAGCACGACCAGCTCCGCGCCGGTGATCGCCTCGGCGGCGTCGCCGGTGCCGGTGACCCGGTCGGGCAGCCGCCGCAGGTCCGGCAGGTACTCCGGGTTGTGTCGGCCCCGGCGGATGGCGTCGGCCACCGGCTGCCGCCGGGCCCAGATCGTCACGTCCCGGCCGGCGTCGGCGAGGATCTTGGCGAACGCGGTGCCCCAGGAGCCGGCCCCCAGCACCGCCACGTGCCCGGTCATGCCACACCCCCCTCGGCCCGGCGGGGACGGATGGCGGGGCGGGGTGGTCGCTGCCACAACGGTGGCGGCGTGCCGCCGCGGATCTCGGCGAGCTGGTCACGCAGGCGCAGCATGATGGCGTCGGTCATCTCTTCCAGGGTGGCCTTGGTGGGCGTCGAGCCGATCCACCGGCTCAGGTCGATCGGCGGGCCGGCGTCGACGGTCACCGGGATGTTGGGGCGCAGGCCGAACCGGTTGGTCCGCGGGTCGAAGATCTTCTCCGGGCCCCACATGGCGATGGGGATGACCGGGGCGCCGGTGGTCAGCGCCAGCCGGGCCGTGCCGGTCTTGCCCTTCATCGGCCAGAGCTGCGGGTGCCGGGTGATCGTCCCCTCCGGGTAGATCACCACCGTGCCGCCCCGCGACAGCGCGGCGACCAGGGCGTCGAGGGACTTCACCGCGTCCACGCTGCCGCGATCCACCGGGATCTGCTGGCAGCGGCGCAGGATCCAGCCCGCCACCGGCACCCGGAAGACGCTGGCCTTGCCGAGGAACTGCGGCCAGCGCCCCGCCTCGTAGATGAAGTGGGCGCAGACCAGCGGGTCGGCGTGCGAGATGTGGTTGGCCACGATGATGATGCCGCCGTCGCCGCGCAGGTGCTCCATGCCCCGCCAGGTGCGCCGGGTCCAGGCCGCGATCACGGGCTTCACCAGCCCCACGGCGAACCGTTGCCAGAAGCCCAGCCTGCGCCGTGTCACCCTGCCTCCTCGTAGCCTGCGGGCCGCGCCGCGCCCGCCCGCGCCGCCCGCAGCGAAATCATGCCTGCTCGCCCCGGGTACGGCCAGTGAGGTTACCGCCGACCGACTGGCAGGATTGCGCCGTGCGGCAGTTGACCTGGACGGTGGTGGTGCCGGTGAAGCGCCTCGGCGCGGCGAAGAGCCGGTTGCGTGGGGCGCTGCCCGCCGTACCCCACGAGGAGCTGGCGCTGGCCCTGGCGGCCGACACGGTCGCCGCGGTGCGGGCGTGCCCGGCGGTGGCCGATGTGGTCGTGGTCACCGACGACCCCCGGGTGGCGGCGGCGGCCGACGCGGCGGGCGCGCGGGCCGTGCCGGACGCGCCGGACGCCGGCCTGAACGCCGCCTTCCGGCACGGTGCCCGGGTCGCGGTCGCCGCCGGCCGGGAGTGGCTGGCCGGCCTCACCGCCGACCTGCCGGCGCTGCGCCCGGCGGAGCTGGCCGCCGCGCTGGACGCGGCCGCCGCCGGCCAGCCCGGGGTACGCCGGTTCGTGGCCGACGCCCCGGGGACCGGCACCGTGCTGCTGGCCGCGCCGCCCGGCCTGCCGCTGGCCCCCCGCTTCGGGGCCGGCTCGGCGGCGGCGCACCTGGCCGGTGGCGCGCTGCCGCTGACCGGGGCCTGGCCGACCCTGCGCCGGGACGTCGACACGGCCGGCGACCTGGCCGAGGCCGCCCGGCTCGGCCTCGGGCCGCGCACCGCCGCCCTGGCCGCGCTCGCGCTCGCGCCGGGCGCGCCCGCCGAGGCGGCGACCCGCCCGCGACCGGCGGTGTACGGTGCTGGCATGCAGGGCACGGTGGCCACCTACGACGCGGCGACGCGCAGCGGCGTGCTGCTCCTCGACGACGGCACCGAGCTGGCCTTCCCGGCTCGGGCGTTCGACGCCTCGGGCCTGCGGCTGCTCCGGCTGGGCCAGCGGGTCCGCATCGACACCGACGCCGGCGGGGACGTCGTCCGGGTGACGTTGCCGACGATGCCGTAGCCGCCCGCCCAAGTTCATTTCGCGTTCACCGGGTTCGGGTGATTATGGGCGGGTGAGCAACCCTGGCGAGCACCCCACCGGCCCGTCCACCGACGACCGTTCCGCCGCCGACCGGCCCGCCGCCGGAACGGCACCGGACACCCCGGCGCCCGCCCGCGGTGCCTCCCGCCGACGCGGCCCCGACGGCCGCTTCCATCCCCGCGCCGCCACCGTGGAACAGCCGATCCCGTCCGGGCCCGGCGGGGACCAGCCGGGTCCGACCGGTCCCGGCGGGGCGGCGGCCTCCGCCGGGCTGGCGGAGGTGCTCGACGCGCCCGCCGACCCACCGGCGGCGGTGGCCGTGGCCGACCCCGACGACGAGCCCGCGCCCCCGGAACCGCTGCCCGAGGAGCGCTTCCTCAACCGGGAGCTCTCCTGGCTCGACTTCAACGCCCGGGTGCTGGCCCTGGCCGAGGACCCGCACACCCCGCTGCTGGAGCGGGCCAAGTTCCTGGCCATCTTCGCCGGCAACCTCGACGAGTTCTACATGGTCCGGGTGGCGGGGCTGAAGCGACGGCTGTCGGCGGGGCTGCCGGTGCGCGGCGGGGACCGGCTGCCGCTGCGTACCCAGCTCGGGCTGGTCGCCGGGCGGACCGCCGCGCTGGTCGCCCGGCACGCCGCCTGCTTCGTCGACGACGTGCTGCCGAAGCTCGCCGCCGAGGACATCCGCATCCTGTGCTGGAGCGACCTGGACGCCCCCGAGCGGGAGCGGCTGCGCACCTACTTCCGCGAGCACGTCTTCCCGGTGCTCACCCCGCTCGCCGTCGACCCGGCGCACCCGTTCCCGTACATTTCCGGGCGGTCGTTGAACCTGGCGGTCGCCGTACGCGACCCGCACGGCGGCCCGGAGCTCTTCGCCCGGGTCAAGGTGCCGAACAACGTGCCCCGGTTCGTCCGGGTCGACCGGGACGCCCCGGGGCTGCGGGTGATCCCGGTCGAGGAGCTGATCTCGGTGCACCTGGGGCAGCTCTTCTCCGGCATGCAGGTGGTCGAGTGCCACCTGTTCCGGGTCACCCGCAACACCGAGGTGGAGGTCGACGAGGACCGCGACGAGGACCTGTTGCAGGCCCTGGAGCGGGAGCTGGCCCGCCGCCGGTTCGGCCCGCCGGTCCGGCTGGAGGTGGCGGCCTCGATCTCCGACCACATGCTCGAGCTGCTCGTACGCGAGCTGGACATGGACGGCCACGACGTGTTGCGGGTGCGCGGCCTGCTCGACCTCTCCGCGCTCTGGCAGCTCTACGGCGACGCCGACCGCCCCGACCTGAAGGACCCGCCGTTCGTGCCGGCCACCCATCCCCGCCTCGCCGAGGGCGAGGTGCCGCGCAGCGTCTTCGCCACCCTGCGCGACGGCGACGTGCTGGTCCACCACCCGTACCACTCGTTCGCGACCAGCGTGCAGCGCTTCGTCGAGCAGGCGGCGGCGGACCCGGACGTGCTGGCCATCAAGCAGACCCTCTACCGCACCAGCGGGGACTCCCCGATCGTCGACGCGCTGGTCGAGGCCGCCGCCGCCGGCAAGCAGGTGGTGGTGCTGGTGGAGCTGAAGGCCCGGTTCGACGAGGTGGCCAACATCGGCTGGGCGCGCACCCTGGAACGCGCCGGCTGCCACGTGGTGTACGGCCTCGTCGGGCTGAAGACGCACTGCAAGACCGCCCTGGTGGTGCGCCAGGAGGGCAACCAGATCCGCCGCTACTGCCACATCGGCACGGGCAACTACCACCCGAAGACCGCCCGTTTGTACGAGGACTTCGGGATGCTCACCGCCGACCCGGAGATCGGCGCCGACCTGACCGACCTGTTCAACGTGCTGACCGGCTACAGCCGGCAGACCGGGTTCCGCCGACTGCTGGTGGCCCCACAGGGCATCCGGCGGGGGTTGCTCGAGCGCATCGAGCGGGAGATCGGGCACGTCCGGCTCGGCCGGCCGGGGCTGGTGCAGTTCAAGGTCAACTCGCTGGTCGACGAGCAAATCACCGACGCGCTCTACCGGGCGTCGCGGGCCGGCGTGCACGTGGACCTGCTGATCCGGGGCATGTGCACACTGCGTCCCGGGGTGCCGGGGCTGTCGGAGAACATCCGGGTCCGCTCGATCCTCGGCCGGTTCCTGGAGCACTCCCGGATCTTCCGGTTCGGCAACGACGGGGCGGCGGAGTTCTGGATGGGCTCGGCGGACCTGATGCACCGCAACCTGGACCGGCGGGTGGAGGCGCTGGTGCGGGTGAGCGATCCGGTGGCGCGGGCCGAGCTGGACCATGTGCTCACGGCCGCGTTCAGCCCGGACGTGCAGGCGTTCGAGCTCGCCGGGGACGGTTCCTGGACCCGTCGCGGCGGATCCGCCCGGGAACCGCTGGCCCACCTGCAGGACCTGCTGCTACGCCGCGTCGGCGGCACGGCGGGATGAGCCTAGGCTGGACGGATGTCGGAACGGGAACGAGTGATCCGGGCGGCGGGCGGGGTGGTCTGGCGTCCGGACGCCGACGGTGTGCTGGTCTGCCTGGTGCACCGCCCCCGCTACGGCGACTGGTCGCTGCCCAAGGGCAAGCTGGAGGCGGGTGAGCACCCGCTGAGCGCCGCCGTGCGGGAGGTCGCCGAGGAGGCCGACGTCCGGGCGGTGCCACAGGTGCGGCTGCCCACCGTGCGGTACCGCAGCGAGGGCCGGCCGAAGGTGGTCGACTACTGGTCGCTGCGGGCGGTGGCCGAGGGCGGGTTCCAGCCCGACACCGAGGTCGACGACATCCGCTGGCTGCCCGTCGAGCAGGCCGCGCGCCTGGTCAACTACCCGCACGACGCCGAGGTGCTGCGCACGTTCGCGGCCCTGCCCCGGGTCACCGCGACGGTCACCCTGGTCCGGCACGCCGAGGCGGGCAAGCGCGGCACCTGGTGCGGCCCGGACACCGGCCGCCCGCTCGACGACACCGGCTGGGCCCAGGCGCGTTCCCTGGCGCCCCTGGTGGCCCTGGTCCGCCCGACCCGGCTGCTGTCGGCCTCGGCCCGCCGCTGCGTGCAGACCCTGGACCCGGCGGCGGCCCTGCTGGACCTGCCGATCGAGGTCGCCGGCGACCTCGACGAGCCGCGCCCCGGCCAGGTCCTGCCCGAGCGCGCGCTGGCCGCCGCGGCCTGCCTCGCCGAGCTGGCCGCCCCCGGGGGCACGGCCGGGGTGTGCGGGCAGGGCAAGGTGCTGGCCGGGGCCCTGGAACGCCTCACCGGCCGCGCCGAGGACTTCAGCACGCCCAAGGGCGGGGGTTGGCTGCTGGCCTTCGCCGCCGACCGCCTCCTCGCCGCCGACCGCCTGTAGGGGGCCGCAGCGCCGCCGATGACACGTGCAAGGGGCGTCCACCGGGTCCCGGTGGACGCCCCTTGGCGACGGTGCGGCCGGTCAGCGCTTGGTGGCCGCCTTCTTGGCCGCGGACTTCTTCGCCGGCGCCTTCTTTGCCGCCGTGCCCTTGGTCGCCGTCGCGGTGGTCTTCTTCGCCGCGGTCGACGTGCTCGCCGCCGTGGTCTTCTTCGCGGTGGCGGTCTTCTTGGTGGTGGCCTTCGTGGCCGCCGTCTTGGTCGCCTTGGCCGTGGCCGCCTTCTTCGTCGCGGCGGCGGCCTTGGTGCCGGTGGCCTTGGTGCCGGTGGCCTTCGCGCCCGCGGCCTTGGCCGTGGTGGCCTTGGTGCCGGTGGCCTTGGTGCCGGTGGCCTTCGCGCCCGCCGCCTTGGCCGCGGTGGCCTTCGCGCCGGTGGCCTTGGCCCCGGTCGTCTTGCCGGCCGTGGCCTTGGCTGCCGTGGCCTTGCCGGCCGTGGTCTTGGTGGCGGCCGTGGCGGTCTTCTTCGCCGCCGCCGTGGCCTTCGGCACCTTGCCGCTGGCCACCATCTCCTTGAACCCGGCGCCGGCCCGGAAGGTCGGGACGGATGTCTTCTTGACCTTCACCGCCTCGCCGGTCCGCGGGTTGCGCGCTGTTCGGGCTCCCCGGACGCGCTTCTCGAACGCTCCGAATCCGGTGATCGCCACCTTCTCGCCCTTGGTGACCGCCGCCTGGACCTCAGCGAGGACCGCGTCGAGCGCAGCCGTCGCCGTCTTCCGGTCCCCCAGGCGAACGGCGAGCGCCTCGATGAGCTCGGCCTTGTTCACGACTTCCTCCCGATTGTGCAACTGACTCGACGCGAGCCATTCTGCGCGCACGGTATGCCCTGTGCTGCCTGGACACAAACATTCGGTGGAAAAAAGGCCTTGTGTCGCAACGGAATCATCCCCGACGGGCTCGCCGGTGGGGGCGGAAACCGATGCCCGATCGGGCGTACGGCTATGCCACGGCGGGCAGGAAGGGCCGCCGGCCGCGCTCGTAGGCGGTGATGTCGGCCTCGTGGCGAAGCGTGAGTCCAATGTCATCCAACCCCTCCATCAGCCGCCAGCGGCTGAAGTCGTCGAGGGGGAAGGGCCAGCTGGCGTCGCCCGCCCGGACCTCGCGGGTGGTCAGGTCGACGGTGACGGCGGTGCCGGGGTCGGACTCGACGAGACGCCACAACTCCTCGACGGCGTTCAATTCCAACTCGACCGGCAGCAGCCCCTCCTTGAGGGCGTTGCCCCGGAAGATGTCACCGAAGCGGGGTGAGACCACCGCCCGGAACCCCCAGTCCCGCAGCGCCCACACGGCGTGCTCCCGGGAAGATCCCGTGCCGAACTCCGGGCCGGCCACAAGAATCGACGCCCCGGAATACGACGCATCGTTGAGCACGAATGAAGGATCTTCCCGCCAGGCGCTGAAGAGACCGTCGGCGAATCCGGTGCGGGTCACCCGCTTGAGGTACACGGCGGGGATGATCTGATCGGTATCCACATTGGAACGACGCAGCGGCACGGCGGTGCCGGTGTGCACGGTGAACTTGTCCATCTGGCGTGGCTGCCCTTCTACAGGTCGGCGGGGGCGGCCAGCCGACCGACCACGGCGGTGGCGGCGGCGACCGGCGGCGACACCAGGTGGGTACGTCCGCCCCGGCCCTGGCGGCCCTCGAAGTTTCGGTTGGAGGTCGAGGCGGAGCGCTCCCCCGGCGCGAGCGTGTCCGGGTTCATGCCCAGGCACATCGAGCAGCCGGCGAAGCGCCACTCGGCCCCGGCGTCGGAGAAGATCTTGTCCAGCCCCTCGGCCTCGGCGGCCTCCCGGACGGCGGCGGAGCCGGGGACCACGAGCATCCGTACCCCGTCGGCGACCCGGTGTCCGCGCAGCACGTCGGCGGCGGCGCGCAGGTCCTCCAGCCGGCCGTTGGTGCAGGAGCCGACGAAGACCACGTCGACGGAGAGGTCGCGCAGGGCGGTGCCCGGCACGAGGTCCATGTACTCCAGGGCCCGGCGGGCGGCGACCCGCTCGGCGTCCGTGCCGAACGCCTCCGGGTCGGGCACGGCCGCGTCCAGCGGGGCACCCTGGCCCGGGTTCGTGCCCCAGGTGACGAACGGCGTGACCCGGCCGGCGTCGAGGGTCACCTCGGCGTCGAAGGTCGCCCCCTCGTCGGTGGGCAGGGTCCGCCAGTGCTCGACCGCCGCGTCCCAGTCGGCCCCCTGGGGCGCGTTCGGCCGCCCCTTGAGGTACGCGAAGGTGGTCTCGTCCGGCGCGATCATGCCGGCCTTGGCGCCCCACTCGATGGACATGTTGGCGACGGTCATCCGCCCCTCCATGGAGAGCGCGCGGATCGCCTCGCCCCGGTACTCCACGATGTGCCCGCGCCCGCCGCCGGTGCCCACCTGGGTGATCAGGGCCAGCACCAGGTCCTTGGCGGTGACGCCGGGCCCGAGCCGGCCGGTGACGTTCACGGCCATCGTCCTCGGTCGGCTCTGCGGCAGCGTCTGGGTCGCCAGCACGTGCTCGACCTCACTGGTGCCGATGCCGAACGCGAGGGCGCCGAAGGCGCCGTGGGTGGCGGTGTGTGAGTCGCCACAGACGATCGTCATGCCGGGCTGCGTGACCCCGAGCTGCGGACCGATGACGTGCACGATGCCCTGGTTGGCGTCGCCGAGCGGGTGCAGCCGGACGCCGAACTCGGCGCAGTTGCGGCGTAGCGTCTCGATCTGGGTGCGGGAGGTGGGGTCCGCGATCGTGAGCAGGTCGCCGCGGCGCTGCCGGAAGGCCGGGTCCGCGTACCCCGTGGGGGTGTTGTGGTCCTCGGTCGCGAGCGTGAGGTCGGTGCGGCGCACGCGGCGGCCGGCGAGCCGCAGCCCGTCGAAGGCCTGCGGGCTGGTGACCTCGTGCAGCAGGTGCAGGTCGATGTAGAGCAGGTCCGGCTCGCCCTCGGCGGACCGGACGACGTGCGAGTCCCAGACCTTCTCGGCCAGGGTCCTCGGGCGAGTGACTCCCACCATCTGGACATCCTAAATTCTGGGAGGTATGTTTCGGGTTGTGGGACACAGTATGAGCGGTGTCGGCGTTCTCGACAAGGCGGTGGTCATCCTGGCCGCCTGCGTCGACGGCGCCAGCCTGGCCGAACTCGTTGAACGCACCAAGCTGCCCCGGGCCACCGCGCACCGGCTGGCGCAGGCGCTGGAGATCCACCGGATGCTGGTCCGGGACACCCAGGGCCGGTGGCGTCCGGGCCCCCGCCTCGGTGAGCTCGCCAACGCCGCCCCCGACGTGCTGCTGACCGCCGCCGAGCCGCTGCTGGCCGCGCTGCGCGACGCCACCGGGGAGAGCGCCCAGCTCTACCTGCGCCGCGCCGACGAGCGGATCTGCGTGGCCGCCACCGAGCGGGCCAGCGGCCTGCGCGACACCGTGCCCGTCGGCTCCGTGCTGCCGATGACCGCCGGCTCGGCGGCGCAGATCCTGCTGGCCTGGGAGCCGCCCGAGGCGGTGATGCCGCTGCTGCCCCGCTCGAAGTTCACCGGCCGCACCCTCGCGGAGGTCCGCCGGCGCGGCTGGGCGCAGAGCGTCGCCGAACGGGAGGCGGGAGTGGCGAGCGTCTCCGCCCCGATCCGCGACCGCACCGGCCGGGTGATCGCCGCCATCAGCATCTCCGGCCCGATCGAGCGCCTGGGCCGCCGCCCCGGCGAACGCCACGCCATGGCCGTCGTCCGCGCCGGCCAACGCCTCTCCGGCCTCTAACCCCCCCCCCCGCCCACCCCCACCTCATCCCGGTGATCAAGAGGTTTGCGTCAACATTGATCTCCCAGGTGACGCAAACCTCTTGATCACCGGGATGAGAGACCTCGGGCGGACATGCAGCAGCCCGTCTCGCGGCTGGGCGAGACGGGCTGGTGGGAAGATGTAGCCCCGACCGGATTCGAACCGGCGCTACCGCCTTGAGAGGGCGGCGTCCTGGGCCACTAGACGACGGGGCCAGAACTTTGCTGCTTCGCCAGCCTTGCGGATGACGACGGCTGTAGTCTAGCGGCGTACCCCGGGCGGGCGCGCGGGGGGTGGTTGGCCCGATCGCCAGCAACGGCCCGGCCAGCCAGCACAGGCCCGACCAGCCAGCACGGGCCCGACCAGCCAGCACAGGCGACCGCCAGCACAGGCCCGACCAGCCAGCACAGGCGACCGCCAGCACGGGCCTGGTCGCCGGCAACGGGCCGATCGGGCACGATCGGCTCCGCGACGGTCGCAGCCGGGCCCGGGATGGTCCGGCTGCCTCCGGCGACAGTGGGCTGCCGGGTGCGAGGGAGACGCCAGGCTGCCGGGCGCGAAACAGCCGGCGTACGCAAGAAACAGGCCGCCGTACGCGAGACGGCCCGCTGACGGACGCGAAACAGCCCGCCTCACCGGGGTGAGACGGGCTGGACGGAACTGTAGCCCCGACCGGATTCGAACCGGCGCTACCGCCTTGAGAGGGCGGCGTCCTGGGCCACTAGACGACGGGGCCAGAACTTTTTCCTTCTCCACACCGCCCTCGCGGGCGGTGCCGCCGAACTCTACCAGAGATCATTTCGGCCCCCTCGCGGGTGACCGGAGCGCTCTCCGGCGGGATCCAGCTACCGTCGCTCTCGCGAACGACCGGTTGCTGGGGTACCAGGACTCGAACCTAGACTAACTGAACCAGAATCAGTTGGGCTGCCAATTACCCCATACCCCATTGGCACCTCGCGGTGCCGTTCAGCGCCTTGCGGCACCGGAGAGAAACTTTACCCTCCCGATCCGGAGAGGCCAAATCGGGGGCCGGAGAACCGCCTTGGGCTGCGGCTGCGGCCCCCGGCGGCTCAACCGACCGGGACGACCGGGTTGGTCAGCTCCCCGATCCCCTCGATGCTCACCGTGACGGTATCCCCCGCCACGATCGGGCTAACCCCCGCCGGGGTGCCGGTGAGCAGCACGTCGCCGGGGAGCAGCGTCATCACGTGCGAGACGTACGACACCAGGGCCGGGACGTCGAAGACCATGTCCCGGGTCCGGCCGAGCTGCCGCACCTCCATCTCCGCCGAGTCGCGGCCCACCTCGCAGCGGACCTCCAGGTCGGTGACGTCCAGGCCGGTGGTGATCCACGGGCCGATGGGGCAGAACGAGTCGAAGCCCTTCGCTCGGGTCCACTGCCCGTCGGAGCGTTGCAGGTCCCGAGCGGTGACGTCGTTGGCGCAGGTGTAGCCGAAGATGGCCTTCTCGGCGGCGGCCCGGTCGGCCCGGCGGGCCCCCGTCGCCCCGATCACCACCGCCAGCTCGGCCTCGTGCTCGACCTGCTTGCTGAAGATCGGCAACCGGATGGCGTCCCTGGGCCCGATCACCGAGGTGGACGGCTTGAGGAAGAGCAGCGGCTCCTTGGGCACCTCGCTGCCGTGCTCGGCGGCGTGCTCGGCGTAGTTGCGCCCGACACAGATCACCTTGCTGGGCAGGATCGGCGAGAGCAGCCGGACGTCGGAGAGCGCCCACCGGGCGCCGCTGAACTGGAGCTGACCGAACGGGTGGCCCTCGATCTCGGCGATGGTGAGGGCCTGTGGGCCCGCCTCCGACTCGCCCTCGACGACCCCGAACGACATTCCCTTGGCATGAGCGAAACGAGCGATACGCACCAGGCCAATCTAGCCCGCTCCCGGCGGGGCGGCCGCGCGGCGGCGCGTGGGACCAGCCCGAAGGGCCCCGGCGGGGCGGTCGCCGGCTCGGCGGCGGGCCAGCGTACGCCGCAGGTCGGCGACGCGGGCGGACTTCGCCGCTTCGTACCCGCCCGGACCGCCACCGCCCCTAGCGTCGGTTGACGGGGAGGTTCGTTCGTATGCCTGCATCGACACGACACCACAGGGCCCTCGCAGTGTTCGTACACTGCCTCGGCATTCTCGCCGCCGTCCCGGCGCTGCCGTCGGCGGCCCCGAAGACGCCGCCACCCGCGGCGGTCCGCCCGGCACCGGCCGCGGCGGTCCACCCGGTGGCGGCCACGGCCCCGACGCCCACGGACGGCGCGTCGGCCTCGGCGCCCGCGCCGCCGCCGCTGGTCTCGCCGTCGGTGGTGGTGCCGACCCAGGGCGCGCCGTCGCCGGTGGAGGTGGCGGTCACCCCGGCCGGCACCCCCGCGCCGGGCTACCAGGTCCGGGTCCGCAACACCGGGAACCGGCCGGTGTCCACCACCGTGCGCCAGGAACTGCCCGCCGGGACCTCCGCGACCTGGATCACCCCCGGCGGGCGGGCCAGCCGCTCGGCGAACAGCACGGAGGTGAGCTGGCGGCTCAGCCTGCCCGCCCGGAGCACCACCACCCTGCACACCGCGCTCAGCGCCGCCGCGCCGGGCCGCGCGCTGACCGCGCCGGCCTGCGCGTTCACCAGCAACGGCGACCGGCCCTACGACTGCGCCACCGCGACCTGGCACGCCGCCGCGCCGGGGACCGAGGTCACCGCCGCGCCGGCCTGGCGGCGCCCCCCGGTGCTGCTCGGCGCGCTGGCGGTGGTCCTGCTGCTCACCCTCGGCGGGCTCTGGTGGTGGCGACGGCAGCAGCGTCGTCGGGCCGGCGGGCGACCGCCGACGGGCCCCACCGGGCGGACAAGCGGCCCCACGGGACCGCCGACGGGCACCACCGGCCCCACGGGACCGCCGACGGGTACCACCGGGCGGACTGGCCCGGCCGGGGCCGCCGGATCATCGGGCAGCGCCGCCGCGTCGCCGGCCGGGGTCGACGGGGCGACGGCGGGCCGGCGGGGCACCGTCTACCCCCGCTCGGCCGCCCCGGGGGACGCGACCGCGCCCCGCCGTCGCCGGCCGCCGGTGTGGCTGGTGGTGGGTGGGGCGGCCACGGTCCTGGTCGGGGTGGTGCTCGCGGCGGCGCTGACGGCCACCCAGCGGGTCGCCGCGGTCGACACGGCCAAGCAGCCCACCAGCGGCGCCTGGGTGGGGCACGGCACCACGGGCGCGGTCGGCGTGCCGCTGCGCGAGCAGGCGATGGAGTTCACCGTCTACCGGATCGCCTGCCCGCAGCCGCCGAGCGCCGGGGACCGGCAGTGCCAGGCCACCGTCGGCGTACGCAACGTCAGCGCCGAAGAGCAGACCTGGCACGGCCAGCTCCAGCGGGCGTACCTGCCGGGCGGCACCTGGGTCAGCACCGACGAGGCCGCCACCCGGCGGGCCAACCAGGGGCGCGACGTCTTCGCCCAGCCGCTCGCCGCAGGCACCCGACTGGTGCTGCCGCTGGTCTTCACGGTCGACGGCCCGAACCGGCCGCAGCAGCTGGAACTACGCAGCGGGGTGTTCTCCGCCGGGGTCCGGGTCGACGTGCCCTGACGCCGGGACCGGCGCGGGCGGCGGCGGTCGTACGCTGGTGCGGTGACCGCCGCCCTCGCTCCCGCCGCGCCGCTCGACGCGGCCGACTGGCAGGCCCGGCTGCGGGCCCACGAGGAGCGCGCGGACGCCCTCACCGCAGGCCACCGCGCCCGCAAGGCCACCGGGGAACGGCACGCCATCGACGACTTCCTGTACGACTACTACGGCACCCGGCCCTCCGTGCTGCGCCGGTGGCACCCCGGCCCGGCTCTCTCCCTGGCGCCCGGACCGGACGGTCCGGCCCCGCACCGGCAGTGGCGTTGGTACGACACGGACGCGGCCGGGGTGGTGCGCCTCGACGTCGCCGCGTTCCTCGCCGACCGGGCCGAGTCGGTGCGCTTCGTCCATCGGCTGCTCTCCGCGATCGCGTCCCGACCGGCCTTCACCGGCTGCTTCGGCCTGCACGAGTGGGCGATGGTGTACCGCCAGCACGAGCATCGGCACCCGCTGCCCCTGCGGCTCGGGCAGGAGGGCACCGACGCGGTGGTCGAGGCCCACCAGATCCGCTGCTCGCACTTCGACGCGTTCCGGTTCTTCACCCCGGCCGCGATCGGCCTCAACCGGCTCCGGCCCACCAGGGCGAGCCAGGTCGAGCTCGACCAGCCGGGCTGCCTGCACGCGTCGATGGACTGCCACAAGTGGGCCACCAAGCTGGGCCCCGCGGTCGCGGGGGACCTGGCGTTGGACTGCTTCGAGTTGGCCCGGGACATCCGGCTGCTCGACATGCAGGCGTCCCCGTACGACTTCTCCTCGTACGGGCACCCGCCGGTGGCCATCGAGACCCCCGAGGGCAAGGTCGAGTACGTCGCGCGGCAACGCGAGTTCGCGCAGCGCGCCGGCCGGCTGCGGGCCCGACTGATCGACGTCTGCGCGGCCCTGCTCGACGCGGCGGCCTGACCCCCCGGGGCTTCCCCGGCACCGCCGTGGCCGCAGCCGTTCATCCGGTGGAGAGCTGGGCGACCACCCGGTCCAGCACGGCGCGGAACTGCTCAACGTCGTCCAACTCGACACGTTCGCTCAGCACCGTGTCCGAGCCCGCCGCGACGTGGTCGACGTCGACCCAGCCACCGGCGTAGAGCACGAACACCGCCTCGGCGTACGGGTTCTCGCGGCCGACCCGCACCCCCACGGACATCGGCCTACGTGCCCGACCTCGGTCGGTCAGCAGCCGGGGCGGCCAGCCGGCGTCGTTGTCGACCCAGGTCGGGGCACCCACGTCGAGCCCCCGCTGCGCCCATTGACGGTGCCGTTCGGCGATGATGCCGGCGGCCTGATCCAGGTCGAGGTTGCTCAGGTCGACACGACGCTCCACCGCGCGACCCTACGCCAGCACCAGCCCACCCGGGGTGTACGCCTTCGCCGAGCGGACGCCGGCCGGTCCGCCCGCCGCCCCCCTTGGGCTGAGCGCGGGGCCCTTCGGTGTGCGGGGCCCCGCGCCGTCGCCCCTGCCTCAGCTCGCCGCGCAGCTCAGCGCGGGGACGGTGGGGGTGCCGGTGGCGCTGCCGAGGAAGCCGAAGGTGGCCTCCGCCCCCGGGGCGAGCGCCCCGTTCCAGCCCACGTTGCGGGCGGTCACCGCGCCGCCGGCCTGGGTCAGCTCGGCGTTCCACGCCTGGTTGATCCGCTGGCCGCCGCCGAGGGTGAAGCCGACGGTCCAGCCGGCGGTGCGGGTGGTCCCGCTGTTGGTCACGGTCACCTCGCCCTGGAAGCCGCCCTGCCACTGCCCGGTGATCCGGTAGCGGGCCGTGCAGCCGGCCTGCGGGGTGGGGGTGGCGGTCGGTGACGCCGTCGGGGTCGGGGGCGGGGTCGGGGTGCCGGCGGCGAGGGCGGCGACCAGCGCCGGGTACCAGCGGTCGGACATCTTCTGATCACCGGCCGCGTTGGGGTGCACCCCGTCGTACGTGTCGGTGGCGGTGTCGAAGCCCGTCCACTGGTCGACGACCGTGATCGGCGACGCGGCCGTGGTCTTCCCCGCCGCCCAGCCGTCGAGCGCGCCGTTGAAGGCGACCACCCGCTGCCCGCACTCGCCGCAGGTGGCCGGCGCCATCGGGATGATCTTCGCGACGATCACCCGCATCGCCGGGTTGCTGGCCCGCATCTGGTCCACCAGCTTCGAGTACGCCGCGAGGATCGTCGCCGGGGCGACGTTGCTCCACACGTCGTTGGTGGCGAAGTGCATGAGCACGATGTCGGGCCGGGTGGCGGCGAGCCAGCCGGGCAGCAGGTTCTGGTTGGCGACGTTCGTCACCAGGTACCCGCCGTGGCCCTCGTTGTCGCCGTCGTACGGCTGCCCGCAGCCCTGCGGGCCGAGCGTGCCGACGAAGTCGATGTCGGTGTGACCGGTGGACTGGAGGCGGTTCCAGAGCATGGCCCGCCAGCAGCCGGGCGAGCCGGTGATCGAGTCGCCGAGCGGCATGATCCGCACCGGGGCGGCGACGGGCGCGGCGGGGGCGGCGAGGGCGGGGCGGTTGGGCGCGGCGGTCGCGGGGCGGCCGGGCGCGGCGGCCAGCCCGATCAGCAGGACGAGGGAGACGGCCGAGAGGGTGGCCAGCAGGGCCGGAACGATTGGCCTTCGGAGCATGGTGAGGGGACTCCTGTCACGTGACGGCGTGCGGTCGGTGACGGCCCGGTTGCTCCCGTGGCCATTGGACCAGATCGTCATCCATCGATCAATGCCGTCCCGGGTGACATCCCCGACTCCGAGGGGCCGACCTCTGCCTCACCCGGGACCCGCGGGCGGCACCCGCCTCCCCTCGATCGACTTCGGATGCGGCATGTCGCGGTCTCCGCCGGAAAGGAAGGCGCGATGTGCGGCACATTGAGTTGATCAAGGCCGGTGGCCCGGGCGTCATGGCCCGGGGCCCGACGACAACCCCCTCAGCGAGCCCAAATACCGGGAACTGTGTTCCACCTGACGGGAAATGTGAAGATCTTGGTAGAAAGCGGCCCCTATGGGGGCCATTTGGCTCCAAGATCTCCCGGCGCCGTGGCCCGGAGGCGGTGGGGGCCCGGGGCGCTTGCCCGAGAGCCGTCGACGCCGTCAGTCGTCGTCGGCGCGGCGGTCGCGTTTGCGCTGGGAGCGGCGCTTCTTGTCGGCCAGCCGGCGCTCCTTGGCCCCCCGCGACGGGCGGGTCGGGCGGCGCGGCGGGGGCGGCGGGGCGACCGCCTCGCGCAGCAGCGCCGCCAACCGCTGGCGGGCCGCCTCCCGGTTGGCGAGCTGGGCCCGGTGTTCGCTGGCGGCGATGGTGAGCACCCCGTCGACCAGCCGGCCGGCCAGGCGTTGCAGGGCGCGGGCGCGCAGCGGCTCCGGCAGGCTCGGCGAGCCGGCCACGTCGAAGCTCAACTCCACCCGCGAGTCGGTGGTGTTGACGCCCTGCCCACCGGGGCCCGAGGAGCGGGAGAACCGTTCGCGCAGCTCGGCTGCCGGCAGCACCAGCCGGTCGGTCACCCGCAGTCCGTCGTCCACGGCACGAGGCTAGCGCCCCGCCCCGACGCCTCGGGTGGCCGTCGGCGTCACCGAGGAGTCGGGGGCCGGTTCGGCCCGGTCGTCGTTCGGGCCGGCCGCCGCGTAGGCGACCGCGCCGACCAGCAGCAGCGCGATCACACCGATCTTCGTGGTGGCCGCCCCGATCAGCCCGATGGCCGCGCGCCGCGCACCGCCGACGGTGCTGCGCGCCGTGAGGTAGTCCCGCCACCCGCGCCGGGCCCGCGTGTACGCCGACCCGACCGCCCACCCGACGATCAGGCCCACCACCAGCAGCGCCGCGATGAGAGCTTGCTCCATCCTCGGCAGTATCCACACCTACGGTGACATTCGCGGCGGGCGACGCTCCCCCGTCCGGGATTCGCCAATTCTCCCCTCCCAGGGCCCGTTTGCGCAGCTCAGCCACCCTTTCCGATGATCGTGTCGGCGGTCTGCTGCACCTGGTCGATCGGGATGGCGAAGCCGATGCCGATGGAGCCGTTGCCGTCGATGGTGGCGATGGCGGTGTTCACCCCGACCACCTCGCCCCGGGCGTTGACCAGCGGCCCACCGGAGTTGCCCGGGTTGATCGACGCGTCGGTCTGCACGGCCCGGTGCCGGATGGTGCCCAGCCGTACCGGCCGGTCGAGCGCGCTGACGATGCCGGCGGTGACGGTGCCGGCGAGCCCGAGCGGCGAGCCGACCGCCAGCACCGGCTCACCGACCCGGGTCGCACCGGCCTTGGCCAACGGCAGCGGGGTCAGGGCGGCGTCCGGGGGCACCCGCAGCACCGCCAGGTCGCTGCCCGGCTCCCGGCCGACCACCTCGGCCGGGTAGCGCCGGCCGTCCGGCAGCTCCACCGTCACCCCGCGCCCGCCGCCCTTGGCCAGGATGTGGTCGTTGGTGATCAGGTGCTGCTGGTCGTCGATGGCGAACCCGGAGCCCGACGCCGATGCGCCGGAGCCGCTGCCCACCAGCACCGACACCACCCCGGGCACGCTGCGCTCGGCGGCGGTCACCAGCTCGGCCGGCACCGCCGCCGCGGACGCCGCCGACCCCGGCGAGCCCGTCTCGTCGGCGACCCAGGCGCCGGCCGCCGCCCCGGAGAGGGTGGAGACCGCGACCACCGCGGCGGCGGCCAGCAGCCGACCGCGCCAACCGCGCCGCCCACCGGTATCCCCCTGACCGGGTACGGCCCACCGCTGCCACCCGTCCCGCCCGTGCGGGTCGAGCTCGGGTGAGACGAACCACGGTCCTCGTGGCTCGCCCAGTCCGGTCTGCACTGCCATCCGTGCGCTCCTCACGTCCTCGTCACCGTGGCTGTCCGGTTGGTCGGTCAGGGGCTCGTCGAACCCGGTGACCCGGGCGTCCGGCGGGCGATTTCAGGGCAGCCGGGAGAACCACCGCAGCGAGCCCGCGGCGGCCCCCATGGCCAGGATCAGCCCGAGCCCGATGAACCGGGCGGAGACGTCCTGCAGCTGGGTCCGGTAGCCGACCGAGGTGCCGATGTCGTCGTAGACGGCCCGCAGCTCCTCACTGCTGGTCGCCTCGTGGAAGCGACCCCCGGTGGTGTCGGCGACCGCCTTGAGGGTCTGCCCGTCCACCGGCACCTGGATCGGCCGGCCGCCCCGGTCGACGGAGCCGGACGGGGTGCCGAAGGAGATCGTGTGCACCGGGACCTTCGTGGCGACCGCCTCGGCGGCGGCCTCCATCGGGTCCAGGCCGGAGGTGTTCGCCCCGTCGGAGAGCAGGATGATCCGGGCCGGTGGCGGCTCCGTGGCCGCCTGGTCGTCCAGCCCCTTCACCGCGCCGAGCGAGGTGCCGATCGCCTCCCCGATGGCGGTGCCCTGCACGCCGGTGATGCCCTCGGCGAGGCGGTCGATCCCCTCGTGCAGGGCCTCCCGGTCGGTGCCGGGCGGGACCAGCACCGCCGCGCTGCCGGCGAACGCGACCAGCCCCACGTTGAACTCGTCGGGCAGGCCGTCGACGAACCGCCGGGCGGCCTTCTTGGCCGCGCTGAGCCGGTCCGGTGCGACGTCGGAGGCGAGCATCGAGGTGGAGACGTCCACGGCCACCATGACGGTGGCCCGTTCCCGGGGCACCCGCACCTCGTCGTGCGGGCGGGCGAAGCCCACCACCAGCAGCGCGAGCATGGCCAGGAAGAGCCCGGCCGGCACGTGCCGCCGCCACGCGGGGCGGTGCGGGGCGACCCGGTCGAGCAGGCGCAGGTTGGTGAAGCGGACGGCGTAGCGGCTGTGGCGGCGCTGGGCCAGCAGGTAGCCCACGGCCAGCGCGAGCACCCCGAGCAGCAGCCAGAGCCGGGCGGGCGACTGCCAGTTCACGCGCCACCTCCCCGCACCGCGCCGGGCCGCGGGGCCGCACCGAAGGACCCGGCCGCCGCCGAACCGCGGGCCGCCGCCGAGCCGCGGGCCGCCGCCGGGGTCCGGGCGAGCCGCCGCTGGGCGTGCACGTGCCGGACGATGTCGGCGCACCAGTCCCGGTCGGTGCGCAGCGACAGGTGGCTGGCCCCGCACCGGCGCAGCACCGAGCGGACGAGGTCCCGTTCGGCGGCGGCGGCCGTGGCGTACCGCTCCCGCAGGCCGGGGTCGCCGGTCCACACCTGGCGTCGCCGGCCGGTCTCCGGGTCGGCCAGGGTGATCAGGCCGACGTCCGGCAGCTCCAGCTCGCGCGGGTCGGTCACCTCCACGGCGAGCACCTGGTGCCGGGCGGCGAGCCGGCGCAGCGGGGCCTCCCAGGGTGGGGCGGCGGCCGGGTCGGCGGGGAGCGCGTCGAGGAAGTCGGAGACCACCACGAGAAGGCCCCGTCGGCTGGCGACCCGCCCCACCTCGGCCAGCCCGTCGGCCAGTTGCGGGGGCGCCAGCGGCGCGGTGTCCGGGTCGTACCCGCCGACGCGCGGCGCGGTCAGCAGCGCCCGGAGCAGGCCGAGCAGGTGGGTCCGGCCGCTGCGGGCGGGAAACCGGCGCAAGCCGGTCGGGGCGAGCAGGTGCGCGCCGAGCCGGTTGCCGGTGCCGGCGGTGAGGAAGCCGACCGCCGCCACGGCGGCCACCGCCAGCTCGCGCTTGTCCAGCGCGGCGGTGCCGTACTCCATGCTGGGGCTGGCGTCGACCAGCAGCCAGGTGGTCAGCTCCCGGTCGGCGTCGACCTCGCGGACGTGCGGCACGGCGGTCCGGGCGGTGACGGCCCAGTCCATCCGGCGCACCTCGTCCTCGCCCGGCCGGTACTCCCGGCTGCCGGCGGCCTCGCTGCCCGGGCCGGGCAGCAGTCCCCGGTGCTGGCCGTGCAGCAGCCCGTCCAGGCGACGGGTGACGGTCAGTTCCAGCCGGCGCAGCCGCCCGTCGGGCGCGAGGTCGGCCAGGGTCGGCTCGGCGGGCACGGGCACGGGCCCGTGCCGAGGCCGGGTGGTCCCCTCCGGCGCGGCGCGGCCCCTCACGCCGCCGCCAGGTCGGTGTGGTGTTCGGCGTGCCGGGCGGCGACCCGGGGCGGGGGCACGGCGGCGACCAGCCGGCGCACCACCTCCTCGGCGCTGACCCCGTCGGCGACCGCGTCGAAGGAGAGCACCAGCCGGTGGGCGAGGACGTCGACGGCCAGTTCCCGCACGTCGGAGGGGAGCACGTGGTCCCGGCCGCGCAGCAGCGCCTGGGCGCGGGCGGCGGCGACCAGGCCGAGGGTGGCCCGGGGGCTCGCCCCGTACGCCAGCAGCGGCGCGACCTCGGGCAGCCCGAAGCGGTCCGGGTCGCGGGTGGCCAGGATCAGCCGGACCACGTACTCGGCGACGGCGTGGTGGACGAAGACGTCGGCGGCGCGGCGTTGCAGCGCGAGCAGCCGGGCGGGGTCGAGGACCCGGCGCGGGACCGGCCGGTCGCTGCTCATCCGGTAGAGGATGGCCAGTTCGTCGGCGTCGCCCGGGTAGTCCACCACGATCTTGAGCAGGAAGCGGTCGCGTTGGGCCTCGGGGAGCTGGTACACCCCCTCGGACTCGATCGGGTTCTGGGTGGCCAGCACCAGGAAGGGTGCGGGCACCGGCCAGCTCCGCCCGCCGATGGAGACCTGCCGTTCGGCCATCGCCTCCAGCAGCGCGGACTGCACCTTGGCCGGGGCCCGGTTGATCTCGTCGGCGAGCACCAGGTTGGCCATGATCGGGCCGAGTTCGACGTCGAAGCTCTCGCTGGAGGCCCGGTAGATGCGGGTGCCGACGATGTCGGAGGGGACCAGGTCCGGGGTGAACTGGATCCGGGAGAAGGTCCCGCCGACCACGGTGGCGAGGGTGTGCGCGGCGAGGGTCTTGGCCACGCCGGGCACCCCCTCCAGCAGGCAGTGGCCGCCGGCGATGAGTGCGATGAGCAGGCGCTCGACGAGTCGATCCTGCCCGACGATCACGCGTTTGACCTCGAAGAGGGTCTGTTCCAGCTCGCCGCCGGTCGGGTCGGGATCGACCGGGCCGGGCAGGCTGGCCAGGGTGTCCGAGATGTCCGTCACGGTGCTTGCTTCCCGGGGCGGGGTCCCGACAAACGTCGGAATTTACGCCACTGGGGGTGCCTCCGGGACCCGAACGGGACGATCCGCGCACCGGCGCGGGCCCGGTGCGGGCCCGGCGACGCCGGCCCCGGTGCGGGGGCCGGCGATGCCGCCTCGGGCGGTCAGCGGGTGAACACCGCGAGGTGGAACGGGCGGTCGGCCGGGGCACCGTTCGAGCCGTACGTCTGCACGAAGACGGCGTTCGGCGTGATCAGCCGCGGCGCAACCGTGATCTCGCCGGCCGGCGGGATGCAGCAGTCGGTCGCGCCGCCGATGGTGGCCACGTACGCGCCGCGCGCCAGGCTGCGGTGGAAGACGACCTGGTACTCGCCGGGGCCGTACCGGGTCGCCGAGGCCACGTCATGGCCCCGGGCCAGGGTGCCGTCGCTGTTCACGACCGCGAAGGACGTGGAGCCGGCCACGTACGACGGGCCGACCTTCTTCTTCAGCGCCGCCCTGGCCTGGGCCACCTCGGCCGCCGTCGGCACCGGCTGCTGCGACGACGCCGCCGCGCGGGCGTCCGGCTGACCGGTCTGGGCGACGGGCTGGGCCGCCGTCGTGGTCTGGGCGACGGCGATGCCGCCACCGGCCAGCGTCAGCGCCAGCACGCCGAGCGTGACCGCTACCGCCCTACGGGAAATCATTTTGGCCATGACGGGTCTCCCTTTAGTGGACCTTGGTGACACGACCGGCGCGTCAGGCGACGAGCCGGATTGCTGCCGAGCCTGACCGACGCCGCAAACAATGGTCGGCGCAGCCATCACCGACACATTCACGACATCGATTGGCCAGGTGAAACACCGCCTCTGAGCAGGGATTACTACCGAGAGCGGCAGGTCTGGAACGAGTGGAAAGTAGCACCGCCAAAAGCGCCCGGTCAATAGCCGTCGGCGCGGTTTCGATTGATTCAGGCGGCCGGCGGAATTGCGAAAGATGAACGCTGGGCAATTCACGCAATGGCGCGGCGGGCACCTCGGCGGGCACCGGACGCGCTACCGTGGCGCCCATGATCACTTCGCCGCAGGCCGGGCCCTCGACGGGCCGCCGTCGGGCCGGGGCGCGCACGCTGCTCTGCTGGGTCACCGTGGCACCGGGGCTGGCCTGGGCGGCGCTGCGGCTGGCCGGGCTGGAACGGGGGCCGCTGGTCCAGGCGATCGCGTTCACCCCGTACGTCGCGGCGTGGACGCTCGGGCCGCTGCTGCTCGCGCTCGCGCTGCGGCGCTGGGCGGCGGCGGTGGTCGCGGCCGTGGTCGCGGCGGCCCTGGTGGGCGTGGTCGCGCCCCGGGCGCTGCCCGGCGGGCAGCCCGCCGCGCACGGGCCCCGACTGCGGGTGGCGAGCGCCAACCTGCTGGCCGGCGCGGCCGACGCCCGCACCCTGGTCGACCTGGTCCGGGGCAGGCGGGTCGACGTGCTGGCCGTGCAGGAGTTCACCCCCGAGGCGGCGGCCGAGCTGGACCGGCTGGGCCTGGCCGCCCTGCTGCCCCACCGGCAGCTCAACCCGCAGGTGGGCACCGTCGGCTCGGGGCTGTACGCCCGCTTCCCGATCGCCGGGGGCGGCATCCGGCAGAACCGGGGCGGCTGGGGATTCACCCAGGCGTACGGCACGGTGACGCCGCCGGGCGCGCCGCCGGTGCGGATCGAGTCGGTCCACCCGGCGGCCCCGTACGCGCTCGACCAGATCGGGCCCTGGCGCACCGACCTGGCCGCGCAGCCGCCGGCCACCCCGCAGGCCGGGCTGTCGATCCTGGCCGGCGACTTCAACGCCACCCTCGACCACGCGCCGCTGCGCGCCCTGCTGGCCACCGGGTACGTCGACGCGGCCGACGCCGTCGGCGCCGGGCTCACCGGCACCTGGGGCCCCTACGACGGCGACCCGATCCCCCCGGTGGCGATCGACCACGTGCTGGCCGACCGGCGCATCGCCGTCGAGTCGGTGGCGGTGCGGCCGGTGCCGGGCAGCGACCACCGGGCGCTGCTGGCCGAGCTGCGCCTGCCCGCCGCCTGAGCCCCCGCCCCGCCCCGTGGGCCCGGCACCCGCCCCCGTTACTACACGCGGGCGCGGTCCAGGCCGTAGGTGAGGGCGTCGACGAGGGCGTGCCAGGAAGCCTCGACCACGTTGGGGTGCACGCCGACGGTGGTCCAGTCCCGGCCGGTGGTGTCGGTGGTCTCCAGCAGCACCCGGGTGATCGCGCCGGTGCCGTGGCTGCCCTCCAGGATGCGCACCTTGTAGTCGGCCAGCTCGAAGTCGCGCAGCTGCGGGTAGTGCCGCGCCAGGCCGACCCGCAGCGCCTCGTCGAGGGCGTTGACCGGGCCGTTGCCCTCGGCGGTGGCGATCACCCGCTCGCCGCGTACCCGGATCTTCACGGTCGCCTCGGAGACGACCGCGCCGTCCTCGCGGTGCTCGACCAGCACCCGGTACGACTCGAGGGCGAACGGCCGCACCGGCGCGGCGCCGGGCAGCTCGGAGCGGACCAGCAGCTCGAAGGAGGCGTCGGCGGCCTCGAAGGACCAGCCGCCGGCCTCCAGCTCCTTGACCCGGTTGGTCACCGCCGAGACGGTCTCCGGATGGCCGGCCAGGTCGAGCCCCAGCTCGCGGCTCTTCAGCTCGACGCTGGCCCGGCCGGCCATCTCGGTGACCAGGATCCGCATGTCGTTGCCCACCACGGTCGGGTCGACGTGGTTGTAGAGCAGCGGATCCACCTTGATCGCGCTCGCGTGCAGCCCGGCCTTGTGGGCGAAGGCGGCGGCCCCGGCGTACGCCTGGTGGGTGTCGGGGGCGATGTTGGCGATCTCGGCGATGGCGTGGGAGACCCGCACCATCTGCTCCAGGCAGCCCTCCGGCAGGACGGGCAGCCCGAGCTTGAGCTGGAGGTTGGCGGCGACGGCGAAGATGTCGGCGTTGCCGGGGCGCTCGCCGTAGCCGTTGGCGGTGCCCTGCACGTGCCGGACCCCGGCCTCGACGGCGGCGACGGTGTTGGCCACCGCGCAGGCGGTGTCGTTCTGGGCGTGCATGCCGAGCCGCTCGGGGGCGATCCCGGTCCGGGCGACCAGGTCGGCGATGACGGCGCTGACCTGGGAGGGGAGCATCCCGCCGTTGGTGTCGCAGAGCACCATCACCTCGGCGCCGGCGGCGAGCGCGGTCTGCGCCACCTCCGCGCCGTACGCCGGGTCGTGCCGGTAGCCGTCGAAGAAGTGCTCGCCGTCGACGAAGACCCGCCGGCCCTGGGCGACCAGGTGCGCCACGGTGTCCCGGATCATCGCCAGGTTCTCGGCGGCGGTGGTGCGCAGCGCGCGCTCGACGTGCCGCAGGTCGGCCTTGGCGACCAGGGCGACGGCCGGGGTCTCGGCGTCGAGCAGCGCCCGGACCTGCGGGTCGTCGGCGACGGCGACGCCGGCCCGGCGGGTCGCGCCGAACGCGACCAGCACGGCGTTTTTCAGGTCCAGCTCGGTGCGGGCCCGGTGGAAGAACTCGGTGTCCTTGGGCACCGCGCCCGGCCAGCCGCCCTCGATGAAGCCGACGCCGAACTCGTCGAGCAGCCGGGCCACGGCCAGCTTGTCCACCACCGAGTAGGTGAGGCCCTCTCGCTGGGCGCCGTCGCGCAGCGTGGTGTCGTAGAGCTGGAACGTCATGGGGGATTCCTTTCGAGCAGTGGCGGGGCGGCGGCCGGGGGACCAACAAAAAGACCCCCCGCGATGCGGGAGGTCTGCGCGCTCGGCGGAGGGGGCCGGGCGCGCTAGGTGCCGATAATGAGCAGGCTGCTGGTCATGCCGCCACTCTGCCACCCGTCCCCGCTTTTGGGAGGCGGAATCCACATTCCGGGACGGTTCCCGCAGGTCGCCGGCCCGGGTGTACGGGTCGGCGGGCGCGGGTAGGGGTCTGCTCGGACACGACAGGCGTCGGTCCTCCGAGACGACTACCGCAGTCGGGGCAGGAGCAACCATGGAGAGGCTCGATCCGCACGCCACGCACGCCACCGGGGAACCGATCGTCGACGGCGGTCAGGGCGCGGTCGCCGGCGGTGCGCCGGCCGGCGCGTTCGACCCGTGGAGCTACCGGGACCGCTCGGCGGTCGCCGACGTCGACCTGGTCGGCTACCGCGTCGAGGCCGGCGACGGCGGCATCGGCAAGATCGACAGCGCGAGCCACGAGGTCGGCGGCAGCTACCTGGTGGTCGACACCGGCCCGTGGATCTTCGGCAAGAAGGTCATGCTGCCCGCCGGCACGGTCAACCACGTCGACCACGACGAGCGCAAGGTCTACATCGACCGCGACAAGGACCAGATCAAGGCCGCCCCCGAGTACGACGAGACGAGCCACAGCGACCCGGCCTACCGGGACCGGCTCGGCGGCTACTACGACGAGACCTACGGCAACCTGCCCCCGGGCACCGCACGCTGAGCAGCCACGTCGTAACGGCCGGTGGGAATACGCCCCGCCGGCCGTTACGGTGTCAGCGTGGACGCGACCGAGACCAACCGCAGGATCCCCTTCTCCGCCCTGTTCAACTTCCGCGACGTCGGCGGCTACCCGACCGGCGACGGCGCCACCGTGGCCCGGGGCCGGCTCTACCGCTCGGACTCACCGCACCGCATCGACGGCGCGGACCGGGACGCCTTCGTCGCCCTCGGCATCCGCACCGTGATCGACCTGCGCCGCCCGGCGGAGGTGGCCCGCGACGGCCGGGTGCCGGAGCTGGCCGGGCTGACCTACCGGCACATCCACCCCGAGCACCGGGACTGGTCGGGCGCGCAGTACGAGCCGGGCGACGACCTGGCCCGCTTCCTCGCCGACCGGTACGCCGAACTCGTCGGCACCGGCGCCGCCGGGCTGGCCGAGGCGGTCGGGCTGATCGCCGACAGCGCCGCCGCGCCGGTCGTCGTGCACTGCGTCGCCGGCAAGGACCGCACCGGCGTGGTCTGCGCGCTGACCCTGTCGGCGCTCGGCGTGGACGACGCCGACATCGCCGCGGACTACGCGCTGAGCACCGAGGCGTCGGCGCGGTTCAGCGCCTGGGTGGCCGAGACCTACGCCGACGCCGGGCAGGTGCCCTACCCGTTCCTGGCGTCCCCGGCGGAGGCGATGACGCTCTTCCTGACCGAGTTGCGCGAAGGCTACGGCTCGGTGGAGGGCTACCTGCGCCACGCGGGCGTCACCGACGCCCAGCTCGCCGCGCTGCGCGAGCACCTGCTCGCCTGAGGGCGCGCGCCGCCGTGCCGCCTCCGAGGAGGGCTGCCGCGCCCGGCTTCAGAGGACGGGGGCGACCCAGCCGTGCGGGTCGGCGGCCCGGCCGCGCTGGATGTCCACCAGGCGCTGGCGCAGCGCGGTGGTGACCGGGCCCGACCCGCCGTCGTCGACGAGGAACGCGCCGTCGGGGTAGCGAACCTCGCCGATCGGCGTGATCACGGCCGCGGTGCCGCAGGCGAAGACCTCGCGCAGCCGCCCGCTCGCCGCGTCGGCCTGCCAGTCGGCGAAGCTGACCGGCCGCTCCTGCACCCGGTGGCCGGCCTCGGCGGCCAGGGTGAGGATCGCGTCGCGGGTGATGCCGGGCAGGATCGTGCCGCTCAGCGGCGGGGTGACCAGCGTGTCGTCGTCGTAGACGAAGAAGATGTTCATGCCGCCCAGCTCGTCGACGTACGTCCGCTCCACCGCGTCGAGGAAGACCACCTGGTCGCAGCCGGCCTCGATCGCCTCGGCCTGGGCCACCAGCGAGGCGGCGTAGTTGCCGCCGCACTTCGCCGCGCCGGTGCCGCCCGGGGCGGCACGGGTGTAGTCCGGGGAGACCCAGACGGTCACCGGCCGGACCCCGCCGGAGAAGTACGACCCCGCCGGGGAGGCGATGACCGCGTAGAGGTATTCCTTGGCCGGGCGGACGCCGAGGAACGCCTCGCTGGCGATCATGAAGGGGCGCAGGTAGAGGCTGCCCCCGTCGCCCTCGGGGATCCACTCCCGGTCGATCTCGACGAGCCGGCGCAGGGAGTCGACGAAGAGCTCCGGCGGCAGCTCCGGCATCGCCATCCGGCGGGCCGAGGCGGCGAAGCGCTCGGCGTTGGCCTGCGGCCGGAACATGGTCACCCCGCCGTCGCCGACCCGGTACGCCTTCAGCCCCTCGAAGATCTCCTGGGCGTAGTGCAGCACGGCGCTGGCCGGGTCCATCGGGATCGGCCCGCGCGCGGTGATCCTCGCGTCGTACCAGCCCTTGCCCTCGGCGTAGCGGATGGTCACCATGTGGTCGGTGAAGACCCGCCCGAAGCCCGGGTCGACGAGCAGGGCGGCCCGCTCGACGGCGGACACCGGCGCGGAATTCGGAACGATCTCGAAGTCGAGCATGTCACCACCGCTCATCACGGGGACCTCCTTGCCGGGCGGACCTGGGGCGCGGGCGCGCGCCGGATGACGTGGCGCGCGGGGACGCGCGCCGGATCCTGCTTCGCCTGAAAACCTACCCCGGCCGCTCGCCGGGCCGGTAGCGCGGTGCCGGCGGGGCTCCGCCTCAGGCCACCGCGTACCCGGCGAGCCGGTCGCCCACCTCGGCGGTGCGCAGCGGCGTGCCCGGGGTGCGGCCGGCCAGCTCGACGCCCACTGCGGCGGTCACCCGGGCGGCGGCCTCGGCGTGCCCGAGCTGGTCGAGCAGCAGGGCGGCGGAGAGCACGGCGGCCACCGGGTCGGCGACGCCCTGGCCGGCGATGTCCGGCGCGGAGCCGTGCACCGGCTCGAACATCGACGGGTACGCCCCGGTGGGGTTGATGCAGCCGCTGGCGGCCAGCCCGATGCCACCGGTGACGGCGGCGGCGATGTCGGTGAGGATGTCGCCGAAGAGGTTGTCGGTGACCACCACGTCGTAGCGCTGGGGCTGGGTGACCAGGAACATCGCGGCGGCGTCGACGTGCTGGTACTCCGTGGCGACGTCCGGGTGCTCGGCGGCCACGGCGGCGAAGGCGCGGGCCCAGAGCGACCCGGCGTGGGTCAGCACGTTGGTCTTGTGCACCAGGGTGACCTTGCGCCGTTCCCGGCGGGCCGCGCGGGCGAACGCGTCGCGCACCACCCGCTCCACCCCGTGCCGGGTGTTCAGGCTCTCCTCGGTGGCCACCTCGGCCGGGGTGTCCCGGTGCAGGCAGCCGCCGGCCCCGGCGTAGAGCCCCTCGGTGCCCTCCCGGACCACCACCAGGTCGACCTCGCCGGGCTTGACGCTGGCCAGCGGGCCGGCCACGCCGGGCCAGAGCCGCGAGGGGCGCAGGTTGACGTACTGGTCGAAGGCGAAGCGGAGCTTGAGCAGCAGGCCCCGCTCCAGCACGCCCGGCGGGACGCTCGGGTCGCCGACCGCGCCGAGCAGGATCGCGTCGTGCCCGGCCAGCTCGGTCAGGACGGAGTCGGGGAGCACCTCGCCGGTGCGGTGGTAGCGCGCCGCACCGAGGTCGTAGGAGGTGGTCGCCACGCCGGGGAGCACGGCGTCGACGACCTTGAGGGCCTGCTCGACCACCTCGGGTCCGATTCCGTCCCCGGCCACCACCGCGATCCGCGTCACGTCCGCCAGCTCCCTCGCCTCGTCGACTTTCCGCAACCGTACGACCCTGTCCCGCCTCCCGGTACGCATGTTCCACGATCCGGGAAATGCAACACACAGCAGGCTCCCAGGCCGGTCTCATGGTGTGGTCAACTTCGCTGCCTAGGGTGGGTGGTCGACGGGCCACGGAGCCCGGACGGATCCGCCGCCGTGTCGCGGCGCCGTCAGCGAAGGAGCAGCGTATGCGGATCGACGAGCATCCCCGGCACCGCTGGGCCGACGAACAGCCCCGCACCCGGTGGGTGGACCCGTCCTCCTTCTCCGCCCGCCGCCCCGACCTGCGCCTGGGTGGCCGCCGCCACCGCCTCGACCGGGCCGGCGGCAGCGCCGTCGACCGGATCGCCGTGCGGCACAGCGTCCGCACCAGCAGCGCCGAGTACTCGCTGCTGCTCAACGCCCCCGAGCGGCTGGGCCGAGCCCGGGTCGGTGCCGCCCTGGCCGACGCCGTCGCCGAGCTGCGCGCCATCGACCTCACCTACGGCCCGGCCCGCCCGGAGAGCCTGGTCTCCCGGCTGCGCCGGGGGGAGATCAGCCCCGAGTCGTACCCGCCGCTGGCCGACCTCGTGGACCGCTGCGCCGCGATGCGGGCCGCCACCGACGGCTGGTTCGACGCCTGGGCGGTGCCCGGCGGCTTCGACCCGGGCGGCCTGCTCGGCGGCTGGGCGGTGGAACGCGCCGCGGCCCGGCTGCGCGCCGCCGGCATCGACGACTACGCCCTGATCTCCGGCGCCGACCTGGTGGTACGCGGCCACGCCGCGCACGGCGGCCCGTGGCGGGTGGCCGTGCACCACCCGACCGACGCCCGCCGGGCCCCGCTCCTGCTGGAGATGACGGCCGGCGCGGTGGGCACCTCCGGGGTGAGCGGGCGGCAGGGGCACGTCGTCGACCCGCACACCGGCGCACCCGCCGAGCACCTCGCCGCCGCCACCGTGATCGGGCCCGACCTGGCGGTGGCCGACGCGTACGCCACGGCGCTCTACGCCGCCGGGCCGGCCGGGCTGGCCTGGTTCCGCAACGGGTCGGACTACCGGGCGCTCTTCGCCCACCGCCGCTGAAGCCGGCCGGCGTGCCGGGGCGGGGCGGTTTTGGTTCGCGATCGGCCCCCACGGTCTCGGCAACGACCGTGGGGGCCGGTCAGCGACGAATGCGCGTGGCTCGCGCAATCGAGGGGTGCGCACCGGCCGGGGCCACGCGTCGGCCGCGCCACCCGAAGGCGGGCCGACGCCGACCTCAGCCAGTGACCGCACGAGTACGCTAGCGAATCGACGCAACTCACCGCAAGGGTCTCCACAGCAGACCGTCGCCGCACGACAGTGCGCGACGCGACAGTGCACAAGGCCCCGGGCCGCCCCGGCCGGGGTCGCGGTGACTTCCCGGGCGCGGGATGGCACGCTGTCCGCCGTGAGTTTCGATCTGAGCGTGTGGGCCCTCCCGGACGGGGCGACCCCTGCGGACGTACGGGCAGCGGTGCAACGGTGCCGACAGGGGCAGCACAGCGAACGCTATCCGGACCGGCGGGTCGTCGGCTTCTACCGGGCGATCACGGCCAGCTATCCGGACCGGCCGGCCGGCCCGGGAACCCCGTGGGAGGTAGCGCCCCTGCACGCGACCGCCGACCACATCGAGATGAACCTCAACCCGGCCTGCGAGGACCAGGTGCTGCTCGACATCGAGCGGCTGGCCGGGGAGTACGACCTGATGCTCTTCGACTACCAGGACGGCTCGGTCTACCCGCCGCCCACCCGCGTCCGGCGCTGACCCGACGCCCGGGTACGACGAGGGGCCCGACCGATCCGGCCGGGCCCCCCTTCGTCGTGCGTGGACCTGCGGTGGCTACTCGTCGCGCAGGTCGGCGGCGCTGGCCGAGACCGCGCCGATCGACTCGGCCGCCGAGGTGAGCAGGTCGGCGCCGAGCGCCTGGTCGACGGTGAGGGTCATCAGGGTCTCGCCACCGGCCTCCCGGCGGGCCACCTGCATCGCCGCGATGTTGACGCCGGCCTCGCCGAGCAGGGTGCCGACGGTGCCGACCACGCCCGGCCGGTCGACGTAGCGCAGGAACAGCAGGATGCCCTCCGCGGTGATCTCCACGTCGAAGCCGTCCACCTCGGTCAGCTTGATGATGTCCCGGGCCCCGGTGTGCACCACCGTGCCGGAGACGCTGACCGTGCTGCCGTCGGGCAGCGCCCCGCGCACGGTCACCAGGTTCGACTGGTCGATCGTGTCGGCCGAGCTGGACAGGGTGACCTCGACGCCCCGCTCGGCGGCCAGGTTCGGCGCGTTGACGTAGGTCACCTGCTCCTCGACCACCGAGCTGAACAGCCCCTTGGTGGCGGCGAGCTTGAGCACCGACACGTCATGGTCGACGATCCCGCCGCGCACCTCGACGGTGACACTGGCGGCCACCCCGCCGGCCACGGCGGTGAACGCCCGACCGAGCTTCTCGGCCAGCGGCAGCAGCGGGCGGACCTCCTCGGCGACCACGCCGCCGACCTGCACGTTGACCGCGTCCGGCACGAACTCGCCCTGCAACGCCAGCTTCACGCTCTTGGCCACGGCCAGGCCCGCCTTGTCCTGCGCCTCGGCCGTGGAGGCGCCCAGGTGCGGGGTCGCCACCACGTTGTCGAAGGCGAACAGCGGCGAGGAGGTGCAGGGCTCCTTGCCGTAGACGTCGATGCCGGCGCCGCCGACCCGACCCTCGGCGATGGCGTCGGCCAGGGCCTGCTCGTCGACCAGCCCGCCCCGGGCGGCGTTGACGATCCGCACGCCCGGCTTGACGATCGCCAGCTCCTTCTCGCCGATCAGGCCCACGGTCTCCGGGGTCTTCGGCAGGTGGATCGAGATGAAGTCGCTCTCCCGCAGCAGCTCCTCCAGCCCGACCAGGCGCACCCCGAGCTGCGCGGCGCGGGCCGGCTGGATGTACGGGTCGTACGCGATCAGCCGGGTGCCGAAGGCGGCCATCCGGGAGGCGAAGAGCACCCCGATGCGGCCGAGGCCGACCACGCCGACGGTCTTGCCCTGCACCTCGACGCCGGTGTACTTCGACCGCTTCCACTCGCCGGCCTTGAGCGCGGCGCTGGCGCTGGCGGTGTTGCGGGCCACGGCCAGCAGCAGCGCGACGGCCTGCTCGGCGGCGGAGACGATGTTGGAGGTGGGGGCGTTGACCACCATCACGCCCCGCGCGGTGGCGGCCGGCACCTCGACGTTGTCCAGACCGACGCCGGCCCGGGCGACCACCTTCAGCTTCGGCGCGGCGGCGATCGCCTCGGCGTCGATCTGCGTGGCGCTGCGCACGATCACCGCGTTCGCCTCGGAGAGCGCGGCGAGCAGGGCCGGACGGTCGGTGCCGTCGACGTGGCGGACGTCGAAGTCGTGGGCGAGCACCTCGATGGCGGCGGGGGCGAGTTCTTCGGCGATCAGTACGACAGGAGTCATCGGTCCTCGTAGGTCGTGTGGTGGTCGGCCCGGGGCGTCGCGACGCCGCGCTGCGCCCTGCGCTGATTCGTGCCATGTCAGGTGCCGGCTGCACACCTAACGCGATCGTAGGTGCCGGGCCGGTCGGGATGTCCCGCCCTGCGGGGTGAGTGCCCTCACAGGCCCGGTGGCGTCGGAATACCGAAGAAACAACACGACGGCGGCCCGCCCGACGCCGGGTGTGGGCGTCGGGCGGGCCGCCGTGCGGCGTACGACTCAGGCGGTCTCGGTGATCGGCCGGTCCACCCAGCTCATCATCGAGCGCAGCTTCTGGCCGGTCTCCTCGATCGGGTGCGCCGCCCCCTCGTTGCGCCACTTGGTGTAGTTGGGGCGGCCCGCCTCGTCCTCGGCCACCCACTCGCGGGCGAACTCGCCGGACTGGATCTCGGAGAGGATCTTGCGCATCTCCTCCTTGACCCGGGCGTCGACGACGCGCGGGCCCCGGGAGAGGTCGCCGTACTCGGCGGTGTCGGAGATGCTGTAGCGCATCTTGGCGATGCCGCCCTCGTACATCAGGTCGACGATCAGCTTCAGCTCGTGCAGGCACTCGAAGTAGGCGACCTCCGGGGCGTAGCCGGCCTCGGTGAGCACCTCGAAGCCGGTCTGCACCAGGGCCGCCGCGCCGCCGCAGAGCACCGCCTGCTCGCCGAAGAGGTCGGTCTCCGTCTCCTCCTTGAAGGTGGTGCGGATCGCGCCGGCGCGGGTGCCGCCGATGCCCTTGGCGTACGCCAGGGCCAGGGCGAAGGCGCTGCCGCTGGCGTCCTGCTCGACGGCGACCAGGCAGGGCACGCCCTTGCCGTCGACGTACTGGCGGCGGACCAGGTGACCCGGGCCCTTCGGGGCGACCATCGCCACGTCCACGTCGGCCGGCGGCTTGATCAGGTCGTACCGGATGTTGAAGCCGTGGCCGAAGAGGAGCGCCTTGCCCGGCGCCAGGTTGGGCGCGATCGCCTCCGTGTAGAGGGTGCGCTGCGCGGTGTCCGGGGCCAGAATCATGATCACGTCGGCCTCGGCCGCGGCCTCGGCGGGGGTGAGCACCCGCAGGCCCTGCTCCTCGGCCTTCGGCCGGCTCTTCGAGCCCGCCGGCAGCCCGATCACCACGTCGACGCCGGAGTCGCGCAGCGACAGCGCGTGGGCGTGGCCCTGGCTGCCGTACCCGATCACCGCCACCTTCTTGGCCTGGATCAGGCCCAGGTCGGCATCGTCGTCGTAGAACACCTCAACGCTCATGGACTTCCCTTTCGTACGGCGGCCCGGGGGGCCCGTCGTGGTTTGTGCGGTCGGTGGCGGTGGTCGGGTCAGGCGGCCCGCAGCGCCGGCCCGGCGGTGATGGAACGCGAACCGCGCCCGATCGCCACCGTGCCGGACTGGACCATCTCCTTGATCCCGTACGGTTCGAGGTCGCGCAGCAGCGCGTCCAGCTTGTCGGGGGTGCCGGTGGCCTCGATCGTCAGCGTGTCCGGCGCGACGTCGACCACCCGGGCGCGGAACAGGTTGACCGTCTCCAGCACCTGCCCCCGCCCGGCGCGATCGGCGCGGACCTTGACCAGCAGCAGCTCCCGGGCGACCGAGACCTGCGCGTCCAGCTCGACGATCTTGAGCACGTTGACCAGCTTGTTGAGCTGCTTGGTGACCTGCTCCAGCGGGGACGAGTCGGCGTTGACCACGATGGTGATGCGGGAGACGTCGGGGTTCTCCGTCTCGCCGACGGCGAGGCTGTCGATGTTGAACCCGCGCCGGGAGAAGAGCCCGGAGACCCGGGCCAGCACCCCCGGCTTGTTCTCCACCAGAACCGAAAGCGTATGCATCGTCATGGCTGTGCCTTCCTTGTCATGCCCTCATGGCCCTCGCTGCGCTCGGTGCATTCGGTCATGACTAAATGTCATCCTCGTCGAAAGCCGGGCGGACGCCGCGGGCGAACATGATCTCGTCGTTGCTGGTGCCGGCGGCCACCATCGGCCAGACCATCGCGTCCTTGCCGACCACGAAGTCGACCACGACGGGGGCGTCGTTGATCGCCATGGCCGCGGCGATGGTGGCGTCCACGTCCGCCGCGTTCTCGCAGCGCAGGCCGACGCAGCCGAGCGCCTCGGCGAGCTTGACGAAGTCGGGGATGCGGTGCTTGTGGGTGCCCAGCTCGGTGTTGGAGTACCGCTCGTTGTAGAAGAGGGTCTGCCACTGCCGGACCATGCCCAGGTTGCCGTTGTTGATCACGGCGATCTTGACCGGGATGCCCTCCAGCGCGCAGGTGGCCAACTCCTGGTTGGTCATCTGGAAGCAGCCGTCGCCGTCCACCGCCCAGACCACCGCGTCCGGCCGCCCGACCTTGGCGCCCATCGCGGCCGGGACCGCGTACCCCATGGTGCCGGCGCCGCCGGAGTTCAGCCAGGTGCGCGGCTTCTCGTACGAGATGAACTGCGACGCCCACATCTGGTGCTGGCCGACCCCGGCGACGTAGACGGCGTCCGGCCCGACGATCTTGCCCAGCCGCTCGATCACGTACTGCGGGGAGAGGGTGCCGTCGGCCGGCTCGTCGTAGCCCAGCGGGTAGCGGTTGCGCAGGTCGTCGAGCTGCGCCCACCAGTCGGTGAGGTCGGCGGCGCGGCCGGCGGCCCGCTCGGCGGTGACGGCCCCGATCAGCTCGTCGATCACGTGCCGGGCGTCGCCGACGATCGGCACGTGCGCGTGCCGGTTCTTGCCGATCTCGGCCGGGTCGATGTCGGCGTGCACCACCATCGCGTCCGGGGCGAAGGAGTCCAGCTTGCCGGTGACCCGGTCGTCGAAGCGCGCGCCGAGCGCCACGATCAGGTCGGCCTTCTGCAGGCCGTAGACCGCCGTGACCGTGCCGTGCATGCCGGGCATGCCCAGGTGCTGCCGGTCGGAGTCGGGGAACGCGCCGAGCGCCATCAGGGTGGTGACCACCGGGATGCCGGTCAGCTCGGCCAGCCGGCGCAGCCCCTCGGTGGCCTCGGCCTTGAGCACGCCCCCGCCGACGTAGAGCACCGGGCGGCGGGCCGTGGTCATCAGCCGGGCGGCCTCGCGGATCTGCTTGCCGTGCGGGTGCAGGGTCGGCCGGTAGCCGGGCAGGTCCAGCGTGGGCGGCCAGGAGAAGGTGGTCTGCGCCTGCAGGACGTCCTTGGGGATGTCCACCAGCACCGGGCCGGGGCGGCCGGTGGCGGCCAGGTGGAACGCCTCGGCGAGCACCTGCGGGATCTCCTCGGGCGTCTGCACCAGGAAGTTGTGCTTGGTGATCGGCAGGGTGATGCCCTGGATGTCGGCCTCCTGGAAGGCGTCCGTGCCGATCGCCGGGCGGGCGACCTGGCCGGTGATCGCCACGATCGGCACCGAGTCCATGTACGCGTCGGCGATCGGGGTCACCAGGTTCGTCGCGCCCGGCCCGGAGGTGGCCATGCAGACGCCGACCTTGCCGGTGGCCTGGGCGTACCCGGTGGCCGCGTGGCCGGCGCCCTGCTCGTGGCGGACCAGGATGTGCCGCACGGCGGAGTCGTAGAGCGGGTCGTAGGCCGGCAGGATCGCCCCGCCCGGGATGCCGAAGACCACGTCGACGCCGAGCGCCTCGAGCGACCGCACGAGCGAACCGGCCCCGGAGAGCTGCGCGGGCCCGGCCTGCTCCGCCCCGGCCGGTACGGCGGCGGCGCGGCCGGCCGGCGCGACCTGGTCGGCGGGGGTCGGCTCGGTGCCGGTGGCACGGGAGCGGCGGGCGGAGTGGGCGAGAGTCTCTGGCGTGGGTCTGGTCATGGCGGTTGCGGCCTTCGGCTGGAGTGGCTGGTGCTCTTCAGGCGGTGCGACGCGGGCGGAGCCCGCCCCGAGATGGGATCCGACGGCAATAAAAACGGCCCTCGTGCAGATGCACGGGGCCAGCGCACTCTCGACGACGGAGAGTGCGCTCAGGTAAGTACTCGCGGAGACTGGTTCGACGGCATGGGGTCAAGCCTGACGCATCTCACGCCCTGAGTCAACTGCTCCCACATTCTGGTCAACGGACTTCACCGCGACGCCCTCCGAAACGCCACCCGCACCGGCCCCTACCTGCGCGGATGCCCCCGTTTCGGGGTGCTGGGCGGGCACCGGCGGCGACCGCCGTGGCCGCCCCGACGTGGCGGCCTTCAGCATCGCCTCCAGGTGCTCGGCCGGCACCCCCCAGCCGAAGAGCGCGCCCTGCCCGAAGCGGCAGCCGGCGGCGACCACCGCGGCCAGTTCGGTCTGGTTGGTCACCCCCTCGGCGATCACCTCCAGGCCGAGCTGGTGGCCCAGTCGCATCACGATGTCGACCATCGGGGCGAACGCCGGGCCGTCGGTGCCCACGGGGCGCACCGGCTCGTGCTCGGCCACCAGGCTGTGATCGATCTTCAGAATGTCGATCGGCAGCCGACGGAGCTGACCCAGCGACGAGTACCCGGCGCCGAAGTCGTCCAGGGCGATCCGCACCCCCGTGCGCCGCAGCGCGGTCAGCCGCCGGACCAGCTCGTCGAGGTCGGTGGCGACGGCGTGCTCGGTGACCTCCAGCACCAACCGCTGCGGCGGCACCCGGTGGGCGCGCAGCGCCTCGGCGACCTGGACCACGTACTCCGGGGCGTGCAGCTCCCGGGGCGAGACGTTCACCGACACCCAGACGTCGTACCCGTCGGCCAGCCAGCGGGAGAGCTGGCGACACGCCTGGTGCAGCACCCACGCCCCGAGCTTGGCGATCATCCCGCACTCCTCGGCCAGCGGGATGAACTCGTCCGGGCCGACCCGGCCCAGCTCCGGGTGGCTCCACCGCAGCAGCGCCTCCGCGCCCACCGGGCGCACCGAGGGCAGCGACGCCACCGGCTGGAACACCAGCCGCAGCTCGTCGCGCTCGATCGCCCCGCGCAGCTCGTGCTCCAGCGTGGTGCGGCGGCGCAGCAGCCCGTCGTACTCGGCGTCGTAGTGCTCGATGCGGTTCTTGCCGCGCTGCTTGGCGTAGCGCAGGGCCAGGTCGGCGTGGCGCAGCAGCAGCTCGACGTCCGGCTCGGCGGGCTGCCCGGCCACGCCGATGCTCACCGAGAGGAAGACCGGCCCGCCCGGCTGCTCGTACGGCTGACCGAGCACCCCGAGCAGCCGCTCGGCGACCCGCCCCGCCTCGGCCGGGTGACCGGCCACGAGCACCGCGAACTCGTCCCCGCCGAGCCGGGCGGCCAGGTCGCCGGGGCGCAGGTTGGCCCGCAGCCGCCGGCCCACCTCGGCCAGCACCTCGTCGCCCACGTCGTGCCCGCGCATGTCGTTGACGTTCTTGAAGCCGTCCATGTCCAGCCCGAGCAGCACGCACGGGTCGCCGCCGCCGGTGCGCTGGTGCAGGGCGCGCAGCAGGCCGCGCCGGTTCGCCAGGCCGGTCAGCGGGTCGGTGTGCGCCAACTCCCGGAAGTGCGCCTCCCCCTCGGCCAGCCGCACCGCGTACCGGCGCACGTCGTGCAGGGCGAGGTACTGCCGGGTCACCAGCGCGAAGCCCTCGACGCTGCCGGCGACGATGCCCAACGCGTCGAACCGGCCGCCCTGGATGAGGTGGTACATGGCGGAGACGGCCATCGCCAGCATCGGCACGAAGGCGTACGCGCCGTCGCGGCGGATCAGGTCGACGTCGAGCTGACCGGGCGAGGCGGCCCCGCGCAGGGCCAACGCGGCGGTCGCCAGCCCGGCGGCGGCCAGCCCGGTGCCGGCCAGCACCAGCCCCGGCACCGCCTGACAGAGCCCGCTGGCGATGCCGAGGCCCCCGCAGGTCACCGCCGTGGTCCCGACGCCGAGCCAGGCCAGCCGGCGGCGGGGCGCGACGGCCCGCACCAGCACGATCAGGGTGAGCCCGGTGGTCAGGGTGACGCCCACGGTAGCCAGCAGGATCTGCGGGCAGGCCACCGGGGTGGTGTTGGCCAGCAGCCGGGTCGGCTCGGAGAAGAGCACCCAGGCGACGAACCAGAGCGCGGACGCCATGATCAGACCGTCGAGCGCCAGCCGGGCCGTCGCCGCCCGGGTCAACACCGCGCCGGGCAGCCGCAGCAGGGCCGCGCCGAAGGCCAGCGCGCTGGCCGCGACGGCGACGGCGACCGGGGTGGCCCACCCGGTCAACTCCCCCCGCCGCAGCCCCTCGCCGCCCAACGCCACGGTCACCCCGAGCAGCACGGCGAAGAGCGCGCAGAGCGCGGCGACGGCGACCAGCGCGGCGGACTGCCCGCACCGGCGTCCCGCCCGACGGGCGAGATCGATCAGCAGCACGGTGGCGGCGACGGCGACGATGCAGCTCAGCACCGCGATGGCGGTCATGCCCGGGGGGAAGTGCACACCCCCAACTCTGCCGGATGCCCGCCCGGCACGGGAGCCGGGTGTGCAACTGTTGGGACTCGGTGTGCGTCTTTCCGACTCCCCGGGCCGACGGTGTAACACTGGTACCCATGCCTGAGCTGCGGTCGAAGACCTCCACCCACGGCCGGACGATGGCCGGTGCCCGCGCCCTGTGGCGGGCCACCGGCATGACCGACGACGACTTCGGCAAGCCGATCGTGGCGATCGCCAACAGCTTCACGCAGTTCGTCCCCGGTCACGTGCACCTCAAGGACATGGGCGGTCTCGTCGCCGACGCGGTGGCGCAGGCCGGCGGGGTCGGCCGGGAGTTCAACACCATCGCGGTGGACGACGGCATCGCGATGGGCCACGGCGGGATGCTCTACTCGCTGCCCAGCCGGGAGCTGATCGCCGACGCGGTGGAATACATGGTCAACGCGCACTGCGCGGACGCCCTGGTCTGCATCTCCAACTGCGACAAGATCACCCCGGGGATGCTGCTGGCGGCGCTGCGGCTGAACATCCCCACCGTCTTCGTCTCCGGCGGCCCGATGGAGGCCGGCAAGACGGTCGCGATCGAGGGGGTCGTGCACTCCAAGATCGACCTGATCGACGCGATGGTCGCCTCCTCCAACGACGCGGTCACCGACGAGCAGCTCGGCGAGATCGAGCGCTCCGCCTGCCCGACCTGCGGCTCCTGCTCCGGCATGTTCACCGCGAACTCGATGAACTGCCTCACCGAGGCCGTCGGCCTGGCGCTGCCCGGCAACGGCTCGACGCTGGCCACCCACGCCGCGCGCCGGTCGCTCTTCGTCGAGGCGGGCCGCACCGTCGTGGAGATCGCCAAGCGCTGGTACGACGGCGACGACGCCTCGGTGCTGCCCCGCGAGATCGCCGGCCGGGCCGCGTTCGAGAACGCGATCGCCCTGGACGTGGCCATGGGCGGCTCGACCAACACGATCCTGCACCTGCTCGCCGCCGCCCGGGAGGCCGAGCTGGACTTCTCGGTCGCCGACATCGACGAGATCTCCCGCCGGGTGCCCTGCCTGGCCAAGGTCGCGCCGAACTCCCCGAACTACCACATGGAGGACGTGCACCGCGCCGGCGGCATCCCGGCGATCCTCGGCGAGCTGGACCGCGCCGGCCTGCTGCGCCGCGACGTGCACGCCGTGCACTCCCCCAGCCTCGCGCAGTGGCTGACCGACTGGGACGTCCGGGGCGGCTCGCCCACCGCCGAGGCGGTCGAGCTGTTCCACGCCGCCCCCGGCGGGGTGCGTACCACCGAGCCGTTCTCCACCACCAACCGCTGGTCCACGCTGGACACCGACGCGGCGGGCGGCTGCGTGCGCGACCTCGCCCACGCCTACAGCGCCGACGGCGGCCTGGCCATCCTGCACGGCAACCTCGCCCCCGACGGCGCCGTGGTGAAGACCGCCGGGGTGCCCGAGGAGTGCCTGACCTTCCGCGGCCCCGCGAAGGTCTACGAGTCGCAGGACGACGCGGTCACCGCGATCCTGGCCAAGGAGATCGTGGCCGGCGACGTCGTGGTGATCCGGTACGAGGGTCCGCGCGGCGGCCCCGGCATGCAGGAGATGCTCTACCCCACCTCGTTCCTCAAGGGGCGCGGGCTGGGCCGGTCCTGCGCGCTGCTCACCGACGGCCGGTTCTCCGGCGGCACCTCCGGGCTCTCCATCGGCCACGTCTCCCCCGAGGCGGCCTCCGGCGGCCTGATCGCCCTGGTCGAGACCGGCGACGAGGTCGTCATCGACATCCCGGCCCGGTCGATCGCGCTGAACGTCCCCGACGACGTGCTGACGGCCCGGCGCATCGCCCAGGAGAAGCGCGACAAGCCGTACACCCCGCTGGACCGGCAGCGCCCGGTGTCGGCGGCGCTGCGCGCGTACGCCTCGATGGCCACCTCGGCCAGCGACGGCGCGTACCGCCGGGTCCCGGAATAGGACCTCCACGAACCAATCTTGGACGCCTACTGCGTAAGGCGAACGCCAAGCGTCCAAGATTGGTTCGGCGGGTTAGCGGTCGGGGGCACGGCGGTGACGCGTGGTACGACGGGTGTCAGTGCTCGGCCGCGCACACCGACAGGTCGAACATCGGCTCCTCGATCGCCTTCAGCAGCGGCCGGGAAGCCGCATGTTCCGGCCTGACGTGGCGGCCGAGCACCACGACCGCCACCGACGAAGCGCCAGCCGTCTTCAGCGCATGGGCGAGCGACTGGGCCCGAGACCCGGTCGTCCAGGTGTCGTCGATGATCAGTGGTCGGACGAGACCACCTTGCTCGGGCAGTCGGACGCCGAACCAGTCCGCCTGGAAGCTCCGGACGTCAGGCCCGTGGCGGGGGTTCGGCACGGCAGCGAGCCAGGGCAGCCGCAGCCGATTCCCGATCAGCTCCTGGAGTGCGTGCGGGCCGGGCTTGCCCCGGGTGCTGGGGACCGCGACAGCATGGGTCGGGGGACCGCCGATCCGTCGGGACACGCAATCGAGATGCTCCCGCAGGAACAGCAGCAACAGCGCCAGCAGGTTCCACCTCGCCTGCGTCGATGCCGGGGTGGACTTGTACGAACGCAGGTGGTGATGATGCTGGCCGGTACGTGGCGAATATGGGATCGGCACCACCACGTCGGCAAGCAGACCCCCTGATTCGGCCAACTGCTCCTGGCACGGGTAGCACTGGGCAAATCCCGGCGTACGCACGCCTCGACAGGTCGGGCAGATCCACTCGGCTGCGGGCAAGGGATTACGCAGGAAGTTCCGCTGGGTCTCGACGTGCTGCCGGATGCGGCCCCAGGGGTCAGAGACTGGCGAGCTCAGGGAAGCCCTCCAGCTCGATCGCGGCCGGCATCCTGGCGAGGATGGCGTCGACGGCCTCCACCAGCTCCGCCGTGCCGTGTGCCACGTGCACCCCGGGACGGTCGGCGAACGCACGCGCCCAGTCGTGCCGCATCACCTGACTCGTGAGCACCACCGGCCGACCATGCTGGAGAGCGAGCCGCGCCTGGATCCGGGCACCGCTGCGCTCGCCGGCCTCGACGACGACGGTGGCAGCGGCGTAACCGCTCATCACCGCGTTGCGCATCGGGAAGCTCTGTTTCGTCGGGGCGGCGTCCGGCCAGAACTGGCTGATCACCAGGCCCACGTCGGCGATGTGTTCCTGAAGTCCTCGGTTGACGGCCGGATAGTGCCGATGGATGCCGGTGCCGATGACGGCGACGGTGCGGCCACCGGCGGCGAGCGCCGCCTGGTGGGCGGCGGTGTCGACGCCCTTCGCCAGGCCGCTGACCACCGTCACGTCCCGAGCGGCCAGCGAGGTCGCCACCGACCGGGCGATTTCGATCCCCCGATCGCTCGCCTCACGGCTGCCGACGACCGCGATGGCTCGGGGGTCGGGCCGGAGATCTCCCCGCGCGAAGAGCAGCGGCGGCATCTCCCGGATGTCGCGGAGCTGGGCGGGATAGTCGTCGTCGAAGAAGGCCCGCACCGTGATGCCCTCGGCCTGCCAGCCGGCCAGCTCACCGGCGGCGGCGTCGACGAGCGAGTCGACGGAGCGTTCGTCGGGGAAGAGGGTGTCCGCCCGCCCGACGACCCGCCGGAGCACGTCGAGCGCGCTGCCGGCCTCCTGGACCTCGTGGGCGGCGTCGGACCAGCCCAGGTCGGGTTGGCGCAGCAGCGCCACCAGCGCCGCCCGCTCCCCCGTTCCTCGGTCCATGGCCCCGATCGTAGAGGCCCCGGAGGGCTCACCGGCCCGCTGGCCACGCGCTGATGGCGAACCAGCCTGACCTGCCCCGAGATTCCCCCGCACGCGCTCGAACATATGTTCCCCGCAGTGGCCCGTCAACCGCAGATCCCCAGTTCGGAGCCTTCGACGAGCAGGCGCGGCCCCTCGTCGCCGTGACGGTGGACGGTGCTGCCCGACCGGGTGAAGCGCGCGGTCAGCGCCCGGCCGGCGTGCCGGGCGGCCAACCGCAGCAGCTCCGGCACCGGGTCGCCGGGGAGTTCGCGCCGCGCCGACGACGGCACCGGGATCGGCGCGGCCGGGTCGGCCGGCACGGTCTCGGGGAGGACGGCGTCGAGGCCTTCCAGGCAGTGCGCCACGGCCGCCGCCAGGCTGGGCCGGTCCGGCAGGTCGTCCGGGCGCACCGGGGCGGCCGGCGCGCGCAGGTCGACCGCCCAGAGCAGCCCGGGTGCCCGCAGCGGCCCGGCCGGGTGCGCCCGCAGGTCTAGCACGCTGACCACCAACGCCAGGTCGAGGCCGTGGGCGAGCCGGAGCAGCTCGGCCAGCGACGGCGCGGCGGGGCGTACGGCGGTGACGAGCAGGCGCCCGGCGGGCAGTGCGGGGCCGACGGCGGCCACCAGTTCCCCCACCGGGTCGGCTCCCGCCCACGGCAGCGTGACGTAGCCGTCGCGCGCGTCGGGCGGCAGGTCGTGGCCGCCGTCGGCCTCGGCGAGGTCCTCCGGGCGTACGCCGAAGACGGTCGCCCAGGCAGCCAGCCGGTAGCGGTCGGGCAGCCGCACCACCGCCCGGCCGCCGGGGGCGTTGCCGGCCGGCGCGGCGGCCTCCGGGGCACCGGCCGGCCAGGTCAGGTGCACCACCCGGTGCCGCAGGTCGGTCAGGGTGACCAGCGCCGTGCGGTGCCGCCGCCCGGTGCCGCCGCAGCTGCCGCAGGCCAGCACGGAGGGGCGCAGCCGGTCGTCGGGGCGGCAGTCCGGGCAGGCGCGCGACGGCACCGGCTCGCCGAGCCACGGCGGGTCGACCGGCTCGGCGAGGCGGCGCAGCGGCACCCGGACCCGGCGGAGCACCTGGCCGGTGGGCTGCCCGACCAGGGTCACCACCGGCTCGCCGGGGCCCAGGCCGGTGTGCCACCAGCGCCCGTCCCGCCAGACGGCCTGCGCGCCGGGCAGCTCGGCCCCGGCCGGCCCGGCGCAGTCGGCGCGTACCCGCCGCTCGATCTCCTCGACGTCGACGGCCGGCGGGGCGGACGGGCCGGGCGGGGTGGGGCGCAGCAGCCGCGCGGGGGCGTCCCGGCCGCGGTCGCCGAGCCCGGCCAGCGCCTCGGCCACCCTGGTCCGGGCCAGGGCCGCCGACAGGTCCGCGCGGGGCTCCGGCGGCCCGGCGGGCACGGGCGAGCCGGGCACCTCGTACCGGACGTCCCAGCAGAGGATGCCGCCGTGCCGGCGGGCCTCCACGACCAGGTCGAGCAGGAGCAGGTCGGCCAGCCCGCAGAGCCGGGCCAGCCGGGCAGCCGGGTCGACCGGGGGCGGCGCGCTCGACCGCCCCACCAGCACCCGCCACGCCGGCCGGGCCGCCTCCGCGAGGGCGCGGGCGGCCAGCTCGTACCGCTCGCCGGCCGGCAGGTCGGGCCGCCAGGCCGGCGGCAGCCGTACGCTCAGCGGCTCGACGGGGGCGGCGACGCCGGTCGCGGCGGCCAGCTCGCGTACCCGGTCGGTCAGGTCGGCCACCCAGCCGCCCGCCGGGTCCGGGCGGGGGTCGAGGGTGTCGGGGGTGACCCGGTGCGACGCGACCGCGCCGGTGTCCAGGTTGGCCACGGTCAGCACGAGCTGCGCGCGGCGGCGACCGCGCCGGCCGCAGCGCAGGCAGGCCACGGCGACGCTGCCGACGCCCCGACACAGCTGACACTTGCGGTACGGCTGCCGGCGCGCGCCCGCGCCGTCCTCCGCTGTGCCTGCTACGTCTTCGGCGTCTTCGGCGTCTTCGGCCAGGAAGCGGTTGCCGTAGCGGGTGCAGCGGCAGGGGTCAAGGCGGAACGTGGTGCCGTCGCAGTCCGGGCAGGCGACGGTGGGCGCGCCCGTCATCGGGGCGGCCGGGCCGTGCAGGCCCCGTCGTGGTCGGCGCGGCGTGCGCAGCGCCGGTGGTCCGGCAGCGGCAGGTCACAGAAGACCCGATGGCGTACGCCCTGGGCGTCCTCGGCCGAGACGGTGGTCTCGCCGGCATCGATCTCGGGCAGGAAGGTCACCGACCGGGCCAGCGCCCCGGCGAACCGGCGGGCGGCGCCGAGGTCGGCGGCGGTGAACGCCAGGTGCGCCACGAATCGTTCGCTCATCGGCGCACCGCCGGACTCATCGACTCGACCGAGCTCGGTCGACGGAAAAACGCGCCCACGACAGACTCACTTCCTCTCGGATGGCTGACCGGATTCGCAATTTTTATGAACGGTGGAAATTCCACGGTCATCGCCTTTGTCGGAGCCATCTTGTAAGGTCGGAGACGCTATGGCAACGAATGTCCACCCACACTGTTCAGCCAATCTTCTGCAACATTCCATGTTCCAGAGTGGCGCGTCGAGATGTTGCAGCACGCTATCGGGAAGGAGGCCGGATGGCCGAGGACATGGGATCGACGGTGCCCCGACGCCGGCTCGGCAGGGCGCTACGTGACCTGCGCAACGAGGCCGGGATAACCCTCGATGCCGCCGCCGAGGCGCTGGAGTGCAGCCGACAGAAGGTGTGGCGCATCGAGAGCGGGCTCGGCTCCGCGCGCAGCGTGGACGTCCGGGCCATGTGCGAGCTGTACCGGGCGAAGGGCGAGTTGACCCGCGCGCTTCTCGCCCTGGCCGCCGAGACGCGGGCGAAGGGCTGGTGGCATGCGTACGGCGACGCGATCCCCGAGTGGTTCGAGCTGTACGTCGGCCTCGAATCCGCCGCGTCCCAGTTGCGGTTCTTCAAGAACAGTCTCGTGCCGGGCATTCTCCAGACCCGGGAGTATGCGTTGGGCATCTACCGGGTCGATCAGCCGGACATGAGCGAGGAGGATCGGGAGCGAGCCGTCGAGCTTCGCCTGCAACGACAGTCGCTGCTCACCCGCCGCCTGCCACGGGCACCGCAGGTCCAGGTGGTGCTCTGCGAGTCGGTGCTGCTCCGGCTTGTCGGGGACTCGGTCACGATGACCGCGCAACTCCGGCACCTGCTGGAGGTAAGCAACCTGCCGAACGTGTCGGTTCGGGTTCTGCCGCTCGCCTCTGGCCCACACCACGGGGCAGTGGGTGGCGAGTTCGTCCTTCTCGACTTCCCGTTGGGGAACCGGAGCACACCCGACCCCTCGGTGGTCTACAGCGAGTCCTGGACCGGGTCGCTCTACCTGGACCGCCCGAGTGAGTTCGCGGCCTACGAAAAGGTCTGGTCGAGCCTGCTCAGGCTCGCTCTCGATGAGGAACAATCAAGGCAACTGTTCGAGAAGACGATTGGGGAGGTCCACCATGGTTGATCTGACCGACGCCCGCTGGCGCAAGAGCACGCGCAGCGGTGGCAATGGCGGCGAGTGCGTCGAGGTTGCCGACAACCTGCCCAACATCATCGCTGTCCGCGACAGCAAGGACCCGAACGGCCCGGCCCTCACCTTCTCCCCCGCAGCATGGACGGCCTTCACCCGCGCAATGAACGCCTGACGGAAACCCGCCATGGTTGATCTGAGCGAAGCCCACTGGCGCAAGAGCACCCGCAGCGGCAGCAACGGCGGCGAGTGCGTCGAGGTCGCCGACAACCTGCCCAACATCATCGCCATACGCGACAGCAAGGACCCGGACGGCCCGGCGCTCACCTTCGGTCCCGCTGCTTGGAGCGCGTTCGTTGGCGCGATCCTCCGCTGACGGCGTACCAGGTCTGGCGGCTGGCGTGACGCGGCCCCCGGTTTGCGCCGGGGGCCGCGTTCCTCGCCGTGCTCCGTGACGGCTCAGCGGGATGCCCTACCCGTGGCCGGTCACAGCGTGACGACGGCGTCCTCAGCGAGAGTGAAGAGGCCCGCGTCGAACGTGATCGTCTTGAGCTTGGTGCCCTTCGGCACGTCGAAGTAGACGTTCGCAGTCACCGTATTGCCCGGGTTGATTTCGTCGAGGAAACCCTGACCGTCGCTGTTTCCGTAGATCGCGGCTGCCCCGTCGACATCGTACTTCCGGCCGCTGGCGTCCTGGGCGGTGAGAGTGCCGTCGGCGTGGAAAGTATGGGCGCTCTTGGTGACGTTCTTGACGGTCACACCGACCCTGCAGAAGGCGCCCTGCGCCTTCTTGTTCAGGAATTCGCTGCCGACCCGGGAGATTCCGCACTTCACGCCCTTGACGGTGAACACGAAGTCACCGCCGCGCACCTTGTCGCCGATGCGCGGGGTCTTCGACTTCGTCGGCGTCGGCGCCGCGGTCTTCTTCGCCGGCTCGGGTGCCGCCGTGCTCGCCGCCGGAGCCGCTGCCTTGCGAGCGGGCTCACCGGTCTTGGCAGCGGGCGCGTCGCCGCTGTCGGCGACGACCTCGGTCTTCGTGTCGTCGCTGGTCAGGCTGATGATCATCGAACCACCACAGCACAGCACCACGAACGCGGCGGCCCCGATGAGGGTGGGCATCAGCCAGGGAGTGCGCTTCTTCGAAGGCGGCGGCACGGAGAACTGGCCGGGCACCGGCGGCGGGTAGTGGCCTGCGGGCGGCGGCGGAAACTGAGCGGTCGGCGGCATCGACTGCTCGCCTGCGGACGGCTGGTGCTGGGCAGGCTCGTAGGGCGTGGTCATTGGATCCTGGTCTCCCGAGTCTTGATTCGCGCTGCCGCGTAATGCGCACGACGCCTGCCACAGTGCCATGGTTCGCCAGGGAAACAGTCCGCCAGCCGGGCTGATCCGCACGCCCGGTCAGCTCACAAGGCCCACATTCCGACGACCCGGAAGTAGCCATTGAGCCAGCCACTTCACCAGATAATCAGAGCACCACCGCCAATCGAGAGCCTGCCCCGATAGTCCGCCATCCGGATTCTCCTTGTTGCCGCATGAGCGCCGCTTTTTCGCCGAACGGCTCACCATATGCTCAACAATTCGCGAATGCCTCTGCGTCACCCAGTCGCCTACGCCGCCACGGCCTTGGGCCGCCCCGTACCGCAGCAAGCGCTGCCGATCCTCGTCGAGGCGTGCCAGCTCGGCCCGTCGACCGGGACCCGCCGGGAGCGCTGCTGCCTACAGAGGGCTGCGACCTGCTACGGGAGCAGGACCCCGCCTGGGACAAGACCGCACTCGACTTCGACCGGTTCCGCAACCGGATCGACGATGCCCTCCGCCGGGCAGAGCAGCTCGACGCGCCGCCAGAAGGCAATCCGTCCACCGGCGTCGGCGAGATCATCGCCGCGCTTCGCTGAACGCTGTTCGGCCCAGGTCTCGTACCGAAGAAGGTTGACCCGTCCGCCGTTTTCACCCCCGCCTCGCCGGCCTTTCGGGGATTGCCGACCCCGCCCGTACCCGTGCAGGATGACTGTCGTGAAGGCCTATGTCGGGGTGACCGACGGAGACTGGTACCGCTTTCTCGCCGCCCGCCCCGGCCTGACCGAAGTGAACTTCTGGCGTCCCGCCGGGTCTCGGGGCTTCCGGGCGCTTTCCCCCGGCGAGCCCTTCTTCTTCAAGACGCACCACCCGCACAACCGGGTGGTCGGCGGCGGATTCTTCAGCGGCTTCGCCCAACTCCGCATCTCCGAGGCCTGGACTCTCTTCGGCGACGGCAACGGGGTGCCGAGCCTGACGGAGATGCGACGCATCGTCGGGCGGTACCGGCGGGAACCCATCGCCGCCGGCGACGATCCCCTGATCGGCTGCGTCCTCATCCGGGACACCGTCTTCTTCCCCGCCGATCAGCCGTCCGAGCCGCCACCGGAGTTCGCCTCGAACATCGTTCAGGGCAAGGGGTACGACGTCGCCGCCCGCAACACGGCCGGTTACTTCGAGGTGCTGGTCGGTCGCCTGCTCGGCGCCTCGGTCGACGTCGACTTCAGTCAGCCGTGGCACCGGCCCGGCCCGACGTACGGCGATCCGCGGCTCGCCCCGTACCGGCTGGGGCAGCAGGCCTTCAAGGCCGTCGTGCTCAACGCGTACGGGCGGCGGTGCGCGATCACCGGCGACCGCATCCAGCCGGTGCTTCAGGCCGCGCACGTCAAGCCGCTGCCAGCGGGCGGTGAACATCGCATCGACAACGGCATCCTCCTCCGCTCGGACGTCCACACGCTCTACGACCAGGGCTATCTGGCGGTCGACCCGAAACACCGACTGCTGGTCAGTCCACGACTCAGGACGGAGTTCGGCAACGGGGAGCAGTTCTACTCCCGGGCGGGCAGCGAGATCGCCGTTCCACCGGCGGTTCGGGACCGGCCGCACCGGGAGTTCCTGCAATGGCACCTCGACGAGGTCTTCAAGGCCGCATAGCCACACCGCCGCCGAAATTGCCTAACGCGGCCCCGCCCGCGAGGTCAAGATCCGCGCATCTTCGGGGAAAATGCTGTCTGAACGCCGATCGAGGCAGCATCTTCGGGGAAGATGCTCGGATCTTGCCTGCGGCGGGGGGCTGCCTACGGCGAGAGGGCTGCCTACGGCGACGGCGGTCAGGCGACGGTGACGGCTGCGGCCATTCGGCGTACCGCCTCGGTCAGCAGCTCGGGGGCGGTGGCCAGGTTCAGGCGGGCGTGGCCGGCGCCGCCGGTGCCGAAGGCCACGCCGGACGTGAGCGCCACCCGGCCGCGGTCCAGGAACACGGCGGCCGGGTCGTCGCCGAGGCCCAGGGCCCGGCAGTCCAGCCAGGCCAGGTACGTGGCCTGACCGGGGCGGTGGCGAATCGCCGGCAGGTGCTCGGCCAGCAGCGCGGCGAGGAGTCGGCGGTTGTCGTCCAGGCCGGTCAGCAGGGCGTCGAGCCACTCGCCGCCGTCGCGGAACGCGGCGGTGTGGGCGATCACGCCGAGGTGGCTGGTGCTCTCACTGACCTCGAACGGCACGCGGGCCAGCTCCCCGGCCGCAGCGGGGCCGGCGACCAGGAGCGCGCCGCGCAGCCCGGCGAGGTTCCACCCCTTGGAGGCCGACATCAGCGACAGGCCGTTCTCCGCGCCGGGCACCGAGAGGTACGGCACGAAGCGCGCTCCCCCGGCGACCACCGGGGCGTGGATCTCGTCGGCGATCACCCGCACCCCGTGCCGCTCGGCCAGCTCGGCAACGGCGGCCAACTCGTCGGCGGTGTGCACGACGCCCGTCGGGTTGTGCGGGTTGCAGAGCAGGTACGCCGCCGGCCGGCCATCGGCCCGCGCCCGCCGGAAGGCGTCCTCCAGCGTGCCGAAGTCGATGCGCAGCTCCGCCCCGAGCGGGGCCTCCACGATCCGCCGGTCGGCGTGCGCCACGAAGGCGTAGAACGGCGGGTAGACCGGGCAGTTGACGACCACCGCGCACCCCGGCTCGGTGACCAGGCGCAGGGCCTCCATGACGCCGTGCATCACGTCGGGCACCAGCGCGGTGCGCTCCAAGGCCAGCCCGTCCCAACCCCACCGCCGCCGGGCGAACTCCGCCAGCGCCTGCGGGTACGCCGTACCGGCGGCATAGCCGGTGTCGCCGCGCGCGACGGCGTCGGTGATCGCCCGCGCGACGGGCTCGGCCAGCGGCACGTCCATCTCCGCCACCCAGAGCGGCAGCACGTCGTCCGGGTACTCCCGCCACTTGGCGCTCGTCCGCTGCCGGAGCTGGTCCAGCGAGAGCTGACGCAGGGGGTTCATTCCGTCTCGGCCACCACCACTCATGATCGAAGCCTATTCCGCCCCCCGCGCCTGCTCTACCTTGGACGGTGCCACCGGGCCCGCACGGTGCTGGTCGTGACAGCACCACCGACTCCCGACGAGGAGAGATGGAAGATCCAGCGAGCAGCGACTCCGGGCGGGAACTCCCGCTTTCCTGGCTTGCCGATGCCCCGCTGTTCATCGACGGCGAGCAGGTGACGGCCTTCTACGACGCGGTGGTCATGCCGGAGCACAAGGACGGCAAGATATCGATTTCCACGAAAGACATCCGACTTTCGAAGACCAGCACCAGCGGGAAGCTGGGCACCCGGGCGCGACTGACGACCATCTTCCCCTTCCTGGACGCCCACATCAGCCTGGAGGGGAGCCTCGGTCGCGAGAAGTCGAAGCAGGCCGAGAAGGGGGGCACGATCGAACTCCATCCCATCGACAATCCGCACCGCCAGCTCGTTCAGCTCGCCCTGCACTACGCGGCGAATCTGCCAAGCAGGGTGAAGTACGCCCGGGACGTCGTATCGCTCGACGACCGGGACGAGGCCTACGTCACCGACAGCCCCCGCGCGCTCGTCTTCCTCGACCTGCCCCCGGGACGGGCGATCATTCCGCTGGCCGCCGAGCTGAGCACCGGGAGGGTGGCAACGGTCTTCGACGACCTGGCGACCGAGGTCGCCAAGACGGTCCGCACGCTGCCGCCGGCCTACGGGCCGGGGACGAAGCGCGAATACTGGCGCTGGTTCTCAGACAACTTCGATGCCATCTCGGCGATGAACGTGCTCGAACGCGGCATAGGTGACGGCGGCCGGGCTCGCTGGGTGGATTACCGGGTGCACGTCGACGACCATGCGCTTCAACTCTCCTTACGGGGGCGGGGCACGTTCGAGACGGGCATCTTCGCGTACTCGATGATCCGCCGCGGCAACAAGCACGGCCTGCGGATCGTCGGCACGCTGAAGTCCGGCCCAGGGCTCAACGTCCTCGCCGTGTTCGAGAAGTAGACCGTCGGCGGTCCTCGGGTCTCGGCTCGGTTCTGGCTGCCGCTGGTGCTGCTGGCGCTCGCCGCGACGGCGCTGGGCCGCCGATGGCAGCGGGTGGCCGCGCCGCGTATGCCGCTGTTCCTACAGGTGGCGTTGCTGCTGACCCTCTCGTCGGCGATGGCCCGCACCCCTGTACCACTCGGCCAGGTCGGCAGAGCCGCAGCACGTCGTCCTATTTCCGGGTTGCGCCGGGCGGAAGAGCGAGGAACTGCTCAATGTCGGCGATGGCATCCTCGACCGTGCCGCCGACCTCCGGGTCGCGCAGCTTGGCGCGCAGGGCGGGCAGGACCCTGTCGGTGTCGAGTTGACGGTGGATGCGAGCAAGGTGGCCGAGGCAGATCGCCGCCGTGGCCCGGACGTCCTCCTCCGGGTGATCCAGCGCGCGTAGGTAGAAGTCCTGGCACCAGCGCCAGTCCGCATCGTGCAAGGCAAGCCCGACCATCGAGTCGGTGAGGGCGTCGATGTCCCCTGCGGCTAGTGCGGCTGTGGCCGCGTCGTGGGTCACCGGAGCTGGTTCGTAGTAGCTGCGCTGTGTGCTCATTCCTCGTCCTTCGGCGGCGCGGTCGGCCTGCCCTTCTTGTCTACCAGTCCACTACGCTTGAGTGCGTTGCGCATGTCGTCGTTCAGGCCGTCTGAGCTGTGGTCCTCCCAGTTGCGGACATGGCCGTGGTAGATCTCGACGACGTCGTCGCCTGGCTTGGCCGGCTCGATGCGCCGGTGCCGGTCGAGAATGACGATCTCGCCCGTCTGGTGATCGACACCGATACGGCGACGCTCGTTGGTCTGCTTGATCTGAACCGAACGATCCAGCGCGGTCTGACCGTTGGCGGGAGCACGGCTCGCGCTGCCCATGGCCAGGTTACGGTCGGTCTCCCGGTGCTTGGGCCGTTGCTCGTCGCCGACGTGGTACTCCCGGCGTACGCGGGGGGTCCTGGCTAGTTGCGCGACCGGTTTGACCAGCGCCGACTCCACCTCGGGCGGCACGGCCGCGTCGCGGAGATGCCGGTTGCGGTTTCGCTTACCCACCCAGAATCGCCCGCATTGCCATATCAATGAGCTGGTCGAGGATCAGGCTGGTGATCATCTTGAAGATCGGGATCTCCAATAGGGATGCGCCGAAGGTGGGCACCGCCGTGGCCACCGCCTGGGCGATCTGAACGGCCAGAATGACCAGTTGGACGATGATCTGCACCTTCAGTGCCAGCACGACCGCGGCGACCACCACATAACCGGCCCCCAGCACGGTAGTGGCGGTCGTGTTCCCGGCCAACACGCCACCCGGCCCATCGGCACCAGACCAATACGCATCGAAGGCGTCAATCACGCCGCCCTGGTTGCCGCCAGTCACTTCCGCCGCCAGCGCGTCAGCTTCCCGGCCCACCTCTTCGACCGTGCTGGCGAAGTCCATCCAGACTTGTCCGAGCTCGAAGAGCTTCTCCTCGTCGCCCTCCGGCCAGTCGTACCCGATCATGGCGAGCACAGAGGCGAGCTCAGCCGGAACAGTCAGGCCCATGGGTCAACCCAACTTCGCGGCCAGTGCGCCGAATCGGCCGGCCAGGTCATCCTCGACGGCCATCATGTCTTCTGCCAGAGCCACCAGGTCCTCGCCGCTGCTCTGATATTCGTCGGCCATCGCGGCATAGCACTGCACCAGGTATCCAGAGACAGCCGGAAACGAGAGGCCGACCAGGGTGCCGAGCATGTCCCCACCCCATGGCTCGCCAAAGCTCTTCAACCGGGTGTCGAACGTCTCGAGTGCGCTCGCCAGCCGGTCACCCAAGTCGACAAGTCGACTGCCTGACGCCCGAATGTGTTCGGGATCGATATCCAACGACATCGTCAACCTGCCGGCCGGGCTGCCCGGGCCTGGGCTGAGGTGAGCGCGCTCAGGAACGATTGCATCTGGTGCACCGTCTGCTGCTGGACGCCTTCGAGCCGTTCGAGCAGCACGGCCGAGTTTGGAGCGTCAGGGGCTTCGGCGACCGTTCGGGCTTGCAGATCGTCGAGGGCCGCGTTGACGGCAATCGTCACCTGGTCGGCAAGGTGGCCGCTGCCCTGCCGCAGCGCCTCAGGTGCCACGGTAATCGACTCGATCCGACCGCCCGCCGAGGCCACCACGGCAATCAGTCCGTCCGCTGCGGTGGCCTCTCCGCGGGTCTCAACGACTTCCGCCGCAGGGCGGGCGGCCCGTAGTTGACGCAGGGCATCCAGGGCGTCATCCATCGACTGGCGAAACTGGGCGGCATCTGCCGTCATGAGGGGCTCCTCCTCAACCGGTCGGCAGTCGTCCGGCGGCCAAGACCTGCACCGCACGAGGGTAGGCCTGCTCCGATCCACAAAGTACACACTCTGGGCGAAGCCTACTTGACCGACTGGAACTGCGGGACCCCCCAGGGTCGGTACCGCTACCTCGGCACGGACTGAGCTTCTCGGTACAGAATCGGCCGAGGATCTTGTCCATGGCCAAGTTGGTCCACCGCCGCAACGACATTTCTGACTGACCCACCCCACGGCCCACGCGCGTCGTCGGCACGCTGAAGTCCGGCCCGGGGCTCAACGTCCTCGCCGTCTCCGAGAAGTAGGCCGGCGGCGACCGTCACGCCAAGAGTCGCTCCCGCCACTGCCGACCATCAGCCCATCACCTGCGGACCAATTAGGCTAGCCGCAGAAGGTGTTCAAGGCCGCATAGCTATACCGGCACGGCGACGACCGATCCGCCATGGTCAAAGATCCGACAGATCTTCGCCGGAAAACTCTTCCATGATCTCAGCCTGAGAGGCAGCCGACACCATGGTGGAGTAAGTGATCTGACCAGGTTCAGGGTTGATACCAAACACGCCCTGCGGCTCGGGAAGCCAATCACTGTGCGCGACGTGCGGAACGGAACCGAGAATCACAGCAATCAGACGAAAATCGATGAAGCCCTCAGCGGTGACCGCGAGATACGCTTCGCCGTCGCGGGCCCTGACCAGGGCGGCAATCCGATGATGGGTAAAGGTCGCTGCGCACGCTCTGCCGGTTTTTATCGAGGCTGCGATGACCTTCCTTACGACCCTCCTGATACTCAGGGTGATCTGGACCGCCAACTCGGCTTCCAGTCGGCGGATATCCACATCGGCCGGAAGAAGATGCTCGGAACTGGTAGAACCCGTACCTCGGCCGGCGCGTGTCACCTCTGCTGTCAGCGAACGGTAGAAGTCGTTGCTGCTGTCCTCTTGACGTTTACCGGCCGCCCCCATCCACCACCACGCACCGGCTTCAGCGACTTCCGGGCCATGGTCGACGGCATGATCAAGCTCGGTGACAGCACCGCGGGCGGAGCTGACTTTTACCTTGAACCAGATCCGGTCCTTGATCGCCCGAATACGCTCGGCACTACCGGCTGCCACCTCTGCCGGAACCTGCTGCGCTTTGGCTACGAGAGCGTCCTCGACTTGATGCAAGGGAAGCTCCAGGGCGGGAAAGCCCATGCCAAGGTCCGATAAGCATCGCTTAGTCGGTCGCACGAAGTATGGGGTGGGCTGGCTCACTCCGAGATACTAGCCGAAATCCTCGCACCAGGACCTGTCGGGCCACTGCAGGAGCGAAAGCATTACTTCGGCTCCGAGAACCCACCGAGGTCGTCGAGTTCGCCACGCGACATCCCTGTCAGAAGAGCGACAGAACTAGCGGTGGAGCCATCAAGCTGACGAAGGGCCTCACCCACTGCCTGCTGGATCTCCGAACGGTGATTCTCGATGAACTCACGCACGGCGACGTCAACTACATCCTTCTTCGAGCGGCCAAGAAAGTGCGCGGCATGAGAAATCAACTGGTCGGTTTGAGCATCTACCTTGATAGGCGTGGCGGCGGCAGCCATTGCTCTCCCTCTGGGGTGGACAGGTCGACCAAGTACCAAAGTACCATTTGCCTCGGACTACGCAAGCGAGACAGCGAACCTCGCTGACCAGCTCAAAAACGGACATTATTCACGAGAGATTGAGCATTCCTCCCCTGACGGATGATCTGGCTAAGAGTCCAATGCGCGCCTTGTGGGCCGGGTAATCACCTTGTCGCCCTGCCGGCCCGTCCCTACCCTGCGGTGATGAGCTCACCACGGCTGACGGTGACCTTCGATGCCCACGACCCCGCCCACCTGGCCCGGTTCTGGGCCGCCCTGCTCGACCGCGAGGTCGTCGAGGACGTCGAGGACGCCGCCGGCGCGCTCCTGCCCGGCGACGACACCCAGCTCAGCCTGCGGTTCGCGCCCGGCCCCGCGCAGCAGGCGGCGGGGCCGATCCGCCGCCTGCACCTGCACCTGACCAGCACCAGCCCCGCCGACCAGCAGCAGACCGTGGCGACGGTGCTGGGGCTCGGCGGCAGCCACCTCGACGTCGGTCAGCTCCCCGAGGAGCCGCACATCGTGCTGGCCGACCCCGAGGGCAACGAGTTCTGCGTGATCGAGGCCAGCAACAACTACCTCGCCGGGTGCGGCCGGCTCGGGGAGATCGCCTGCGACGGCACCCGCGAGGTCGGCCTCTTCTGGAGCGCGGCGATGGGCTGGCCGCTGGTCTGGGAGCAGGACGAGGAGACGGCGATCCAGTCGCCGCTGGGCGGCACGAAGGTCGCCTGGGGCGGCCCGCCCCTGAACCCGAAGGCGGCGCGGAGCCCGCAGCACTTCGACCTCGCCCCGGCCGACGGCGACCACCGGGCGGAGGTCGAGCGGCTGCTCTCCCTCGGGGCCACCCGGCTGGGGACCGACGAGGACGGCGCGACGCTTCTCGCCGACCCCGACGGCAACGAGTTCCGCGTCACCCGCCCCAGCTGAGCCGGCGGCGGGTGCCGGGCAAGGGAAGCCGAGGTCAGCGGGGCTCGCCGTCGCCGGTCGCCGACGGTGCGGGGTCCTCCGACGGTACGGGCTCCTCCGATGGCGCGGGCTCCTCCGACGTCTTGCGGAACCACAGGCTCACCCCCGCCAGCCCGCACGCCACGCCCGCGATGACGACCGCCGACTCCCCGAGCTCGTTGAGGTCGTCCAGGAACGGGAAGGTGTGCGAGAGCACCAGCGACACGAACCCGAGCAGCAGCAGAAGGACGGCAAGAACCCGGTACCGATTCACAGGCCACATTGCACCACACGCCTGCGACGATCCCGAATTCCCTTTAGTTAACCGTGCGCAGCACCGGGCGGGCCGTCAGCGCGGCCGGGTCCAGGAGGCGCGCAGAGCTGACCGTGAACGTCGCCGACTCGCCCGGCAGCAGGGTCAGCAGCGCGTCGTCGGCCTCGGCGGCCGGGTCGAGGCGGTCGGGGAAGAGGGCCAGGTCGCGCAGGACGGTGCGGGCGGTGACGTGCACCCGCACGCCGCCGTCGACCGGCTCCACCGTCGCGTCGTAGGACGCCGTCGGCCAGTCGACGTCCCGGTCCTCGGCGAAGAACCACAGCGCCCGGTCGACGCCCTGCCCCGCCTCGGCGAGCAGCAGCTCCCGCCGGGCGCCCTCCGGCACGGCCAGGTCCGCCGGCAACACCAGCTCCACTTTTCCGTACGCCGGCACGTCGAGGTCGTACGCCGTCTTGGCCCTCGGCTCGCCGCCCAGGGTGAGCCGGGTGACGGTGGCGGGAGCGCGCCACGGCTCGGCGGTCTCGTTGACCGCCACCAGGGTCAGCCCGCCGTCGCGGGGGGCGACGGTGAGCAGCCGGTCGGCGTACGCGCGGCGCAGCGCGTACCAGAGGGGTTTGCGGCGGCCGTCGCCGTCGACGGCCGACCAGGAGGTCACCGGCCAGCAGTCGTTGAGCTGCCAGACGATGGTGCCCATGCAGACGCCCCGGTGCGAGCGGAAGTGCTCGACGCCGAGGGCGATGGCGCGGGCCTGGTTGAGCTGGGTGAAGTAGTGCCACTCGTCGAAGTCTGCGGGCGGCGGCAGGTGGGCATCCAGGCCGCGGCGCAGCTTGGCGTCGCCGTCGGCGGCCTTCTGGTGGTGGGCCATGCCGGGCGAGTCGGGCGCGAGCGGGTCGTCGGAGAGCGCCCGGCGCAGGGTCGCGTACGCCGGGGGCGCCTGGTAACCGAACTCGGCGACGAAGCGGGGGACGTACTCGCGGTACCTGGTGTAGTCGTCGGTGTTCCAGACGTCCCAGATGTGGGTGGTGCCGTGCGCCGGGTCGTTGGGGTGGATCGCCTCGGAGCCCGACCAGGGGCTGCCCGGCCAGTACGGGCGGGTCGGGTCCAGCTCGGCGACGATCCCCGGCAGGAGGTGCAGGTAGTACCCCCGGCCCCAGGTGCGCCCGGCCAGGGGCCGCTGCCAGTCCCAGTCGTGCCAGCCCCAGATGTTCTCGTTGTTGCCGGTCCAGAGCACCAGCGACGGGTGGGCGGCCAGCCGGGTGACCTGCTCGCGCGCCTCGGCCTCCACCTCGGCGCGGAACGGCTCCTCCTCCGGGTACGCGGCGCAGGCGAAGAGGAAGTCCTGCTGGACGAGCAGCCCTGCGGAGTCGGCCAGCTCGTAGAAGTCCTCCGACTCGTACCGGCCGCCGCCCCAGACCCGCAGCAGGTTGACGTTCGCCCCGGCGGCCTGGTCGAAGCGTTCGGCCAGCCGGTCGCGGGTGACCCGGTTGGGAAACGCGTCGTCGGGGATCCAGTTGACCCCGCGCACGAAGATCGGCACGTCGTTGACGTGCAGGGCGAACGCGGAGCCGTGGGCGTCGGGGACGGTGTCCAGGGTGACCGTGCGGAAGCCGATCCGCCGGGACCAGGCGTCCAGCTCCGTGCCGTCGGCGGCGTGCAGGGTCACCGCGAGGGGGTGCAGTGGCTGGTCCCCGTACCCCCGGGGCCACCAGAGGGCGGGGTCGCGGACCTCGACGGTCAGTGCGGCCGTGCGCTCCCCGGCGGCCACCACCGCCTCGGCGACGACGCCCGCCACCCGCGCGCGGACGGTGACCGGGGCATCGTCGGCTGATTCGGCGGCGGCGCGCTCGAGGTCGACGTGCACCGTCACCCGGCCGACGCCGTCGGCGACGGTGACCAGCGGGCGGACGGTGGCGAGCCGGGCGGTGGACCAGGCGTGCAGGGCGATCGGCTGCCAGATGCCGGCGGTGACCAGCGTCGGGCCCCAGTCCCAGCCGAAGTTGCAGGCCGTCTTGCGGATGAACTGGAACGGCTCCGGGTACGCGTTGGGCCGGTCGCCGAGCCGGTCGCGGTGCGCCTCGGCGTAGCGGTACGCGGAGTCGAAGCGGACGGTCAGCGTGTTGGGCCCGGGGCGCAGCACGGGGGTGACGTCGAAGCGGTGGCCGCGGTGCATGTTCTCGGTGCGGCCCAGCTCGGTGCCGTTGAGGGTGAGCGTGGCGACCGTGTCCAGGCCGGCGCAGGCCAGGTCGATGCGGTCGGCGTCGCCGGGCGGGGCGTCGAAGGTGCACTCGTACACCCAGTCGGTGCGCCCGATCCAGGCCAGCGTCGTCTCGGTGTCGTCGACGTACGGGTCGCCGATGAGCCCGGCGGCCAGCAGGTCGGTGTGCACGCAGCCGGGCACGGTCGCCGGGACCGCCCGGTCGACGATCGTCGACGGCACCTGCGGGCCGGGGACGGCCCGCAGCTGCCAACCGTCGTGCAACGGATGCCGGATCACGACTTCACCGCGCCTTCCATGATGCCTCGGACGATCTGTCGGCCACCGAGGAAGAGCATGATCAGCAGGGGGACGGTGGCGACGAACGCCCCCGCCAGCACCCGCCGGTAGATCACGTAGTTTCCGCTGGCCAGGTCGGAGATGGCCACCATCGAGGTGGGGAAGTCGGTGCCGCTGAGGGTGATCAGCGGCCACTGGAAGTCGTTCCAGGTGGCGACGAAGGTGAGCAGGCCGAGCACGGCCAGCGCCGGGCGGATCGCCGGCAGCACGATGCTGCGGTAGATCCGCATGGTGGTGGCGCCGTCCATCCGGGCCGATTCGACCAGCTCGTCGGGGACGGAGTTGACGATGAACTGTCGCATGTAGAAGACCCCGAACGCGGTGACCAGGCCGGGCGCGATGACGGCCAGCAGGGTGCCGTTCCAGCCGAGCTTGCCCATCACGATGTAGAGCGCCACCACGCCGAGCTGGTTGGGCACGGTGAGGGTGAGCACCACGAAGAGCATCAGCCACCGGCTGCCCCTGAAGCGCAGCTTGGCGAAGGCGAACCCGGCCAGCGAGCAGAAGAAGAGCACCGAGGCGGTGACGGTGGCGGAGACGATGGCGCTGTTGATCAGGCCGGCGGCGAAGTAGACGTCCTGGAGGGAGAAGACCTCCTCCAGGTTGACCAGGAACCGGTCGCCGGGCACGACCGTCGGGGGGATCGCCGCCAGCGCCTCGTCGTTGCTGGTGGCGATGACGAACATCCAGTACAGCGGGAAGGCCGAGAGCAGGATCGTCGCCGCCAGCAGCAGGTACGTCCCGAGGCCCGCCGGGCTGTCCTGCGGAGCCCGCCCCGCCGGCTGCCGCCTCCGGTGGCCGCTCACTGGCGGCCCCCCGAGAGGCGGTTCGTCAGCAGGGTGTTGATGCCGGCGACGACCAGGATGATCAGGAAGAGCGCCCAGGACATCGCGGCGGCGTAGCCGAGGTCCAGGTCCTTCCAGCCGACCTTGTAGATGAGCTGGGCGATGGTCTGCCACTCGCCGTTCGGCCCGCCGGTGGCGGCCTGCGCGTTCAGGTCGAAGAGCATCGGCTCGGTGAAGAGTTGCAGGCCGCCGATGGTGGAGAGGACCACGGTGAAGACGACGACCGGCTGGATCATCGGCACGGTGATCCGCCAGAGCTGCCGCCACGGGCCCGCGCCGTCGATGGCCGCCGCCTCGTAGACGTCGCGCGGGATGGACTGCATGGCCGCCAGGTAGAGCAGCGCGTTGTAGCCGATCCACTTCCAGTTGACCATCGTGGCGATGGCGATCCAGGCGTGCGTCTTGTCGGCCCGCCAGTCCACCGGGGCGTCGGTGCCATCGAACGGGTCGAGCAGCCAGTTGGCCATGCCGAAGTCGCGGGAGAAGAAGACGGCGAAGACCATCGTCGAGGCGACGATCGGGGTGACGTACGGCAGCAGGACCCCGACCCGCCACCAGGTCTGCGCCCGCAGCCTGCGGTTGAGCAGCGAGGCGATCACCAGGGCGAGCAGCAGTTGCGGCACCGAGGAGAGCAGGAAGATGCCGAACGTGTTGTAGAGCGCGTTCCAGAAGTCCTCGTCGCCGGCGAGCCGGGCGAAGTTGTCGAAGCCGGCCCAGGGCGGCAGGGTCGGGTCGTCGAGCTGGTAGTTGCGCAGCGACACGACCCCGTTGAAGACCAGCGGGAAGAGGCCGAAGACCGCGAAGAGCCCGAAGAACGGCGCGATCAGCAGGTACGGCACGTACCGCATGTCGAAGCGGTAGAGCCGGTCGCGCCAGGTGAGCCGCCGGGGGTGGGCCGTGGCATCGCGGCGGGGGGTCGACGGGGGTGGTGCGGCACGGGTGGCGGGCATGTCAGGACCGGCTCGCCTTCTCGGCCTCCTTGACCGCTTCCGCCCAGGCGGCCTCCGGCTTCAGCGTCTTGTTCTCCACCCGCCGGATCACGTTCTCCACGGCCACCCGGGTCGGGCCGTTCTTGCGGCCCAGGTACTGCGGGGTGAGGCCCTGCGCCATCTTCGGGAAGATCTGCCCGACGGGCGCGTCGTTGAAGAACGGGTTCTTGAAGTCGGTGATCGCCGGGTCGGCGTAGAGCGCCGGCTGCGACGGCAGGTTGCCGACCTTCTTGAAGACCTCGATCTGCTGTTGCGGCTGCACCAGCCATTCCAGCAGCTTGTACGCCTCGTCGACGTGCTTGCCCTGCTTGGGCACGGTCAGGAACGAGCCGCCCCAGTTGCCGCCGCCGCCGGGCACCGCCGCGATGTCCCACTTGCCGGCGGTGGCGGGGGCGGTGTCCTTGATGTGGCCGAGCATCCACGCCGGGCAGGCGAGGACGGCGAAGGCGTTGCTGGTGAAGCCCTTGTCCCAGTCGGCCTGGAAGCTGACCATGTTGGCCGAGATGTCGGCCTGCAACGCCTTGACGGTGATGTCGAAGGCGGCCTTCGGGCCGCCGTCGAGGCGGAGCTGGTTCTGCTCGTCGTAGAAGCCCACCGGCTGCTGGCCGAGGATCGGGTTGAACAGGTTGGTCCCGGAGTCGACGAACTTCTTCTTCGTCTTGGCGGTGTACTGCTGGCCGACGGTGATGAAGCGGTCCCAGGTGGGCCAGAGGGCGGAGACCTGGTCGCGCTCGGTGGGCAGCCCGGCGGCGGCGAAGAGGTCGCTGCGGTAGCACATGGCCAGGCCGCCGACGTCGGTGCCGAGGCCGATCTGGGTCTTGCCGTCGGCCGAGAGCGACTGCTTCCACTTCCACGGCAGGTACTTGCTCTCGTACTGCCCGGCCCCCTTGTCGATGAGGTTGACGAACTTGTCGGCCTGGCCGCGGAAGCCGACCATGAAGCCCTCGTCGACGGCGGCGATGTCGGCCGCGCCCGAGCCGGCGACCAGCTTCTTCTGCAGGTCCTCGTGCTGGGCGTTGTATTCGCCCGAGTTGAGCTGGATCTTGATGTTCGGGTGCTCGGCCTCGTACCGGGTCTTGAGGTCCTGGAGGCCGAAGTCGCCCCAGAAGTTGATTTTGAGGGTGACCGTGCCGTCGCCGGCGTCGCCGCCGCTGGTGCTCTTGCCGCTGCACGCGGTCAGCACGGCCAGGCCGACCGCGCCGGCTGCCGCCACGCGGGCCCAGTGCTTCCAGGACCGTCTCATGTCATCCTCCAAGAGGGTGGAAACGCTCCCAACATCGAGGAACGTCGACTGAACCGGGTAAGTCCGGCCACCGTACGACTCACCCTTATCGATGTCAATGTCCATGCCGCTCCCCGTTCCCCGTATGCTTAACCGGGCAAGCTGACCCGCCCCGCACCGCCGTCCGGCCGGCGGTGCCGATCAACGGCGCCCCGGGTGCAGTAGCGTGTGGGCGCCGGTCCCCCCGGCGTCGGGAGAGCCCGCCGCGACGGCGGGCCGAGCAAGTGGAGGACACGCCGGTGAAGCGGCCCACCATCGCCGACGTCGCCCGCCGGGCCGGGGTCTCCAAGGGCGCGGTCTCGTACGCGCTCAACGGGCAGCCCGGCGTCTCCGAGGCGACCCGGCAGCGCATCCTGGCCATCGCCGCCGAGATCGGGTTCAGCCCGAGCAGCGCGGCGCGGGCGCTCTCCGGGGCCACCGCCAACGCGATCGGCCTGGCCCTGTCCCGCCCCGCCCGGACCCTCGGCATCGAGCCGTTCTTCATGGAGCTGATCAGCGGCGTCGAGGCCGAACTCTCCGCCCGCTCGTACGCGCTGACCCTCCAGGTGGTCGCCGACCCCGACGCCGAGATCGCCGTCTACCGGCGCTGGTGGGCCGAGCGCCGGGTCGACGGGGTCCTCGTCTGCGACCTGCGCACCGACGACCGGCGGGTGGGCACCCTGGAGGAGCTGCAACTGCCCGCCGTGGTGATCGGCGGCCCCGGCCACACCGGCGCGCTGGCCAGCATCTGGTCCGACGACGCCGCCGCGCTGGCCGAGGCGGTGCAGTACCTGGTCGCCCTCGGGCACCGCCGGATCGCCCGGGTCGGCGGCCTGCCCGCGCTGCTGCACACCCAGATCCGCGACCGGGCCTTCACCGAGCTCTGCGGCGGGCTCGGGCTCGACGACTCGGTCACCGTCTGGTCGGACTACACCGGCGAGGAGGGCGGCCGGGCCACCCGGCGGCTGCTCAGCTCCCCGCACCGGCCCACCGCCGTCATCTACGACAACGACGTGATGGCGATAGCCGGCCTCTCGGTGGCCCAGGAGATGGGCCTGCGGGTCCCCGACGACCTGTCGATCGTCGCCTGGGACGACTCGCCCCTGTGCCGGCTGGTGCACCCGCCGCTGACCGCCCTCGGCCGGGACATCCCCGCCTACGGCGCGCACGCCGCCCGGCAACTGCTCGCCGCGATCGCCGGCGAGCCGAGCGGCGGCGGGCAAGGCGGCAGCGGGCAAGGCGGCAGCGTGCGGGACGAGACCGCCCGCCTGACCCCCCGGGGCAGCACCGCGCCGCCCCGGGCCCACTGACCCCGCGCCACGTCGGCGCGCGAGCGGTCAGCGGGACGCGGAGGGGAACTCCTCCAGGTACGCCTCCACCCGCTCGGCGGTCGCCGGCCGGGCCAGCGCGAAGCCCTGCCCGTACCGGCAGCCGGCCCGGTAGGCCGCCTCCACCTGGGCCGGTGTCTCCAGCTCCGCCGCCACGACCTCCAGGCCCAGCCGGTCGCCCAGGCGCACCACCACCTCGGTCAACGGGTGCTGGGCGTCGGAGGCGTCGACCCGGCGCGGGGCCAGCTTGAGCAGGTCGATCGGCAGCCGCCGCAGCCGGGCCAGCGAGGAGTGGGCGGCCCGGAAGTCGTCCAGCGCGGTACGCACGCCCAGCGAGCGCAGCCCGGCCAGCCGGGCCACCACCGTGTTCAGCTCCGCCCCGATGCTCGGCTCCGCCACCTCGATCACCAGCCGGTCCGGCGACACCCCGTGGGTGGCCAGCACCGCTGCGGTGCGCTGGAGGAAGTCCGGCGCGGTCAGCTCCTGCGGGGTGACGTTGACCGACATCCAGAGCTGCCGGCCGCCGGCCGACCAGTCGGCCAGTTGCCGGCACGCCCGGTCCAGCACCCAGCGGCCCACCTCGCCGAGCAGGTCCAGGTCCCGCGCGACCGGCAGCAGCTCGGCCGGCGCCACGGTGCCCAGCACGGGGCTGCGCCAGCGCAGCAACGCCTCGGCACCGACCGGCAGCCGGTCGGCCAGCCCCAGCACCGGCTGGTAGACCAGGTCGAGCTCGCCCCGGGCCACCGCGCCGGGCAACGCCCGTTCCAGGTCGAGCCGGCGGACGAACTGCTCCTCCAGGTACGCGTCGTACCACTCGATGCGGTCCCGGCCGAGCTGGGCGGCCCGGTGCCGGGCCAGGTCCGCCTGGCGCAGCACGTCGTTCGCGGCGGCGGCCCCGGAGAGCTCGGCCAGGCCGACGCTGGCCCGCAACCGGACCTCGCCGCCCGCCACCTGGTACGGCACGCCGAGCATCTCCAGCAACCGGGCACCCAGCGCGTACGCCAGCACGGAGCCGGCGGTGGTGACCACCGCGAACTCGTCCGCGGCCAGCCGGGCCAGCACGTCGTCGCAGCCGACGGCCGCGCGCAGCCGGCGGGCGGCCTCGACCACGGCCGCGTCGCCGCCGGCGTGGCCGTGGTCGTCGGCGACCTCGCCCAGGCCGTGCAGGCCCACCACCAGCAGCGTTCCCGGCCCGTTTCGCCGGGCGTCCAGCTCGCGCACCAGCTCGCGCCGGTTGGCCAGCCCGGTGAGCTGGTCGGGCGCGGCGAGTTGGTGGACCGCCGGTTCCAGCCGGCGGCGCTCGCCGACGTCGCGCACGTGCAGCACCAACGCGTGCACCTCGGGCACGTCCCGCTGGTCGCTGATCGTCGACTCGGTCTGCCGCCACGCCCCGTGCCCGTCGCGCAGCCGGGCGGGCAGCAGCGTGGGCTGCGCGCCGGCGCGCACCCCGTCGAGCAGCCGGGTGGCCCGGGGCACGTCCTCGGGGTGCAGCAGGGCGGTGAAGGGGTGACCGAGGACCTCGGCGTCGGTCAGCGCGAAGAGCCGGGTGGCCGCCGGGGACTGCCAGCGCACCCGCAGCGCGTCGTCCAGCAGCATGATCAGGTCGTGGCCGCCGGAGACCAGCGCCCGCAGCTGCGCCTCCTGCGCGGCGAGGCGGGCCGCGTACCGGCGGTTGTCGGTGTTCGAGATCAACTCGCGGACCACCAGCGGCGGGATCACCGCCAATCCGAGCAGGACGGTGCCCGGCCGGAATTCGCCGCGCGCCGCCAGGTGACCGGCGGCGGCCAGGGCGGCGACGACGGCCGGGGCGGTGATCCGGGGCCAGCGCGGCGGCGGGCCGTCCGGCCTGGGCGGGTCGCCGGCGGCCACCCGGCGGACCCCGTCCGCAGTCAGCAGCGCCCCGGCCACCAGCGGCGCGACGGTGACCAGCAGGGCCCGCTCCGGCGCGTCGTGGGCGAGCAGCACGATCAGCCCGAGCAGGCCGAGGTGGGCGGCCCCGGCACCGAGCAGGCAGTTGGCCCTGCCCGGCCGCCGCCGCCAGTGCGCCAGCGCCGTCACGCCGATCGCCGCGAAGCCGAAGCCGAAGCCGGCGGCCACCGCCGCGACCCGGGCGGCGGTGGTGGCCTGCCCCAGGGCGAGCAGCAGCACCCAGCCGGCGAAGGCCAGGCTCAGGCCCAGGCCGACCACGTCGACCGCGCGGCGCAGCCGGGCCCGGTGGGACAGCCGGCTGCGACCGGGCAGCAGGAGCAGCCCGGCGGTCTGCGGCAGGGCCGCCAGCGCGAAGCCGGCCGCGCCGACGGCGGCCCGCAGGTCGACGCCGACGAGCGGCAGCACCGCGACGGTCAGCCCGACGGTGGCCACCGCCGCGTCGAGCAGGCCGGCGATCGGACGGCACCGGGCCGACCGCCGGTGGGGGACCACCGGCCGGGCCGGGGACGCGAGGTGGTCGGGGACCGCCGGCCGGTCGGGGGTGGCCGGAAGGTCCGGGACGGAGAGCCGGGAGAGCCGGATGCCGGCCAGGACGCTGCCGGCGGCACCGGCGAGCGCCACCGCGGCCAGCGGCGGCACGACGCCGAGCAGGCCGGCGACGACGAGCAGGGTCGTCGCCGCCAGCACCAGCAGGTCGGCGGCGTTCGAGGGGCGGCGGAGGGCACCGGAGGGATACGCGACGGGCACGGTGGTCGCCTTCGTGAGGGGGCACGGGCGGTGGGGGCACGGGGTGGCGGGTTGCGGGTGGGTCGCCGCCCGGCGTGGCGTTCCGAAGCGGCGCGGGCACGTTGGGTTAGCGGGCCCAACTTGATGAAACGGCCAAACGTCACCGCAGGAAATGGCCAACGCGGCAGTAAGATGAGTGATTCAAATCACATTCACGGCATCGGCCGCCCGGTCCGCCGCCCGCCCGGAGGCCAAACCCGTCCGGATGGGATCATCGACCGGTGAGCCGCACCGAGACCGTCCGCTTCCGCCACAGCCAGGCGCTCCTGGTCGCGGCGGTGATCGCCTTCATCGGGACGCTGCCGTTGGCCAGCATCCGGTGGTACCTCCTGCCGCTGCTGCTCATCCCGCTGGCCATCGGCGTCTGGGTCTGGCGGGCCGGCACCGAGGCGGACGCCCGGGGGCTGCGCCTGCGGGCGCTGGTCGGGCAGCGCCGGATCGACTGGGAACGGGTCGTCGAGCTGGCCGCCGACCCCCGGGGCCGGGCCGTGGCCCGGCTCGACGACGGCGAGGTGCTGGTCCTGCCGGCGGTGCGGGGCAGCGAACTTCCCCGGCTCGTCGCCGTCACCGGCCGGCCCCCCTCCGACCCCACCGGCTGACCCAGCAGCCGTTCGCCACCGTGCTGGCTCAGCAGCCGTTCGCCACCGTGCTGGCTCAGTAGCCGTTCGCCACCGTGTTGGCTCAGTAGCCGTTCGTCACCGTGTTGGCCAGGGGCCGACCGGCGGCGAAGCGCCGGACCTGCTCCCCCACCAGCCGGTACGCCCGGGGCAGCAGCCCGCGCACCGAGCCGGCGACGTGCGGGGTGAGCAGCACGTTCGGCAGCCCCCACAGTGGGTGGTCGGCGGGTAGCGGCTCGGGGTCGGTGACGTCCAGCGCCGCCCGCAGCCGGCCCGTGGTCAGCTCCGCGACCAGCGCGTCCGTCCGGGCCACCGGGCCGCGCGCCGCGTTGACCAGCAGCGCGCCGTCGGGCATCGCGGCGAGGAACGTCTCGTCGACCAGGCCCCGGGTCGCCTCGGTCAGCGGCACCAGCAGCACCACCACGTCGGCCTCGGGCAGCAGCGCCGGCAACTCGTCGACCCCGTGCACCCCCTCCGCCGGGCGGGGCGTCCGGGCGACCAGCGTGAAGGTCACCTCGAACGGCGTCAGCCGGGCCCGCACCGCCGCGCCGATCGAGCCCGCGCCGACGATCAGCACCCGCTTGCCGGCCAGCTCGTCGGTCGGGCAGACCCGGTCGTACGCCCACTCGCGGACCGACTGGGCGACGGCGAAGGCGGGGAAGCCGCGCAGCGCGGCCAGGATCGCGGTGAGCACCCACTCGGCGGTGCTGGAGTCGTGCACGCCGCGCGCGTCGCAGAGCGTCACCCCCTCGGGGACCCGGTCGACCCAGGCGTCCGCGCCGGCCGAGAGGAGCTGCACCACCCGCAGGTCGGGCAGCTCGTCGAGGAGTGCGGTGGCGGAGGAGTCGGAGAGGAACGGTGGCACCCAGAACCGCACGTCGGCCCCATCGGACGGCAGCCGCGACGGGTCCTCGGCCACCTCCACGGTGACGCCGGGGGGCACCGCGCCGAGCAGGGTGCGGCCGGCCGGGTGCGCAATCCATACCTTCACGCCCGCCGACGATAGCCGCCCCACCCCCCGCCCGGCACGCGGTCCCTCGTCCGTGGCGGGTGCGACTAGGCTGGGCCGGTGAGCGCCCGTACCCCGTACCCCCGCAGGAACCCGCTGCGCGCGGTCGTCGCGGCGTCGTGCGCGGCGCTGCTGCTGGCCGCCGCCGGATGCAGCTTCGGCGATCCGCCGCCGGACCCGGCCGGCGAGCCACCGAACCTCCCCGCGCCCTCCGCCTCCGCGCCGGCCGGTGGTGCCGGCCCGCAGGCGGTGGCGACCGTGCTGGCCAAGGGGCTGCGGGTGCCGTGGGGGATCGCCTTCCTGCCCGACGGCGCCGCGCTGGTCACCGAGCGCGACAGCGGCCGGATCCTCCAGGTCGGCCCCGGCTCCGGGCGCGAGGGGCTGACCGTCACCACCCTGCGGACCGTGCCCGGCGTGGCGGCCGGCGGAGAGGGCGGCCTGCTCGGCATCGCCGTCTCGCCCCGCTACGCCTCGGACCGGGCGATCTTCGTCTACCACACCGCCGAGCGGGACAACCGGATCGTCAAGCTGACCCCCGACGCGGCGACGCCGATCCTGACCGGCATCCCCAAGGCCAACATCCACAACGGCGGTGGGCTCGCCTTCGGGCCGGACGGCTACCTCTACGCCAGCACCGGCGACGCCGGCAACCGGGCTGCCGCCCAGGACCGCAAGCAGGTCGGCGGCAAGATCCTGCGGCTCACCGCCGCCGGCAAGCCGGCGCCGGGCAACCCGTACCCGGGCTCGCCGGTCTGGTCGCTGGGCCACCGCAACGTGCAGGGCCTCGCCTGGGACGCCGGCAAGCGGATGTACGCCGTCGAGTTCGGCCAGAACACCTGGGACGAGATCAACCAGATCACCAAGGGTGGCAACTACGGCTGGCCCACGGTCGAGGGGAAGTCCGACGACCGGCGCTACACCGACCCGCTGGCGCAGTGGAGCACCTCCGAGGCGTCCTGCTCGGGCCTGACGGCGAGCGACCGGCTGCTGGTCACCGCCTGCCTGCGCGGGGAGCGGCTCTGGCTGGTCGAGCTGACCGCCACCGGTGGCGTGCTCGGCCAGCCCCGCGAGCTGCTCAACGGCAAGTACGGCCGGCTGCGGGCGGCGGTCACCGCCCCCGACGGCTCGATCTGGGTGAGCACCTCCAACCACGACGGGCGGGGTGATCCGGCCGCCGAGGACGACCGCCTCCTGCGCCTCGTCCTCTCCGACGGCGGCGCCGGGCGCGGCTGAGCCACGCGCGGCCGATCCGGGCGCGGCTGAGCCGGGCGCGGCTGAGCCGGGCGCGGCGACCGGATTTCGGGCACCGCCGCCGGGTCGGCCGGTTCCCGGGCGACCCGCCCGGGTATCCGGGGTTTGCCAAGATCTTTCACAGGGCAGGTCAGAATCTCAGCATGGACGGCCAGGAGAACGAGCAGCCGAACACCGGGGACGCCGACGCCCCGGCGACCGCGCGCACCCGACGCGCGACGGCCCCCTCCCGACCCACCGCCCGGCGCCGGCTGCGCCGGGTCGGCGTGGCGCTCGCCGTGGTGGCGGTCGCCCTGGTCGGGGTGGTGCTGGGCACCTTCGGCGGCGGGCAGGTCGAGACCGACATCGGCCCGTTCCGGGCCGAGCTGACCCTCTCCCCCGCGCTCACCGGCGGCACCACCGTCGACATCCCGCCGCTGGGCGCCCTGCAACTGGACAGCCACAACGGGCCGACCCACCTCACCGTGGGGCTCGGGGCGCTGGACCAGCGGCGCACCGAGGCGTTGATCGACGACCCGGCGAGCATCAGCCGGGCCAGCCAGTCCGCCGTCACCGACGTGCGCAACGGGGTGCTCCGCCTCGGCCTGCGCGCCACCGGCGCGGCGCTGCTGGTCACCCTCGTGCTCGGGGTGCTGGTGTTCCGCGACACCCGCCGCGCCGCCTGGGCCGGCGGGCTGGCCCTGGTGATCACCGGCGGCAGCCTCGGCCTGGCCGCGTCCACCATCCGCCCCCAGTCGATCGAGGAGCCCCGGTACGAGGGCCTGCTGGTCAACGCCCCGGCGATCGTCGGCGACGCCCGGCGCATCGCCAACGACTACACCAAGTACGCCGAGCAGCTCCAACGCATCGTCGGCAACGTCAGCCAGCTCTACACGACCGTGGCCGCCCTGCCGGTCTACGAGCCGGCCCCCGGCACCACCCGGGTGCTGCACGTCTCCGACATGCACCTCAACCCGACCGGCTGGCAGCTCATCCGCACCGTGGTCGAGCAGTTCGACATCGACGTGGTCATCGACACCGGCGACATCACCGACTGGGGCAGCGAGCCGGAGGCCTCGTACGTGGCGTCGATCGCGCTGCTCAAGAAGCCGTACGTCTACATCCGGGGCAACCACGACTCGGGCAAGACGGCGGCGGCGGTCGCCCAGCAGCCCAACGCGACGGTGCTGAACAACTCCACCACCACCGTCGCCGGGCTGACCATCGCCGGCATCGCCGACCCCCGCTTCACCCCCGACAAGGAGACCTCACCGGCCGGCAGCGGCCTGACCCAGGCCGTCGCCGACCAGGTCATCGGGGCCGGCGACCAGCTCGCCGCCACCGTGCGCAACTCCCCGCAGCCGGTGAACATCGCCCTGGTGCACGACCCCGCGTCGGCCGGCCCGCTCTCGGGCACCTGCCCGCTGGTGCTCTCCGGGCACACCCACGCCCGGCAGGTCTCCAAGCTGCCGCAGGCGCCGGGGCAGCCCCCGACGCTGCTGATGGTGGAGGGCTCCACCGGCGGGGCCGGGCTGCGTGGCCTGGAGGGCGAGAAGCCCACCCCGCTGTCGATGACCGTCCTCTACCTCGACCAGAACAAGCTGCTCCAGGCGTACGACGACATCACCGTCGGCGGGACCGGCCAGTCGCAGGTCAGCCTGGAGCGGCACGTGGTGGCGGACCCGGCGGCCGGCGCCCAGGCCCCGGTCACCCCGACGCCCACCCGCTGACCCGAAGGCCGGGGCCGGGGCCGGGGGGCGGGAGCCGGGGCGGGCTCAGCGCAGCGACAGGGCCGCCAGGGCGGCGTTGACGATGCTGCCCGGGAGCAGGTCGTGCAGCTCGTAGAGCTCGCTGACCGTGCCGGACTGGCCGAACTCGTCCACCCCCAGCGGCACCGCCGGGGCGCCGACCGCGGAGCCGAGCCAGGCCATCGCGTGCGAGGCGGCGTCGTGCACCGACACCACCGGCACCCGGTCGGCGAACGCCGAGCGCAGCGCGCCCGGGACGCTCGGCACGGTGGCCGTGCGGACCCCCTGCCGCAGGGTGCGCTGCCACGCCCGGTACAGCCGGTCCAGGCTGGTCACGTCCACCACGTGCGCGGCGATGCCCTCCTCGGCCAGCTCCGCCGCGGCGGCCACCGCCTCCGGCAGCACCGCCCCGGACGCGGCGAGCTGCACCACCGGCGCGTCGGCCAGGTGCGGGTACGCCTGGTGTGCGTCCACCAGCCGGTACGCCCCGGCGACCGCCTGGCGGCGCAGCACCGCGTCACCCAGCCGGGCCCGCGCCGCCTCGAAGGGCGCCTGGTCGATCGGGCGGGTGCTGAGCCGGAAGTAGTACGCCCCGTCCTCGGCCGGCGCGGCCGTGGCCGCGGGCGCCCCACCGGCGGCGATCTGCCCCAGCGCGTCGCAGAGCAGCCAGTCCAGGGTGGCCGCGTACGCGGGCTCGATGAACGTGACGCCCGGCAGCTCCAGCCCCACCGAGGCGGTGATCGTGGACTGGTGCGCCCCGCCCTCCGGGGCGAGGGTCACCCCCGACGGGGTGCCGGCGACCACGAACCGGGAACCGGAGTACGTGCCGTAGAGGAACGCGTCCAGCCCGCGCAGCACGAACGGGTCGTAGACCGTCCCCACCGGCAGCAGCGGCTGCCCGGACAGGTCCCAGGCCAGGCCGAGCTGCCCCAGCAGCAGGAACAGGTTCATCTCGGAGATGCCCAGCTCGATGTGCTGGCCCGACGGGCTCTCCGTCCAGCGCAGCATCCGGTCCTCCGCCCAGGAGCGCCGCTCGGTGGGGGCGAAGACCCCGGTCTTGTTGATGAACCCGGCGAGGTTGGTGGAGGTGGCCACGTCCGGGGCGGTGGTGACCAGGTAGGGGGCCACCTGCGGATCGCGGGCCAGGTCGACCAGCACCCGGCCGAAGACCTCCTGGGTGGAGACGGGCTTGTTGGTGCGTACCCGGGTGGTCTCCGGGACGGTGACCGGCAGCGCCCGCTCGCGGGGCGGGCGGGACAGCGCCTCCCGGCGGGCGTTGGCCCGGATGCCCGCCTCCGACGCCGGGTCGAGGCGGTCCCACTCCGTGTCGGCGCTCAGGCCGTTCGCGGCGCGCAGGGCCGCGACCTGCTCGGTGCTCAGCAGCGCCGAGTGGTTGCGGGGATTGCCGGCGATCGGCAGCCCCCACCCCTTGACCGTGTACGCGAAGACCACGCTGGGCCGGTCGGTGACCGCGTCGCACTGGGCGTACGCGTCGAGCATCGCCGCCAGGTCGTGCCCGCCCAGGTCGGTGACGAGCGGGCCCAGCTCGGCGTCGGAGACCTCGGCGATCAGCTCGGCGATCGGAGCCGGCGCGCCGTCGAGGAACTGCTCCCGCAGCGCCGGGCCGGCCAGCCCGAAGAGCGACTGGTACTGCTCGTTGGGCATCGCGTCGATCCAGTCGCGCAGCGCCTCCCCGCCCGGCCGGGCGTACGCGGCGGCGAGCCGGCGGCCGTACTTGACCTCCACGACGTGCCAGCCGGCGGCCTCGAACTGGCCCCGCCACTGGTTGATCCGGATGCCCGGCACGACCCGGTCCAGCGACTGGCGGTTGAAGTCGACCAGCCACATCACGTTACCCAGGCCGGTGGTGGCCGGGTCGGCGACCGCCTCCCAGATGTTCCCCTCGTCCAGCTCCGCGTCGCCGATCAGGGCGACGAAGCGGGAGTGCGGGCGCTGCCCGAAGTGGGCGTCGACGTAGCGGCGGGTCACCGCGGCGAAGAGCGGGGCCGCCGCGCCGAGGCCGACGGAGCCGGTGGAGAAGTCGACGCCGTCGGGGTCCTTGGTGCGTGACGGGTACGACTGGAGCCCGCCCCGGGCGCGCAGCCTCGGCAGGTACGACCGGTCCAGGTTGCCCAGCAGGTATTGGATGGCGTGGAAGACCGGCGAGGCGTGCGGCTTGACCGCGACCCGGTCCTCGGCGTCGAGGTGAGCGAACCACAGCGCGGTCATCGCGGTGACCAGCGACGCGCTGGACGCCTGGTGGCCGCCGACCTTCACCCCGTCGCCGGTGTCCCGGTCGTGGTTGGCCGCGTCGACGATGCGGGTGGCGAGCCAGAGCACCCGCCGCTGGATCTCGTCGAGGACGTCGAGGTCGTGCTGGTTCACGATGGGCTCCATCCGGGCGTCCTCGTCGACGCCCTCGCGAGGGGTACGCGCTCGGGGCAGGGCAAGGGCCGCCGCCGGGTCACGACGGCGGCCCCTTCGGGGTGGAACTCGGAGCTACCCGCCGAGGCGGGCCAGGATCAGTTCGCGGACGGTCTTCGCGTCGGCCTGGCCCCGGGTGGTCTTCATGACCGCGCCGACCAGCGCGCCGGCCGCCGCGACCTTGCCGCTGCGGACCTTCTCGGCGACGTCCGGGTTGGCGGCGATGGCCTCGTCCACGGCGGCGGTCAGCGCGCCGGTGTCGGAGACCACCTCCAGGCCCCGGTTGGTCATGATCTCGGTCGGCGAGCCCTCGCCGGCCACCACGCCCTCCAGGACCGTGCGGGCCATCTTGTCGTTGAGCTTGCCGGCGTCCACCAGGCCCTGCAGCTCGGCGACCTGACGCGGGGTGGCCCCGATGTCGGCCAGCTCCACGCCGGTCTCGTTGGCCCGGCGCGACAGCTCACCCAGCCACCACTTGCGGGCGGCGGCGGGGGTGGCCCCGGCGGCGATGGTCTCCTCGATCAGCTCGACCGCGCCGGCGTTGAGCACCGACTGCATGTCGGTGTCGGTCAGGCCCCACTGCTCCTGCAGGCGGCGGCGGTGCAGCCGGGGCAGCTCCGGCAGGGCCGCCTTCAGCTCGGCCACCCACGCGGCGTCCGGGGCCAGCGGCACCAGGTCCGGCTCGGGGAAGTAGCGGTAGTCGGTCGCGGTCTCCTTCGACCGGCCCGGCCGGGTGCCGCCGGTGTCCTCCTGGAAGTGCCGGGTCTCCTGGGTGATCCGGCCGCCTGAGTCGAGCACCGACGCCTGGCGCAGCATCTCCGAACGGACCGCCCGCTCCACCGAGCGCAGCGAGTTGACGTTCTTGGTCTCCGTGCGGGTGCCCCACTCCGCGCCCGGCAGGTTCAGCGAGGTGTTCACGTCGCAGCGCAGCGAACCCTCCTCCATCCGCACGTCCGAGACGCCCAGCGAGCGGATCACGTCACGCAGCTCGGTGACGTACGCGCGGGCCACCTCCGGGGCGAGCGCCCCGGTGCCGGGGACCGGCTTGGTGACGATCTCCACCAGCGGAATGCCGGCCCGGTTGTAGTCGACCAGCGACTCGGTCGCGCCGTGGATGCGGCCGGTGGCCCCGCCCACGTGCAGCGACTTGCCGGTGTCCTCCTCCAGGTGCACCCGCTCGATGCCGATGCGCACCAGCTCGCCGCCCACCTCCACGTCGAGGTAGCCGTCGACGCAGAGCGGCTCGTCGTACTGGCTGATCTGGAAGTTCTTCGGCATGTCCGGGTAGAAGTAGTTCTTCCGGGCGAACCGGCACCAGGAGGCGATGGAGCAGTTCAGCGCCAGGCCGATGCGGATCGTCGCCTCGATGGCCGCCTTGTTGGCCACCGGCAGCGAGCCGGGCAGGCCCAGGCAGACCGGGCAGACCCGGGTGTTCGGCTCGCCGCCGAAGTCCGTCGGGCAGCCGCAGAACATCTTGGTGTTCGTGCCCAGCTCGACGTGGGTCTCCAGGCCGATCACCGGTTCGTAGCGCGCAACGACCTCGTCGTACGCGGGCAAGGTAGTCGTCATTGGTGCTCCTGCCTCACAGTGCCGGTGGGGTGAACGTGCCGACGGCGGACTCCAGGGCGGCGGCGACCCGGTACATCCGGTCGTCCGCCATCGTCGGGGCCATCACCTGCAGGCCGACCGGCAGCCCCTCGGAGAGCCCGCACGGCACCGAGATCCCCGGCCCGCCGTACAGGTTCGACGGGATGGTGAAGAGGTCCGCCAGGTACATCTGGTACGGGTCGGCGGTGCGCGAGCCGAGCGGGAACGCCACGAACGGCGTCGTCGGCGAGATCAGCGCGTCGACCCGCTCGAACGCGGCGGTGAAGTCCCGGGTGATCAGCGTCCGGACCTTCTGCGCCTGCCCGTAGTAGGCGTCGTAGTAGCCCGAGGAGAGCGCGTACGTGCCGAGCATGATGCGGCGCTTGACCTCGGGGCCGAAGCCGACGTCCCGGGTCAGCGACATGACCTCTTCGAGGGACCGGTTGCCGTCGTCGCCCTCGCGCAGCCCGAACCGGACGCCGTCGAAGCGGGCCAGGTTCGAGGAGCACTCGCTCGGCGCGATCAGGTAGTACGCCGACAGGGCGTAGCTGAAGTGCGGGCAGGAGACCTCGACGATCTCCGCGCCGAGCTTGGCCAGGGTGTCGACGGACTCCCGGAACGCCGCCAGCACCCCCGGCTCCGCGCCCTCGCCGGTGAACTCCTTGACCAGACCGAGTCGTACGCCGGTCAGGTCGCCGGTCGCGCCGAGCCGCGCGGCGCCGACCACGTCGGGCACCGGCTGCGGGATCGAGGTGGAGTCGCGCGGGTCGTGCCCGCCGATCGCCGCGTGCAGCAGCGCCGCGTCGAGCACCGTACGCGCGCAGGGCCCCGGCGTGTCCAGCGAGGAGGAGAACGCCACCAGGCCGTAGCGGGAGGAACCGCCGTAGGTGGGCTTCGCGCCGACGGTGCCGGTGACCGCGCCGGGCTGGCGGATCGAGCCACCGGTGTCCGAGCCGATCGCCAGCGGCGCCTCGTACGCGGCCAGCGCGGCGGAGCTGCCGCCGCCGGAGCCGCCCGGGATGCGGTCGGTGTCCCACGGGTTGCGGGTCGGGCCGTACGCCGAGTATTCGGTGGAGGAGCCCATCGCGAACTCGTCCATGTTGGTCTTGCCGAGCATGATCGTGCCGGCGGCCCGCAGCCGCTGCACGATCGTCGAGTCGTACGGCGGACGCCAGCCCTCGAGGATCTTCGACCCGACGGTGGTCGGCACGCCCTTGGTGGTGAGCACGTCCTTCACCGCCACCGGGACGCCCGCCAGCGGGCCCAGCTCCTCGCCGGCGGCCCGGCGCTCGTCGATCGCGCGGGCGGCGGCGAGCGCGCCGTCGGTGTCGACGTGCAGGAAGGCGTGCACCCGCTCCTCGACGGCGGCGATGCGGTCCAGGTGGGCGCGGGTCACCTCCACGGCGGAGGCCTCGCCGCCGGCGACCAGCGCGGCGATCTCGACGGCGGTCAGCTTGGTCAGGTCAGTCACGACGCCACATCCTCGTCCAGGATCCGCGGTACGCGGAACCGCTGCTCCTCCGCGTCGGGCGCGCCCGACAGGGCCTCCGCCGGGGTCAGGCCCGGCACCACCACGTCCTCGCGCAGCACGTTCGTCAGCGGCACGGAGTGCGACGTCGGCGGGATGTCCTCCGCGGCGACCTCGCCGATCTGGGCGACCGCTCCGAGGATCGTGTCGAGCTGCCCGGCGAGGGTGTCCAGCTCCTCCTCCGTGACGGCGAGCCGCGACAGTCGCGCCAGGTGCGCGACCTCCTCGCGGGAGATGGCGGCCATCTGTGCCCCCTTCGTGGCTGTCGTGCTGTTGCGGCGGTGGGCCGCCGCGCGCCGAGTCGACGATGACGTGCGGTGACCGGAGCGAGTCTATTGTCCAGCACCCGCCGGGTGTCTCCGACTCCCCCTCCAATCGGCGCGGCTGCCCTTTCGGCACGGGGGGCGGGGTCAGCGGGCCTGCGAGGGCCGGGTTCCGGCCTCCCGCGCCGCCGGCCGCAGCGGTCGGTACCGGGCCAGCCAGGCGGCCAGCTCGTCGGCGGGCATCGGCCGGGCGTAGAACCAGCCCTGCGCCACGTCGCAGCCGGCGGCGTGCAGCAGCCGCCAGGTCCGCTCGTCCTCCACCCCCTCGGCGACCACCCGCAGCCCCAGCGCCCCGGCCAACTCGATCATCGACCGGACGATCGCGGCGTCGTCGGCGTCGTCGGCCATCCCGAGCACGAACGACCGGTCCACCTTCACCTCGGAGAGCGGCAGCCGGCGCAGGTGCTGCATCGACGAGTACCCGGTGCCGAAGTCGTCCAGCGCGATGGCCACCCCGATGCCGTGCAGCCGGGAGATCGTGGCCAGCACCCGGCGGGGGTCGGCCATCAGCGCGCCCTCGGTGATCTCCAGTTGCAGCCGCTCCGGGCGCACGCCGTACCGGGCGAGCCGGTCGGCGATCTGGTCGGCGATCTCGCCGGTGTGCAGGTCCCGCACGCTGACGTTGAGCGCGGCCCGCAGGGTGATCCCGGCGGCCGACCACGTCGCCAGCTGCCCCACCACGTCGTCGACCACCCGGCGGGTGAGCAGCCGCATCACCGCGCTCTGCTCGGCGACCCGGATCAGCTCCTCCGGGTCGACCATGCCCCGACGCGGGTGCCGCCAGCGCAGCAGCGCCTCCACGCCCACCACCTCCCCCGTGGCGATGGCGACCTGGGGTTGGTAGTACATGGTGATCTCGCCGGCGTCGCCGACCGCAGCGGATGCGCCCGAGCCGCCCGAGCTGGCCGAGCCCACCGAGCTGGCCGAGCCCGCCGAGCTGGCCAGGATGCCGGGCCCGCCCGCGTTGCCCGGCGTCGGGCTGCCGCCGGAGGGCTCGAGATCCGACCGCCCTGCCCCTGCCGCCGCCGTCGGCGTCGGTGCCGTCGCCTGTGGCGGCACTGCGGTCGCCGTCGCCGTGGTCGTCGGCTCCGCCGTCGGGACCGGCCCGGCCGCCCGGTCGCCCCCCGCCGGGGCGCTGCCGGGGTCGGCGGGCTGCTCCGCCCCGGCCCCGCCGGCCCGCCGGCGCAGCGGATCGGCGGCCGTGACGATCCGATTGATCAGCTCGTCGGCGTGGGCGGGCTCGGAGCGCTCCCGACGTCGGCGCAGCCGGGCCATCCCGCCGGCCCGTCCGGCGACCGCCGGGGGGAGGGCTGCGGGCAACGCGGCACCGTCCCCACCGCGCACCCCGGCGATCTCCCGGTCGTCCCGCCCCGCCGGGCCCGCTTCGAGTACGCGCCGCAGGTCGGCCAGGAGGCCCAACCGCTCGGCGGAATTGTGGTCGGACTCGGCGGCGTAGACGGCGACGGTGTCGTTGCGGTGCTTCGCGTCGTACATCGCCACGTCGGCGTGGCGCATCAGGGTGGCGAAGTCCTCGCCGTGCTCGGGGTAGAGGGCGATGCCGATGGAACCGCCGACGTCCAGGGGCAGCCCGTCCAGCTCCACCGGCTCGGCGAGCGCCCCCGCCAGCCACTCGGCCCGCTCCCGGGCGGCCGTCACGCCGGTCAGCCCGGTGCAGACGATGGCGAACTCGTCCCCGCCGAGGCGGGCGAGCAGGTCCTGCTCCCCCACCGCGTCGGCCAGCCGGGCGCTCACCTCCACCAGCAGCCGGTCACCCACGGCGTGCCCGAGCGCGTCGTTGACGTTCTTGAACCGGTCGAGGTCTATCAGCAGCAGCGCCAACTGGGCATCGGAGTCGCCCCGCGCGGCCCGTTCGGCGTGCAGGTGGACCTGCTCGGCCACCTCCGCCAGCAACGCCTTGCGGTTCGGCAGGCCGGTGAGCGGGTCGAGCGCGCCGAGCTGCTCCTGCTCGACGGCGAGCCGGGCCATCCGGTACACCGCGAAGAGCGGCACCAGCACCAGCGGGATCAGCGCCGCGCTGGCCCGCGCGGCGGCCACCAGCACCGGGGCGAGCAGCAGCAGCGAGCCGGTGGAGATCAGCTCGTACCCCAGGCCCGACCGGACGCCGGGCCACCACCGCTCCCCGAACCGCAGCCAGATGGCCATGCTGACCAGGCCGTAGTTGACCACGAACCAGGCCGCCGTCGCGCCGCCAACCGCCAGCACGTCGGTCCAGCCCAGCGGCCCGTCGTCGAAGATCCCACCCGGCCCGAGGCCGGTGACCAACGCGGCGGCGGCCAGGGAGCAGGTGTACTGGGCGGCGTTGAAGCCGGCCCGCCACGCGGCGTGCCCGGTCCGCCAGCCGGAGACGACGACCGCCACCGTCTGCACCGCCACGGCCGGGGCGAGCCCCCAGCCCAGCAGGATGGCGAAGGTGAAGCAGGTGGACGGGAAGACCGCCGAGGACTGTCGTCGCCCCGGCGGCACGAACGGTCGGGCGTCGCAGACCACGGCGAGCGCCGCCATCGTCCAGAACGCCCCCGGCAGGTCGGCGAGGCGGCCCGGCAGGTCGGTCAGCGGCCCGGCCGAGACCAGCAGCGCCAGCGCCGCGACGCCCGCGACGAAGCCGAAGAAGACCGCAGCCCGTCCCGGCGGGACGGAGTTTCGCGGGTCGACGGCCTCCATCGCACCTCCCGGCACAGCCTCGACGGGCCCTGCGCCCGTCGTGACCTATGAAACGCCCTGATCACCGGTTTGTCCGAGACGACAGCCACGAATCGGTCGTAGTCGTAATTAAGTTGGTATACGCGGCCAGGTGCGGTCAAGCCCCGCCGAGCGGTGTGCGGCCCCCGCCGGGAGGCACGGCACTCCGCCGGCACGCAGGCCCCCGGCGCGGCCGACGGCCGTCACTCAGGGACGCGGGCCGCTTCCCGGGCCGCGTCCGGGCCCTCGGCCAGCAGGATCCGGAAGCCCTCCTCGTCCAGCACCGGCAGCTTCAGGCCGACCGCCTTCTCGGCCTTCGAGCCGGGGTTGTCGCCCACCACCACGAAGCTGGTCTTCTTCGACACCGAGCCGGTCACCTTCCCGCCCCGGGACTGGATCTCCTCGGCGGCCTGGTCGCGGGAGAAACCGGCCAGGGTCCCGGTCACCACGACGGTGAGCCCCTCCAGCGGGCGCGGCCCCTCGTCGCCGGCCTCCTCGGCCATCCGTACGCCCGCCTCGGCCCACTTGCGGACCACCTCGCGGTGCCAGTCGACGGCGAACCACTCCTTGATGCTGGCCGCGATCGTCGGGCCGACGCCGTCGACCGAGGAGAGCTCCTCCTCGCCGGCCGCCTCGATCGCGGCCATCGAGCGGAAGTGCCGGGCCAGGGCCTGGGCGGCGGTCGGGCCCACGTGCCGGATGGAGAGCGCCACCAGCACCCGCCACAGGTCGCGTTCCTTGGCCACGGTGAGGTTGTCGAGCAGCTTGGCGGCGTTGGTGCCGAGGCTGCCGTCCTTGTTGACGAAGAACGGCGACGTGGCCAGCTTGGCGGCGTCGAGGCCGAACAGGTCGCCCTCGTCGGTGATGACCTTCGCGTCCAGCAGCGCCGCCGCGCCCTTGTAGCCCAACACCTCGATGTCGAACGCGCCCCGCCCGGCCAGGTGGAAGACCCGCTCGCGCAACTGCGCTGGGCAACTGCGGCTGTTGGGGCAGCGGATGTCGATGTCGCCCTCCTTGGCCGGGGCGAGCGGGGTGCCGCAGGCCGGGCAGGTGGTGGGCATCACGAACGGCCGGGCGTCGGCGGGCCGCAGGTCGACCACCGGGCCGAGCACCTCGGGGATCACGTCGCCGGCCTTGCGGATCACCACCGTGTCGCCGATCAGCACCCCCTTGCGCTCCACCTCGCGGGCGTTGTGCAGGGTGGCCAGGGCCACCGTGGAGCCGGCCACCCGCACCGGCTCCAGCACGGCGAACGGGGTGACCCGGCCGGTGCGCCCGACGTTGACGTCGATGTCGAGCAGCTTGGTGTTGACCTCCTCCGGCGGGTACTTGAAGGCGATCGCCCAGCGCGGGGCCCGGCTGGTCGAGCCGAGCCGGCCCTGGATGGAGACCGGGTCCACCTTGACCACGACGCCGTCGATCTCGTGCTCGACGTCGTGGCGGTGCTCGGCGTAGTGGGCGATGAACTCGGCGACGCCGGCCAGGTCGGGCACCACCCGCCAGCGCTCGCTGGTCGGCAGCCCCCACGCCTTCAGCGCCGCGTACGCCTGGGACTGGGCGGCCGGGGTGAAGCCGCGCCGGGCGCCGATGCCGTGCACCACCAGCCGCAGCGGCCGGGACGCGGTGACCCGCGGGTCCTTCTGGCGCAGGCTGCCGGCGGCGGCGTTGCGCGGGTTGGCGAAGGGCTCCTTGCCCTGCTCGACCAGGCCGGCGTTGAGGTCGGCGAAGGCGGCGACCGGGAAGTAGATCTCGCCGCGCACCTCGATGAACTCGGGCACGTCGGGGAAGTCGGCCGACGGGGTCAGCCGGGCGGGCACGTCGCCGATGCTGCGGACGTTGGCGGTGACGTCCTCGCCGGTGCGCCCGTCGCCCCGGGTGGCCGCGCGGACCAACCGGCCCTTCTCGTAGGTGAGGTTGATCGCCAACCCGTCCACCTTGAGCTCGCAGAGGTAGGGCACCGGGCCGCCGGCGTCCCGCTCCACCCGCTCGGCCCAGGCCGCCAGCTCCTCGTCGGCGAAGGCGTTGTCGAGGGAGAGCAGCCGCTCGGCGTGGGTGACCGGGGTGAAGTCCGTGGAGAACGTGCCGCCGACCCGCTGGGTCGGGGAGTCCGGCGTACGCAGGGCGGGGAACGTCGCCTCCAGCGCCTCCAGCTCCCGCAGCTGCCGGTCGAACTCGGCGTCGGTGACGATCGGGGCGTCCAGCACGTAGTAGCGGTACTGGTGTTCGGTCAGCTCCTGGCTGAGCGTGGCGTGCCGCTCCCGCGCCTCGGGGGTCGGCTCGGCGCCCGCCGCCGCCTCCTGGGCCGGGGTGACCCGCTGCGCGACGACGTCCTCCGCCGCCACGTCACCGCCGCCGGTCGACCCGACACCGCCACCGGCCAGGTCGCCACCACCGTCGGCCGGATCGCCGTCGACCGAGCCGCCGCCGGCCGGGTCCCCACCGGCCGAGCCGGCACCGTCGCCCGCAGGGTCGCCGCCGCCGTCTGCCGATGCGCCACCGCCTACGGGGCCGGGTCGGCCCCCAGTCGGCCTCGCGGCCGAGGCCGCCTCGCCCTGGGCCGCTCCGTCGCTGCTCGACGCCCCGTCGCTCTCGGACACCCTGCCGCTCCCCGACACCTCGCCGCTACCGGACACGTCGTGCGACCTCCCGTGATCAAGCTACCCCCGCACCGTATCGGTCGGGTGGGACAATCCACCGTCCGCCCGCCGCGCCCGACCGCCCGGCACGCCCCCCGACGTGCGAGGATCGCCGCACGTCGGCGGCACCGGGCCGGCACGGGACGAGGGGGAACGGGATGCCGGACTGGCTGCTCTGGGCGCTGGCGATCGTGCTGGCCGTCGCGGCCGGTTGGGCGTGGAGCGAATGGCGTCGGCGCGCCGCCGGCACCGGACGCGCCCGGTCGGACCGGTCCCGCCCCGGCCGCCCCCGGCCGCGCCCCGGCCGCAGCGCCACCCGCCCCGACCGGGACGCCGGCACGCGTTCGACCGGTGCCGGCACGCGCGGTTCCGACGCCGGCACGCGCCGGCCCGGACGGGGCGCCGACACCCGCAGACCCGGCCGTACGGCCGCCCCGCCCCGACCCCGCGACGGCGACCGCGACACCGCCGGCACGCCGCGCCCCGGCGAGATCTGGTGGGCCGACGTGCCGTACGCCGACGGCAGCGGCTCGAAGGTCCGCCCCTGCCTGGTGCTTTGGGCCGACGGCCGGAGCGCCGAGGTGCTCAAGATCACCAGCCAGGACAAGTCCGATCGGGACGACCACGTCCGCATCCCCACCCGCGACTGGGATCCCGACGCCGAGCACGACAGCTACCTCGACATCAGCGAACCGATCCCCGTCGCCGCCTCGGCCTTCCGGGAGCAGGCCGGCACCTGCCCCACCCAACTCTGGCGGCACCTGACGGCCCTGCCCCACCTGCCCACTTCCTGAAGTCGTCCCGCGCGGCCCGGGGTCGCGCCCGCGCCCACCCACGAAGTCGGTCGGGCGAGGGCACACCGGCAGCGGGCTCAGTCGTGCGGGGTGGCGAGGGTGAGCAGGTCGTCGGCGTACTCGATTCGGGTGGACCACTCCGCCGGCCAGGCGGGCATGCCGTGGGCCGCGCCGACGAACGCGCCGGCCAGGGCCGCGATCGAGTCGGAGTCCCCGGCGGTGGTCGCGCCCCGGGCCAGCGCGCCCACCGGGTCGTCGGCGTGCCACAGCGCGCAGAGCAGCGCGGTGGTCAGGGCCTCCTCGGCCACCCACCCCTCGCCGGTGCGCCGGCACGGGTCGCCGCCGTCGTCGGGGCGGGCCAGCGCGGTGCTGAGCCGGCCGAGCGCGCCGAGGCACTCGTCCCAGCCACGGGCGATGAACTCCTGCGGCGAGTCCACCCCCGGACGCTGCCACAGGTCGCCGAGCCACTCCGCCCGGTAGACCCGGCGCTGCTCACGGGCCCGCCCGGTGAGCAGCGCCGGCAGCTCGGCCAGGGCCGCGCCGTCGCGCAGCACCCGGACCGCGTACGCGGTCAGCTCGCTGGCGGCCAGCCCGGTGGGGTGGCCGTGGGTGAGGCCGGCCTGGAGCTGGGCGAGGCCGGCCAGGGTGTCCAGGTCGACGGGGAGCAGCCCGACCGGGGTGACCCGCATGTTCGCGCCGCAGCCCTTCGAGCCGGCCACCGTCGCCTCCTGCCAGCGCAGCCCCCGGGCCAGCTCCGCGCAGGCGCGCAGGCAGGTCATGCCGGGGGCGCGGTTGTTCTCCGGGCTGACCGACCAGGCCAGGAAGCGCTCCCGCAGCAGCGGCTCGACCACCTCCGGCGTGGGCGTCGGCGCGTCGTGCAGCGCCCAGGCCACCGCGAGTGCCATCTGGGTGTCGTCGGTGACCATCGCCGGCTCGCCCTCCAGCTCACGGGGGCCGGACGGGCCGTAGCGGCGGTGGATCTCGTCGACGGTCAGGAACTCGGTCGGCCGGCCCAGCGCGTCACCGTAGGCGAGGCCGAAGAGCGAGCCGGAGGCCCGCCGGAGCGAGGAGTCGATCATTCAAGCGATGATGCCCCGCGCCCGCAACCGCCGCCACGTGGGGCCCGGTCAGTCCCAGCAGAGACAGAACGGGTGGCCGACCGGGTCGGCGTAGACCCGGAAGCCCTCCCCCTCGCCGGGCAGCCGCCGCGCCCCCAGGGCCAGCGCCGCCCTCTCGGCGGCCTCGATGTCCTCGACGGTGACGTCGAGGTGGAGCTGCTGGGGCCGCTCCGGGTCGGGCCAGGCCGGCGGGCGCAGGTCGGGGGCCCGCTGGAAGGCGAGCCGGGGGTGGTGCCCCGGCGAGCCGCCGAGGGTCACCCACTCGTCGTCGGATTCCTCCTCGATCAGCGGCAGGCCCAGCAGCTCGGCGTAGAACGCCGCGAGGGCCCGGGGGTCGGGGCAGTCGATGACCGTGGTGCGCAGTTGTCCAACCATGGGCGCCATTCTGCCCACCGGGTACGACGGAAAACGTCACTCCTCGGCGAGTCGCCGCCCCGCGTCGCGGCACGCCGCGAGCACCGCCCGGACGTACTGCGGGTCGGCACCGGCGAGGCCGCAGGCCGGGGTGACCACCACCTGCTCGGGCAGTTGGCGGGCCGGGAAGCCGAGGCGGCCCCAGAGCTGGCGTACCCGGTCGGCGACCTGGGCGGAGGTCGGGGCGCGACCGCCCGGCGGCGCGGTGGCGGGCGCGGCGCCGGCCAGCAGCCCGAGCCCGGCGTCGATGGCCTCGCCGAGCGGGTCGAGCTCGCGCACCAGGCTCAGGTCCAGCGCGACCGCGACGGCCCCGGTGGAGCGGATCAGCTCCAGCGGCACGTCCGGCGCGCAGCAGTGCACCACGACCGGCGCGCCGACCGCGTCGACCACCGTGCGCAGCAGGGCCGCCGCGTCGACCTGCGGCACCGGCCGGTACGCGCCGAAGCCGCTCTCGGTGGGCACCCGCCCGGCCAGCACGGTCGGCAGGGAGGGCTCGTCGAGCTGGAGCAGCACCGTGGCCCGGGGCAGCCGGCGGGCCACCGCCGCGACGTGCCCGCGCAGCCCCTCGGCGAGGGATCCGGCCAGGTCCCGCACGGCGCCCGGGTCGCGCAGCATCCGCCCGCCGATGGGCAGGTCGAGCGAGGCGGCCAGGGTGTACGGGCCGGCGGCGGAGACCTTGACCGTCCCCGCGAACTCCTCGGCCTGCTCGGCGAGCTGGTCGAGGTCGCGTTCCATCAGGTCCCGGGCCCGGCGCAGGTCCCGCCCCGGGTGGGCGGCCACCCGCCATTGCCCGGCGTAGAGCTCGACGGGGAGCTCGGTGAGCAGGCCGCCGGTGCGCCCGATCAGGTCCGCCCCCGCCCCGCGCGCGGGCAGCTCGGGCAGGTGGGGCAGGGCGGGCAGCTCCCCGAGGACGATCCGCTGCGCCTCGGCGACGTCGGTGCCGGGCAGCGAACCGATGCCGGTCGCCGCGCCGGCGGGCCAGGGCCACGCAGTGTGTGTCACGGGCGAAGGGTATACGGGGTTCAGCCGGCGATGGTGGCGGAGCCGAGCACGACGTCACCGGCCGGGTCCGGCCGGTACGCCACCAGGGCTTGACCAGCGGCGACGCCGCGCAGTGGGCGGCGCAGCTCGGCGCGCAGGGTGCCGCCGGTCAGCTCGACGGTGGCGGCGACCACGTCACCGTGGGCGCGCAGCTGCACCTCGCACTCGATCGGGGCGGTCGGCGGCTCGCCGCCGGTCCAGACCGGGCGCTCGGCGCGGACCGTGGAGACCTCCAGCGCCTCGGCCGGCCCCACCGTGACGGTGTTGGTCGTCGGGGTGATGGAGAGCACGTAACGCGGCCGGCCGTCCGGGGCGGGCCGGTCCAGGTGCAGGCCCCGCCGCTGCCCCACCGTGTACGCGTACGCCCCGGCGTGGCTGCCCACCACCGCGCCGGTGAGCGCGTCGACCACCTCGCCGGGGGCCTCGCCGAGCTGCCGGGCGAGGAAGCCGCGGGTGTCGCCGTCGGCGATGAAGCAGATGTCGTGCGAGTCCGGCTTGTCGGCCACGGCGAGCCCGCGCCGGGCCGCCTCCGCGCGGACCTGCGCCTTGGTGGAGTCGCCGAGCGGGAAGACCGACCGGTCCAGCTGGGCGCGGGTCAGCACGGCCAGCACGTACGACTGGTCCTTGGCGGCGTCGACGCTGCGCCGCAGCAGGCCGTCCGGGCCGAGCCGGGCGTGGTGGCCGGTGACCACGGCGTCGAAGCCCAGCGCGACGGCCCGGTCCAGCACCGCCGCGAACTTGATCTTCTCGTTGCAGCGCAGGCACGGGTTCGGGGTGCGGCCGGCCGCGTACTCGGCGACGAAGTCGTCGACCACGTCGGCGTGGAAGCGGTCGGCCATGTCCCAGACGTAGAACGGGATGCCGAGCACGTCGGCGGCCCGCCGGGCGTCGCGGGCGTCCTCCAGGGTGCAGCACCCCCGCGCCCCGGTGCGGTAGGTCTGCGGATTGCGGGCCAGCGCCAGGTGCACGCCGGTGACGTCGTGCCCGGCCTCCACGGCCCGCGCCGCCGCCACGGCGGAGTCCACCCCGCCCGACATGGCCGCCAGAACCCTCACCCCGTCACGCTCCCTTCCCCGACCACGAGCCTACCCGGGGGTGCGGTCAACGCGGGGTGCGCAGGGCGGCGGCCCGGCGGGCCCGGTCGACGGCGGTCGGCAGGGCGGCCACCACGGCGTCGATCTCGGCCTGGGTGCTGGTGTGGCCGAGGGTGAAGCGCAGCGAGGAGCGGGCCCGGTCGTCGTCGGCGCCCATCGCGATCAGCACGTGTGAGGGCTGGGCCACCCCGGCGGAGCAGGCCGAACCCGTCGAGCAGGCGATGCCCTGGGCGTCGAGCAGCAGCAGCAGGGCGTCGCCCTCGCAGCCGGGGAAGGAGAAGTGCGCGTTGCCCGGCAGCCGCTCGACGGGGTCGCCGTTGAAGACCACCTCGGGGACGGCGTGGCGGACCCGCTCCACCAGGTCGTCGCGGAGCGCGGCCACCCGGGCCGCGTACTCCCGCTGGCCCTTCACGGCCCGCTCCACCGCGATCGCGAAGGCGACGATGCCGGCGGTGTCCAGCGTGCCGGAGCGCACGTCGCGCTCCTGGCCCCCGCCGTGCAGCAGCGGCGTGGCCGCGACGTCGCGGGCCAGCAGCAGCGCCCCGACCCCCGTCGGGCCGCCGAGCTTGTGGCCGGTGACGGTCAGCGCGGAGACGCCGGCGGCGGCGAAGTCGACCGGCACCTGACCGACGGCCTGGACCGCGTCGGTGTGCAGCGGCACGCCGTGCTCGGCGGCGACGGCGGCCAGCTCGGCGATCGGCTGGAGGGTGCCCACCTCGTTGTTGGCCCACATGGCGGTGACCACGGCGACCCGGTCGCCGTGCGCGGCCAGCTCGGCGCGCAGCGCCTCCGGGGCGAGTCGGCCCACGGCGTCCACCGGCAGCCAGCCCACCTCGGCGTCCTCGTGGTCGGCCAGCCAGTCGACCGCGTCGAGCACGGCGTGGTGCTCGACGGCGCCGGAGACCACCCGCCGCCGAAGCGCCGACGCCGACCGGCGGGCCCAGAAGATCCCCTTGACGGCGAGGTTGTCGCTCTCCGTGCCGCCGCCGGTGAAGATCACCTCGGACGGGCGGGCGCCCAGCGCGGCGGCCACCCGTTCGCGGGACTCCTCCACCCGCCGCCGGGCCCGCCGGCCCGCCGCGTGCAGTGACGACGCGTTGCCGACCTCACGGGCGGTCGCGAGGTACGCCTCCAGTGCCTCGTCGAGCATCGGAGTCGTCGCGGCGTGATCCAGGTATGCCATCGCCGATCAGCCTACTGACCGGGCCTGCGCAGGCCGAAGGCCGGAGGGCACCCGCGCCCCGGCGGCGGGTGGCCGTCGGGGCGCGGGCGCGTGGTGGGCGGGGACAACGGCCGGTCCCCTACGCCGGTACGGCGGTGACGACGATGTTGTCGCGGTAGTGCCGGGTCCGGGCGTCGAACGGGCCGCCGCAGGTGATCAGGGTCAGCCTCGGCTTGCCGTCGCGGGCGAAGTACCGCTGCAACGGGATCTTCGTCTTGGCGTACTCCTCGCGGGCCACGACCCGGTACTCGCGCGGCCGCCCGTCGCTGCCGGCGGCGGTGAGGGTGTCGCCCCGGTCCAGCTCGCGGAGCCGGTAGAACGCCCCCTTGCCCTGCTCGGCGCTGTCCACGTGGCCGGCGATCACCACCGAACCGGCGGCGGTGGCCAGCCCGGGGCCGTACCGGTACCAGCCGACCCGGTCGACGCTGGGCGGCACCTCGAACTCGTCGGTGCGCTGGTTGATCCCGACGGGATCGACCACGACGCTGACGTCGATGGCGGGGATGCGCAGCCGTACCGGGGGGAGGGTCTGCTCGCCGGCCGGCAGCTCGCCCGGCGCGACCGGCACGGAGGCCGGTGTGCCGCCGGTGGGTGACGACGGCGCGGTGGCCAGGGCCGCCGCGTCCCGCGCCCCGACGTCCTCGGCGGGACCCGAGCCGCAGGCCACGAGGCCCGCGACGGTGAGCGCGGCGACGCCGGCGGCCATGGCCGCCAACGCGCCGCGGTGACGCACCGTCACCGGCGACCGCCCCGGGCGGTGGCCGTCCGGGCGGTGGCCACCCGCGCGCCGCCGCCGACCAGCAGCAGTACGCCGGCGCCGGCCAGCGCGTACCACCAGGTCTGCACGCCGGTGCCGGCCTGGCCGCCGGTGCCGCTGGGCACGCCGCCCGGGGCGGAGTGCAGGCCGGTGATCGTCTGCGCCACCAGGTCCAGGTTCTTGGCCTCGGCGGAGCCGGTCGCGTAGACGATGGTGGCGGTGCCCTCCTTGAGGTTCAGGTCGGCCGGGCCGATCGCCACGGTGTCGGTGCCGGCGAGCACCACGTCGGCCTTGACCGTGCCGGCGTCGACGTCCGCCTTGGCCTCCTCGGGGTTGGTCAGGCCCTCGAAGACCGGCTTGCCACCGGCCCGGACGTCCACCGCCGGGGCCGCGGCGGTGTGCCGGACGATCAGCCGGGCCTTGCCGGCGGCGAGCTTGGCGGTGTCGTTGACGAACGGGGTGATCTTCGGCTTGCCGGCGGCGTCGAGGTGGGCGGCGAGGCTGATGTTCGCCCCGCCCGGGACCTCGGCGTCGTCGACGGTCAGGATCGCCTTGTCGATCGCCTCGCCCGGCTTGGTCAGGGCGATGTCGTACGCGCCCTCCTCCAGGCTCAGCGGGCCCGCCACGTCGCCCGGGGCGAAGTTGTCCAGCGTCTTCTTGCCGTCGACGTAGACGTCGACGGGGGTGTCCGGGATCCCGTGGACCACCGACACCTTGGCGGTGGCGGCGAAGGCCGGCGTCGCGGTGGCGGCGGCCACGCCGGCGAACGTCAACGCGGCGACCGCGCCCCCCGCGGCGACCCGACCCAAGTTCGGAAACTGCATGTCTTCCTCCTGGTGGTTCGTGCTGGTTCGTCAGGTCTGTCGTGCAGAACGGGTTACGCCGGCCGGCGCACCCCCGGATGCGATCGCCGAAAGATTTCTTTTCTGCGCGCCGACCGCATCCGGGGCGAGGGCCGCGGACGAAGAGCAGATGAGAAGAGTGCAGGCGCATACCGACCGCGAGAGTGGGGCGAGGACTGTGCGGGCTACAGTCGGGCATGTCCCACGGAAGGCGAACCGCCCGGTGACAGCGGTGCAGCAGAAACCCGATCCGCCACCCCCCGACGACCTCGCCGAGCGGTTCCGCGCCGGCGACGAGGCCGCGCTGCGGCAGGCCTACGACCGGTACGGCCGGGCGGTCCTGCACCTGGCCACCAGCACCCTGGCCAACCGCAGCGACGCGGAGGACGTGACCCAGGCGACCTTCGTCGCGGCCTGGCTGGGGCGGGACACCTTCGACCCGGCCAAGGGCTCGCTGATCGGCTGGCTGCTCGGCATCGGCCGGCGCAAGGTGGTCGACCGGCTGCGCGCCGCCGCCCGGGAGAGCCGGGTCGTGGAGACGGTCCGGCGGCTACCCGAGCCGGCGGCGACCGGCCCGGACCCGGAGACGGTGGTCGACCGCCTGGTGCTCGCCGACGAGCTGGCCCGGCTCCCCGACGACCAGCGCCGCATGTTGGAGCTGGCGTTCTACGACGACCTGACCCACCAGCAGATCGCCACGGCGACCGGGGTGCCGCTGGGCACGGTGAAGAGCCACATCCGCCGTGGGATGGCGAGCCTGAAACGCAGATGGGAGGTGGACGGTGCCGCACCTGGAGCACGACCGGCTGGTCTATCTGGCGCTCGGTGAGAGCGAGGCGGACAGCGACGAGGGCCGCCACCTCGGCACCTGCGCGCACTGCCGGGGCGAACTGGCCGCCCTCCGGCACGTCGCCGGCCTCGGCGCCGAGACCCGGGGCCTGAGCGACCTGCCCGACCCGCCCGCGCACGTCTGGCAGGGCATCCTCGCGCAGCTCAGCGCCGCCGACGGTGCCCCGTCGTCCCCCGGCGCGGCGCAGGCCGGCACCGACGACCTGCCGTCGCCCGGCGAGCGCCGGGCCGTGCCGATGCCGAGGGGCGCGAAGACCGCCGCGGCGGGCGGCGTCGCGGGGCCGAGCGACAGCCCCGGCACGCCCACCGGCACCGACACGCCCACCGGCACCGACACGCCCACCACCGCCGGGCCGCCCACCATCCGTGGCGGGGCGACGGTCGGCGGGGCTGCGGTCGGCGGGGCGGCGGTCGGCGGGGCGGCGGTCGGCGGGGCGAGGGGCCGGCGGGCGCGACGTCGGCTGCCCCGTTGGGCGGGCACCGTGGCGACCGCGTTGGCCGCCGCCGTCGTCGGGGTGGTCGGGACGCTCGCCGTCCTACCCGACGCCGCCGACGCCCCCCGGCCGCCGCAGCGCGCGGTGCTGGCCGGCGGGCAACTGTCGGCGTACGGCAGCACGCCGCGCGACGCCAACGGGAACGCCCGGGTGTTCGCCGACGGCCAACTTCATCTGCACGTGGCGAATCTCCCGACGGTTCCGGGGTACTACGAGGTCTGGCTGATCGATCCGTCGACCATGCGGATGTTCTCGGTCGGGGTGCTCAGCTCCGGCACGGGCGACGCGCTGCTACCGTTGCCGCCGAACGTCGATGTGCGGACCTACTCGGTGGTGGACGTCTCCGCCGAGCGCTACGACAACAAGCCCGCCCACTCCGGCGACAGCCTGCTGAGGGGCGCACTGACGGGCTGATCGGCGGGCCGGATCAGCTCCCCGGCCCGCCGATCAGCTCCCTTCCGTGACGCGAGGCAGGGGCCATCCGAACCCGGGTGGCCCCTGCCTCGTTGCCCGCCGGTGGCGGGGCGTGCGTTCACTTGCGCTTGCGGATCTCCTCGGCGGCCTGGGGGACGATCTTGAACAGGTCGCCGACCACGCCGAAGTCGGCCAGCTCGAAGATCGGGGCCTCGCCGTCCTTGTTCACGGCGACGATGGTCTTCGAGGTCTGCATGCCGGCCCGGTGCTGGATCGCGCCGGAGATGCCCAGCGCGACGTAGAGCTGCGGGGAGACCGTCTTGCCGGTCTGGCCCACCTGGAACTGGTGCGGGTAGAAGCCGGAGTCGACGGCCGCGCGGGACGCGCCGACCGCGCCGCCGAGCAGGTCGGCCAGCTCCTCGACCAGCTTGAAGTTGTCGGCGTTGCCGACGCCGCGACCGCCGGAGACGACCACGCCGGCCTCGGTCAGCTCGGGGCGGGAGCCCTTCTGCTCGGCCACCCGGTCGACGACCTTGGCGAGCTTGTCGGCGTCGGTGACCGACACGGTGAGCTGCTCGACGGCGGGCGTGGCGGCGGCCGGGACCGGAGGAACCGAGTTCGGCCGGACGGTGACCAGCGGCAGGCCACGGGTGACCTTGGACTTCACGATCGCCGAACCGGCGAAGGCGACCTGGGTGGCGGTGCCGTCGGCGGCGAGGCCCACCACATCGGTCAGGATGCCGTTGTCCAGCTTGACGGCGAGCCGGGCGGCGATCTCCTTGCCCTCCTGGGCGGAGGCCAGCAGCACGGCGGCGGGCTGGACCCGCTTGACCAGCTCGGCCAGCACGGTGGCCTTCGGTGCCACCAGGTAGCCGTCGATCTCCTCGCTCTCGGCGGCGTAGATCTTCTCCGCGCCGTACTCGCCCAGCTTGGCGCTCAGCGCCTCGGCGGCGCCGGGGCCACCGAGCACGACCGCGCTGGGCGTGCCCAGCTCGCGGGCGAGGGTGAGCATCTCCAGGGTGACCTTCTTGACGCCGAACTCGCGGGTGGCTTCGACGACGACGAGAACCTCAGACATGTCCAGACCCCTCACACGAACTTCTCGGTGGCGAGGAACTCGACCAGCTGCACGCCGCCGGAGCCCTCGTCGGTGACCTTCGCGCCGCCGGAGCGCGGCGGACGCTTGCTGTGCTCCAGCACGGCGCTGGTCGCGCCGTCGAAGCCCACCTCGGCCGGTGCGACGCCGAGGTCGGCCAGGGTGAGGGTCTGCACCGGCTTCTTCTTGGCGGCCATGATGCCCTTGAACGACGGGTAGCGCGGCTCGTTGATGGTGTCCCAGACGGAGACCACGGCCGGGGTGGAGGCGGTGACCACCTCGTAGCCCTCCTCGGTCTGCCGCTCGACGGTCAGCGTGGCCCCGTCGACGGTGAGCTTGCGCGCGCCGGTCAGGGCGGCGACGCCGAGGCGCTCGGCGATCATGTGCGGGATGACCTGGACCCGGCCGTCGGTCGACTCGGCCCCGCAGATCACCAGGTCGGCGTTGAGCTGACCCAGGGCGGCGGCGAGGACCTTCGAGGTGGCCACGGCGCAGGAGCCGTGCAGCGCATCGTCGACGACGTGGACGGCCTTGTCAGGCCCCATGGAGAGCGCCTTGCGGATCGACTCGGTCGCCCGGTCCGGACCCATGGTCAGGATGGTGACCTCGCCGCCGTGCGCCTCCTTGACCTTCAACGCCTCCTCGATGGCGTACTCGTCCATCTCGTTGATGACGTTGTTCGCCGAACCGCGGTCGACGGTGTTGTCGTCGGGGCGCAGGCTGCGGTCCGCGCCCGAATCGGGCACCTGCTTGACGAGTACGACGATGTTCATCGCGATTCGACGACCCTCCTGTTGGTGTGGCGATTGCTCGCCGGTCTCGGGCGCAGCCTCGCGCGTCGTCGACGCGTGGTCAACCGCCGGCCGCTGTTTCTGCTTGCCCACCGGCAATGTTACCCACAAGTAGTATTCGCTCCCGAGGGCCCGACGGTGACACAGATCACCCCGGCGGGTCACGCCGAGCGGTCGGCCCTGCGCCGCCGGTCAGCTCGCCTCGGCCAGCGTCCGCCTGATCCGGTCGATCACCGCCGCCTCGGCCGGCGCGACGCCCCCGTCGGCCTGCGCCACCCGGTCGGCCGCGACCAGCACCACCGAGCGGTACGCCTCGACCTCCCCCGGCGCCTTGGCCCGCAGGATCTCCATCGCCCGGCGCAGCGCCGGCAGCACGATCGCCTCGATCTGCGCCGCCGGACTCTGCGGCAGGTGCGGCAGCGGGCCGGAGGTGAGCGCCTCCCGCACCACCCCGCCGGCCTCGACCAGCGCCCCGGAGGCGGCGATGCTCTCCCGCACCATGGCCAGCACCCCGGGCACCGCGTTGGAGACCAGGAACACGGCGCCGAAGGCCCCGGTCCGCAGGGTGAGCCGCTCGTCCGCCGTCAGTGATTCCATGATCACGGAGTGTAGACGTACGGGGTGGTGGTGGTGACCGCGACGAGCCCGAGTCGCTCCAGGATCGGCCGGCTCTCCGGCGAGCAGTCCACCTGCACCAGGGCCTTGCCGCGCTGCTCGGCCAGCCGCGCCCGGTACGCCACCAGGGCCCGGTAGACGCCCCTGCGCCGCCACTGCGGCAGCGTCGAACCGCCCCACAGCGTGGCGAAGCCGGTGCCGCGCTGGTAGCGCACCCAGCCGGCGCTGATCGCCTCGTCGCCCGCCTCGGCCACCACGACGGTGATCGACTGCGGGTCGGCCTCGATCTCCCGGGCCAGCCCGGTCACCAGGTGGCTGCGGTCGCTGTTCCAGACCGCCTCCTCCATGGCGGCGACCCGCTCCAGGTCCGCCATGGCGGTGACCTCGCGCAGGCGTACCCCCTCGGGGAGCACCGGGACGGCGGCGGCCAGGGCCGCGACCGGGCCGACCACGACGGTCTCCTGCTCCTCCGGCACGAAGCCGGCGGCGCGCAGCCGGTCGCCCAGGTCGGCCGGCTCGTCGTGCCCGTTGAGCTTCCACTCGGCCCCCTCGCCCCGGGCGCGGAAGAACTCGACCTGCCGGGCGATCAGGGCGTCCAGGGCGGGGCCGGCCAGCCCGTCCAGCGTCCGGTACGTGATGAAGCCGCGCTGGTCCAGGCCGAGCACCCGGGTCAGCGGGCCGTCGGAGTCGACGGTCACCCCCGCCGGCAGCGGGTCGGGGATCTCCGGGCGGATCTGGGCGTCGTAGGCGTCGCGCAGGCGACGCGCGTCAAGATCGGTCATTGCCTCAGCCTAGGCAACCGGCAAAACGGATAAATGGCCTCAGCCGGGGGCGGTTAGGCACCGGTTCGACGCGCACCGCTGCGCCGACGCGTCCCGGTGCGCCATGATGGCCGGCATGGTTCGCCTCTACGGGGTGCTCTTCCTGGCCCAGTTCGTGCTCGCCGTCTGCGCGCTGATCAGCTGCCTCTCCGCCGAGGAGGGGCAGATCCGGGCGCTGCCCCGGATCGCCTGGGTGCTGATCATCCTGTTCTTCCCGCTGGTCGGCTCGATCGCCTGGTTCGTCGCCGGCCGGGAGCCCGGGGCGCGCGGCCGGGTCGGCACCCGGCCGACGGGGATCGGTCGCACCGAGCGCCGCCGGCCGGTCGCCCCGGACGACGACCCCGACTTCCTCTCCGCGCTCGACGAGCGCTCCCGCGCCGAGCAGCGGGACCGCCTGCGCCGGGAGGAGGAGCGGCGGCGGCGCGAGACCGAGCCGGGCCGAGCTCCGGACGACCGGGACCGCCCGGAGCTCTGAACGCGCGGCGTCGGGCGGCTCAGGCCAGATTCGACGACCGGGGGTACGCGTCGGCCGGGTCGGTCAGCACGTTGACCAGGTACGGCACGCCGGAGGCGAAGGCCCGCTCCAGGGCCGGGGCCAGGTCGGCGGCCTTCTCCACCGTCTCCCCCGCGCCGCCGAGCGCCTCGACCACCCGGTCGTAGCGCAGGCCCGGCTGCAGGTCGGCGGCCACGTCGTAGCCGTACATGGCGCGCATCGGGTGCTTCTCCAGCCCCCAGATGCCGTTGTTGCCGACCACGATCACCACGGGGAGCCGCTGCCGGACCAGGGACTCCACGTCCATCAGCGAGAAGCCGGCCGCGCCGTCGCCCATCAGCACGCAGACCTGCCGGTCGGGGTGGCTGACCCGGGCCCCCATCGCGTAGCCCATGCCGGTGCCGAGGCAGCCGTACGGGCCGGGGTCGAGCCAGGTGCCGGGCTGCGCGGGCTCCAGGTACTTCCCCGCGTACGAGACGAAGTCGCCGCCGTCGCCGATGGTGATGGCGTCCGGGGCGAGGACCCGACGCAGCTCGCCGTAGACCCGGGCCGGGCGGATCGGGTCGGTCTCGGCGGCCATCGCCTCGGCGTCGCGGGCCTTCGCGGCGTCCTCGGCGAGGCGCAGCTCGGCGATCCAGTCGGCGTGGTCGGCCCGGTCGCCGGAGTGCTCGGCGAACGCGGTGAGGATCAACCGCAGGTCACCGGCGGGGCTGACGGCCGGCTGCACGTGGGTGGCGCGCTGGCTGGGGGCGTCCACCACGTGCACGACCTGCGCGTCGCCGAAGTCGCCGAAGGAGAGCCGGAAGTCCAGCGGGGTGCCGACCACCACGACCACGTCGGCGCCGCCCAGGGCGACCCGGCGAGCCTTGGCGAAGGCCAGCGGGTGGCTCGGCGGCAACGACCCCCGGCCCATCCCGTTGGTGAACACGGGCACCGACAGCGCCTCGGCGGCGGCCCGCAGGGCGTCGACGGCGTCCCCGGCGTACACGTCGGAGCCGGCGATGATCACCGGGCGGGCGGCGGCGGCGATCAGCGCGGCGGCCCGCGCCACCTCCGCCGGGTCGGCCTCGATCGGGGCGGGCGGGGTCGCCTCGGGCAGCTCGGCGTCGCCGACGGAGAAGACCGCCTCCAGCGGCAGGTCCAGGAAGACCGGGCCCCGGTGCGGGGTCAGCGCGGTGCGCAGCGCGGCGTCGACGGCGCGCGGGATGTCGTCGGCGCTGAAGACCGTCTCGGCGTGCTTGGTGACCGGGGCCACCAGCGGGAGGTGGTCCATCTCCTGCAGGCTGCCCGAGCCCCAGCGGAACTGCGGGGCCCGCCCCCCGAGCACCAGCACCGGTGAGGCGTTGAAGAAGGCGCTGGTCAGCCCGGAGATGCCGTTGGTGACGCCGGGGCCGGCGGTGAGCACGGCGAGACCGGGGCGGCGGTTGAGCTTGGCCACCGCCTCGGCCGCGAAGACCGCCGACTGCTCGTGCCGCACGTCGTAGAGCGGGAAGCCGGCGCCGTGGGCGGCGTCGTAGAGCGGAAAGACGTGCCCGCCGGAGAGCGTGAACATCTCCCGCACGCCGTGCGCGCGCAGCGCCGCCAGCGCCAACTGCCCGCCGTGACCCTCGACCCGTTCCGTCATCGCCGCTCCGCTCCCTCGTCCACGATCGACGTCACACGCTACTGGCCGGTAGGCCCGATGTGAACCGCCCCCGACGCCACCGGGTGGTCCTCGGGCCTACCGGCCGGGTCCTCGGGCCTACCGGCCGGTGAAGTCCGGCTTGCGCTTCTCGACGAAGGCGGCCATGCCCTCGCGCCGGTCGTCGGTGGCGAAGAGCGCCGCGAAGAGCTGAGACTCCCAGGCCAGGCCGGAGGCCAGGTCCATCTCCAGGCCGCCGTCGACCGCCAGCTTCGCCGCCCGCAGCGCCTGCGCCGGGCCCCGCAGGTACGGGGTGACCAGCTCGACGGCGGCGGCGTACACGTCGGCGGCCGGGACCACCCGGTCGGCCAGGCCGATCCGCAGCGCCTCCTGGGCGTCCACCATCCGACCCGACATGATCAGATCCTTGGCGCGGGCCGGGCCGACCAGCCGAGCCAGTCGCTGGGTGCCGCCCGCGCCGGGGATGACACCCAGCTTGATCTCGGGCTGCCCGAGCTTGGCGTCCTCGGCCACCACCCGCCAGTCGCAGGCCAGCGCCAGCTCGCAGCCGCCGCCGAGGGCGTACCCGGTGATCGCCGCGACCACCGGCTTGGGGATCCGGGCGAACGCGCCGAGCGCGCTGGAGAGGTTCGCCGCCCGGCCGGCCATGTCCGCGTAGGACATGTCGGCCATCTCCTTGATGTCCGCGCCTGCGGCGAAGACCTTCTCGCCGCCGTAGACGACGACGGCGCGCACCTCGGGGTCGTCGGCGGCCGCCACCGCGGCGGCCCGCAACTCCTCCTGGACCTGCTTGTTCAGCGCGTTCATCGGCGGCCGCTCCAGCCGGATGGTGCCGATGCCGTCCCTGGTCTCCAGCCGCACGAACTCGCTCACGCTGCCCTCACTTCCTCGTCGAAGTCGCGTGCCAACCTTACGACCCGGATCGTTGGGGTAGACAGTCCGGTGATCGCCCTGCTACCCGGAGCCGCCCATGACGACGTACTACGAGGACAAATCGGTGCGGGTGACCGGCACCGCCGTCCGGATCGACGACCGGGTCTACCCGCTGGCCGAGATCAGCCTGGTCTGGCACCTGCGGGGCGGCCGGTCCTGGCGGGTGCTCGCCGGCCGGGGCGCGCTCGGCGTAGCACTGGCCGGCCCGCTCGTCGCCGCCGCACTGGGGGTGGCCCTGGCGCTGTGGCTGCACCGCTCGGTCACCGTCACGATCGCCATCGTGGGCGCGTCGGTGCTGGTCGGGCTCGCCGTCGGCCCGGTCGCCGACTTCCTCTTCGAATACCTGGACCGCTCGTACACCCGGGGCAGCCGGCAGCTCGAGCTCTGGGCCCGCTGGCGTGGGCAGCCGGTACGGCTGCTGAGCACCCGCGACGCGCTGCGCTTCGGGCAGATCTACCGGGCCGTGCAGCGGGCGGTGGAGGCCGGCCAGGCCACCGGCCCCGCCGCCGGCCCGGCACCCGACCCGCGCCAAGGGCCTCAGAACGCGATCGGCGCGTCGGGGAGCATCGCCAGGCCGCGCAGGAGACCGTAGAGGTCCTGCTCGCCCCAGAACTGCACGATCCGGCCGTCGGCCAGCCGGTACATCTTGCAGGCGCTCTGCGTGGCGGTCACGCCGGTGGCATCCCGGCGGTACGTCTGCACGAGCGCGACGACCACCCGGTCCCCGGCCGCGAAGAGCTCCACGATCTCCTGGTCGAGCACGGTCAGCCCCGGCGCGGCGACCGCCTGTTCCACGTACCGCCGGCCGCGCACGGCGGTGCCGGAGCCGTAGATCTCGACGTCCTCGGCGACCACCTGACGCAGCTCGGCCAGGTCCTTCGTGACGAACGTCCGCAGGTACCGCCGAACCACCTCGACGTTGCGCCCCACCTCGGCATCCTGCCCCGGCACGCCGTGCCGCTCCGGCCCGCCGTGCTGCTCCGGCCCGCCGTGCCGCTCCGGCCCGCCGTCACGCAACTGTTTCCTCATGGCATTCCAAGCTAGGCGGCCGGGCCCGGTGCCGGTGCCGCTGCCCGGCACCGGGCGGGGACCTCTCTGACGGGCCCTATGGAGCTGATGTCGCGAACGAATCGGCGCGGGCTGCCCCGCAGCGAGGCGGCCGCAAACCAGCCGATCCCGGTTGTGGAGGGATCGGTCGGACTCGTGGCGGCTGCGGGTGATGTCGTGAACGACTCAGCTCCAAAGGACGCGGAGGAGGTGTCCCCTACCGCCCGTCGGGCTTGCTGTGGATGGGCTCGCAACCGGCTGGGCGCGCCCGGCCCGTGACGGTTAACCTTAGTGATGACCCTCTATTACCGGGACGACGCGGTGCAGGTGACCTCCGAGTCGATCCAGGTGGGCGGCCACCTCATCGAGATCCCCGACGTGACGTACGTCTATCACGCGCGCGGGCGGACGACCCTCGCCGTCCGGGGCCGGGTCGTCGGCCGGGGCGTGCTGGTCCTGCTGCTGTCGCTGCCCCCGCTGGTGGCGCTGGTCTGCGTGGTGTCCCTCGCCTATTCGGCGCAGGACCGGGGCAACTGGACCCTGGCCCTGATCATCCTGGCCGCCTGCGCCGTCGGCGCGCTGGCCATGTTCCCGTTGCTGGAGCTGGCGCTCGGCTGGCTGGACCGGTCGTACGAGCGGGGCAACAAGGTGCACGAGCTGTGGGTGCAGCACCACGGTCGGGAGGTGATGCTCCTGCGCACCCCGGACGCGCTGCGGTTCGGGCAGATCTACCGCGCCGTGCAGCGCGCCGTCGAGCAGCAGGGGGAACAGCGCTGACCTGCGGCGGCCCGCTCCACGTTTGTTGCCGGCCCGACGCACACTGGTGGGCATGGCGATTTCCCTTCCCCGGCCGGCCGCCGTCGTCGGCCTCACCCGCTCCGCCCTCGACCAGGCGCTCGGCTCGGCCGCCTCCGTCGCGGCCGTGCCGACGCGCGCGTTCGCGCTGCTCGACGGCGTGGAGGCGCTGCTGAGCCGGATCAACGCGGTGGTGGACCGGATCGAGGGGACGCTGGAGCGCACCGACCGGGTGCTCGACGACGCAGAGGCCGCCGTGCGGGAGGTCGCCGTCATCAGCGCCGCCGCGACGACCGCCATCGAGAACGCCACCGAGATCGCCGCCACGGCGGCCGTGGTCGTCGGCGAGGCGCAGGTGGTGGCCGGCCGGGTCGCCGGGACGGCCGCCGCCGCCGGGGAGGCCGCCGGCACCGCCGCCGAGCTGTTGGCCGCGTACGAGCCGGCGCTGCGGCGCGGCGCGCCGATGGCGGCCCGCTTCGTCGAGCAGCTCAGCCACGAGGAGGTGACCGCGGCGATCCGGCTCATCGACGAGCTGCCCAAGCTCAAGGAGCACCTGACCGCCGACGTCCTGCCGATCCTGGCGACCCTGGACCGGGTCGGCCCGGACCTGCACGCCCTCCTCGACGTCACCCGGGACCTGAAGCTCGCCGTCGCCGGCATCCCTGGCCTGGGCATGCTCCGCCGCCGGGGCGAGAAGCTGAACGAGGACCCCACCCCCTGACCCGACCGACCGGGGCGCGGTCAGGCCGGGCGGGCGTGCAGCTCGTCGATCTCGGCCCGCTGGGGCAGCGCCACGGACGCGCCGAGCCGGCGTACGCAGGCCGCGCCGGCCGCCGCCGCCCAGCGCACCGCCGCCAACAGGTCCCGCCCCTCGCCCCAGGCCACCGCCAGCGCCGCGGTGAACGCGTCGCCGGCCGCCGTCGAGTCGACCACGTCCACCCGCACCGCCGGCACGTGTACCGCCTCGGTGCCCCGCTCGACGTACCAGGCACCCTCGCCGCCGATGGTCAGCACCGCGCGGGGCACGAGCGCGAGCAGCGCCCCCGGGTCGTCCCGGCCGCGCCCGGTGAGCGCCTGGGCCTCGTTCTCGTTGACCACCAGCAGGTCCACGGCGGCGAGCAGCTCCGCCGGCAGCGGGCGGGCCGGTGCCGCGTTGAGGACCACCCGGGTGCCGGCGGCGCGGGCCGCCAGCACCGCCTCGGTCACCGTGGGCAGCGGGATCTCCAGCTGGGCGAGGAGGACGTCCGCCGCGCGCACGGCACCCAGCTCGCCCTCGGTCAGCCCGGTGAACGCGCCGTTCGCGCCGGGGGTCACCAGGATCGCGTTCTCACCGTCGGCGCTGACCATCACCAGGGCGACGCCGGAGGTCCCGTACACCACCCGGAGCTGGCCGGTGTCGACGCCGGCCGCGGTGATCCGGGCCCGCAGGGTGACCCCGAACGCGTCGGAGCCGATCGCGCCGAGGAAGGCGACGGAGCCGCCGGCCCGCGCGGCGGCGATGGCCTGGTTCGCCCCCTTGCCGCCGGGGACCATGACGAAGTCGTCGCCGAGCAGCGTCTCGCCGGGGCGGGGCAGGGCCGGCGCGGTGGCGACCAGGTCCATGTTGGCGCTGCCCACCACGACCACCCGGGTCTGCTGCACCACGGCCTCCTCGATGAGTCGACGTCCCGCCGGAGTGTAGGGCCCCGCGCCGACAGAGTCGGTGCGCTCAGGCGGCGCGGGCCGCCCAGCGGTCGCCGACCCGGTCGACGGTCAGCGGCAGGCCGAAGGTCTTGGAGAGGTTCTCGGCGGTCAGGGTGTCGGTGAGCAGCCCTTCGGCGACCACGCCGCCCTCGCGCAGCAGCAGGGCGTGGGTGAAGCCCGGCGGGATCTCCTCGACGTGGTGGGTGACCAGGACCAGGGCCGGGGCGTCCGGGTCGTACGCCAGCTCGGCCAGCCGGGCCACCAGGTCCTCGCGCCCGCCCAGGTCGAGCCCGGCGGCCGGCTCGTCGAGCAGCAGCAGCTCCGGGTCGGTCATCAGCGCGCGGGCGATCTGCACCCGCTTGCGTTCCCCCTCCGACAGGGTGCCGTACGCCCGGTCGGCGAGGTGGCCGATGCCGAACTGGCCGAGCAGGGCGTGGGCGCGCGCGGTGTCGGTGCGGTCGTAGCTCTCCCGCCAGCGGCCCACCACCGCCCAGGCGGCGGTGACCACCACGTCGAGCACTCGTTCCTCGGCGGGCACCCGCTCGGCGAGGGCGGCCGTGGAGAGGCCGATGCGCGTGCGCAGCTCGTTGACGTCGGTCCGGCCGATCCGCTCGCCGAGCACGTGCGCCGTGCCGGTGGTCGGGTGCAGCCGGCCGGCCGCCAGGCTCAACAGCGTCGTCTTCCCGGCCCCGTTGGGGCCCAGCACGACCCAGCGCTCGTCCAGCTCGACCCGCCAGGTCACGTCGTGCAGCAGCGCGGTGCCCGACCGGCGTACGCCCACGGCGTCCAGGTCGACCACCAGGTCCGCGTCCACGGAGGCGGGGGCGGGGGCGGCACCGGGGGTCAGGTCACCAGTCACCCGAACATCCAACCACGCACCGCCGTGCCGCCCCCCACGGGCGGCGTCCACGACCTAGGGTGATGCGCCGTGGCGTTGGTCACCGCACCGGGGAGGAACCAGATGCCGTACCGCCGTCGGAGGCATGCCGAGTGAGCGCCGTCATCGAGATCGAGGGGCTGCGCAAGACGTTCCACGGCCCGTCCCGCAGCCGGCAGGTCGCCGTCGACGGCTTCGACCTGCTCGTCGGCCGCGGTGAGGTGCACGGCTTCCTGGGGCCGAACGGCTCGGGCAAGACCACCACGCTGCGCGCCCTGCTGGGGCTGGTCCGCGCCGACGCGGGCCGGATGCGGCTCTTCGGCGAGGAGCTGCCCCGCCGGCAGGGCGCGGTGGCCGGGCGGGTCGGGGCGATCGTGGAGACGCCGCAGTTCTTCGGCAACTTCACCGGGCACCGCACGCTGCGGCTGCTCGCCCTGGCCGGTGGGGTGCCGACCCGACGGGTCGACGAGGTGTTGGAGCGGGTGGGGCTGCACGGCCGGGGCCACGACGAGGTCAAGGGCTACTCGCTGGGCATGCGCCAGCGGCTCGCGGTGGCGTCGGCCCTGCTCAAGGAGCCGGAGCTGCTGATCCTGGACGAGCCGGCCAACGGGCTGGACCCGGCGGGCATCCGGGAGATGCGGGACCTGATGCGGGAGTTGGCCGCCGCCGGGGTGACGGTGCTGCTGTCCAGCCACATCCTCGGCGAGATCCAACTGATCTGCGACCACGTGACGATCGTCTCCAAGGGCCGGCGGGTCGCCGCCGGCGCGGTGCACGACGTGCTGGCCGGTCACGACCAGCACGAGTGGCGGGTGCGGGTGCCCGAGCCGACGCGGGCGGCGGAGCTGCTGCGCGAGGCCGGCCTGCCGGTGGACGAGCACGCCGACCACCTGGTCGTCGGCGGGGTGCCGGACGCGGGGGAGATCAGCCGGCTGCTCGGCGAGCGGGGCCTGTGGGTCAGCGAGCTGGCTCCGCTGCGGCCGGACCTGGAGAGCGTCTTCCTGGAGCTGACCGACGAACGGACCCACGATCCCCACCCGCCCGGTCCGGCGTACGTGCCGCCGCAGGCCCCGGACGGGGCACCGCTGATCGACCTCGGCGTGCTCGCCGACGACGCCAGGGAGGCGAGGGCGTGAAGCTGGTCCGGGCCGAGTTGGAGCGGCTGGCCGCGCGCCGCTTCGTCCAGCTCATGCTGGCGCTGCTGGTGGTGGCGTTCGCGGTGACCGCGGTGACCACCCTGGTCGGCTCGCACCAGCCGTCACCTGGCGAGATCGCCTCGGCCCGGCAGGCTGCGGTCGAGGAGCGACAGGCCCTGGAGTCGACGTTCCAGAAGTGCCTGACGGCGATGCGCGGGGGCCTGCCGCCGGAGGAGGCGGAGAGCTTCCCGGAGGACTGCTCGGTCTTCGACCCCGCCCAGCGGGAACGGCTGCCGGCGACCGCCGACCACCTACAGGGGGTGTTCAACCTCGCCGACCAGGCCCGGCCGCTGCTGTACCTGCTGATGGCGTTCCTGGTGCTGTTCGGGTTCCTGGTCGGCGCCTCGTACATCGGGGCGGACCTGGCCACCGGCGGGGTGGTCAACCTGCTGATCTGGCGGCCCCGGCGGCTGGCCGTGCTCGGCGCGAAGCTGGGCACGCTGCTCGGCGCGCTGACGGCGGTGTCGGTGCTGGCCTCGGCGGCGTACGGGGGCGCGTTCTGGCTGATCGGGCAGACCGCCGGCATGCCCGGGGAGACCGGCGGGGACTTCTGGCCGTCGCTGGGGCTGATCTGGGCCCGTGGGGTGGTGCTGGTGCTCCTCGTCGCGACGGCCGGCTTCGCCATCGCCACGTTGGGCCGGCGGACGGCGGCGGCGCTCGGCGCGGTGATGGCGTACGCGGTGGTGTGGGAGCTGGGCCTGCGGGTGGTGGTGGAGGTGGTGGGCATCCCCCGGGGCGAGGACTGGATGCTCTCCACGTACTTCGACGCCTGGCTGACCGGGCAGGCCCGGCTCGCCGACTCCACCGTCTGCCAGCACGTGAGCGGCTACTGCGACAGCTCGTACGTGATCGGTTGGGAGTCCGGGCTGGCGGTGCTGCTGGCGGTGATCGGCGGGCTGACGCTGGCCGCGTTCGCCGCGTTCCACCGCCGCGACCTGATCTGAGGCCGCGCGCCCCCGGTCCCGGCCGGGTGCGGTCAGCTCACGGTGCTGCCGAAGAGGTCGTCGCGGACCGCGTCCAGGGCGGTGCGCAGCGCACCGTGCAGGACGGGCTCCTCGGTCAGCCCGGTCGGCACCACCCGGGGCTGCACCAGGGTGATCGCCGCGACCTCCCGCTGCACCCGGTCGGCGAGCGCCGCGCCGCCGGCGTGCCCGACCTCGCCGGCGAGCACCACCAGCGGCGGGTCGAGCACCACGCAGGTGCTGGCCACCCCCAGGGCCAGCCGGCGGGCCAGCTCGTCGAGCAGCGGGCCGCCGGCGACCTCGTCCTTGACCGCCGCGCGTACCGCCTCGGCGGCGTCGTCGGCGGCGAAGCCGTGCTCGCGGGCCACCGCCAGCACCGCGTCGGCGCCGGCGAGCCGTTGGAAGGCCGGCTTGGCCCGCCGGGAGACGTCGCGCGGGATGGGCGCGCCGGGCACCGGCAGGTAGCCGATCTCGCCGGCCGCGCCGGTGCTGCCGTGGTGCAGCCGACCGCCGAGCACGATCGCCAGGCCGATGCCGGCGCCCACCCAGACCAGCACGAAGTCGTGCAGTTGCCGGGCCGCGCCGGACTGCGCCTCGGCGACGGCGGCGAGGTTGACGTCGTTCTCGAAGACGACCGGGGTGGCCAGGTCCTCGCGCAGGGCGGCCAGCAGGCCCCGGTGCCAGCGCGGCAGGTTGAACGCGAAGGTGATGTCGCCGGTGCCCGGGTCGACCAGGCCGGGGGTGCCCAGCACCACCCGGCGTACGGCGGCCAGCTCGGCCCCGGCGCTGCTGGCGGCCTGCACGACGGCGTTGTGCACCACGCCCACCGGGTCGTCGGTGTCCCTTGTGGAGAGCTCCACCCGGCCGGCCGTCGCGCCGGTGATGTCGGCGCACGCCGCGACGACCCGCTCCGCGCCGACGTCCACCCCGACCACGTACGCGCTGCCCGGCCGGACGGCGTAGAGCTGGGCGTTCGGGCCCCGCCCGCCGGCCTGCTCGCCGACCCGGGTGACCAGGCCGCGCTCCTCCAGCCGCTCGACCAGCTGGGACGCGGTGACCTTGGACAGCCCGGTCAGCTCGCCGAGCCGGGCCCGGGTCAGCGGGCCCTGTTCGAGGAGCAGCTCCAGCGCCGCTCGGTCGTTGAGTGCCCGCAACAGGCGGGGGGTGCCGGGCAGCCGGGTCGCACTCATGCCACGTCCTCATTAGCTTTCGTAAACTTTGCCGACCAACCGACCAGCAGACGGGTGCCCGTAGCGTAACGGCCGCCCGGAACCGGGGCGGTCGGACGACCCGGCAGCCGCCGGCGACCCGCCGGCGGCCCCGGCCCGACGTTCGTGTGCCCTCGCCGGCACCGGAAGGGGACACCCGTGGGGATCGATCCAGGACTGCGCCGACTCGCGCTGGGCACGCTGCTGGCCGCCTACCCGGGGCCGGTCCCGCCGGGCTGGGCCGTCGACCTGGTCGACGCGGGGCTGGCCGGGCACACCCTCTTCGGCACGAACGTGCACGACCCCGCCCAGCTCGCGGCGAGCACGGCGGCGCTGCGGGCGGCCCGGCCCGACGTGCTGGTCGCCATCGACGAGGAGGGCGGCGACGTGACCCGGTTGGCGCATGCCACCGGCAGCCCGTACCCGGGCAACGCGGCGCTCGGCGCGGTCGACGACCCGGCGCTGACCGAGCGGGTGTACGCGGCCATCGGGGCGGAGCTGGCGGCGCTCGGGATCACCGTCGACCTCGCCCCGACCGTGGACGTGAACACGGCCGACGAGAACCCGGTGATCGGCACCCGCTCGTTCGGCGCGGACCCGGCCCGGGTGGCGGTGCACTCGGCCGCCGCCGTCGCCGGCCTCCAGTCCACCGGCGTCGCCGCCTGCGCCAAGCACTTCCCCGGCCACGGGGCGACGATCGCCGACTCCCATCACGAGCTGCCGACCGTCGACGTGTCACCGGCGGTGCTGCGCCAGCGGGACCTGCCGCCGTTCGCGGCCGTGGTCGACGCCGGGGTGCGGGCGATCATGACGGCGCACATCCGGGTGCCCGCGCTGACCGGGGACGCCCCGGCGACCTTCAGCCGGGCCATCCTGGTCGACCTGCTGCGCCGCGAGTACGGCTTCACCGGGGCGGTGATCACCGACGCGCTGGAGATGCAGGGCGCGGTGCTGGCCGCCGGTGGCGTCGGCCCGGCGGCGGTGCGGGCGCTGGCCGCCGGGGCGGACCTGCTCTGCATCGGGTTCAAGGTGGACGCCGAGTTGGTCGAGCGGGTGGTCGCCGAGATCGTCGACGCGCTCGGCGACGGCCGGCTGGAGCGGGCCCGCGTGGAGCAGGCCGCCGGCCGGGCCGCGGCGCTGGCCGCCTGGACCCGGGCCGCCGGGGGCCCGTTGCCGCCCACCACCGACCTGGGGTACGCCGCCGCGCGGCGGGCCGTCCGGGTGGAGGGCGACCCCGCCGGGCCGGTCGCCCCGCTGGTGGTGCAGCTGCACGCCGCGTCCACGGTGGCCGAGGGGCGGGTGCCGTGGGGGCTCGGCCCGCACCTGTCCGCCGCGCTGGAGCAGGTGCGGGTGGTGGCCGCCGAGACCGACGTGACGGCCCTGCGGGCGCTCGCCGGTGCCCGGCCGATCGTGCTGGTCGGCCGGAACCTGCACCGGCTGCCCGACTGCGCCGACCTGGTGGCCGCGCTGGCCGCCGCGCATCCGGTGACGGTGGTCGAGATGGGGTGGCCGGGCAGTTGGCGGCCGGCCGGCGCGCGGGCGTTCGTCACCACGTACGGGGCGAGTCACGCCAACGGGCGGGCGGCGGCGCAGGCGCTGGGCCTGACCGGCTGACCCCGCCCCGTCGCGCCGCGCGGGAATACGTAGCGTCATGGACGCCGCAGACCTGACGCGCGGGCCCGGGGAAAGCACGCGGACCGTGGATCCGGCCGGGATCCACGGTCCGCGCCCTGCCGCGGGGGTCAGCGCGGGGCGGGCACCGGGCGGGCCGGGTCGGCGACCCGGGCGTCGGCCTGGGTGCCGTCGCGCGGCACGTCGTCGTGGTCCTCGTCGAGCATGGTCGCCTCGTCGAACGGGTCGTGGCCGGCCAGCACCCGCCGCGCCCGGTCCCGGTCGAAACCGTGGGTCCAGGTGCCCACCAGCACGGTGGCCACGGCGTTGCCGGCGAAGTTGGTCATCGCCCGCGCCTCCGACATGAACCGGTCGATGCCGACGATCAGGCCCACCCCGTCGACCAGGTCCGGGCGGTGCGACTGGAGGCCACCGGCCAGGGTGGCCAGGCCGGCGCCGGTCACCCCGGCCGCCCCCTTCGACGCGATGATCATGAACAGCAGCAGCGAGATCTGCTCGCCGACCGACAGCGGGTTGCCCATCGCCTCGGCGATGAAGAGCGAGGCCATGGTCAGGTAGATCGCGGTGCCGTCGAGATTGAACGAGTATCCGGTGGGGACGGTGATGCCGACCACCGGCTTACTCACCCCGACGTGCTCCATCTTGGCGATGAGCCGGGGCAGCGCCGACTCCGACGACGAGGTGGAGAGGATCAGCAGGAACTCCCGGCCGAGGTAGCGCAGCAGCTTGAAGATCGAGATCCGGGCCACGAACCAGAGCAGCAGGCCGAGCACCACGAAGATGAAGATCACGCACGTGGCGTAGAAGCCGAGCATGATCTGGGCCAGGCTCTTCAGGGCGTCCACGCCGGTCGCGCCGACCACGGCGGCGATCGCGCCGAACGCGCCGATGGGCGCCAGCCACATGATCATCGCGAGCACCTTGAAGACCACCCGCTGGAGCACGGCGATGGCGTTGATCACCGGTTCACCGCGCGCCCCGAGGCTCTGCACCGCGAAGCCCACCAGCAGCGCGACCAGGAGCGCCTGGAGCACGTCCCCCGCCGTCAGCGCGGAGAACAGGGTGGTCGGGATGATGCCGAGGACGAACTCGACGGTCCCCTCGGACTCCCCGCTGGCCGCCTTCCGGCCCGCGCCGGCCAGCGCCTCGTCCAGTTGCAGCCCCGAGCCGGGGTGGATCAGGTTGCCGACCACCAGGCCGATGCCGAGCGCCACGGTCGACATCAAGAGGAAGTAGCCGAGGGCGAGGCCGCCGACCTTGCCGACCTGCGCGGCCTTCCGCACGGAGCCCACGCCGAGCACGATGGTGCAGAAGATCACCGGCCCGATCATCATCTTGATCAGGTTGACGAAGCCGGTGCCGAGCGGCGCGAGGGACTTGCCGAAGTCGGGGAAGAGCAGCCCGACCACGATGCCCGCGACGACTGCCGCGATGACCGCGAGGTAGAGGTAGTGGGTGCGGTCCTTGCGCCGCGACGGTTCGGCGACGCTGTCCCGCCCCGCTTCGGCGACGGGCCCCCGCCCACCGGGCCGACCCGACCCGGCCGGCGGATCCTGCGGGCCGGGTCGGCCTGCGGGGCCCGGCTCCGCCTCCGAGTCGGGATCCGGTTCCGATGGGGGCACAGAAGAGCGGTTATCGGCCATGCGGCCACCTCTACCCCACCGTGTCGGTCATCACACCGGCGGGAGTGGATCATCGGCGCCGGCCGATGGGCTGGTCACGGCGGGTACACCCCGTACGACCGCCAGCCCCGGTCGGCGAAGCCGGCGGCCTCCGCGACCCGCGCCGACGCCGCGTTGTCGCGGCGGTGCCGGTACGTCGGTACCGCGCCCTCGTCGAGCACCCGGCGGGCGGCCCGCGCGACCAGGCGCCGGGCCAGCCCCCGACCCCGGGCGGCCGGCACCGTGCCGACGGCCAGCTCGTGGCCGTGCGCGTCGTGTCGCTTGATCGCCACGCCGGCCAGGTAGTTCCCGTCGGCGTCGCGGACCACCAGCACCTCCCGGTCGAACAGGCCCAGCCACCCGGGCAGGCCGGGCTCGGTCGGCCGGACCCACTCCCCCACCTCGGGCAGCGGGGCCGGGGCCACCGTCCATCGGAACACGTCGTCACTGCCCACCCAGCGTGGCTGGCCCACGGCGGCCGGCAGGCCGGCCAGCAGCCGGTCCGGGCGACGGGCCAGCTCCCGGACCGCCCGGACGTGCCGGGTCGGCACCGAGAGCACCGCGCCCCGGCCGTCGTCGACCGCGATCGCCGGGCGGAGCCGGCCGTCCCAGGCCGGCAGGTCCCGCCGGTACGAGCCGACCACGTGCAGCCCCTTGCCGGCCGGCCACCGACCGAGCCAGGTCGCCAGGTGCAGGTACAGCCGCCGGTCGAGCACCGGTCGCCCCCCTCCGCCGCGCCGCCGCCTCGACGGTGGCAACATGATCATGGTACGCCGCTCGGGGCCGGCGGCGCCCCTTCCGCCGATCTCCCGGCCCGGCACGCCGACGGCGGGACGGGCCGGCCGGCGTTCCCGCGGGCGGATTGGGCCCGTCGTGGGCGGGTAGTCGTACCGGAAGATCACCGATGACTGTCGGTTCCCCGCCCGGTTGCCGGTGACGGGAACCGGACGCATCGATCGAGCGTCATACCCAGTTCCATACCTGGACAACTTTCTCTGGGACGGTGTAGTCATGCCGAATTTGCCTGAGCACAGGCACCAGCAGGACACGGCGGGCCGGTGGCGCGCGGTCGCGCACTTCCTGGCCCAGCCGGCGTACCGCGAGGCCCGCGACGCGCGCCGGGCGGAGCCGGCCCTGAGCTGGTCGGAGCTGGACCGGCTACCGGCCGGCGCCTCCACCCGACGCGGCCTGACCGCCCGCTGACGCCCGCCGCCCGAGCGCGGCACCGGCCCAGGCCCGGCGGGCTCGACGGCTCGGGGTCCGGCCCCTCGGAGCCCGACCGCGCCCGGCCTCGCCGGTCAGAGCTCGGCGGCGATGGCCTTGGCGGCGTCCACGTCCGGGCCGGGCAGCGGGACGAAGACGGTGCGCCGGTAGTACTCCAGCTCGCGGATGCTCTCCCGGATGTCGGCCAGCGCCCGGTGCGCCAGGCCCTTGCGCGGCTGCCCGAAGTACACCCTCGGGTACCAGCGCCGGCACAGCTCCTTGATGGACGACACGTCGATCATGCGGTAGTGCAGGTGCGCGTCCAGGCGGGGCATGTCCCGGGCGATGAAGCCCCGGTCGGTGGCGATGGAGTTGCCGCACAGCGGCGCGGTGCGCGGGTCCTTGACGTGGCTGGTGACGTAGTCGAGCACCAGGTCCTCGGCCTCGGCGAGGGTCACGGCGGAGCGCCGGACCTCCTCGGTGAGACCGGACTTGCCGTGCATCGTGCGGACGATCTCCGGCATGCCCGCCAGCGCCGCCTCGTCGGCGTGGATCACCACGTCGACGCCGTCGCCGAGCACGTTGAGGTCGGGGTCGGTGACGAGCGCGGCGACCTCGATCAGGGCATCCCTGCCGAGGTCCAAGCCGGTCATCTCACAGTCGATCCAGACGAGGAGGTCAGCCACGCCGCACAGCCTACGCGCAGCCCACGCCACCGCGCCTCGGCCCGGTCGGCGGATCGGACCGCTAGGGTTTTCCCGTGCCAGCCGAACCGATCGCGCCACCCTCCGTCGCCGCCGACGAGTCAGGTGGCCGCCGGATCCGACGGCTGGTCACGGTGCTGGCCCTGGCGGCCGTCCTGCCGGCGCTCTACCTGCCCGGCCTGGTGCACGACTTCTTCGACCTGAAGATCTACATGCGGGCGATGGACTGGTGGGCCGCCGGCCACCCGCTCTACGACTACGCGCAGTCGGACCGGGTCCAGGGCGAGCTCTACTTCACCTATCCGCCGCTGAGCGCGCTGCTGCTGCGCCCCTTCGCGCTGCTGCCGCTGGGGCTCACGATCGCGGTCTTCACGATCCTGACCGCGCTCGCCGTGGTGGTGACCACCCGGTGGCTGCTCGCACCCGTCATCGCCCGGCACGGCCTGCGCCGGGCGTTCACGCTCACGGTGGCGGTGCTGCTGGTCTTCGCGGTCGAGAGCACCCGGGAGACGATCACCTTCGGCCAGATCAACATGCTGCTGGTCGTGCTGATCCTGGCCGACCTGCTCTTCGCGGTGCCGCAGGGGCGGCGCTGGGCGGGGGTCGGCGTCGGGCTGGCCACCGCGTTGAAGCTCTACCCCGGCATCTTCATCGTCCACCTACTGGCGGCCCGGCGCTGGCGGGAGGCCGCCGTGGCGTCGGCGACCGCCGCCGGGGCGACCCTGCTGGCGGCGGCCGTGGCCCCGGCGGACTCGTGGCGGTTCTTCACCCACGAGCTGTGGGCCACCAACCGGGTCGGCCGCACCGACTACACCGGCAACCAGTCGCTGTTCGGGCTGCTCAGTCGCCTCACCGCGCCGGCCGAGCCGAACCGGGTGCTCTGGCTGGCGCTGGTCGGGCTGATCGCCGCGTACGGGCTGCGGCGGGCCGCCCGCGCGGCCACCGCCGGCGACGCGCTCACCGGGCTGACCCTGGCGGGGCTGGTCGGCTCGCTGGTCAGCCCGATCACCTGGACCCACCACATCTACTGGTTCGTCCCGGCGGTGGTGGTGCTGGCCGACGCGGCGCTCGGCGAGGACCCGGCCAGGCCGGGTGGGGCGCGGCGTCGCCGGTGGCTGGTCGGCCTGGCCGTCGGCACCGCCGTGGTGATCGTCTACGGCGTGGTCTCGTTCCAGGACTGGGGGGTGGCCCCGGTCCGCACCGACTCGCCCGGGGACTTCCTGGTCCGCAACGCGTACGTGCTGTTGAGCCTGCTGCTGGTGGCGACCCTGCCGGTTTCGCGGGCCCCCGCGCAGGCCGCCACCCCGGGCAAAGAATCACATCAAATGGACACTCCCCCCAAGTAACGGCCCTACCGGCTAGTATTGGCACATCTCGGGCATCTCCCGTGGCACCGATCCCCGGTGCGGCGGCCCTCCGTGTCGGCAGCACGGAGGGCCGCTCGCGTTGCGGCGAACGACGCGAGGGCCGGGGCGCGCAGCCGGCGGAGCCTCCGGTCAGGAGGGCTGGCGGGCTCGGACCCCGCCGGGGGCGGCCGGCCGGATGCGGCGCGGCTCGATCCGCAGCGGTCGGGCCGTCGCCTCCGGGGTCAGCGGCGGCCAGGCCGGCGGCTTCGGCCGCGACGACGGGCCGAAGTCGGCCAGGGTGGCCGGGCGGCCGGCCGGAGCGGGCCCGAGGGCCCGACGGGGCCGCTCGGCGGCCGGGCCGACGGCCACCAGCGACCGCTCGGCATGGGCCGTCGGGGCCGGCGCGGGCTCCGCCCCGAGCCCGGCCAGCGAGGTCACCCCGAGCCGACCGGCCAGCACCGGGACCTGGTCGGGCTCGACCACGAAGACCACCTCACGGGGACGCACCGGTCGCAGCAGCAGCGCGGCGGAGACCACCAGCAGACCGCCCAGGGCCATCGACACCCAGCCCGCCACGGGCAGCCATCCGGTGCCGAGCCAGTCCCGCAGGTCGACCGCGCCGATCCGGGCGGTGAAGCCGCCGGTGGGGCCGACCCGCCGGGCGGCGAGGCCCAGGGCGGCACCGGCCAGCAGGGCCGGTGTCCCGATGGTGAGCAGCAGCATGCCGACGAGCGCGCGAGCGAATCGCATCCGTGTGGTTCCTCTCCGTGGCCGGGTACCCGCACGACCTTACCGACGCAAATCGCACAATCAGCCGATATCACCAGCAACGGCAAACGGCGCGCACCGGAAACGGGTCGGCCCGCCGGTGGGCCGGCGGGCCGACGAAGCGGAACGAACCCAGCCCGGGCCGGAGGGGCCCGGCGCGGGCGGGGTCAGGAGCGGGCGGCCGGTGACCGCCGGGTACGGACGAACGCCAGCCCGCCGAGCACCAGGCCGGCCAGCCCGGCCACCAGCCCCGCCGCGCCGAGCACGGTCCCCGTGGCACCGTCGTCGGAGTCGTCGTCGGAGTCGTCCGCCCCGGCGGCCACCGGGGCGGCGGTCCCGGGCGACGGGGCGGCGGCGGTCAGGGTGAGCACCGGGGCGGGCTGCTCCGGCTCCTCGGCCCCCGGCGTCGGCACCTCGATCCAGCGCACCACGTTGCCGTCGGAGTACGTCTGCAGCGCCTTGAACGCCATCGTCTCCACCTGCGGCAGCGGCCCCATCGAGACCGGGAACTCCTGGAACTGCCCCGGCTTGACCGCCGCGCCCCCGGTCGCCGTCCAGGTGATCTTCGAGACCGCCTCGGCGATCTCGCTGCCGTGCACCTGCACCGGCGGGTCGATCTTGCGCCGCTCCAGGGCCACCGTCCAGCCCGGCACCGGCAACGTGGAGACCGAACCGACCGGCGCGTTCTCCGGCAGCAGCACCTCGACCTTGGTCGTCGAGGCCGCGTCGCTCTCGTTGGGCACCCGGAACGCGAACCGGCCGTACCCGCCCTGGGTCGCCTGCTTCGGGTCCACCGAGACGTGCGCGGAGGCGGGCGCGGCCACGCCCAGCACCACGGCGGCGACGACACCGAGGGCGCCGACGGCGGCGACGGAACGCCGGTGACGGATCATGGGGAGTGCCTTTCGTTAACGGATCGCCACGGTGGCGCCCACCGTGGCCTGGTCGACGTCCGACGTCCGGACGGTGAAGCGGAGCTGCCAATCGCCCACGGCGGGCAGGTTGATCTCCCCCGTGGCGTGGTTGTCGGTCAGCGGCAGCAGCGGAATCTCGATCGGCTCGATCCCGGCCGACGGCAGCGCGGCGGTGGCCTTCCACTCGGCCACCGGCTGCGGCCGGTTCTCCGGCGTGTACGCGTACAGGTGCAGGGAGTTGTTGCCCCGCCGGGCCGGGTCCAGCTCGACCTGCAGGGAGTACAGCGGGCTGGACAGGGTGGTGGTGAAGTACCCGGTCGTCGCGCCCGCGACGTCGGCGGAGGCGGTGCGGGCCGGGGTGGTCTGCACCAGCACCGCCGACAGCCCCAGCACCACGGCGGTGATCGCCAGCTCCGCCACGACCGCCCGCCGCATCGACGTGGGTCGCCCGGCGGCCGCCCGCCGCCGCACCAGCGAGCGGGAGTACGCGGCGACCGCGATCACCAGCGCGAAGAGCGCGACCTTGGCCAGCACCAGCCGGCCGTACGTGGTGTCGACCAGCGCCGCCGGGGTGGCCACCTCGATGAGCGCCTGCACGGTGCCGGCCAGCAGCAGCGCCGCCACGGCGAGCGCCGCCCAGCGCGACCAGATCGGCAGGATCGCGTCGAGCTCCCGCTCGTCGGCCCGGCGCAGGAGGAACCCGGCGAGCATCACCAGCCCGCCCAGCCAGACCGCCATGGCGCCCAGGTGCACCGCGTCCACCAGCACCGACACGGCCGGGGCGGGCGAGGCCGCCGGGTGCCCGGCCAGCGGCCAGGTGAGGAGCGCGGCCCCGCCGAGGATCGCCAGGATCACCGTGTCGGTGCGGCCGACCGGCCCGGCGAAGAGCGGGCGGAGCAGGAACGCCGCCGCCGCGAGCAGGCCCAACCGGACCAGGTGCGCCGCCCCGTACGTGCTGCCCAGCACCTCGCCCAGCCCCGCGCCGGTCACGTCGAACGGGCCGCCCCCGGCGGTGTACGGCACCTGCAACCACAGCTCCGCGAGCGTGCCGAACGCGAGCAGGCCCATCCCGCCCCAGGCCAGCCGGGCCGCTCCCCGGCGCTCCAGCCGCCGGGGCCAGAGCGCGCCGAGCACCAGCGCCGGGCCGACGAGCAGCAGCAGCCCCGCGTAGCCGAGGTACTTGGCGACCTTCATCCCGTTCTCCACCACCGGGTCGGCCCGGTTGCCGGCCGCCCCGGAGTCCGTGGGGGGCGTCGACGGCGCGCCCACGGAGTAGGTGAACGCACCCGAGACCGGGTGGCTGTCGGCGGAGATCACCCGGTAGCTGACCAGGTACGTGCCCCGCCCGGCCGACGGGTCCACCGGCACGGTCACCACGGCCTCGGCGAAGGACGGCTCCCCCAGGTCGGCCCGCGCGCCGTTCGGGGCGATCACCCGGATCTTGCCCGTCACCTTGCGCACCGGCTCGCTGAACGTCAGCACCACCTCGCTGGATGCGCTGGGCACCACGGCGGAGGCGGCGGGACTGCTGCTCACCAGCACCGCGTGGGCGCTCGCGGGGGTGGCCGGGGCGAGCAGCAGGGCGACGACGGTGACCAGCAGGCCGGCCAGCGCGCCCGCGCGGGCGAGCCGGCGACGCGGAGGCCGGAGTTTGGCAGCAGTCATGCCGGCAATGCTCGCCGACGACGGGCCCACCCGGCGACCCCAGGCACCCCGGTGATCCGACGTACCCGGGTGATCCGGCGCACCCCGTGGCCCGGACCGGCCGGCGGGGCCGGGGGCGGCACCGGGGGGAGCGGCCTCACCCGCGCCCCGCCGCCCCGGCGACGGCAGCGCCCGCACGTCGTCGCCCGTCATGAGGAGGTAGTCGGGCCGCCCGCCGGGAAAGTTCCCCGAGATGCCGGCGAAAAGTCCCCGGACGGCGGGCCGCGGCGGCACCGAGAAGGCCCCGGACGGCGGGCCGCGGCGGCGCCGAGAAGGCCCCGGACGGCAGTCGGCAGGTTCCGTCGGGAGGGCGCTCGGTGGCGTACGCCATGGAAGGGCCGAAGGGCCCTGCCGGACCGTCACGTGCCGCGTACCCTGGTGTGACGTGATCCCCGCCCCACGCGAACCCGCCGCCGTCGGTCCCTGCGCCGTCGCGATCGGCGGCGTCCGGCCGCCGGGCACGCACGGCGACACCGACGCGGTCACCGAGTCGGCGTTGGCCGCGCGCGAGGGCGACCCGGCCGCCCAGGTGGCCTTCGTCCGGGCCACCCAGGCCGAGGTGTGGCGGTTCGCCGCCGCGCTCGTCGACGCCGACAGCGCCGACGACCTGACCCAGGAGACCTACCTGCGGGCGTTCCGGGCGCTGCCCGGCTTCGAGGGGCGCTCCAGCGTCCGCACCTGGCTGCTCGGCATCGCCCGCCGGGCCTGCGCCGACCACCTGCGCGCCGTGGTCCGCCGCCGGCGGCTCACCGAGCGGCTGGCCGCGCACGCGCACACCGACCGGCCGCACCCGGACCCCGCCGGGCAGTTCGGCGTCGCCGACCTGGTGCGCCGGCTGCCCACCGACCGACGCGAGGCGTTCGTGCTCACCCAACTGCTGGGCCTGTCGTACGCCGAGGCCGCCGCCGTGGCCGGGGTCCCCGTCGGCACCATCCGCTCCCGGGTGGCCCGGGCCCGCGCCGACCTGGTCGCCTCGGTCGGCGAAGGGCTCGCCCGATGAGCCCGCCGCGCCGGCCACCGGGCTCACCCGACGAGGCGGCCCGCTCGCCCGAGGAGTCCCCCCGCTCGGCGACGGGACTCGCCAACGAACGGGAACTTTCCTCGGGTTCGGGACGACAAACGAGCGTGCCCCCCGCAGCCCGCACCGCCGCCGCCCGATGGCCCGCCGTCCGCCCCTGGCTGGGCGTCGCCGCCCGGCTGGGGCTGGCCGCCGTCTGGCTGGTCGCCGGCGCCACCAAGGTCGGCGACCTGGCCGCCTCCGGCCGCGCCGTCAACGCCTACGAGGTGCTGCCGTACGACGTCGCGACGGTGGTCGGCGCGGCGCTGCCCTTCGTCGAGCTGGCGCTGGGAGTGCTGCTGCTGCTCGGGCTGGCCACCCGGCTCACCGCCGGGGTCTCGGCGGCGCTGCTGGTGGTCTTCGTCGCCGGCATCGCCTCGGCCTGGGCGCGCGGCCTGAACATCGACTGCGGCTGCTTCGGCAGCGGCGGTCAACTCGCCGCCGGACAGTCCCCGAACTACCTCCCGGAGATCCTCCGGGACCTGGGATTCCTGGCGCTGGCCGGGTTCCTGCTGATTTGGCCCCGCACCCCCGTCTCCATCGACGGTTGGCTGGCGGGCGCACCTGTGGAGGACGACGATGAGTAGTCGCAAGGGGCAGCGGGACGCCGCCCGGGTGGTACGGGAACAACTGGCCCGGGAGCGCCGCCGCCGGCGGACGCTCTGGACCTCGATCGCGGCGGTCGCCGTGCTGGTCATCGCCGGTGGGATCGGCTGGGCCGCCTGGAGCAGTCAACGCTCCGACAGCTTCACCGCGCCCACCGGGTCCAACGAGGCCGGCACCGGCGTGGTCACCGGCTCCGGCCCGGTCACCGTCGACGTCTACGCGGACTTCCTCTGCCCGGCGTGCAAGCAGTTCGAGCAGGCCAGCTCGGCCACCATCGACCAGCTCATCGCCGAGGGCAAGGCCAAGGTGGTCTACCACCCGGTGGCGTACCTGAACCGCTACTCCTCCACCCAGTACTCCACCCGCTCGTCGGCCGCCTCCGGCTGCGCCGCCGAACTCGGCCGGTTCCGGCCCTTCGCCAAGGCCCTCTTCGACCAGCAGCCCCCGGAGGGCGGCGCCGGCCTCAGCGACGACAAGCTGGTCGACATCGCCGTCGAGAGCGGCCTGGACCGGGACGACTTCGCCGCCTGCCTGCGGGAGGGCGAGTTCAAGCCGTGGACCGAGCACGTCACCGAGCAGGCGGACAAGGCCGGGGTCACCGGCACGCCCACCATCAAGGTCAACGGCCAGGAGCTCGCCGACCGCAGCCCCGAGGGCCTGACGGCGGCGGTGGCGGCGGCCGGCAGGTGACCGGCACGCCGCCGCGCCGGGGCGGGCTGGTCCACCGGGGCGGGCTGCCGCGCCGGGGCGGGCTGGTCCACCGGGGCGGGCTGCCGCGTCGGGCCGGGCTGGTCCACCGGGGCGGGCTGCCGCGCCGGGGCGGGCTGGTCCGCCGCGCCGGGCTGGTCGTCGTCGCCGGGCTGGTCGCCGTGCTGACCGGCGCCGCGCCGGCCGCCGCGCACGGCGGGGAGGCGCCGCAGGGCACCGACTACCGGGCCGAGGTGACCTCGGTCGCCCCGGCCCGCCCCGGGCTGACCGTCCGAGCGGTGGAGGCCGGCGTCCGGTTGGAGCTGGTCAACCGCACCGGGCGGGCGATCGAGGTGATCGGCTACTCCGGGGAGCCGTACCTGCGCGTCGGCCCCGACGGAGTGTTCGAGAACAGCCGTTCCCCCGCGACGTACCTGAACCGGACCCTCGCCGAGGGTGCCACGCTGCCCGCCGAGGCCGATCCCGCCGCCGCCCCGCACTGGCAGCGCATCGACGACGGAACGACGGCCCGCTGGCACGACCGGCGGGCCCTCTGGCAGGAATCCGACCCGCCCGCGCAGGTGCTCGCCGACCCCACCCGGGAGCAGCGGGTACGCGCCTGGACGATCCCGCTGCGCGACGGCACCGAGCCGGTGGAGATCCGGGGCACCCTCGACTGGGTGCCGCCGCCGGACCCGTACCCCTGGTGGGTGGCGACCGCCCTCGGCTTCCTCCTGGTCGGCGCCGCCGGGCTGCTGGCCACCGGCACCGCCGCCGGGGCCCGCGCGCTGGCCGGCGTCGGCGCGGCGCTGGCCGCCGGAGGGCTCGCCGCTATCGTCGTCACGATCGGCCGGGTGGTGGACGCCGGGGCATCCGGTGTCGGCGAGGTGCTGCGCGGCCTGCTCTCCGGGGAGTTCTGGGCGCTGCTCACCGGCCTCGGCGCGCTCGCGGCGGGCGGCCTCGCGCTGGCCCGCCGCCCGGCCGCCGACTTCGCCGTGGCGCTGGCCGGGACCTGCCTCGTCCTCTTCGCCGGCGTCGGCAACCTCGCCGTCCTCAGCCGCTCCGTCCCGCCGCTGCCCTGGTCGGGCGAGCTGGCCCGCACCCTGCTGGTGCTGATCCTGGCCACGGGCGCGGGCGCCACCGCCGCCGGCATCCTCCGCCTCCGCTCCACCGCCCTCTCCCACCCCCCGCCCACCACCCCCACTCCCCCCACTCCCCCCACCCCCGGGGTTGTGGTGGGGCCGCGTTGATCAAGAGATTTGCGTCAATTTTGATCTCCCCAGTGACGTAAACCTCTTGATCAACCTCGGCGGGGAGGTGGGGTGGGGTGGGGGTGGGGGTGGGGTGGGGGTGGGGTCAGGGGGTGTAGCCGTGGGGGAGTTCCAGGCGGTGGTGGGCCAGCAGGGGGGCGTTGGACAGGAGGGTGCGGGTGGGGGCGTCGGCGACTATGCGGCCGGCGTCGAGGATCACCGAGCGGTCGCAGAGCTCCAACGCGTACGGCAGGTCGTGGGTGACCATCAGCAGGGTCACCGGCAGCCCACGCAGGATCTCCGCCAGCTCCCGGCGGGCCGCCGGGTCCAGGTTCGACGACGGCTCGTCGAGCACCAGGATCTCCGGCCGCATCGCCAGCACGGTGGCCACCGCCACCCGGCGGCGCTGCCCGAACGACAGGTGCTGCGGGGTGCGGTCGCGGTGCTCGGTCATCCCCACCGCCGCCAACGCCTCGTCGACCCGGGCCGTCAGCTCCGTCCCGCGCAGCCCCAGGTTGGCCGGCCCGAAGGCCACGTCCTCGGCGACGGTGGGCAGGAAGAGCTGGTCGTCCGGGTCCTGGAAGACGATCCCGACCCGTCGGCGGATCTCCGCGAGGGTCTTGCGGTCCCGGCTCACCGGCAGGCCACCGACGCTCACCGTGCCCTCGGTGGCGGTGAGGATGCCGTTGAGGTGCAGCACCAGGGTGGTCTTGCCGGCACCGTTGGGCCCGAGCAGCGCCACCCGCGCCCCGCGCGGCACGGTCAGGTCCACCCCGTGCAGGGCGACGTGCCCGTCCGGGTACGCGTACCGCACGCCGCGCACGTCGAGCGACGGTGGAGCCGGTTGATCCTGCACGTACCCGATCATGTCAGGACGACGGCGACGCCGGCGATGGTGGCCGCGACCAGCGGAACCGTCGCCCCGGCCACCCACTGCCCGGCGGTCGCCGCGCCCGCGCCCTGCCACACCGCCGGCATCCGGCCGGAGTAGCCGCGCGACACCATCGCCAGGTAGACCCGCTCCCCGCGTTCGAACGCGCGCAGGAAGAGCGCCCCGATGCCGGCGGCGAAGCCGCGCAGCTGCCACAGGAAGCGCGGATCGTCGCCCCGGGAGACCCGGGCCACCCGCATCCGCCGGGCCTCGCCGACCAGCACGTCCAGGTAGCGCAGCATGAACATGGCGATCTGGGTGAGGATCTGCGGGCAGCGCAGCCGGTCCAGGCCGACGATCAGGTCCCGGGTCGTCGTGGTCGCCGCGAGCAACAACGACGCCAGTACGCCGAGGGTGCCCTTCGCGACGATGTTCCAGCCGCCGAGCAGCCCGTCGACGGAGAGCGCGACCCCCGCCACCTCGACCCGCTCCCCCGTGCCGAGAAACGGCAGCGCGAACGCGAAGAGCACGAACGGCAGCTCGATCGTGGCGCGGCGCAGCAGCCAGCCCGGCCCCACCCGGGCCAGCGCGGCGACCGCCGCGACCAGCAGGGCGTACCCGCCGAAGGCCCAGAACGCGGCGCGCGGGGTGGCCACCACCGCGAGGGTGAAGAGCACCATCGCGGCGATCTTCACCTCGGGCGGGAGGCGGTGCACCGCCGAGTCGGCGTCCCGGTGCAGCAGGTGGGCGTGACCGGCTCCCATCGGCGACGCGCCTACCGACCGTTGGTGACGGGAGTCGCGTCACCGTCGGCGCGGGGGCGCTGGCTGGCCGACCCCGGATCGCCGGTCTGCGGCCCGTCGCCCGGCTGCACTGCGTCGCCCGGCTGCGGGCCGTCGCCCGGCTGTGGGCCCCGGCGGCGCAGCAGCCAGAAGATGCCTCCGCCGACGGCGAAGGTGAGCAGCACCCCGAGGACGCCGGAGAGGCCGGTGGAGAGGAAGTCGTTGTCCAGCCCACGGACGCCGTAGTCGGCCAGCGGGCTGTCGCCCAGCTCGTGGTCCCGTTCCTGCTGGGCCGGGCAACTGCCGCCGGTGATCTCGCCCTCGGCGTCGACGGTGCAGCCCTCGCGGAGCGAGGAGTCCAGCCCGTCCGGGTGCGACGAGGCGTAGTTGCTGACCACCCCGGCCAGCAGCAGGGCCACCAGCAGCCCGCCGATCACGAAGGCCCAGGGACGCTTGCTCATCGGGCACCTCCGGCGACCGGGACGACGGGAGCCGGAGTGGCCGGCTTGCGGGCGCGCAGCGCGTACACCAGGTCGGGGCGGACCTTCGCGACGGTGAGCACGGTGGTCGCGGTGATCAGGCCCTCGCCGATGCCGATCAGCAGGTGCGCGCCGGCCATGGTGCCGGCCAGGCCGGTCAGGTTGCCGCCCAGGTCGGTGGTGCCGCCGAGCCAGTACTGCAGCACGAAGCCCTGGGCCGCGACGACGACGCTGACCAGCGCCGCGACGAAGGCCGTCGCGCCGAGGCCGGCCGGCGTGCGGGGCAGCACCCGCAGCAGCAGGGCGATCAGCAGGTACGCCACGGCGGTGCCGAGGATCGCCATGTTGGTGATGTTGAGCCCCAGCATGGCCACCCCGCCGTCGCCGAAGACCAGCGCCTGCACGACCAGCACGACCGCCACGCAGAGGGCACCGACCCACGGGCCGACGAGCAGCGCGGCCAGCGCGCCGCCGAGCAGGTGACCGCTCACCCCGGCGGTGAGGATCGGGAAGTTGAGCATCTGCACGGCGAAGATGAACGCGGCGACCAGGCCGGCCATCGGGGCGAGCCGGTCGTCCAGGTCGCGCCGGGCCCGCAGCACGCAGAGCGTCAGCACCATCAGCGCGAACGCGGCGAAGAGCGCGGCGACGGGACCGTTGATGATCCCGTTCGAGATGTGCATCGCCAGGGCTTCCACTCGACCTCCCGAGGCGCGGCGGGCAGGCCCACACCGACCAGGTCAGCTTATTTCCACGAAGACGTTGTTGCAAATACTTGGCAACAAGCTCATTGCCTGGTCCTGCCGCGGGACGGCGCGGCGGGGTGCGGCGGCGGGACGCGGCGGTAGGGTTCGGCCATGACCGCGCCAGCCCGCCTCAACCCCGGTGACCCCGCGCCCGAGTTCACCCTGCCGACCGACACCGGCGAGACCCTCTCCCTGGCCGCCCTGCGCGGTCGGAAGGTCATCCTGTACGCCTACCCCGCCGCGATGACCCCCGGCTGCACCAAGCAGGCGTGCGACTTCCGCGACTCCCTCGCCTCGCTCCAGGCGGCCGGCTACGAGGTGATCGGCATCTCCCCCGACAAGCCGGAGAAGCTGGCGAAGTTCCGCGAGCGGGACGCCATCACCTTCCCGCTGGTCGGCGACGCCGACCGGGCGGTGCTCACCGCGTACGGCGCGTACGGCGAGAAGCAGTCGTACGGGCGGACGGTGACCGGGGTGATCCGGTCCACCTTCGTCATCGACGGCGACGGCAAGATCGAGCGGGCGCTCTACAACGTCAAGGCCACCGGACACGTCGCCAAGCTGCGCCGCGACCTCGGTCTCGACTGAGCTGTCACACCCGGCCACTACGCTGCGCTGGTGGCTCGTTACAAGTATCCGCCGGAGGCGCTGGCCAGCGCGGCGGCACAGGCCCGCAGCGTCACCGAGGTGATGCGGCTGCTGGGCGTGCGCCTCAGTGGTGGCTCGCACGCCCACATCAGTCGGCAACTCAAGCGCTTTGGCATCGACACCTCGCACTTCACCGGGGGTGCCCACAACCGAGGACAACACAACATCCGGGTTCCGGCGGCGGCGCTCCTTGTCCAGCGACCCGAGGAATCGCGCCGGATCGCCGGTAGCCGGTTGAAGCGGGCACTGGCGCTCATCGGGCTGCCGGAGGAGTGCGAGGTGTGCGGCACCGGCCCAAGTTGGCAGGGGGCACCCCTGACCCTGCATGTCGATCACATCAACGGCGATTTTCTGGACAACCGGCCGCACAACCTGCGGCTACTGTGTCCCAACTGTCACAGTCAGACCGCTACCTATGCCGGGGCCCGCCGCCAGGCTGTGGTCGCACCCGACGTGGTCTACGATCCGAAGGCCGTGACACCAACGGGTTTCCCGATCGGCCGTCAGCTTCGTCGACCGCCTCAGTGGTCGTGGAAAATGACGGTCTACGCGGTTAAGGGGCCGTAGCCCAACTGGCAGGAGGCATACGGTTTAGGTCCGTACCAGTGCGGGTTCGAGTCCCGTCGGCCCTACTTATCCACATCTGACACCATCTATCGGGCATGGTGTCAGGCTCATCACGCTCAGGCGGTCGTCCGGTGGTGGCCGCGTCAGGATGAGGGCGTGAGTCTGCGTTTCGTCCTCGACCCCACCCTGACCCCCGAGCTGCGCGCCCAGATTGCCGCCCTCTGGGTCGACGCGACCAACGCCGGTGGCGCGGTCGGCTTCGTCGCGCCCGTCACCGCTGCCGAGGTCCGTCCCGTCGCGGAGGCCGCCTTCGCCGGGATCACCGACGGCCCGGACCGGCTGCTGGTCGGATACGACGGCGCGCGCCCGGTGGCCGTGCTGATCTTCGTCGACAACCGGTTCCACCTGGAGACGCACTGGTGCACGCTGAAGCGGGTGATGGTGCACCCCGACGCGCAGGGCCGGGGGCACGGGGTGGCGCTGCTGCGCCAGGCGGAGCGGCTCGGCCGCGAGCTGGGCCGGGAGGCGTTGCACATCACCGTGCGGGGCGGGTTGGGGCTGGAGCGGTTCTACGCGCGGCTCGGGTATCGGGAGGTGGGCCGGCTGCCGGGCGCGCTGCGGCTCGCCCCGGGCGACGACCGGGACGAGATCATCATGTGGCTCGACCTGACCGCCGCCGGGCACCCCGACCCCGCCCCGGCCACCTGAGCGCCGTCGCTCGACACGCCACCACCCAATAGGCCCGCGCCCCGACCGGTCAGTCCGGTGCCGTCAGCGGGTCGCCGACGCGCAGCTCACCCGGCCCGTCGGGGACCAGGTGCAGCCCGAACGGAAGCTTCCGGTCGACGGTGTGGTGCCGGCCGAGGGCGCGCAGCGGCTCGGATCCGCGTACCCCGGTCTCCTGGTCGGTGGTGGTGACCACGCAGCGGCCGCAGGGGCCGGCGGCGCGGAACCGGACCGCGCCGATGCGCACGGCACGGCCGGCCCAGCCCTCCTCGGCCCAGGCGGGGGTGCCGTCGACGACCAGGTTGGGCCGGAATCGGCTCATCGGCACCGGCGCCTCGCCGGCCTCGGCGAGCCAGCCGTTGAGGGCGGCGAGGGAGGCGGTGGTGGTCAGCAGCAGGGGGTACTCGTCGGCGAAGCTGACCTGGTCGCCGGTGTCGTGGGCCCGGTCGCCGGGGGCCAGGTGCCGGGCGGGCCGGGCCAGGTGGACCAGGCGGGCCGGTCGGCCGAGCAGGGCGGTCAGCCAGTCGTCGGCGGCGGGCCCGGCGGGGAGCGCGGGGACGGCCAGCCGGCTGCGGAACACCCGCACGGGCAGCGGCTCCACGTCGGCCGGCTCGGCGACGTCCAGGTCGGGGCGGCCGGCGGCGCGCAGCAGCAGGCCGCCGTCGCGGGGCGCGGCCCGCAGCCGGACCAGCGCGGTGGTCTCCCGCTGGGTGACGCCGACGCCGTCGGCGTCGACCACCATCCAGCGCCGGTCGCCGGCCAGGCCCCACGGCTCGACGCGCGCGCCGTCGTGGTCGATGCGGTGGCAGCCCTTGACCGGGTACGTGTGCAGCGCCGCGAGCCTCATCGGAGGGTTGTACCAGGTTCGGGGCCGCGACGGGGGGCGGGACGGTTGCCAGTGAAATTTTTGATGCATAGAGTCTCGGCATGAATGGCAGCGGCACCGCAGCGGCGTCCGCCGAGCCGGTGCTCGACCTGTTCCGGGGGGTGCGGCTGACCCCGACGCAGCGCCGGATCGCGCACTGCCTGGTGCAGCACGCCGCCGCCGCGGCGTACCTCTCGGCCGCCGAGGTGGCGGAGCTGGCCGGGGTGAGCCAGCCCTCGGTGACCCGGTTCGCGGTGGCGCTCGGCCACGACGGCTACCCGGCGCTGCGCCGGCGGCTGCGCGAGCTGGTGGGCGCGTCCCCGGTGGGCACCGCCGACGGCGACAACGAGTTGCAGCGCGCCGTCCGGGCCGAGGCGGGCAACCTGGAACGGCTGGCCGGGCAGCTCGCCGACACCGGCCGGATCGCCGAGGCCGGCGCGCTGCTGGCCGCGAGCCGGCCGCTGCCGGTGGTCGGGCTGCGGGCCGCCGCGCCGCTGGCCGCGTACTTCGCGTACTTCGCGGCGAAGGTGCACCCGGACGTGCGGGTCCTCGACGATGGGGGGAGCCTGCTCACCGACCGCCTGGAGCAGGCCGCCTCGGCCGGAGCGAGCGCCCTGCTGGCGTTCGTGCTGCCCCGCTACCCCCGGGAGACCCTGGACGCGCTGCGCGCGGCGCGGGCCGCAGGCCTGACCGTGGTGGCCATCACCGACTCGCCGGTCAGCCCGGCGGGCGAGTACGCCGAGGTGACGCTCGCCGCCGCCGTCGGCACCGACCTGGTCTTCGACCTGCACACCGCGCCGATGACCCTGGCGATGGTGGTCCTGGAGGCCATCTGCGACGCCGCGCCCGCCGAGACCCAGCGTCGGCTGGAGGCGTTCGAGTCCTCCGCCGCCCGCCGTCAACTGTTCCTCGGCTGAGAGGAGAGACGAGATGTCCCAGCCCGTCCGCGCCCCGCGCGGCACCGCGCTCACCGCCCGGGGGTGGCCGCAGGAGGCCGCCCTGCGGATGCTGATGAACAACCTCGACCCGGAGGTGGCCGAGCGCCCCGACGACCTGGTCGTCTACGGCGGGACCGGGCGGGCGGCGCGGGACTGGCCGTCGTACCACGCGCTGGTGCGCACGCTGACCGACCTGCGCGACGACGAGACGATGCTGGTGCAGTCCGGCCGCCCGGTGGGGGTGCTGCGCACCCACGAGTGGGCGCCCCGGGTGCTGCTGGCCAACTCCAACCTGGTCGGTGACTGGGCCACCTGGCCGGAGTTCCGCCGCCTGGAGTCGCTGGGCCTGACCATGTACGGGCAGATGACCGCCGGGTCGTGGATCTACATCGGCACCCAGGGCATCCTGCAGGGCACGTACGAGACCTTCGCCGCCGTGGCCACCAAGAGGTTCGCCGGCACCCTGGCCGGCACACTGACGCTCACCGCGGGCTGCGGCGGGATGGGCGGCGCGCAGCCCCTCGCCGTCACCATGAACGGCGGCGTCTGCCTGATCGTGGACGTGGACCGGTCCCGGTTGGACCGCCGGGTGCGCGACCGCTACCTCGACGAGGTGGCCGACTCGCTGGACGACGCGGTGCGGCGGGTGCTCGCCGCGAAGCGGGACCGCCGGGCGTTGAGCGTGGGCGTGGTCGGCAACGCGGCGACCGTCTTCCCCGAGCTGCTCCGTCGGGGGGTTCCGGTCGACGTGGTCACCGACCAGACCAGCGCGCACGACCCGCTGTCGTACCTGCCGGAGGGGGTGGAGCCGGCCGACGCCCGGGAGTACGCGGGCGCGAAGCCGGCGGAGTTCACCGACCGGGCGCGGGCGTCGATGGCGAAGCACGTCGAGGCGATGGTGGGCTTCCTCGACGCGGGCGCGGAGGTATTCGACTACGGCAACTCGATCCGGGGCGAGGCGCTGCTCGGCGGGTACCAGCGGGCGTTCGACTTCCCCGGCTTCGTGCCGGCGTACATCCGGCCGTTGTTCTGCGAGGGCAAGGGGCCGTTCCGGTGGGCGGCGCTCTCCGGCGACCCGGCCGACATCGCCGCCACCGACCGGGCGATCCTCGACCTCTTCCCCGAGAACGAGTCGCTGGCCCGGTGGATCCGGTTGGCCGGCGAGCGGGTCGCCTTCCAGGGCCTGCCGGCCCGGATCTGCTGGCTCGGCTACGGCGAGCGGGACCGCGCCGGGGTGCGGTTCAACGAGATGGTCGCCTCCGGCGAGCTGAGCGCGCCCGTGGTCATCGGCCGGGACCACCTGGACTGCGGCAGCGTGGCCAGCCCGTACCGGGAGACCGAGGCGATGGCCGACGGCTCCGACGCGATCGCCGACTGGCCGCTGCTCAACGCGCTGGTCAACACGGCCAGCGGCGCGTCCTGGGTCTCGATCCACCACGGTGGCGGGGTGGGCATCGGCCGGTCGATCCACGCCGGTCAGGTCTGCGTGGCCGACGGCACCGCCCTGGCCGGGCAGAAGATCGAGCGGGTGCTGACCAACGACCCGGCGATGGGCGTCATCCGGCACGTCGACGCCGGCTACGACGCCGCCCGCGAGGTCGCCGACGGCACCGGCGTACGGGTGCCGATGGCCGAGGGCCGGCCGTGACCCCGGGGCGTGACGCCGAGGGCGAGCTCGCCGGCCGGTTCCGGGCGCTCTGGGACGAGATCGCCCCGATCGGCCGGGACCCGGACAGCGGCGGCTACCTGCGGTACGCGTTCACCGCGCCGGAGCTGGCCCTGCGCGACTGGTTCCGGGCGCAGGCCGCGAGCCGGGGCATGCCGGTCACCGCCGACGGCAACGGCAACCTCTTCGCCCGCTGGGGTGACCCGGAGGCCGGCGACGCCGTGCTGACCGGCAGCCACTTCGACTCGGTGCCGCACGGCGGCGCGTACGACGGGCCGCTCGGCATCGTCAGCGCCTTCCTCGCCGTGGACGAGCTGCGCGCCGCCGGGGTCACCCCGGCCCGGCCCCTGGTGGTGGCGGCGTTCGCCGAGGAGGAGGGGGCGCGCTTCGGCGTACCGTGTCTGGGGTCGCGGCTGTTCACCGGCGCGCTCGACGCCGACCGCGCGGCGGGCCTGCGCGACGCCGACGGGGTGCGTTTCGCCGAGGCGCTCGGCGACCGGCCGGCGGGCGCCCGCCCGGACCTGCTCGGCGGCCTGTCCTGCTTCGTGGAGCTGCACGTCGAGCAGGGCCGGGCGCTGGTCGAGGGCGACGCGCCGGTCGCGGTGGCCAGTGCCATCTGGCCGCACGGCCGCTGGCGCCTGGACTTCCACGGCGAGGGCAACCACGCCGGTACGACCCGGATGGCCGACCGCCGCGACCCCATGCTGACGTACGCGTTCACGGTCCTCGCGGCGAACAAGGAGGCCCGGCTGCGCGGCGCGCACGCCACCGTGGGCCGGGTCCGGGTCGCCCCGAACGCCACCAACGCGATCCCGTCGCGGGTGACGGGCTGGCTGGACGCCCGCGCCGCCGAGCCGGAGACGCTGGCCGCGCTGGTCGAGGCGGTACGCGCCAAGGCCGCCGACCGGGCCGACCGGGACGGCACGCGGCTCACCGTCACGGAGGAGTCGGTCACGCCGCTGGTCGCCTTCGACGACGGGCTCGGCGGCCGGCTGGCCCGGCTGCTGGACGCCCCGGTGCTGCCCACCGGGGCGGGCCACGACGCGGGGGTGCTGGCCGGTCACCTGCCGACCGCGATGCTCTTCGTGCGCAACCCGACGGGGGTGTCGCACTCCCCCGCCGAGGCGGCCACCGACGCCGACTGCGCCGCCGGGGTGCTCGCCCTGGCCCGGGTCCTGAAGGAGCTGACGTGCCCCCGCCCCTGATGTCGCAAACGAATCAGCTCCAAAGGGGGCGGAAGAGGTGACCGGGGGCCGCTGGCTCGCCGAGTACGCGTGGCTGCCCGGCCACGCCGAGCCCACCGCCGACGTGCTGATCGAGGCCGCCGACGGCCGGCTCACCGCCGTCACCCCACTCGCCGCCGCCGGGCGGGAGCCGACCGGCGACGTCGTGCGGCTGCCGGGGCTGACCCTGCCCGGGTTGGCCAACGCCCACTCGCACGCGTTCCACCGCGCCCTGCGCGGCCGCACCCACGCCGGCACCCACCCCGGCGGCCGCGCGGGCCGGGGCGACTTCTGGAGCTGGCGGGAGGCCATGTACGCCGTGGCGGCCCGCCTCGACCCCGACTCCTACCTGGCCCTGGCGCGGGCCGCGTACGCCGAGATGGCGCTGGCCGGCGTCACCTGCGTCGGGGAGTTCCACTACCTGCACCACGGCCCCGACGGCACGCCGTACGACGACCCGAACGCGATGGGTGTCGCGCTGATCGAGGCCGCCGCGCAGGCCGGCATCCGGATCACCCTGCTCGACGCCTGCTACCTGACGGCCACCGTAGACGGTGCGCCCCTGGCCGGGCCGCAGCGGCGCTTCGGCGACGGCGACGTCGACGGCTGGTCCGACCGGGCCGACCGGCTGACCGCCCGGCCGCACGCCCGGATCGGGGCGGCCCTGCACTCGGTGCGCGCGGTGCCGGCCGACCAGATCGCCACCTTCGCAGGCCGCAACGAGGGGCTGCCGCTGCACGTGCACCTCTCCGAGCAGCCCGCCGAGAACGACGCCTGCCGGGCCGTGCACGGCTGCACCCCGACCCGGCTGCTGGCCGACCGGGGGGTGCTGACGCCGACCGCGACGGCCGTGCACGGCACCCATCTGACCAGCGCCGACGTGTCGCTGCTCGGCGACGCCCGCACCGGGGTCTGTCTCTGCCCGACCACCGAGCGGGACCTGGCCGACGGCATCGGGCCGGCCCGGCGGCTGGCCGACGCGGGCGTACCGCTGAGCCTGGGCAGCGACAGCCACGCGGTGGTCGACCTCTTCGAGGAGGCCCGCGCGGTGGAGCTGGACGAGCGGCTGCGGACCCGCCGGCGCGGTCACTTCGCCCCGGCCGAGCTGCTGGCCGCCGCCACCGGCGCCGGGCACGCCGCGCTGGGCTGGCGCGACGCCGGCCGGCTCGCCGTGGGGGCCCGCGCCGACCTGGTCACCGTGCGGCTGGACAGCGCCCGCACGGCCGGGGTGCCGCCGGTGGGGGCGTTCTTCGCGGCGACCGCCGCCGACGTGGTCTCGGTCGTGGTGGACGGCCGGCAGGTCGTCGCCGACGGGCGGCACCGCAGCGTGGACGTGCCGTGCGAGCTGCGCGCCGCGATCGGGGCGGTGACCCGGTGAGCGGCAGCCTGCTGGTCGACAACATCGGTGAGCTGGTGACCAACGTCGCCGGCACCGGCGACGGCGGCCCGTTGGGGCTGCGCCGCGACGCGGCGGTGCTCGTCGAGGCGGGCCGCGTCGCCTGGGTGGGTGCCGCCCGGTACGCCCCCGCCGCCGACCGGCGCGTCGACGCCGAGCAGGCGGCGGTGCTGCCGGGCTTCGTGGACAGCCACGCGCACCTGGTCTTCGCCGGGGACCGGGCCGCCGAGTTCGCCGCCCGGATGGCCGGCCGGCCGTACACCGGCGGCGGCATCCGGACCACGGTCGGCGCGACCCGGGCGGCCGGCGACGACGCGCTGCGGGCCACCGTGCGCCGGCTGGTCGGCGAGGCCCTGCGGCAGGGCACCACCACCATCGAGATCAAGAGTGGGTACGGCCTCACCGTCGCCGACGAGGCCCGGTGCTTACGGATCGCCGCCGAGGCGACCGACGAGACCACCTTCCTCGGCGCGCACGTCGTCCCCGCCGAGTACGCCGACCGCCCCGACGACTACGTGGGTCTGGTGTGCGGGCCGATGCTCGCCGCCGCCGCCCCGTACGCCCGCTGGGTCGACGTGTTCTGCGAGCGGGGGGCGTTCGACGCCGACCACACCCGGGCCATCCTCACCGTCGGGCAGGCGGCCGGGCTGGGGGTACGGCTGCACGCCAACCAGCTCGGCCCCGGCCCGGGGGTGCGGCTCGGGGTGGAGCTGGGCGCGGCCAGCGTCGACCACTGCACCCACCTCGACGACGCCGACGTCGACGCGCTCGCCTCCGGGCAGACCGTGGCGACCCTGCTGCCCGGGGCGGAGTTCTCCACCCGCTCGCCGTACCCGGACGCGCGGCGGCTGCTCGACGCCGGTGTCACCGTGGCGCTGGCCACGGACTGCAACCCCGGGTCGTCGTACACCTCGTCGATGCCGTTCTGCGTGGCGCTGGCCGTACGCGAGATGCGGATGACCCCGGCGGAGGCCGTCTGGGCCGCGACCGCCGGGGGCGCGCGGGCGCTGCGCCGCGACGACATCGGGGTGCTGCGGCCCGGCGCGCGGGCCGACCTGACCATCCTCGACGCACCGTCGCACCTGCACCTGGCCTACCGGCCCGGTGTTCCCCTGATCCGCCAGGTCCTGCGCAACGGAGTGCCGCAATGTCGATCGTAGTAGTCCAGCCCACCGGGATCTCCCCCGCCGACGTGCTCGCCGTGGCCCGGGGGGCCGCCAAGGTCACCCTCGACCCCGCCACGATCGAGGCGATGGCGGCCAGCCGCGCCATCGTGGACGGCATCGAGGCCGCCGGCCGGCCCGTGTACGGCGTCTCCACCGGCTTCGGGGCGCTGGCCAACACCTTCGTCGCGCCGGAACGCAGGGCCGAGTTGCAGCACGCGCTGATCCGCTCGCACGCCGCCGGGGTGGGCGCACCGATGCCCCGGGAGGTGGTCCGGGCGATGATGCTGCTGCGGGTCCGCTCGCTGGCGCTGGGTCGCTCCGGGGTGCGCCCGCTGCTGGCCGAGGGCCTGATCGACCTGCTCAACCACGACGTCACCCCGTGGGTGCCGGAGCACGGCTCGCTCGGCGCGTCCGGCGACCTGGCCCCGCTGGCGCACTGCGCGCTGGTGCTGCTCGGCGAGGGTTGGGTGCTCGGCCCGGCCGGTGAGCGCCTCGACGCCGCCGCCGCGCTGCGCGACGCCGGGCTGACGCCGGTGGCGCTGGCCGCCAAGGAGGGGCTGGCGCTGATCAACGGCACCGACGGGATGCTGGGCATGCTGCTGCTGGCGATCCGCGACGCGGCGCACCTGTTCACCATGGCCGACGTGACCGCCGCCCTGGCCATCGAGGCGATGCTCGGCTCGGAGCGGCCGTTCCTGCCGGAGCTGCACGCGATCCGCCCGCATCCCGGGCAGTCGGTGTCGGCGGCGAACATCCACCGGCTGTTGCAGTCCTCGGCGGTGATGGACTCGCACCGCGACGACCTGGCGCACGCGGTGCAGGACGCGTACTCGATGCGCTGCGCGCCGCAGGTCGCCGGGGCCGCCCGGGACACCCTGGAGTTCGTGCGCACGGTGGCCGACCGGGAGCTGGTCTCCGTGGTGGACAACCCGGTGGTGCTGCCCGACGGCCGGGTCGAGTCGACGGGGAACTTCCACGGGGCGCCGTTGGGCTTCGCCGCCGACTTCCTGGCCATCGCCGCCGCCGAGGTGGGGGCGATTTCCGAGCGGCGGGTGGACCGGCTGCTCGACGTGGCCCGCAACCGGGAGCTGCCGGCGTTCCTCACCCCCGATCCGGGGGTGAACTCCGGGCTGATGATCGCCCAGTACACCGCCGCCGGGATCGTCGCGGAGAACCGCCGGCTGGCCGCCCCCGCCTCGGTGGACTCGCTGCCCACCAGCGGGATGCAGGAGGACCACGTCTCGATGGGCTGGGCGGCGACGAAGAAGCTGCGCACGGTGCTGGACAACCTGACCAGCCTGCTCGCGGTGGAGCTGCTGTCGGCCGTGCGGGGCCTGCAGCTGCGGGCCCCGCTGACGCCGTCGCCGGCCGGGCGGGCCGCCCTCGCCGCGCTCGGCGAGGCGGCCGGGGAACCCGGGCCGGACGTCTTCCTCGCCCCGCTGCTGGAGGCCGCGCGGGCGGTGGTGGCCGGGCCGCAGCTGCGGGCCGCGATCGAACGCGAAATCGGCCCGCTGGGCTGAGCCCGCACCGGCCGGGCCGCCGCGACCCAGGCGGCCGGCGCGGCCCTGCCCAGGCGGCCGGCCCTGCCGGCGCAGGCCGGGCCGGCCGCAGCCGGTCGGCCCGGCGTCGGCGGGTCAGGGCGTCGGCGGAAGGACCTTGGCCAGCAGCTTGGCCAGCTCGCGCAGCGCCTTGCCCCGGTGACTGATCGCGTCCTTGCCCTGGGGGGTCAGCTCCGCGTTGGTCTGCTCCTGCCCGTCACCGAGGAAGATCGGGTCGTAGCCGAAGCCGCCCTCGCCGCGCGGGGCGCGCAGCAGCCGGCCGGCCTGGCGGCCGTCGACCAGGTGCTCCTTGCCGCCGGGCAGCACCAGGGCCACGGTGCAGACGAAGGACGCGCCCCGGTGGGCGTCGGGCAGGTCGGCGATCTGGTCCAGCACCAACTGGAGGTTGGCGTGGTCGTCGCCGTGCCGGCCGGCCCAGCGGGCGCTGAACACCCCGGGCATGCCGTTGAGGGCGTCGACGGCCAGGCCGGAGTCGTCGGCGATGGTGGGCAGGCCGGTGCGCCGGCAGCCCTCCCGCGCCTTGATCAGCGCGTTCTCGCCGAAGGTCAGGCCGGTCTCCGGCAGCTCCGGATATTCCTCGACGTCGTCGAGGCCGAGCAGCGCGACCCGGTGCGCGCCGAGCGCCCCGTCGAGGATGCGCTGGAGCTCGACCAGCTTCTTGCGGTTCCGGGTGGCCAGCAGCACCTTGTTCACAGCAGCACCTTCCGCTGGGCCTCGGCCAGTTCCACGCAGCCGGCGACGGCGAGGTCGAGCAGGGCGTCGAGCTGGTCGCGGGCGAAGACCCCGGCCTCACCCGTCCCCTGCACCTCGACGAAGTCGCCGGTGCCGGTGCAGACCACGTTCATGTCGACCTCGGCGCTCACGTCCTCGTCGTAGCAGAGGTCCAGCCGGGCCTCGCCGGCGATGACGCCGACGCTCACCGCGGCGACGGAGCGGTGCATCACCTTCTCCGGCTTGCCGGCCAACGACTTGCGCCCGGCCAGCCAGGTCACCGCGTCGTGCAGCGCCACGTACGCGCCGGTGATGGCGGCGGTGCGGGTGCCGCCGTCGGCCTGCAACACGTCGCAGTCCAGCACGATCGAGTTCTCGCCGAGCGCCTTGAGGTCGATGCTGGCCCGCAGGCTGCGGCCGATCAGCCGGGAGATCTCGTGGGTCCGCCCGCCGACGCGGCCCTTGACGCTCTCCCGGTCCGAGCGGGTGTTCGTGGCCCGGGGCAGCATCGCGTACTCGGCGGTCACCCAGCCGAGCCCGGAGCCCTTGCGCCAGCGGGGCACCCCCTCGGTGACGCTGGCCGTGCAGAGCACCCGGGTCCCGCCGAACTCGACGAGCACGGAGCCCTCCGGGTGGGTGCTCCAGCCCCGGGTCAGGGTCACCGGTCGGAGTTGGTCGGGCTGCCGCCCATCAGGTCGCACCATCCCTGCACCCTATGCGGTGCCGGGTGCGGGCACCTCCGGGGTGCCCCGGTCGCCGCGCCGGGGCGTCAGACCTCGTAGCAGGCGCCCGCGCGGACCACCTCGAGCGGCCCGTCGTACGCGGCGCCCGCCGCCTCGAGGGTGACCGCCTCGCTGCCCCAGGCGGCGACGAGGTGGGTCAGCAGCAGCCGGCCCACGCCCGCCTTGGTGGCCGCCTCGCCGGCCTCCCGACCGGTCAGGTGCAGGTCCGGCGGGTTCTCCACCCCGTCGAGGTAGCTGGCCTCGCAGAGGAAGACGTCGGCGTCCTGGGCCAGCCGCAGCAGCGCGTCGCAGGGCGCGGTGTCGGAGGAGTAGCAGAGCACCCGGCCGTCGTGCTCCAGCCGCACCCCGTACGTCTCGACGGGGTGGTTCATCCGGTCGACGGTGACGCTGAACGGGCCGATGGGGAACGTGCCGGGCTGGAGGCCGTAGAACTGGTAGACGTCCTCGACCGTGTTCTCCCCCTGCCCGTAGGCCAGCGCCAGCCGGTCCGGGGCGCCGGACGGGGCGTACACGGGCATGACCGGGTAGGGCCCGTCGGGGGCGTACCGGCGCACCACGACGTACGTCGCCGCGTCGAGCATGTGGTCGCAGTGCAGGTGGGTCAGGAGGATGGCGTCGGGGGCGTGCAGCCCGGCGTAGCGCTGGAGGGTGGAGAGCGCGCCGGAGCCGAAGTCGACCAGGAGCCGGAAGCCGTCGGCCTCGACGAGGTAGGCCGAGCACGGCGAGTCGGGGCCGGGGAAGCTGCCCGCACAGCCGAGGACGGTCAGTCGCATGAGGTCGTCCCGCTGTCACGTACGGTAGTCGCCACGTCGGTCGCCGCGCTGTCGATGATCTCTACCGACGCGTACGACACGCTGCGCAGCCTACGCGCACGCGCGCCGGGCACGAATCATCTGTGGGAAGTTGTCACCAACGTGACACCCCACCGGCGTTGCGGGGCACCGGCCGACGCGACGGGCCGGCCCGGTCACCCCGGGCCGGCCCGCCTCGGGCGTCGGCGTCGACCCGACGGCTCGCCGTCAGGCCCAGAGCTGCCCCTCCAGGGACTCCTCGGCGTCGGCGAGCGTGCCGCCGTACGCCCCGGTGCTGAGGTACTTCCAGCCGCCGTCGCAGACCACGAACGCGACGTCGGCGCGGCGGCCGTCCCGGACCGCCTCGTGCGCCACGGCCAGGGCGGCGTGCAGGATCGCCCCGGTGGAGAAGCCGGCGAAGATCCCCTCCACCTCGACGAGCTGCCGGGTACGCAGCACCGCGTCGCGGGTGCCGACGGAGAACCGCCGGGACAGCACGGTGGCGTCGTAGAGCTCCGGGACGTACCCCTCGTCGATGTTGCGCAGCCCGTAGACGAGCTCGCCGTAGCGGGGCTCGGCGGCGACGATCTGGATGCCCTCGACCTTCTCCCGCAGGTAACGTCCGGTGCCCATGAGGGTGCCGGTGGTGCCGAGGCCGGCCACGAAGTGCGTGATCGTGGGCAGGTCCGCCAGCAGCTCCGGGCCGGTCGTCTCGTAATGCGCGCGGGCGTTGGCCTCGTTGCCGTACTGGTAGAGCATGACCCAGTCGGGGTGCTCGGCGGCGATCTGCTTGGCGGTGGCCACGGCCTGGTTGGAGCCACCGGCGGGCGGCGAGAAGATGATCTCCGCGCCGTACATCCGGAGCAGTTGCACCCGCTCGGTGGAGACGTTCTCCGGCATCACGCAGACCAGCCGGTAACCGCGCAGCTTGGCCACCATGGCCAGCGAGATGCCCGTGTTGCCGCTGGTCGGCTCCAGGATCGTGTCACCCGGCCGGAGCCGGCCGTCGGCCTCGGCCCGGCGGACCATGTACAGCGCCGCCCGGTCCTTGATGCTGCCGGTCGGGTTCCGGTCCTCCAGCTTCGCCCAGAGCCGCACCGGCGGCGCCCCCTCGGGCACCGCCGGCGAGAGCCGGGGCAGCCCGACCAGGGGGGTGCCGCCGCAGGCGTCGAGCAGGCTGTCGTGCCGCGCCATCGCCGCCGGGCCTCAGCGGGCGGCGGCGCGGGTGGCGACCGTGTGGGCGGCGATGGCGGCCGCCGCGGCGAAGCCGAACGCGCCCCCGGCCACGGCGGGCAGGACGGTCACGCTGTCGCCGTCGTTGAGCTTGGCGTCCAGCGCGCCGAGGAAGCGGACGTCCTCGTCGTTGACGTAGACGTTGACGAAGCGGTGCAGCGCTCCGGCGTCGGTGACCAGCCGGCCGCGCAGGCCGGCGTGCCGGGAGTCCAGGTCGGCCAGCAGGTCGGCGAGCGTGTCGCCGGTGCCCTCGACGACCTTCGCGCCGCCGGTGTAGCTGCGCAGGATGGTGGGGATGCGAACCTCGATGGCCATGGTGTCGTGCTCCTTGTCCGGGTGTGTGCGTGGGCTCGGTGACGGGAGAAGGGAATGTTGCGGTGCCGCTGGGGTCAGCGGTCGAAACACTCGTAGTCGACCGTCGCCGGGGCATGCCCGAACATGTAGGACTGGACGGCGTTCGGGTCCACGGCGGCGTCCAGGATCCGGACCGGCTCCTCGGTCACCACGCCGTCGACGATCCGGAAGGAGCGGATCTCCTCGGTGTCGGGCTCGCGGGTGGAGACGAGCAGGTAGTGCGCCCCCGGCTCACCGGCGAGGGAGACGTCCGTGCGGGACGGGTACGCCTCCGTGGCGGTGTGCGAGTGGTAGATGACGACGGGCTCCTCGTCCCGGTCGTCCATCTCCCGCCACACCCGCAACTGCTCCATCGAGTCGAGCTCGTAGAAGGTCATCGAGCGGGCGGCGTTCGCCATCGGGATGTGCCGGGTGGGGGTGTCGCTGCCGACGGAACCCGCGACCACGCCGCACGCCTCGTCCGGGTGGTCCCGACGCGCGTGGGCGACGATCGCGTCGATGATCGACCGGTCGATGCTCAGCACGTTGACCAGCCTAACGCCTGACCCGCACCACCCACAGGTGGCAACGGTCACGATCAGTCGATCATGGCGTTGAGCAGCGACTCCTGCAGGTACCCGAGGTAGGCGTAGACCGACAGCTGGAACACCCGGCTCGACGACGGGTCGGCGGCGACGGCCTCGTCCAGCTCCGCGCCGAGATCCATCTCGTCCCTGATCTCCAGCCGCACGCCCATCGCCAGGCGGGCGTCGTTGAGCGCCCGCAGCCACGCCTCGGCGGCCTCGGCATCGAGCTGGACCTCGCCGCCGGCCGACTCCGGCAGGGCGGCGAGGATCGCACCGGCCTGGTCGATCTTGCCGGTCTTCAGGTCGCCCTCGGTGTACTGGCGGAACTCCGCCGTGTCGGCCGAGTCGTCCGGGTAGACCTCGGGGAAGAGCCGCCCCACCACCGGGTCGGAGTGGTCGAAGCCGTCGGTGAGCAGCCCCACCACCTCGGAGGCCACCTTGCGCAGCACCCGGACCTCGTCCACCGCGAGGCTGGCCACGTACCGGTCGCCCCGGCGTCGGAACATGCTCACGACCGCTCCACCGTGGCCCAGAGCCCGTACGCGTGCAGCTGCGCCGCGTCGTGCTCCATCCGTTCCCGGGCGCCGGTGGAGACGGCCGCCCGGCCCTTGTGGTGCACGTCCAGCATGAGCTTCTCGGCCTTCTCCCGGCTGTAACCGAACAGCTTCTGAAAGACCCAGGTCACGTACGGCATCAAATTGACCGGATCGTCCCACACGATCGTCACCCATGGCCGGTCGGAGACCGGCACCTCTTCGGTGTCCGGCGTCTCGACCGGTGCAAGCTGCGGAGCCGCCATGCCCCCCATCGTGCCACCGGTGTCGGCGAAGCGAGGAACCGGAACGCCGTACGGCCCCGGATCACCGGCCCACACCCGCCCTCACGCCCGCAGGGTGCCGTGGTCGACCGCCTCGGCGAGCACCGTGCCGAGCGCGAGCCGCACGGCCTCGAACCGCCGGGACACCTCGCGGGTCAGCTCCAGCTCCACCTCGCGCAGGGCCCGCTGGGCCCAGTTCCGGGCACCGCCCTGGTCGTCGTCGGCCAGGCCGCCCGGGCTGTTCCAGCGCTGCCAGCACCCCCCGGAGAGCGCCACGCCGACCGGCGTGAGCACCTCGAACCGCTCGCCGCGCGGATAGCTGGAGAGCGGGTCCATGGCGCCGGCCCCGGTCACCTCGGTCACCCCGGCGGCGCTGGTGACCAGCAACACCCGATCCAGCTCCTGGGCGACCGACCCGTCGGTGATCTCCCAGCGGACGGCCCGGTCGATGCGCCGGCGCAGCCCCTCGGGGAGGGGAACCGGGGTCTCCAGCACCCGCCCGGCGACGTCGTCGACGATGCCCCGCACGGCCGCGTCGCACTGGGCGGTGGCCAGCACGGAGAGCGCCTCCAGCTCGCGGTCGAGCAGTTGCGGCAGGCTGGCGGGGCCGGCCCCGAAGACGACCTCCTGCACCGCCCGCAGGTGGGCCTTGGCCAGTTCCAGGGCGAGGTCCTGGCGGATCCGCTGCGCGCAGCAACGGGTCTGCCGGTCCAGCAGCCGCTGCCACCCGCGGTCGTCCGCGCGGGCCGAGACCGGCACCCGGCCGTGCCATCCGGGCAGCACCGGCGACTGGGCGCTGGACCGGCGCAGCCCCTCCTCGGCGGCCCAGCCCACCAGGGCCCGCCGCAGCGCGCCGGGGTCGCCCGGCCGAGCCCGGTACCACGGCGCGTCGACCAGCGCCGGCACGGCGGCCAGCAGGGTCGCGCGGTGCGCGGCGAGCACCAACTCGACCGGTTCCACCGTGCCGGCCGGGCCACCGGCGACGGCAGCCGGGTCCGGGGCGACGGCAGCCGGGTCCGGGACGGCGGCGGCCCCGTCGGGTGGCGCACCGCCCGGCGGTGCGGCCCAGCCCGTCCCGCCGGGCGTGACCACGAAGAAGACCTCGACCGCGGAGTCGGCGACCTCGGCCAGCAGCTTCAGCTCGGCGGCGCTGAGCGCCTGGTCGGCCGCGATCACGAAGAGCAGCGCGCCCGCCCGGCCGACCGCGTCGCGCAGCAGCCGCCCGCCGGCGGTGCCCAGCGTGTCGGTGTCGGGGGTGTCGACCACGGCGAAGTGCCGCAGCAGCGGCTCGGCGACGGCCAGTTCCACCCGGCGCGGCGGCCGGGCCAGCGCGGGGCCCGTCCCCGGGCGGTCCGGCGCGTACGAGTGCGGCTGTCGGTAGCCGGGCACGTAGGCGGCCCGGGTGGACACCTTGGCGTGGCTGAGCAGCAGCCAACTGCCGGCCGGGACGACGAGCAGCTGCGGGGCGAGGCCCAGCAGGTCGGCCAGCACCTCCCGCCGGGCGGCCCCGGCCGGGCCGACGGCGACCACGCCGAGCGGGTCGTCCGGCCCCGGCTCGGTCACCCCGACCCGCAGGGGCGTGGGAGCGCACCGCGGCGGGCCGGCCGGATCGTCGGACGGGTCGGCCGCGGGGAGAGGACCTGGCTGCATCAGGCGGCCTCCCGATGAGGGCGGCCGTGTTCGGACCCGGCCGCGTGGAGTCCGGCGGGACACCCCGGATGCGCAAAAGAGTACGACGGCCCGTCGAGACGCCCACGACCTTCGAATACTCAGCGCTAATCGGCGGATTACTCAACTTCACTGCGTGACGGCGCGCACACGCCCGGCTCCCGATCGATATGCTGCGCCGATGAGTCGGTGGGAGTTCGTCGGCCGCAGGGCCGAGCTCGACCGCCTGCTCGCGGCGGCGACGGGGGCCGACGAGCGGGGGCTGTTCTACGGCGGCTCCGCCGGCGTCGGCAAGAGCCGGCTGCTGCGCGAGGCCCTGGCCGCAGTCCCCACCGACGGGCACGCCGTCTGGTCGGTCTCGGCCAGCGCCACCACGGCGGCGCTGCCGTTCGGCGGGCTGGTCCAGGTGCTCCCCGCCGAGCAGCCGCAGGGGCTCTCCCCGGCGGGCGTGCTGCGCTGGGCGGTGGACCAGCTGCAACAGCGCGCCGCCGGGCGGCGCATCGTGCTGGCAGTCGACGACGCGCATCTGCTCGACCCGCCGTCGGCGGCGCTGGTGCACCTGATCTGCCGCGCCGAGAACGCCACCGTGATCGGGACGCTCCGCGACGGCGAGCAGCTCCCGCTGCCCATCCGGGCACTGTGGACCGACGGTCTGGTGGACCACGTCGAGTTGGCCCCGCTGGGGCTCGCCGACACCACCGACCTGCTCGCCGCGATCACCAAGGGCCCCGTGGACCCCTGTTCCGCCGACCGGCTGTGGCAGCTCTCCGGCGGCAATCCGCTGCTGCTGCGCGAGCTGGTCATGGCCGCCCCGCCGAGCGAGCTGAGCCGCCCGTACGGGATGTGGCGGTGGACCGGCCGGCTGACGTTGGCACCCACCCTCACCGAGCTGATCGACACCCGGATCGGGCAGCTCACGCCCGGGGTCCGCGCGGTGCTGGAGCTGGTCGCCTTCGGCGAGCCGCTCGGGCTGCACCTGCTCAACCAGGCGGTGGTGCCCTCCGACGTGGAGCTCGCCGAGGAACGCGGCCTGATCACGGTGGAGACCACCGACCGGCGCACGGACGTGCGGCTGGCCCACCCGCTCTACGGCGAGATGATGCGGCGGCGCTGCCCGGTCAGCCGCACCCGGCGGTTGCGGGCCCGGCTGGCCGAGCTGGCGCAGGCGGTGGGCACGCGCCGCCGCGACGACCTGCTGCGGGTGGCGGTGTGGCGGCTGGACTCCGGCACCGCGCAGGACGCGGCGCTGCTGCTCGGCGCGGCGGCGCAGGCGTTCACCCGCTACGACGTGCCGTTGGCGACCCGGCTGGCCCGCGCGGCGCTGGACGCCGACGGCGGCTTCGACGCCGCAGAGCTGCTGGCCACCATCCTGATGTTCGCCGACCGGCCGCAGGAGGCCCTCACGATGCTCGACGCGGTGGCCGGCGACGCGGCGGGGCCGGGCCGGCGCAGCCGGTGGCTCACGGTGCGGGGCATGGTCAGCTACTGGGGGCTCAGCGACGAGTCCACGGTGGACGAGATCGCGGCGCGGGGCGCCGAGCTGCCCGACGCCACCGACCAGGCCCGGGTGCACGCCTTCGAGGCGATCATGCGGCTGCACCGACTGGACGCCACGCGGGCGGCGCGGCTGGCCGAGGCGGTGCTGGACCGCCCCGCCGCCGGGCTGAGCGCCCGCGAGCTCGCCCGGTGCACGCTGGCCCATCTCCAGGCCGCCCAGGGGCAGCTCGACCGCAGCGGCGCGGCGATCGACCGGGTGCAGGCCGAGGTGACCCACTGGCGTGGCGACATGCCCTACCTGCAACTCGCCCTGGAGCTGGCCCGGGGCACGCGGCTCGCCCTCGTCGGCGACCTGGCCGGCATCGACGCGATCGTGGCTGACGAGTTCGCCGACCTGGCCGGGGCGGGCGACTTCCGGCTCGGCACCGGCTACCTGGCCATCCTCAGGGCGTACGCGGCACGGCTGCGCGGCCGCAGCGGCGCGGCGCTGAAGACGAGCCTCGGCGCGTGCGCGGTGCTGGCCACCAGCCGGGTGTACGCGGGCCTGGCGCACGCCGAGCGGGCCCAGGCGGCGGCGCTGCGGGGCGACAGCGGGCACGCCGCCGAGGCGATGGCCGAGGCGGACCGCACGCACGCACCGGGGATGGCGGTGCTCTACCCGTGGCTGGAGCAGGCCCGTGGCGCGGTGCTGGCCGCCGGCGGCGATTCGGGAGCAGCCGTCAAGCACCTGGTCGACCTGGCCGACCGGCTCCGCGACGACGGCTTCGCCGGCCACGAGGTGTTGGTCCTGCACGACCTGGTCCGGCTGGACGCCGCCGCCGCGCCGGTCGGGCCGACCTGCACCGACGGGGGCCGGCGGACGGTGGCCCAGCGGCTGACCGAGCTCTCCGAGCGGGTCGACGGCCCGCTGCCGCCGCTGCTGGCCCGGTACGCGCGGGCCTGCGTCGACGACCACACCGACGAGTTGTTCGCGGTGGCCGACGGCTTCGCCGAGCTGGACCTGCGGCTCTACGCCGCCGAGGCGACCGCGGCGGCGGCCCACCGGCTGCGGTTGCGCCGATCCGGCGCGGCGGCCGAGGCCCACGAGCGCCTCGGCGAACTGCTCGGCCGCTGCGACCACGTCGACACCCCGGCGCTGCGGCTGCGTCGGCCCGCCCTCAGCGACCGGGAGTGGGAGGTCGCCCGGCTCGCGGCGCGGGGCGTGACGAGCCGGGCCATCGGCGAGCGGCTCTTCCTGTCCAGCCGCACCGTGGAGAACCACCTGCAGCACGTCTACCGCAAGCTCGGGGTGACCGGGCGGGCCGAGCTGCGCTCCGCCCTGCGGTCGTTGCCGGGGCAGGAGGGCGGGTCGGGCCGCTGAACCCTAGGCTGGCCAGGTGAGCACCTTTCGCCCCGCACTGCTGACCGACCACTACGAGCTGACCATGGTCAGCGCCGCCCTGCGCGACGGCACCGCCGACCGTCCGTGCGTCTTCGAGGTCTTCAGCCGCCGGCTGCCCACCGGGCGTCGCTACGGCGTGGTCGCCGGCACCGGCCGGTTGATCGATCTGATCCGTGACTTCCGCTTCACCGCCGACGAGGTCGACTTCCTGCGCCGCACCGGCGTCGTCGACGACGCCGCCGCCGAGTGGCTGGCCGGCTACCGCTTCACCGGCGACCTCGACGGGTACGCCGAGGGCGAGCTGTTCTTCCCCGGCTCCCCCATCCTCACCGTCTCCGGCGGCTTCGCCGAGTGCGTGGTGCTGGAGACGCTGATCCTCTCGGTGCTCAACCACGACTGCGCGGTGGCCGCCGCCGCCGCCCGGATGGTCACCGCGGCCCGGGGCCGCGCGTTGATCGAGATGGGCTCCCGGCGGGCCCACGAGGAGGCGGCGGTCGCCGCGGCGCGGGCCGCCTACCTGGCCGGGTTCCGGTTCACCTCCAACCTCGCCGCCGGCGAACGGTACGGCGTGCCCACCGCCGGCACCGCCGCGCACGCGTTCACGCTGCTGCACGACGACGAGCGGGCGGCGTTCGCCTCGCAGGTCGCCACGCTGGGCAAGGAGACGACGCTGCTGGTCGACACGTACGACATCAGCCAGGGCATCCGCAACGCGATCGCCGTCGCCGGGCCGGAGCTGCGCGCGGTCCGGATCGACTCCGGCGACCTGACGGTCATCGCCCAGCAGTCCCGGGAGCTGCTCGACTCGCTCGGCGCCACCGAGACGAAGATCATCGTCTCGGGTGACCTCGACGAGTACGCCATCGCCACGCTCGCCGCCGAGCCGGTCGACATGTACGGCGCGGGCACGGCCGTGGTCACCGGCTCCGGCGCGCCCACCGCCGGCCTGGTCTACAAGCTGGTCGAGGTGGCGGGGCGGCCGGTGGTGAAGCGCTCCGAGCACAAGGCCACCATCGGCGGGCGCAAGGTCGCCGTCCGCCGGCACAAGCCGACCGGAACCGCCACCGAGGAGGTCGTCGTCTCGCAGGGCGTGCCGGAGCGCCGGCCGCACGACCGGCTGCTCCAGCGGTCGTACGTGGTCGGCGGCGAGCCGGTCGCGCTGCCGACGCTGGACGAGTCGCGGGAGCACCTGCGGCAGTGCCTGATCTCGATTCCGTGGGAGGGCCTGAAGCTCTCCGCCGGTGACCCGGCCGTCCCGGTGACCGTCGTCCCGGCCGGCTGACTATCCACCGCTCGCATCGCGAAGGAGCATCCCTGACATGGGCAACGCACTCATCATCGTCGACGTGCAGAACGACTTCTGCGAGGGCGGTTCCCTCGCGGTGGCCGGGGGCGCCGACGTCGCCGCCGGGGTCTCCCGGCTGCTGGCCACCGAGCCCGACCGCTGGGCGCACGTGGTGGCGACGAAGGACTACCACGTCGACCCGGGGGCGCACTTCGGCAACCCGCCGGACTACGTCGACTCCTGGCCGGTGCACTGCGTGGTGGGCACCCCCGGCTCCGAGTTCCACCCCCGGCTGGCCGTCGACCGGGTGGAGGCGATCTTCCACAAGGGCGAGCACGCGGCGGCGTACTCCGGCTTCGAGGGGCACACCGACGACGGCCAGTCCCTGGCCGAGTGGCTGCGCGCCCGGGGGGTGGAGCGGGTGGACGTGGTCGGGGTCGCCACCGACCACTGCGTCCGAGCCACCGCGCTGGACGCCGCCCGGGAGGGCTTCGCCACCACCGTGCTGCTGGACCTGACCGCCGCCGTGGCCCCGGCCACCCTGGACGTGGCGCTGCGCGCCATGGAGGGTGCCGGGGTGACCCTGGAAGGCGAGCCGGTGCTCCGGTCCGCCTGAGGGCGCTTGATCAACTTCGTGTGCGGACATCGCGCGAATCCCCGGCATACGATCCGCAACATGCCGCACATGGCAACGGGCGCCGTACCCCGGTGGGGTGCGGCGCCCGTCGTGCGGTCGATCAGTTTCTCAGCGCTGGTCGGCGTTGCTGGCGGTGTCCTCCTGGTAGCTGGCGCCACCGTTGGACTCGCTGGTCAGCGGCTTGGCACCACCCTCCGGCGGGCCGGCCAGGCTCTGCCCGCCGGCGGCCAGCTCCGGGAACTTCGCGTCGAAGGCCGGGCGCTCGGAGCGGATCCGGGGCATCCGGTCGAAGTTGCGCAGCGGGGGCGGCGAGCTGGTCGCCCACTCCAGCGAGTTGCCGTGGCCCCAGGGGTCGTCCACCTCGACCACCGGGCCGGTCTTGTACGACTTCCAGCAGTTCCAGATGAACGGCAGGGTCGAGATGCCGGTGATGAACGCGCCGACAGTGGAGATCATGTTCAGCGTGGTGAAGCCGTCGCTGGGCAGGTAGTCGGCGTACCGGCGGGGCATGCCCTCGTTGCCCAGCCAGTGCTGCACCAGGAACGTGGTGTGGAAGCCGATCATCGTCAGCCAGAAGTGGATCTTGCCGAGCCGCTCGTCGAGCATCCGACCGAACATCTTCGGGAACCAGAAGTAGATGCCGGAGAAGACGGCGAACACGATCGTGCCGAAGAGCACGTAGTGGAAGTGCGCCACCACGAAGTACGAGTCGTGCAGGTGGAAGTCCAGCGGCGGGCTGGCCAGCAGCACGCCGGTCAGGCCACCGAAGAGGAAGGTCACCAGGAAGCCGATGGCGAAGAGCATCGGCGTCTCGAAGGTGACCTGGCCCCGCCACATGGTGCCGATCCAGTTGAAGAACTTCATGCCGGTCGGCACGGCGATCAGGTAGCTCAGGAAGCTGAAGAACGGCAGCAGCACCTGGCCGGTGGCGAACATGTGGTGCGCCCAGACGCTCATCGACAGGGCGGCGATGGTGATGGTCGCGGCGACCAGACCCTTGTAGCCGAAGATCGGCTTGCGGGAGAAGACCGGGATGACCTCGGAGATGATGCCGAAGAACGGCAGCGCGATGACGTACACCTCGGGGTGGCCGAAGAACCAGAAGAGGTGCTGGAAGAGCATCGGCCCGCCGGTGGCCGGGTCGTACACGTGCGAGCCGAGCAGCCGGTCCGAGGCGACCGCGAGGAGCGCGGCGGCCAGCAGCGGGAACACCAAGATCACCAGCAGGCTGGTGACCAGCATGTTCCAGGTGAAGATCGGCATCCGGAACATGGTCATGCCGGGCGCGCGCAGGGTCAGGATCGTGGTGATCAGGTTGACCGCGCCGAGGATCGTGCCGAGGCCGGAGATGACCAGGCCGACGACCCACATGTTCGCGCCGACGCCCGGCGAGTGCTCGGCCAGGCTCAGCGGGGCGTACGCCGTCCAGCCGAAGTCGGCCGCGCCACCGGGGGTGAGGAACCCGGCGGTGGCGAGCGTGCCACCGAACAGGAACAGCCAGTAGGCGAAGGCGTTCAGCCGCGGGAACGACACGTCCGGGGCGCCGATCTGCAGCGGCACGATGTAGTTCGCGAAGGCGAACACGATCGGCGTCGCGAAGAACAGCAGCATGATCGTGCCGTGCATGGTGAAGAGCTGGTTGTACTGCTCCGGAGAGAGGAACTGCATCCCCGGGCGGGCCAGCTCGGCCCGCATGACCAGGGCCATCAGGCCACCGATCATGAAGAACACGAACGCGGTGACCATGTACATGATCCCGATCTGCTTCGCGTCCGTGGTGCGCAGCAGCCGCGCGAGTGCCGACCCCTTGACCGGCTCTCGGACCGGCCAGGGCCGGGTCACGACCGGCTTGGGTGCGACGGTGGTCACGAGTGGCCTCCGGTTCTGGGTTGTCCCGCTCGGCACGCGCGATTCAGCGGCGGGCCGTCATCCGTAGGGAGGATAGTCCCCGGCAGGTGGGGGTGCTGCGTGGGGTGGCGGGCTACGATGCCCGCCGCCGTGGTCCGGGCGCTCGCGCGCCCGTCGGAGCGGGTCGACCGACGCCGGTCAGAGCGGGTCCACCAGCAACCGGTAGTGCTCGCCGAAGATTCGCTCGCCGCGCCCGCGCAGCAGCGGGTCGCGCAGCGCCGGCGGCACGTCGCGGGTGCGGTTGCGGTCCCGGGTCCGGTCGCGCACCCAGCGGGTACGCGGCCGGCGGCGGCTCTCGTACGCGGCCAGGGCCGCCTCGACGCTCTCGGCCGCCTTCAGCGAGTCGGCCAGCACCACGGCGTCCTCCAGCGCCAGCGCCGCGCCCTGTGACAGCGTCGGGGCGGTGGCGTGCGCGGCGTCGCCGACGAGCAGCACCCGCCCGCGCGACCAGCGCCCCAGCTCCACCTCCTCGGTGGTGCCCACGTGCACCCGCTCCAGCGCCTCCAGCACCTCCGGCACGGGCCCGCCGTAGCCGCCGAAGAGCTCGCGGAGCCGGGCCTGCGGGTCGGCCGGCACCACGCTGCCCGCCTCGTCGGCGTAGCAGTGCAGCCTCCCCGCGCCGAGCGGCACGACGAGGAAGCCGGCCCGCTGGCCGAGCAGCGCGGTCCACTCGGCGACCCGGGGGCCGTCGCGGACGATGGCCCGGTAGACCACCTGACCGGCCGGCCGGGGCGGCCCGCCCAGCGCGGCCAGCGAGCGGACCGCCGAGCGGGGGCCGTCCGCGCCGACGACCAGGTCGTACTCGGCGGTGGTCCCGTCGGCGAAGGTGACGCCGACGGCGGCGGGCAGCAGCTCGACGCCGGAGACCTCCGCGCCGTGGCGGACCGCGCCGCCGGCGCCGGTGAGCAGCACCCGGTGCAGCTCCGACCAGGGCAGCGCGCGGCAGTCGCCGACGGTGCCCCAGAGCCCGTCGAGGTCGACCTCGCAGAGCGGCGCGCCGGCGGCGTCGAGGAAGCACTGCCGGTGGATGACCTGCCCGAGGGGGCGTACCGGGCCGTCGAGGTCCAGCCGGCGCAGCGCCCGCGCGGCGTTGCCGGGCAGGTAGAGGCCGGTGTCGACGAGGCCGGACGCGGGGCGCTTCTCGGTCACGTCGGGTCGGAAACCCGCCAGCCGCAGCGCCCGGGCCACGGCCAGGCCGGCGATGCCCGCGCCGACGACGAGGATGCGCAGGGGGGAGCCACCCATCGTGGTGTACGCCTCCGGAGGGGGGTGCGGCACGCGCTGGAGGCAAGACACTACTAGGTGCGATCGGCGCACGCCAGAGCCGTCCGCCCCGGGCGGGTCACCGGCCGCCGGGGCGCGGCGACGGGCGGGGGCCCGCCGGGCCGGGCGCGGGCCGGGCGCCGGAGCCCGTCGGGCGGGTGCAGGCCGGGGGGCGGTGCGGGCCGGCGAATGCGGCCCGGGGCGAAAAGGCGGCCGGCCCGGTTGCGGAAGAGTTTCAGGCATGTGAATGTGTTCGTGGTGCTTGGGAGCGCTCCCGCAGCACCTCCGGACCGTTCCGACGCCCGAAGCCAAGGAGCATCATGAAGCGTCCACTCCGCGCCCTGGCGGCCGCCGGCCTGCTCGCCGCCGGCACGCTCGTCGCCGTCGCCCTCGGCGGGACCGCCTCCGCCGACACCCAGATCTGCGAGCAGTACGGCTCGACCGTGATCGGCGGAAAGTACGTCGTGCAGAACAACCGCTGGGGCACCACCGAGCAGCAGTGCCTCAACGTCACCGGCAGCGGTTTCAGCATCACCAGCCAGCGCGGCTCGGCCCCGACCAACGGCGCCCCGGTGTCGTACCCGTCGATCTTCGTGGGTTGCCACTACACCAACTGCTCCCCCGGCACCAACCTGCCCGTGCAGGTGAGCCAGATCAGCAGCGCGCCCAGCAGCATCAACTACACCTACGTCGGCGGCGCGATCTACGACGCCGCGTACGACATCTGGCTGGACCCGTCGCCGAAGCGGGACGGGGTGAACCAGATGGAGATCATGATCTGGTTCAACCGGCAGGGCTCGATCCAGCCGATCGGCTCGCCGGTGGGCAACGCCAACATCGCCGGCCGCAGCTGGGAGGTCTGGCGCGGCAACAACGGCGGCAACAACGTCATCTCGTACGTGGCCCCGTCGGCGATCAGCAGCCTGAGCTTCGACGTGCTGGACTTCATCGCCGACACCCGCAACCGGGGCGCGATCACCAACTCGTGGTACCTGACCAGCATCCAGGCCGGCTTCGAGCCGTGGCAGGGCGGCGCGGGGCTGGCGGTCAACTCCTTCTCCCAGTCGGTGAACACCGGCGGTGGCGGCAACCCCACCACCCCGCCGCCGACCACCACTCCCCCGCCCGGGGGCAGCGGCTGCGCGGTGAAGTACACGCCGAGCTCGTGGAACAACGGCTTCACCGCCGACGTGCAGATCACCAACACCGGCTCGTCGACGATCAACGGGTGGACCCTGGCGTACACCCTGCCGTCCGGGCAGCAGATCACCGGCTCGTGGAACGCCACGGTGACCCAGAGCGGATCGGCGGTAACCGCGCGCAACATCGGCCACAACGGGACGCTCGCCCCGGGCGGCACGGCCAGCTTCGGCTACCAGGGGACGCTGAGCGGGACGTACTCGTCGCCGACCAACTTCACCCTCAACGGCCAGACCTGCACCCGACGCTGACCCCACCCGGCGCGGGGGTGGTGGCACGCCGGCCACCACCCCCGCCCGATCACCGATTGCTCGCCCCACCGGCGGCCCGGCTTCGGATTGCGGGAGCTCGCGGATCTGGTCGACGGCCCCGCTCGGAGTGGCTGAAGAGCGCTCTCTACACTGGCTCGACAAGCATCGACATTCGACTCTCCCGGCTGTTCATCCGTCGGATGAACGGCCGCTCGCGTTGCTGCCGCAGGCCGCCATCACCCGATCCCACAGACGGTAAGGACCCGCCGTGCGACACCGCCCTCGAACATGCACTCGCCCTCGGCGTCGGGCGTACGCGCCCGGGGCGGTCACGTGGTGACGCAGACAGCGCAGGCATTCTCGTATCTCCGGCCTTCCGAGGTGTACTCCGGGCGCGAGAGCAAGGTTGTCGGCCTGGAGACCTCCGGCGGTAGGACACCGAAGGGGGCCGAGGCGAATCCCGGTTTCTTCTCCGGCTTTCTCGCCGAGCCTCGGGTCGCCGCCTCCGGGCTGCTCGCCGTGGCCGACGTCGCCGCCACCCGCTATTACCAGCCGACGCTGAAGAGCTCCCTCGATCCTGTGGTCACCGGAAACGGCGACCGGCTGCGCTTCGAATCCTTCTCGGGCTGTTGCGGGGTGTATGCGCGACTGGACATCCTCGGCGAGGGTCTCGACGGCGGCGAAATCGGTGAAGGCACGACCAACGTCGACGTCAACACCCCGCTTCGCATCGCGCTGTCGCGGATCCAGGCCAATGACCCGCTGTACCTGCGGGTCGGCCCGGACGAGCTCGCCGTCACCACCCTCGACGGACCGCTCGTCGAGAAGAAGGTGCCCCTTCCGCAGCGCTGGCTGCGCGGCTTCGCGGAAACGCAGGTGATCGCCTCGGCGTTCGACCTGCGTGCGGAGGTGCCGGCCGGCGACGCGGCGCGGTTCCTGCGGTCCCTGCCGACCCGCGGCCGGGCACCCGACCTCTGGGTCCTACCCATCGGGCAGACCCTGAGAACGACGACCGGCCCGGCTCCGGGCGCCGTCTGCCTTCCCGGGCCCGGCCGGCTGGCGACACTCAATCGCGTACTACGACACGCTCGGACCCTCCGGCTGTACGGTCCGGCGGTCGCTGCGGGCAGCCCACCGGTGGCCAGCGCCTGGGAAGTGACGCTAACCGGCATGCGGCTGACGCTGATGCTGTCGCCGCAGGTGTCACGCGGATTCTCCGGCGAGGGCGCGGTGCTGGAGGCCCTGGCGGCGGACGAGGTGCAGGCCGATGCGGAGCTGATCTCCGTGCTGCTGGCCTGGGAGCCTCGGATCGACGTCGGTGATCTCGCGCAGCAGGCCGGGTTGACCACGCACCGGGTGCGTTCGGCGCTGACCCGGCTGGCGACCGCGGGCCGGGTGGGCTACGACGCCGCGGAGGCCGCGTACTTCCATCGCGAGCTGCCGTATCGCGTCGGTCAGGCGGAGCTGCACAACCCGCGCCTGCGCGACGCCCGGGAACTGGTGCGGGCAGGGGCCGTGACGATGGTCGGCGAGACGGCGTCGGTGCGCTCGGGAGACGACGTCTACCTCGTCGACCACCACCGCGCGGTCATGGGGTGCACGTGCCAGTGGTGGGTCAGACACCGCGGCGGCCGTGGCCCCTGCAAACACGCACTGGCGGTACGGATGACCACCCAGGGAGAGAACCGTTGACCATTGAGTGCGAGGCGCTGCTCGAAGCGATCCGGGCCGGCGACAGGGAACTGAGCCTCACTCTCATCGAGAAGATGGACGCCAGGGCGCGGAGCCAGTGTGTGCCCGCCATCAAGAAGTTCCTCCGCGGATTGCGCTTGGTGGAGACCACGTCGTTCCGCACGGGCCGGGACGCCGGCCTGGCCTGTCAGGACACCCCGGCCCAGGCGGCGCAGTGGGTGACCTGGTTCATTCGGCTTACGAGAGACTACTTCCCGCTGCATTTAGTGCAGACGCTGACCGACCGCGGCCCGGACTGGCTCGGCGAGCTGGCCCACCGGCTCGCCGCCAACATGGACAACGAAAGTGAGCGGGTCGCCGCGTATCTCTACAACACGGCGGAGAGCCTGGTGCGACTGTCGGGCTGTGCGACGCCGACCAGCTCCCGCTATGCCGCCCGGCGGCTCTGCTTCAAGGGCCCGACCGACCCGGACGCCCCGACGCTGGTGCCGATCGCCTTGGAGGTCGAGGGCTTCGGGGCTTATATAAGCCAATGGGGAACGGGCCTGGCAAGCATGGCAGAGTCCGGAAAGCTCGACCGTGCGGCGCTGATCGACCAGTGTGTGGGACGGTTGTTCCGCGGCGGACGACCGAGTGAAGTACGCGGCTTCCGGCTCGTGCTGGACCACCTGGCATTGACCGACGATGAACTCGCGGATCGGGCTGCCGATTGGGCCCGGCTGGCTGCGGACGCCGATGCGCCGACCGCCGGCGACGCCCTGAAGAGACTGCGCCGGTTGATCGACGCCGGCCGGCTCGGAACCGAAATCCTGGCGGACGCGTCGCGCGACGTGCTGGCGCGGCCGGAGAAGAACTTGGTGACCGGGCAGCTCAAGCATCTCGGTCAGGCCCTGAAGCTGGGCACGGAGGGCTCCGGTGAGCTGCTGACAGCGGTGACGGTGGCCTTCGGGCACGAGGACAACGCCGTGCAGGAGCAGGCCTGGAAGCTGGTCGCCCGGCACATCGGCGCCGCGGATCCGGTGGTTCGTGCCCAGATCGTCGAAGCGGTCGCCGTGCTCACCCCGGATTTGCGCGAGCAGGCGACTGCGGCGCTCGGCGCGAGCCGGCCCGACGGCGACCGGGCGGAAGCGCCGTACCAGGAGACGTTGCCCCCGGTGGCGGCGCCGCAACGCGCCGCGGCGCCGCCCGAGACCCTGCCGGAGCTGATCAACGAGATCGTCGCGATCGTCGCCGCGCACTACACGTCGACCATCGAGTCGGAACGCGCCCTCGACGGCCTGGTCCGTTTCGCCCACCGGGACCGGGCGGCCCTGGCCGCGGCGCTGCGGACCGTCCCCGCCAAACAGTGGCCCTGGCAGTACCGCGCGGAGCAGACGTCCCCCAGCTTTCCCGAAGGGCTGCCCTTCCCGGTTCCGGGGATCGGCGTCATCGTCGTCGCGATCCTCGTCGGCGGTCTGGACACCGACAGCCTTCCCGTCGTGCCTCCCGAGATGTCCCCCGACGACCCCGGCTTCGCACCCGACTGCGGGCACTGCGTGTTCCGCGCCGCCTGGCGGGCGCGGGTCTTCGAAGTCGCGCGCCGCATCACGACCGATCCGCCCCCGTTCCTGCTGTCCGCTCCGGGCTGGCGTACCGGCGTGGTGGATGCCGAGGTCCTGCTGGAGCGGCTGACCGAGTACGCGAGACTCGGGGTGACGGCCGGACCGGCCGACCTCGACCAGGCCCTGCTGCGGGTGCGGATCCCGCCCGGCCCGCAACGCCACCGGCTCTCCGGTGCCGCCGCCGGACTGGGCACCGCGGACGGCGGCAGATTCGCCGACTGGCTGTCCTCCGGAGGCCTCACGGTGGTCGAGGAGCCCTCCGGCCTGACCCTGCCCGCCCTGCGGAACGGCTTCACCGACCCCTTCCGGCGACTGGACGTCCTCCTGACCAAGCACCACAACGGCGGCCGGATCACCCAGGACCTGCCCGACCCGATGCTCTACTACCGTGCGGGCCGCCCCCTCGACCTGCCGCAATGGGTCGCCACGTTGCCACTGGTACGCGAGTACATCGCGGCACAGCTGCTCCACACGAAGGCCTGGCGAGAAGACTCCCACTACGACCCGGACGTGCCACTGCTGGCGGCGGCCGACGGTCCGACCGGGCCGGCGTTCTACCAGTTCCTGGCCACGGCACTGACAAGGGGTCACCTGGGCAGCCGGGTGGAAGCGCTGCTTCATCTCGTCGCCCGCAAGGATCTCGACGCAAGGCAGTGCGGCGAATATCTGGGCCGACTGCACCTGCAGAGGGAATGGTATCCGAAGGCGGACGTGCTCGACCTGCTCACCGAGGTCGCCCGCATCGGCGCCCACGCCACCGCCTGGAACATCCTGGCCGGCGCACTGCCCGGCCTGCTCAGTGGAGATGAGGTCCCCCGCCGGCTCGGAGCCCTGCTCTCCCTCGGCGCCGACTGCGCGAGCAGATCCGGCGCGACCGGTGCCATCCCCGAAGTAGACGCCATCGCCGACCGCAAAGGCAGCTCCCAGACCATCAAACAGGCACGACGCCTACGCCGAATCCTGACCGAAGCGGCCCGATGAACACCTGAGCGACCGTTCGATTCTCGTCATTGAAACATGGTGCGGGGGCCGGAGCCGATCAGCCGCCCAGGGCATCGATGTCGCGCATCTCCTCGGCGGTCAGCGCGAAACCCCAGACGTCGAAGTTGGCGCGGATCCGCTCCGGGGTGACCGACTTCGGGATCACCACGATCCCGTGGTCGATGTGCCAGCGCAGCACCACCTGGGCCGGTGACACCCCGTGCTCCGCGGCGATCCGGGTCAGCACCGGGTCCGACAGGTCGCTGGCCTTGAACGGGCTGTATCCCTCCAGCACCACGCCCCGCTCGGTGTGCTCGGTGTGCCGCTGCCGGTCGTAGAGCGCCGGGCTCCAGCGGATCTGGTTGACCGCCGGGGTCTCGCCGGTGGCCTCGGTCAGCTCGTCGAGCTGCGCGGTGCTGTAGTTGCTCACCCCGACCGCGCGGGTCAGCCCCTCGTCGCGGGCGGCCAGCAGTTCGCGCCAGACCGGGACGCTGTCGGCCGGCGAGGACGGCGGCCAGTGGATCAGCCAGAGGTCGACGTGGTCGGTGCCGAGCGCCCGCAGGCTCGCCTCGATCGTCTCCCGCTCCCGGCCCACCCGGTCCGGCGGGAGCTTCGTGGTGATGAAGAGGTCGTCCCGGCGCAGCCCGCTCTCCTTGACGGCCCGACCCACCTCCTCCTCGTTGCCGTACATGGTGGCGGTGTCGAGGTGCCGGTAGCCGGCGTCGAGGGCGGCGAGCACGGCGTCGTACCCGGCCTGGCCGGTGGCCTGCCAGGTGCCGAAGCCGAGCAGCGGCATCCGCACGTCGCCGGGGAGCAGGGCGGTGGGCTGGTCGAGGTCGTCCATGACGGCTGTTCTACCCCCGATCCCGCCGCCCATGCCCGCCGGGAGGCCGCCGTCGGACGACGCGGCGGGCTGCGTCGGCGGGCCGGTTCGACGGAGAATGCGGGCATGGCCGTCCGCCCGGGAAGCACCGCCGCCGGGGAGCCGCCCGGCGGGCCCCGGGGCGACCGACGACAGCGCGGGCCAGGCAACCGCGCGCAGACCCGAGGAGCAGCGTGTACCTGACCCACCTGGAGTGCCCGCGCTGCGGGCGGTCGTATCCGGCGACCGAGCCGCAGAACCTCTGCGGCTGCGGCTCGCCGCTGCTGGCCCGCTACGACCTCGCGGCGGTCGCCCACGCGGTCACCCCGGAGCGGTTCACCCTGCGCCCGGCCGACCTGTGGCGCTACCGGGAGTTGCTGCCGGTGGCCGACCCTCGCTACGTGACCACGCTGGGCGAGGGCTGGACGCCGCTGCTGCGCGCCCCGTCGTACGGCGCCCGGATCGGCATTCCCGACCTGATCGTCAAGGACGAGGGGCTGATCCCGACCGGGTCGTTCAAGGCGCGCGGGGCGGCGGTCGGGGTGAGCCGGGCCCGGGAGCTCGGCATCGCCCGCATCGCCATGCCGACCAACGGCAACGCGGGCGCGGCCTGGGCCACGTACGCGGCCCGGGGCGGGATCGGGTCGACCATCGTGATGCCGCTGGACGCGCCGAGCATCTGCCGGCGCGAGGTGCTGGCCGCCGGTGGCGACCTGCGGCTGGTCGACGGGCTGATCGGCGACGCCGGCCGGCACGTCGCGGCGCTGCTGGCCGACTCGGGCGGCGCGATCTTCGACGCCGGCACTCTGCGCGAGCCGTACCGACTCGAGGGCAAGAAGACCATGGGGTACGAGATCGTCGAGCAGCTCGGCTGGCAGGTGCCCGACGTGATCGTCTACCCGACCGGCGGCGGGGTGGGGCTGATCGGCATCCACAAGGCGATGCACGAGCTGCGCGAGCTGGGCTGGATCGGCGACAAGCTGCCCCGGCTGGTGGCGGTGCAGTCGACCGGCTGCGCGCCGATCGTCCGCGCCTTCGCCGCCGGGGAACCCCGGGCGGAGCCGTGGGCGGACGCGCGCACGGTGGCGTTCGGCATCACCGTTCCGGCCCCGCTCGGCGACGAGCTGATCCTGGCGGCCCTGCGGGCCAGCGCGGGCACCGCGCTCGCCGTCGACGACGCGGAGATCCTGGCGGACCTGCGCGACTTCGGCGCCGACGAGGGGCTGCTGCTCTGCCCGGAGGGGGCGGCCTGCCTGACCGCCGCCCGGCACCTGCGCGAGGGCGGGTGGATCCGGGCCGGCGAGCGGGTGGTGGTGCTCAACACCGGCGCGGGCCTGAAGTACCCGGAGACGGTGGACGTCTCGGCGGTCCCGGTGCTGTCCTGACCGTCCCCCCGGCCCGACCGGGCCGGGGCGATCGTCGATCGCCCCGGCCCGCCTTCGGAGGGGTCCCGCCGGTCGGCGGGGTCCGCCCGATTCAGGGTCCCGCCGGCCTTCGGCCGTCCCCTACCGGTAGGTGATGTCGGAGGCGGAGTAGAGGCAGTTGACGCCGTCGGCGCCCTCGCCGATCTCGGTCGGCTCGCTGCCCTTCGGCACGCCCTTGTACTTGACGCAGATGCGGGTGCTGCGGCTGGAGTCGTTGAGAATGGTGATCCTGGTGAACCGGGCGGTGTCGCCCCAGTTGGTGTTGATCCCGGCCAGGACCTTGGTGGAGGTGGCGGTGACGTTGTCCAGCACCACGTGCCGCTGGTACGACGTCGAGCAGTTGCCGCACGCCCGGTAGAGCTTGCCGGAGTTCTCCACCCGGAAGTTCTTGATGTAGACGGTGCCCGCGCCGTTGTGCTGGAACACCTTGTCGCTGCCGGAGCGCGCGCCGCCCCCGTCGACGGTGTACGTGGTGCCGCCCCGGAAGGTGGCCGCGTCCTCGCCCACGTCCTCCCACCAGACGTTGATCAGGGTGCAGTTGCCCTCGCAGTGCACGCCGTCGCCGGCCGGGGCGCCGATGATGACGTTCTTCAGGGTGGCGCCGGCGGCCAGCTCGAACATCGGGTCCTGGCTCTCGGACTGCCCGCCGTCGCCGATGCCGTAGTACCGCTTCAGCCCGCCGTCGAAGGTGCCGGAGACGGGGATGGTCGCGTCGACCTTCTGGCTGCTGGTGGGCGTCGGCCAGCTGGTCGGCGGCGGCGTGGTGGGGGGCGGGGTCGTCGGCGGCGGGGTATTGGGCGGCGGGGTGGTCGTCGGGGGCGGCGTGCTCGTCGGCGGCGGGGTGGTCGGGGTGCCGCCGCCGGAGTCCACCGCCACGTCGTCGAAGCTGCCGCTGGCGTACGCGGTGATCAGGCCGATGCGGCCGGAGCCGGCCAGGCCGTTGCTGCCGGCGGCGACCTGGGTGCCGTTGACGAACCCGCGGATGGTGCTGCCGCTGGTCTCGATCCGCAGCGTGTACCAGGTGCCGGCGGTGACCGGCAGCGACGCCGACCCGATGGCGGCGATCTGGCTGCCGTTGACCGCCTGGAGTTCCGCGCGGCCGGAGCCGAGCAGCGCCAGCCGGTACATCTTGGTGCTGCTGGTGGAGCGGGCGGCGATGCCGACCAGGCCGGCGGAGGAGCCGAAGCCGGTGGGCTTGACCCGGGCCTGCACCTGGTAGTCGGTCCAGCCGGTCTGGCCGGCGAACTGCCGGGCCAGCTCGCTGCCGGTGCTGGCCTGGTTGAGCACGCCGGAGCCGTCGGTGAGCACCGACCAGGTGCCGCCGGACTTGGACCAGCCGGAGGCCTCGCCGTCGTTGAAGTTGTCGGAGAAGACGCCGGCCGCGAGGGCGGAGGAGCCCATGCCGGCGGCGAGGGCGGCGGCGGTCGTCCCGGCCGCCACCGCCCAGAGCAGCGGGCGTCGAGTTCTGGCGCGTGGAATCTGCACTTCTGTCCTCCTTGAGGGGGGTGGTGGCGATCCTCGGGGGTGGCGGCGGGCACGCCTGGGTGGGTGCTCGCGCAGCCGGAACGGTCGGCCCACGCCCGAGGACCGTGCGCCCCGGCGGAATGCCCGATCTCCGCGCCGAGGGGCGGTGGGTCGGCACCTCTCAGGAAAGGGCTTTCCCAGACCTTGAGGCTAGGAGCACCCACACACCACCGTCAATGCCTACCGCTTGCAGACCTGTTGCAGCTTCACCCCTCCACACGCCGATCATGGAGCCGTGGTGCCCGAAAAGAGGCACTCGGCCCCTTCATCCCCCACCACAACTCCATGATCGACGGGGTGGGGGGTGGGGGTGGGGGGTGGGGTTAGTCCGTTGTTGGCTCGGTGAGGCGCCAGGCGGCGTTGATCAGGCCGATGTGGGACAGGGCCTGGGGGGTGTTGCCCAGGTGTGCGCCGGTGCGCGGGTCGATCTGCTCGGCGAAGAGGCCCAGGTCGTTGGCGTGCTCGTTGACCCGCTCGAACAACCGGGCGGCCCGCTCCGGCTCGCCGGCCAGCACCAGGCACTCCACCAGCCAGTACGAGCAGAGCAGGAAGCCGGCCGGGTCGGTGCTCCAGCGCCGCACCAGCCCGTCCTCGCTGCCCAGCTCGCGTTCGATCGCCGCGATGGTGGCCCGCATCCGGGGCTCGGTCGCCGCCTCGAAGCCGACCACCGGCAGGACCAGGACGGAGGCGTCCAGCTCCGCCGAGCCGAAGGCCCCGGTGTACGCGCCGACTTCGTCGTTCCAGCCCTCGCGGAGCACGGTCGCCCGGATCTCGTCGCGGATCGCCGCCCAGCGCTCGGGGTCGGCCCGGTCGCCGAGCTGCGGGGCCAGCACCACCGCCCGGTCCAGCGCCGCCCAGCAGTACACCTTCGACGACACGTAGTGCCGGTCGGCGTCGCGGGTCTCCCACATCCCCCGGTCCGGCTGCCGCCAGGTGGCGGCGACCTGCTCGGCGAGGCCCAGCACCATCTCCCGCAGCTCCTCGTCGAGGGTGTCGCCGAGGTACTCGTGCAGCCGCCAGACCGCCGAGAGGACCTCGCCGGGCACGTCGAGCTGGCGCTGCCGCCAGGCGTCGTTGCCGACCCGGACGGGCCGGCTGTCGGCGTACCCGCGCAGGTGGGCGCACTCGTGCTCGGAGAGGTCCCGCTCGCCCTCCAGGCCGAAGAGCACCGGCACCGGGTCGTTGCCGATCCGGCCGATCGAGCGGGCCGCCCAGGCGAAGAGCCGGGAGGCCTCCTCCGGGCAGGCGGCCACCCAGAGGGCGCGCATGGTCATCGAGAAGTCGCGCAGCCAGGAGAAGCGGTAGTCGTAGTTGCGGTCCCCGCCGACGGCCTCCGGCAGCGAGGTGGTCAGGGCCGCGGCGACCGCGCCGCTGCGGGCGTACGTCAGGCCGGTGAGCACCGTCGCGCTCTGCCGCACCTGCGGGGCGTACCGGCCGTCGTAGCGGTGCATCTCGCGGAACGCCTCCCACGCGAGCACCGTGTCGGCCAGCGCCGCCACCGGGTCGAGCCGCGCCGGCGGGTCGCCGTAGGCCGGGGCGTACGCCAGGTCGAAGCCGACGGTCTCGCCGGCCGCGACCTCGAACTCGTGCCGGACCCGGTCCCGGTCGGGTCGCAGGGCCGCGCCGACCGGGCCGGTGCCGCGCAGCACCAGCGTGACCGGCCCGGCGGTGGCCAGCACCGCGCCGCCGTCCTGGCCGTGCAGGTACGGGGTGAGCAGGCCGTACTCCGGGCGGGGGGTGAACTCCAGGCCCATCCGGACCCGGCCGGTGAGCCCCTCGACGACCCGCAGCAGCACGGCCGGGGAGCGCATCCCCAGCTCGTGCCCGCGCGCGCCGGGCTCGGCGGCCAAAGCGTCGGTGACCGCGACGCTCCCCGTGGCCGTCTCGTGGACGGTCCGCAGCACCAGCGTGTCCGGCCGGTACGCCCGCTGGACCCGGGCCGGCGCGAGCGGCGCGAGCCGCCAGTGCCCGGCGGCCCGGTCCAGCAGCCGGCCGAAGACCGACGGGCCGTCGAAGCGGTCCGGGCACCACCAGTCCACCGAGCCGTCCCGGCCGACCAGCGCGCCGGAGCGGCAGTCGGAGAGGAAGCCGTAGTCGGAGATCGGCGGCTGCTGCACCCGGCCGGGGTACCCACGTCGGCCGCGATCACGCAGGCGGGGGCCGGTGGACCCCCGCCTGCCGAGGCGGTCAGGAGGTCGGCGGCTCGTCCTTGCCGGCGGCCTCGGCCTCGTCGGCCTCCTCCTTGGTCTTGTGCACGGCCTTGTCGGCGTGCTCCGGCGGCCCGTAGACGGTGTAGAGGACCAGCGGGTTGGGGCCGGTGTTGACGAAGTTGTGCTTCGTCCCGGCCGGCACCACCACCAGGTCGCCCTGGGCGACCTCCTTCTTCTTGCCGGCGACGCGGGCCTCGCCGGTGCCGCTGACGAAGGTCAGGATCTGGTCGGTGTCCTCGTGGACCTCTTCGCCGATCTCACCGCCCGGCGGGATCGTCATGATCACCAGCTGGCTGTGCTCGCCGGTCCACAGCACCCGCCGGAAATCCGGGCTCTTCTCGGCAACGGTCGCGATCGTGAAATGCTCCATGACCCGCCCTTACCCGGTACCGCCCCCCGTCACGCCGGGAACGAGAAGTTGGGGGATTTTCCCCCGCCCGGAGGTTTGGCCACGCCGACAGCGGGCATCGAGGAGTCGACTGGCGCTTCTAGGCCGGTCGAGCCATGTCCCCGCCGGCGTACCGCCAACGGCTGCGGCGGTGGGAGACGGCCAGAGCGCGGCGACGTCACGGCCCTCGGGCCACGACGGCGCCGCGCGCTCGTGTCCGGCCGACTTTCCGAATGTCCGGCCGACTTCCCCGAGAACTTGGACGGTTGTCGTTGCGGGGGAAGTTGCCGGGGAACGGCAGGCGTCCAAGGCCCGACGCGCTCGCCGGCGACGAGCCGGCCCCCGCCGCGGTGGGGCGACGGGGCCGGGTTCCAGGGGCGGCCGGAGCGACGCGGCCGGAGCGACGCGGTCAGGACGAGATGGTCAGGTGGAACGACCGGTCGGCGGCCACCCCCGTCGAGGTGAACGTCTGGACGAAGACCCCGTTCGGCACGCCGAAGCGGCCGACCACCGCGATCTCGCCGCTGGGGGCGGAACCGACGGCACCGGTCAGGCCGATGCTGCCGACGTACCCCGACCGGGTCAGGTCGTGACTGAACACCACCTGGTACTGGCCGGTGGCGATGCGGGTGGCCGAGACGGCCCCGAAGCCGCGGACCAGGACGCCGGTGGACTCGACCACCGCCCAGAAGAGCTGCGCGGTGGGGGGCATCCCGACGTACGTGCCGGGGACGAGCTGCGCGCCCGCCTCGGCGATGTCCTTGGCGCTCGGGGCCGGCTGCTCGGCCGGTTTCTTGGACTCGGTGGACATGGTTGGCTCCTTGACTGCCGGCCCGACGGGCGCGGCACACCTAGAGGGATGTAAGGGGTGAAATATGATCAGATGCCAATGGATCTGATCAATGCCCCTTATTAGTCAAACCGTAAGCCGCGCACGCCGCCGGAGCCAGGGGGCGGAGCTGTCCAATCATGGACTCTCGACGATTTGATCATGCCTCTGAGCTGCGAAGATGCCCGTCGGATCGGCGACTGCGGGGCGCGACCGGGTCAGCCGTCGCGGTGCAGCCAGGCCAGCAGGTCCGGCGGGGCGAGGGCGGCGGTCCGCGCTTGGTAGCGCGCCAGCGTCCGCGCGTCGAGCAGTTCCCGGCCCTGCCCGGAACGGCCGCTGCGGAAGAAGGCCGCGCGATCGGCGAGCACACCACCCTGGTCCGGGGCGAGGCGATCGGCCTGCCGGCGCATCCGGTCGAAGGTGGCCGCCTCGACCAGTTCCGGCCAACGCTGCTCGGGCACCTCGATGCCGAACCGTCCGGCCAGGGCCCGCATCTGCCCGCCCAGGTCCGCGCTCAGGTCGTCGTAGTGCACCAGGGTCACGTTGGGTCGGTCGCGCCGCGCCCAGGCGTCGCGCAGGTGCCACAGCGTGCCCTGGAGGGTGTCCAGCTCCTCGCGCGGGTCGACCTCCCGCTCCACCCAGCGCCGCAACGACTCCACCAGCGGGGTACGCGGCCCGGCCGGCGCCGGCCGCCCGGTCAGCTGCGCCATCCGCTCCCGGTTGAGGTTCCCGCTCTGGTGCCAGAGCGAGACCGCCATGTCCAGCGGGTGACGGGCCACCACCACGTAGTGCGCCCGGTCGTCCAGCGGGATCCCGTCGAGCGGGGTGTGGGTCTTGACGAAGCGGCGATGGGGCTGGGCGGCCAGCCGCGCGTACACCTCGTCGCGAGGCTGGCCCAGCCAGTCCAGCCAGGGCGACAGCGTCGACAACGGCGCCGGCAGCTCGGGGGTGCCGAAGACCAGCAGGGCGCAGATCATCTGCATCCAGGTGGTGCCGTTCTTGGAGCGGGTGCTGATCACGATGTCGCCGTCGCGGAACGGGAAACCGGTCCAGCGGTCGCTGTCCTCGTCCGGGGAGCGGTAGCGGAAGGGGATCTCGGGCATCGTGGGATGATATCGACGCCCGACCGCCCCGCGCTCGGCATTTGCCCGTCGGGCCCTGTGACGGGCGCCGATGTCTGGCTACATTGAACTATGGTGCCCGCGCACGGGGGCCGCGCGGCGGATCCGGTCTACCGCCCCGTCCTCGCCAGCCGACGAAGCGAGCTGGAGGCACTGCGCCACCTCGACGCCGATCTGGCGCCCCGGCTCGCCCCCGTGCTCGAGGTGTCCACGGTGGACGCCGTCCTGCCGCAGAGCCTGGCCCGGCTGCCGACCGGGTTGTTGCCGGCGGTCGACGTGACCGCCCTGCCCGACGGGGCGGGCAGCGAGCTGCTCCGCTGGGGCGTACCGCTGCTGCCGGTGGCCGGGCTCGCGGAGAGCGACGCCCGGTTGGTGGGTCACGGCCTGGCGGCCCGGGCGTACGCCGGGCGGTTGGTGGTGCGGCTGCGGGCCGCCTCGGACCGGTCGGGCCCGGCCGCGACGACGGCCGAGGTGGAACGGATCTGGCGGCTCACCCGGCTGGTCCCGGAGCAGTGCGAGCTCCTCGTCGACGCCGGGGACGTCTGCTGCCGGGCCGACGTCCGGCTGGCGGAGCCGAGGGTACGGTGGCTGGCGGACTGGGCCCGGCGGCACGCCTGGCGGTCGGTGACCGTGGCGGCCGGCGGGCTGCCGCAGACGCTGTCGGGGCTGCCCACCGACGAGCCGGTCCGGCTGCAACGGTGGGACTGGTTGCTCTGGCAGCGCCTGGCCGACCTGGGCGTCGGGTACGGCGACTACGGGGTCGGTTCCGCGGTCCCCGGGGCCGACGCGGCCGGCGACCGGCTTCCCACCGTCCGGTACACGGCCGGCGGGGCGTGGTGGGTCTACCGCTGGTCGCGGCGCGGCGGCCGGGGCGACGAGCGGGTGGCGGACCTGTGCCGGACGCTGGTTGCGGCCCCGCACTGGCCGACGGAGGGGGCCGCCTTCTCCTGGGGCGACCACGAGATCCTGCGCCGGGCCCGGCGGGCGGCCGGAGCCGGGTCGACGACGAACTGGGCCGCCTGGAGCACCTCGCACCACCTGGCCCGGGTGCTGTTCGACCTGAGCAGGCCGGCCGGGGCCCGCCCCGAGGACGAGCAGCGGGTCGATCCGCGGCCGGGCCGGGGCGGCCGGGGCCGGGGGCCTACTCCTTGTCGGTGAAGCCGAACTGCACGACTCCCTCGTCGTCGACGCTGGCGTCGACCGAGGTGTCACCGAGCAGCTCGGCGGCGTCGGAGTCCAGGAAGATCCGGGCGCCCTGGTTGTCGACCACCTGGTCGCCCTGCACCGGCTCGGGGACCAACGCGATGGTGAGCGAGCCGGCGTCGGCGTCGGCCGCGATGCGCAGGCCGCCGTCCTGGGCGACGTCCTCCTGGGCGGCCAGGTCACGAATCACCAGCACGGCGTTGTCGGTCATGGTCAGCATGGCGAACTCCTCGTGGGTCTCGGGACGCGGTCGGCGCGCGGGCCGGGCCCAGCCGGGCGGGCAGCCGGGCAGCCGGGCGACGAAACGCCGTCACCGCGCGAAACGGGGCAGGACGCGGGCCCCCTCTCTGCCCACGGTGCCCGCTGGCCGGGGATCCGTCAAATAGAACGGCATCGACTCCGACCGGCGCGACGAAACCGCCTCCGAGCTGCCCCGATGCTCCCTAGGCTCGGGGCATGGGCGGACGCGAGGCGGACCCCTGACAATCCCGCGACCGGTCATGACTTCGGCTTCTGGGGTGCCCCGGCGCAGCCGCGCGTGACAGCATCGGCGCATGCCGGTGGGGCCCCTCCCTGGTGGTGCGGTCGAGCGGGCTCCGCCGCGAGGTGCAGCGGCGGGTCCGCCCGGACGGGACAACGGGCGGCCCTGCCGCGTACGCCCTCAGGCGCCGGGGCGGACCGGCGCGGTCGGGTCGCCCCGTTCGATCAGCGCGTCGATCTCGGCGGCCCGCAGGCCACGCAGCGCGAGCACCCGCCGGCCCCAACGGTGCAGCCGGCACGGGTGCGGGCTCGCGTCGTTGCGGCAGACCGTCCCGCCCGACCATCGGCGCGGCGCATGCACCACCACCGCCCGCACCGCGAACTGGGCGTCCTCCCCGGTCACGTACGGCGGCAGCGGGATCTCCCGAAGCGTCTCCCCCGACTCCTCGGCACCGAGGGGGGTGGCGGGACGGACGGTACGGGCGGTGCTGCTGCTCATCGGTGAAGCCTCCACAAGGGACGGACGAAGCGGGACAGCAGGAACCTACGACCGTTCCACGGCGACATGACGGACAAACTGTCCCGCTCGGGCCAGCTCGCCAGAAATCAGGCGAGCCGGAAGCCGAGCGCCTGGGCCAGCATCAGCGCCTGCTCCGCGTCGATCAGCGCGTCGCGCGCCTGCGCCGTCGTCGGGTCGAGCGCGGAGAGGTCGCTGCCGCGCAGGTCGGCGCGGGAGAGGCGGACACCGGAGAGCTGCGCGCCGGAGAGGTCGACGCCGGTGACCTCGGCGCCGGTGAGGTCGACGCCGGTCAGGTCCGCCTCGCGCATCCGCACGTCGGTGAGGCTCACCCCGCGCAGGTCCGCCCCGGGCAGGCTGACGAACGACCAGTCCCCGCCGCTGACCCGCAGCGGGCGCAGGTCGCACTGGAAGAAGCTGCTGCCGACCAGCTTGCAGCCGACGAACTCCGCCTCGAAGAGGTTGCACCGCTTGAAGACACAGCGGGTGAAGGCCGAGTCGACGTGCCGGGAGGAGTTGAAGGCGGTGTTGCCGAAGGTGCACTCGGTGAAGACCGCGCCCCGGGTCACCGCCTCGGTCAGGTCCACCTGGAAGAACTCGCACCGCACGAAGTGGCGGTCGACCAGCTCCTCGCCGTACCAGTCGTCGTGGCGGAAGATGGTGTCCTCGGTCTGCTCCAGCACCCGGCCAGCCTAGCGGCGGCCTGCGGAGGGCTTCCGTTCGCCGCGCACCGGCCAGTAGGTTCGACGGGTGAGCGTGGCGCGCAGCACCGACCCCGACCGCATCGGCTTCGACCCCGCCCGGCTGGCGCGGATCGACGAGCACTTCGGCCGGTACGTCGACGACGGGCGGCTCGCCGGCTGGCAGATCGTCGTCACCCGCCGGGGCGAGATCGCGCACTCCTCCACCTACGGCCTGCGCGACCGGGAGGCGGGCACACCCGTCGAGGCGGACACCCTCTGGCGGATCTACTCGATGACCAAGCCGATCACCTCCGTCGCGGCCATGATGCTCTGGGAGGAGGGCCGGTTCGAGCTGACCGACCCGATCAGCCGTTGGCTGCCGGAGTTCGCCGACGTCCGGGTCTACGAGAAGGGTTCGGCGCTCCAGCCGTACACGTCGCCGGCGGTCGAGCCGATCCGGGTCTGGCACCTGCTCACCCACACGGCCGGGCTGACGTACGGCTTCGCCCAGGTCTCCGTGGTCGACGGTCTCTACCGGGCCGCCGGCTTCAACTTCGGCGTGCCCGCCGGGGCGGACCTGGCCACCGCCGTGCGGGGGCTGGCCCGGCTGCCGCTGCTCTTCCAGCCCGGCAGCGGCTGGAACTACGGGGTCTCCACCGACGTGCTCGGCCGCCTCGTCGAGGTCGTCTCCGGCCAACCGCTGGACCGGTTCTTCGCCGACCGGATCCTGGGCCCGCTGGGCATGACCGACACCCGCTGGTGGGTCGACGAGCCGGACGCCAAGCGGCTGGCCGCCCTGTACACGCCGAACCCGGCTACCGGTCGGGCGTTCCGGGCCGACGCGATCGGCCGGGCGGCGCTGGCCGAGCCGCCGTGGCTCTCCGGCGGTGGCGGGCTGATCTCCACGGCCGCCGACTACCACCGCTTCACCCAGCTGCTGCTGCGCGGCGGCAAGCTGGACGGCGTACGCCTGCTCGGCCCCCGGACGGTGCGCTTCATGACCCGCAACCACCTGCCCGGCGGCCGGGACCTGGCCTCGTTCTCCCCGGCGGAGCTGACCGAGACGGTGCTGGACGGCGTCGGGTTCGGCCTCGGCTTCGCCGTGGTGGACGACCCGGTTCCGTCCCGGGTGCCCAGCAGCGTCGGCGAGTACCACTGGGGCGGCATGGCCTCCACCGCCTTCTGGGTGGACCCGGCGGAGGAGCTCACCGCGCTGCTGTTCACCCAGCTCATGCCGTCGGGCACCTACCCGCTGCGCTCCCAGCTCCGCCAGCTCGTCTACTCCGCCCTGGTCGACTGACCCCCGCCGCCGCCGCGACCACACGGCACCGGGGAATCGGGGCGAACGGCACCGGCGGGCGCGCTGGGCTCCCTAGCCTGGGGACGGACGGCGACGGCCGTTCCGACGGGTGCGGGGCGCGGAGGGTGGCGGGCGATGAGCGACATCGTGGTGTTCGGGGCCGGCGGCACGGCGGGTTCGCGGATCACCGTCGAGGCGGCGAACCGGGGCCACCGGGTGACTGCGGCGGTGCGCCGGCCGGAGGCCGTCGGCTACCTGCCGCCCGGGGTCGACGTGGTCACCGGCGACGTCACCTCGGCGCGCAGCGTACGGGAGCTGGCCCCGGGCGCGGACGCCGTCGTGGTGGCCGTCGGCGGCGGAGCGCGGGCGCTGTGGCGGGACGCGGCGCAGAACCTGATCACGGTGCTGCGGGACCTGCCGAACCCGCCTCGGGTGATCCACGTCGGCGGCGGGGCGACCCTGCTCACGCCGCAGGGCGTGCCGTTCCTCGAGGAGCCGGGCTTCCCCGAGGAGTACCGGGACGCCGCGTTGGGCCAGGCCGACGCCCTGGCCTGGTACCGCTCCAGCGCCGACGGGGTGACCTGGACGTACCTCTCCCCGCCGCCGGTGGAGTTCCACCCCGGCGAGCGCACCGGCCACTACCGCACCGGCACGGACGAGCCCGTCACCGACGAGCGGGGCCGGGCGGTGCTCAGCTACGAGGACCTGGCCGTCGCCGTGGTCGACGAGATCGAGCACCCGCGCTTCGAGAACATGCGCTTCACCGCCGGCTACTGAAGCCGCTCAGCCCCTCGGCGGCTCAGTCGGCCAGGCGGGCCGCTCCGGCCAGCCGCTCAGTCGGCCAGGCGGGCGGGGAAGCCGCCGGTGGCGATCGGGCCCCAGCCGTCGATGGTGACCCGGATCAGCGACTTGCCCTGCCGCAGCATCGCCGCGCGGTACTCGTCCCAGTCCGGGTGCTCGCCGGAGATGCTGCGGAAGTACTCCACCAGCGGCTCCAGCGCCGCCGGCAGGTCGAGCACCTCGGCGGTGCCGTCGAGCTGCACCCAGGGGCCGTTCCAGTCGTCGGAGAGCACGCAGGCCGAGACGCGGGGGTCCCGGCGGATGTTGCGGACCTTGGCCCGCTCGGGATAGGTGGAGATCACCAGTCGCCCCTCGGTGTCGACGCCGCAGGAGACGGGGGACGACTGGGGCCGGCCGTCGGGCCGGGTGGTCATCAGCACCACCCGGTGCCGGGGGCGCAGGAAGTCGATCAGGGCGGCCCGGTCGACCCGGGTGTTGGTCGCGATGTTGCGTGCCATCGTCCGTTTCTATCAGCAGGGCCGGCTCAGCGCGGCGGCCGGGCGGCGGTGCCCCGGGTGGGCTGGGCGGGCACCCGGGGGCGCGCGCTGGGCCGCCACGCCCGGCCGTTGGCGTAGATCACCCGAAAGCCCAGGTACGCCGCCAGGGGGGCCCAGTGCGCCGAGCCCATCCGCAGCTCGGCGGCGTTGTGCCGCTGCCCGTTGGCGAGCACGTCGAGCAGCACGGTCTCGAAGGCGGCGGACTCCACCCAGTCGACCTCCCGGGTGAAGCCGCAGATCAACGCGGCCCCGGTCTCGTCGAGGAAGTCGCGCAGCGCGGCGTCGGAGGCCCGCAGCACGGAGCAGCTGCCGAAGTAGAGCCGGCGGCCCTCGCATCGGCCGGCCATCCGCTCGGCGACGTCGGCGAGGTCGACGGATTCCCAGTCGGTCAGGCAGAGCCGGCTCGGCTCGCCGTGCATGGCGAAGAATCCGACCCGGTAGTCGGCGTACTGCTTGAGCAGCCAGCGGTCGAGGAAGTAGAACAGCTCGTTGCGGGTGGCCGCGCCCTTGTGGATGAACCGGATCTTGCCGAGCCGTTCGAGCAGCTCGAGGGTCGGCAGGACCGACCCACGCTCGTTGAGGTCGCGGTGCCACTGCCCCTCGACACAGAACACGCCACCCCGCGCCACGACCACCTCCCCGAACCTCCTGGTGACGGTACGCCGGCCGGTCCCGGCCCGCCCGACGCCCTCCCTGGCGGTTAGATCACCTTTCCGGCGTGCCGCGCGCCCCGCTCCGTTTCCGCCGTCCCGGCCGCGATCGGGGCCCGACGACCGCTTCACGAACCGCCCTTTTCCCAGCGGAATCCCAGCTCGAAGGAAAAGCGAGAACGATTCCCCTTATTTGCCGACAATCGGCTGCGGCGATGCGATGGTGAATCCGACGGGACGCCCCGTTCGGCGGGCGCGACCCACCCCACTGGCTCTGCTTTCGGGAGGATTCCGTGCGTGCCCAGACCATGAGACGGGTCGTCGTCGCGTTCGCCCTGGCGCTTCCGGGCGCGGCGGTCGCCACGGTGGCCGCCGCCCCGGCGGCACACGCCGACGGCTGCTACACCTGGAAACGCGACCTCTACCAGGGGCGCTCCGGCGACGACGTGCACCAGCTCCAGATCCGGGTGGCCGGTTGGGCGGGCCGCCGCGACATCGTCGAGATTGACGGCCGGTACGGCCCGAAGACCGCCGCCGCCGTCCGGCGTTTCCAGGCGGCGTACGGGCTGCGGGCCGACGGCATCGCCGGGTCGCAGACGTACGCCAGGCTCTACGCCCTCCAGGACAACGACTGCACGCCCGAGCACTTCAGCTACGGCGAGCTGGACGACGGCTGCGGGCGCAGCGGTTACCGCGGCGGGCCGGTCTCCGCCACGAAGACCAAGGAGAACGCCCTGCGGGCCATGTGGAAGCTGGAGGCGCTGCGCCGCGACCTCGGCGACCGGCCGCTGCGGGTCACCAGCGGCTACCGCAGCACGTCCTGCAACCGGCAGGTCGGGGGCGCGTCGAACAGCCAGCACCGCTACGGCACCGCCGCCGACCTGGCGGCCCCCGCCGGCAGGTCGCTCTGCGACGTGGCCCGCGACGCCCGCGACCACGGCTTCAGCGGGATCTACGGCCCCGGCTACCCCGACCACGACGACCACGTGCACGTGGACTCGCGCCGGGAGAACACCGACGACGGCCTGCCGAACACGACCTCCTGGTCCGCCCCGGACTGCGGCATCGGCGCGGGCGCGGACTGACCGCAGCCGTACGGCCCCCGGCGGGTCAGCCCTGCTACGCGGGCAGCACCGACACCCTCAGTCATGAAACAACCAAAAATGAGGGTACCAACTTCGGCAGTCTTCTCCGGTTGCCCCGAGCGGGGCGGCGCGCGGTTGTCCCGATCGGGCGGCGATGGCCCGGATCCGCCGGGCGGGACCGGCGGCCGGCTGTAGCGTGGGCGCGACGATGCCGGCGGGAGATGCCACAGGGGCGGCGATGACAGAGCAGCAGCCGTACCGGGTGGTGGCGCGGCAACGAGGGTTCGAACTGCGCCGCTACCCGGCCCACCTGGCCGCCGAGGTGCGGGTCGAGGGGAGCTTCTCCAGCACGGTCGACGAGGCGTTCCGGGCGCTGGCCGGCTACATCGGCGGGGCGAACCGGGCGCGGCGCGGCGGCGTCGCGAACGCGGCGGTGGAGCCGTTGCCGGCCGACTCCCGGAAGATCGCGATGACCTCCCCGGTGCTCCAGGAGGAGGGCGAGCGGCCGGGGGCGTACCTGGTGCGGTTCGTGATGCCGGCGGGGTCCACGGCCGAGTCGCTGCCCGAGCCGGACGACCCGCGGGTCGTCGTGCGGGAGATGCCGGAGCAGCTCGCCGCGGCCGTCCGGTTCTCCGGCCGGTGGACGCAGCGGGCGTTCGACGAGCGGGCCACCGTGTTGGGCCGGGCGGTCACCGCAGCCGGCCTGACCCCCAGCGGAGGCGTCCGCTACGCCCGCTTCGACCCGCCGTGGAAGCCCTGGTTCCTGCGCCGCAACGAGGTGGTGCTCCCCGTCGTGGAGTGAGCCCGCCCCCGCGCCCCGCGCGTCGGTCCCGCCGTCCAATGCCCGCGCCCCGCGCGTCGATCTTCTCCTGGACATTCACATGCGTCAGAATGCTTCAGGGGGATCACCCACCGGGCGGCAGCGTTGCCGGGCAGGAAAGGGTATCGACGATGACCTCTGTGGAACGTGCGCCCGGCGGGTCGGGCATCTTCCGGCGCAAGCCGGTCGAGGAGATCGCCGAGGAGACCGAGGAAGGGCTGTCCCGCTCCCTCGGGCTCTGGCAGCTCACCGCCATCGGGGTGGGCGGGATCATCGGCGCCGGCATCTTCGCCCTGGCCGGGGCGGTGGCGCACGAGACGGCCGGCCCGGCCGTACTGATCTCGTTCCTCATCGCCGGCCTGGCCAGCGCGGCGGCGGCCCTGTCGTACGCGGAGTTCGCCGGGATGATCCCGAAGGCCGGCTCGGCCTACACCTACGGCTACGCGGTGCTCGGCGAGGCGGTCGGCTGGTTCATCGGCTGGGACCTGCTGCTGGAGTACACGGCGATCGTGGCGGTGGTCGCCATCGGCATCTCCGGCTACTTCGGCTTCCTCCTCGGCGAGCTGGGCCTGACGCTGCCGGACTGGATGCTCGGCGCGCCGGGCACCGGCGACGGCCACGTGGTCGACCTCTTCGCGGTGCTGCTCTGCCTGCTCATCGCGTTCCTGCTCAACCAGGGGATCAAGTCGGCGGCACGGGTCGAGACGTTCGTGGTCGGGTTGAAGGTCGCCGTGGTGCTGCTGGTGATCGTGGTCGGTTTCTTCCACGTCAAGACGGCGAACTACTCGCCGTTCTTCCCGTTCGGTCTCGGCGGGGCGTTCACCGGCGCGGCCACCGTCTTCTTCGCCGTCTTCGGCTACGACGCGATGAGCACCGCGGCGGAGGAGGCGAAGGACTCCCGCCGGCACATGCCGAAGGCGATCGTCTGGTCGCTGGCCATCTCGATGGTGCTCTACGTCCTGGCCACGCTCGTGCTGACCGGCATGCAGAACTACCGGGACATCGACCCGGAGAGCGGCTTCTCCTCGGCGTTCGCCTCGGTGGGGCTCTCGGGGCTCGCCAGCGTCATCGCCGTCGGGGCGATCATCGGCATCCTGACGGTGATGTTCACGTTCATGCTCGGCGTGACGCGGGTGTGGTTCTCGATGAGCCGCGACGGGCTGCTGCCGGCCTGGTTCGCCAAGCTGCACCCGGTGCGGCGGGTGCCCAGCCGGGTCACCTGGATCGTCGGCGTCGGCTCGGCGCTGATCGCCGGGTTCCTGCCGATCCGACAGGCCGCCGAGCTGACCAACATCGGCATCCTGCTGGCGTTCGTGGTCGTCTGCGTCGCGGTGATCGTGCTGCGCTACCGCCGCCCGGACGCGCCCCGCACCTTCCGGCTGCCGGGGATGCCGGTGGTGCCGGCGCTCGGCGCGGTCTTCTCGCTCTGGCTGATCACCTATCTCGCCCCGGTGACCTGGCTGCGTTTCGGGGTGTGGTTCCTGCTCGGCGCGCTGGTCTACGCCGCCTACGGCTACCGCCGCTCGGCGCTGGCCCGCCGGGGCTGAGGGCGGCCCACCGAGGCCAGCAGCTCGTCCAGCGCGTCGAGCTGCGCCCAGCCGTTGACCGCGACCCGGCCGGTGACGTCGACGGTCACCTCGACCCGGTCGGGGGCGCGGCCCACCTCGTCGAGCAGCTCCGGGAAGCGGTCGTTGAGCAGCACGAACTCCTGGTTGGTGGAGCCCACCCAGGGCCGGTCGGCGTCGACCAGGTCGGCCCGGAACGGCCCGGCGACGAGCAGGTCGGTCTCGGCCAGCAGGGCGGCCACGTCGTCGCGGCCGCCGTCCACGGCGCGGCGCAGGCCGGCGCGGGTGTAGCCGGTGAAGGTCATCACCGACCGGCCGGCCCGGCGCACCCCGGCGGCCACCTCGGCCAGCGCGCCGGCCTGGTCGAACGGCTCCCCGCCGAGCAGCGTCACCCCCGGCGTGCCGGCGGCGAGGACCCGCTCGACCAGCTCGGCCGGCGCGACGAGTTCCCCACCCCGGAAGGTCCAGAGCTGCGGGTTGAAGCACCCCGGGCAGCGGATCGCGCAGCCCTGCACCCAGAGCGCGGTCCGCTCGCCGGGCCCCTCCGCCCGGGTCGAGGCGAGGAACCGGGCCAGCGCCACCCGCTGCGGCCCGATGGCGGAGCGCCGCGCCGGGCCGGCCTCAGACGTCGAGTACGCGTCCACCGGGCGTCCCCGGGTGGGCCGGCGGACCGGCGGGTGGCGCGCAGACCAGCAGGTCGCGCAGGCGGGCGTACTCGTGGGGGGCCAGCTCGGCGACGGCGGCGAACTCGGCGACGCTGCCGAACCCCCGGCGGGCCTGCCGGGCGGCGAGCACCCGCCGGGCGCGGCCGGCGTCGAAGCCGGGCAGCGCGGCGAACTGCTCCGCCCCGGCGGCGTTGACGTCCACCGGGGACGGCGCGGCGGCCGGCCCCCCGGTCGACGGCGACCCGCCGGCCGGACCGGACAGCGGCGGACCGGACAGCGGCGGACCGGGCGCCGGGCCGAGGTCCGGCGGCGCGGAGGCCGGGTCGACCTTCGTCGGCGGGTCGGCGGTCGGGTCGACCGTGGTCGCGGCCGGGCCGGTGGCCCAGTAACCGCCCTGCTGCCCGACGACGGGCAGGCCGGCGAGAGGGCTGCCGAAGGCGGGGCTGCCGAAGGCGCCGCCCGTCGGCGGGGCGAGGGCCCCGGGTGGGTACGCCGACCCGGGCGGGTACGCCGACCCGGGCCGCCCCGGCGCGGGCCGCAGCCGCCCGGCCCGGCGGTCGGCCTGCCACTGCAACCAGAAGACGTTGACCACGAGGGCGTGCAGGACGCTGAGCACCCAGGCCGAGAACCACACCCCGAAGAACCAGTTGTCGGTGGCCTGCTCGCCCTCCCTGACACCGAGCCCGATGAAGCCGCCCCAGCCGGCGATCAGGTAGACGATGCCGGGGATCCACCACGTCGCGCGCCGGGCCAGGACGCCGACGTAGATGAAGCCGATCCCGCCGAAGCAACTGGTGCCGAAGATCGGCAGCAGCACCCATGCGCTCTGCCCCAGCCGCCACCAGACGCCGCCGCCCCGGCGCGGGCGCCCCTTCTGTGCGCCACCGGCCCAGGCGGGCGCGGCGGCCGGCACCGGCTGCCCCGGCGCACCGAATCCGGGCGGCGACGGGTAGCCGGCCGGGCCGCGCGACGGCGGAAGACCGGTCCCGTCGGGCGGCGGCGGGTACGCATCGGGCGGCGGGTACGCATCGGGCGGCGGGTAGCCGTACGAGCCGGGGGCGGGCGGGCGGCCCGGAGGCCAACCGTCAGGCGCGGTCGACATCGCGCTGCTCGTCGGCGACGACCGTGGCCACCCGGTCCCGGTCGGCCGTGTACGCGCTGCGCACCGTCCGCGCGCCGAGCAGCTCCTCCAGCACGGCCACGTAGTCCAGGCAGCCCTCGCCGAGCACCCCCTGGGTCTCGGCGCTGACCGTGCCGTCGGGGTTGACGGTGACGACGACGCGCGGTCGCCCGGTCACCGGTCGCCCTCCCCCACGGCGAAGACCAGCCGGACCGAGGCGTCCTCGGTGACCTCCTCGGACTCCAGGCGCAGCCCGGCGGCGGGGGCCTGGGCGCGCAGCCGCTGCAACACCGCGCCCTGCACCTGCCGGCCGTACGCGGCGTCGACCGAGCGGACGATCTCCACCGCCCGCTCCTCGTCGACGTCCCCGCGCAGGTGCGCGGCCCAGATGCCGTCGGGGCCGCGCCGGAACTCGGCGCGTACCCCCGCCCAGTCGGCGGTGATCTCGTCGGTGCCGGCGGCGACCGCCGCACCGGTGTCCCGCAGCGCGGCGGCCAGCAGCGTCTCGTCGCGCATCCGGGTCTGCACCTGGCAGACCACCCGGCCCGCGTCGTCGCGGCGGCCGGCGGCGGTCGCGGCGGCCACGGTGGCCATCGCCAGCGGTACGAGTATCAGCGAGATGCTCACCGGCGCTCCCCTGTCGTCGTGGTTGTGGTTGTCGTTGTGGTGCGGTTGGCGGGGCGGTGCCTCAGAACTCCACCGCCCGCCCCCCGTTTCCGCCCCCCGGCCCGGCCAGCCGGCGGGGGTCGAGGTCCCAGTCCTCGGCGGCGGTCGCGGGGACCGCCCGGTGTTCCGCCCAGCTCCGCACGGCGGTGAGCCGCTCGGCCTGGGTGACGCTCAATGGCACCATGTTCACCAACGCGTGCAACAGGTCGTCGCGGCGCAGCGGCCGACGCTCCGCGTACGCGTCGAAGAGCCCACCGATCACGGCCTGCTCGATCTCCGCCCCGGAGTAGCCGTCGCTCAGCCCGGCCAGCTCGCTCAGCAGCGGCTCGTCGACGGTCAGCGCGCCGGCCACGGCCGGGTGGCGCAGCCGACGGGCGACGTGCATCGCCCAGATCGCGGCGCGTTCGGCCCGGGTCGGCAGGTCGACGAAGAAGATCTCGTCGAAGCGCCCCTTGCGCAGCAGCTCCGGCGGCAGGGCCGCGAAGTCGTTGGCGGTGGCGATGACGAAGACCGGGCGGCTCTTCTCCTGCATCCAGGTGAGGAACGAGCCGAAGACCCGGGCGGAGGTGCCCGAGTCCCCGCCGGTACCGCCGGCGAAGCCCTTCTCGATCTCGTCGAGCCAGAGCACGCAGGGGGCGGTGGCCTCCGCCGTGCGGATCGCCTCGCGCATGTTCTGCTCGCTGGAGCCGACCAGCCCGGAGAAGATCTTGCCGATGTCCAGCCGTAGCAGCGGCAGCTGCCAGGCGGCGGCGACCGCCTTCGCGGTGAGCGACTTGCCGCAGCCGGGGACGCCGGTGATCAGGACGCCGCGCGGGGCGGGCAGCCCGTAGGCGGCGGCCTCGGCCAGCCAGGAGCCGTCCCGCTTGGCCAGCCAGCGCTTGAGGTTCTCCAGCCCGCCGACGTCGGCGAGCGCCACCGGGTCGTCGACGAACTCCAGCAGGCCGCTGCGCCGGACGGTCTGCCGCTTCTCCTCGTGCACCAGCCGCAGGTCGTCGGCGTCGAGCACCCCGTTGTCCACCATGGCGCGGGCGAAGGCGTTCTCCGCCTCGTGCAGGGTGAGCCCGAGGGCGGCCTTGGCGAGGCGTTCCCGGCCGTGCTCGTCGAGGTTGATCCGGATCCGCCCGGTGGCCGCGTTGGCGGCGATGATGCCGTCCAGCACGGCGCGGATCTCCGGCTCGGTGGGCAGCGGGAAGTCGACGACCGTGACGTCCTTGGTCAGCTCGACCGGCAGGTCCGGCACCGGGGAGAGCAGGACCAAAGTGCGCGGGACGGGGCCGCTGCGGTAGGCGACGGCCAGCTCCCGCAGCCGGCGGACCACCCCCGGGTCGGCGGGCCGGCCGCCGACACCGAGGGCGGGGTGCAGGTCGGCCACCACGAGCAGGGCCGGCTCCTCGATGCGCCAGGCCGCGTCGAGGGCGGCGACCGGGTCGGTGGTGCCCTGCCGCCGGTTGCCGTCGGGCGAGACCAGGCCGCGGGTCGCCGACCAGGTCCAGATCCCGCGCGGGGTCCGCACCCGGGCCGCGTCGCGGGCGACGGCGGCGATCTCGGCGAGCACCCGCTGCTCCTCGTACGAGCAGATCTGCAGCACCGGGACGCGCGCCTTGAGCAGCTGGGAAAGCGTGTCGCGGAAGGCCCCCACCATCGCCGTTCCTCCCCCCGGGACACGCGAAGTGGCCAGACTTTAGCACCAGCGGCCGACCGGACGAGCGCGCGTCAGAAGCGGTACGCGGTGCCGTACTCCGGGATCAGCACCCGGGTGCGCGGTGCCGCCGCGCGCACCGCCGCGACCAGCGCGTCGAGCCGGGCGCGGTCGGCCGGCGCGACCGTCGGCGGGTTGACCAGCGGCGTCTCGAAGTTGTCCCAGTGCACCGGCACCACGATCCGCGGCTGGTCCAGGGCCGCCATCAGCCGGGGCACGTAGTCGGCGGTGGCGGCGCTGGACGGCAGGGCGACCATCGCCACGTCCGGGGCCAGCCCGGCGAGGTCGCGCTCGACGAAGTCGCTGGCACCCATGAAGAACACCGCCGGGCCGTCGGCGATGCGCAGCTGGTAGGCGAGGGTGTCGCCCTCCGGCAGGTCGGCGATGGTCGTCGGCGGCTGCGGGCGGGTCACCCGCACGCCGGGAAAGGCCATCGAGTACGACGAGTTGCGGCTGTGCAGCGAGCCGACCACCTCGACGGTGTGGTCGCCGAAGGAGAGCACCTCCCCACCCTTGACCGGGCTGAGCTGCCCGGCCGGCACCCCACAGGCCAGACCCAGGTGGTACGCGGTGAGCGTGCCGAACACCCGGGCGCCGGTGCGCTGGGCGATCCGGGGCACGTCGTTGAAGTGGTCCCAGTGGGTGTGGGTGACCAGGATCGTGGCGGCCCGGTCGACGTGCCGGTCGAGCACGTCCTCGGCGACGGTGAGCGGCGTGGCCTCGGAGAAGCTCCCGGTGAACAGCCCGGTGTCATACCGGCTGAGGTAGGGGTCGACCAGTACCGTGCGGTCGCCGATGTCGATCCGCCAGCCCGCCGTGCCCCACCAGCGGAAGCTGGCCGCTCCGGTGCGGCGGGCGCGAGTCGGGGTGGGCGCGGCGGCCCCCGCCGGGGCGGCCGGGGCGGCGGCGGCGAGGGCGCCGGTGGTGAGCAGGGCGGCGCCGGCGGCGGCGTCGCGCAGCAGGCGGCGGCGGTCGAGGTGGTTGTCGGACATGGTGGACTCTCCCCGTTTCGGTGGTGCGGAAGGGACCTCTCGACCTCACCACCGCCACCCTCGCCGCGTCCAAGATCGACGGCGGTCGCGGCCGATACGCGATCGGGTATCGGCCCAGCCCAGCGCGCCTGCCCCGGCGACGGAGGGCCAAAAATCCAGTCGCCGGGCCGAGAGAACCAGTCGCCGGGCCCGCCTTCGTCGCCGCGCTCCGACCTCACCCGCAGGGCCCCGCCGCCCTCACCCGCAGGACCCCGCCGTCCGCACCCGCAGGGCCTCGACGGCGATCCGGGCCGCCTCTCCCATGGCCAGGTCCACGTCGATGCGGCGGGTCGCCAACCGCTCGGTGCGGGCGAAGACCGCCATCGCGTACCGGCGGCCGTCGGGGTATTCGGCGACCCCCGCCTCCAGGTGCAGGCCGGGCAGGGTGCCGGTCTTGGCGCGGACCCGCACGCCGGGCGGGAAGCCGGAGGCGAGCCGGGTCCAGAAGAGCTGCCGGTCCATCAGCTCCCGGACCGTCGCGCAGGCCGGCGGCGGGCCGGCCTCGTCGCGCCAGATCAGGCCGAGCAGCCGGGTGATCTCCCGGGCGGTGCTCGACGTGGTGTGCGCCGGGTCGAGCACCCGCATGGCGCGGACCCGCCCGTCGGAGAGGGTGGGGAAGATCCGGGCGAACTCCGCCTCGGTGCGGGCGCCCACGTCGGCGAGCATCGTCTCCACCAGCTCGCGGGGCCCGCCGACGATCCGGGTACGCGCCAGCCCCAGCTCGGCGGCGAGCATCGGGAGCACGTCCCGGCCGACCCGGCGCAGCAGCAGGTCGGCGGCCGTGTTGTCGCTGACCGACATGGCGAAGTACGCGAGGTCGCGCAGCGACACCTCGACGTCGTCGGCGCAGCCGGCCACCCCCCAGCCGCCGAGCCGGTCCGCCGCCCGGACCAGCACCCGCTCGGTCGGGTCGAGCTGCCCGACGCTGGACTGCCGGGCGAACTCCAGCACCAGCAGGATCTTGAAGATCGACGCGATGACCACCTGCTCGTCGGCGCGCACCGCCACCTCCCGGACCGGACGGCCCACCCGCCCGGGGTCGGCCCTCACCCGGCCCGCGTCACCGCCGGTCTGTTCCGGGTCGGCGTCGACGTCAATCACGTGCAGGCTGGCGACCACCCCCGCCTGGCCGAAGACGCCCGCGATCCGCTCCTCCACCGTCACCCCGGCACCGTACCGGCGGGCGTGATCCGGCACGTCGACCCGCCACCGGCAGTCCCCGAACGCGTCGCTGGCGTAGGGTCGGCGGCCGTGGACCTGCTCCGGCACCTGCGGCACTTCGTGGTGGTCGCCCACGAGCTGCACTTCGGCCGAGCGGCGGAGGCGCTGGGCATGGCACAGCCACCGCTGAGCCAGTCGATCCAGCGGCTGGAGCGGGAGCTGACCGTCGAGCTGTTCGACCGGTCCCGCCGGCAGGTGCGGCTGACCACCGCCGGTCAGCTCCTGCTCGGCGAGGCCGAGGAGCTGCTCTCCGCCGAGCAGCGGATACGCAACCTGATGCGCCAGGTCCGGGCCGGGGCGCTCGGGGTGCTACGGGCCGGGGTGCCCCCGGAGACCCCGGCGGTGACACTGCGCGAGCTGCTGGACCGGCTCGCCGCGCGGGCCCCCGGGCTCGACGTCGACCTGCACGAGCTGACCAGCGCCGAACAGGTCCGGATGCTCGCCGAGGGGCGGCTGGACGTGGGGCTGCTGCACCACCCGGTCAGCGCCGACGGGCTGCGGTTCGGGCCGACGGCGGCCGTACCGCTGGGGGTGCTGCTGCCCCGCGCGTCGCCGCTGGCGCGGCCCCGCGACGTCGAGCTGGCGGCGCTGGCCGGCCTGGACCTGGTCGCCGCGCCCCGGGCGACCGCGCCGCAGTGGCACGATCATGTCCTGGACGTGTGCCGGCGGCACGGCTTCGCGCCTCGGCGGGTGCGGCCGGCGCGCAGCCCCGAGTTCCTGTTCGGGTTGGTGCTGGCCGGCGGGGCGGTGGCCGTCGAGCCGGCGGCGACGGCCCGCCGGGAGCCCCGCATCGCCTGGCGGCCGATCGCGGGGACGCCGATGGTGCGGCGCACCTCGGCGGCGTGGCCGCAGCGCGCCGGGCATCCCGCCGCCCCGGTGTTCGGGGAGGTCGCCGCCGAGGTGCTGGCCGACGCGGAGCCGTCGCCGCCGACCGACCCGCTCACCCCTACCCCGCGCCCGTGGCCGGTGCTGTTCGAACCCCGATCTGCGGACTCGTCCCGGTAAATTCATCCGGTGCTCTCCCGGCGGTGACACGCCGCCGCTAGCATCGCTGGACATGAATATGAAGAGCGTCACCCGCTCGCGCTCCGGGCGGTTGGTCATGGCGTTCGCGCTGGTCGCGACGCTGGTGACACCCGTCGCGGCCAGCACCTCCGCGTCGGCGGCGGCCACGCTGACCGTCGCGCAGGCGCTGGCCGCCCAGGACGGCCGCACGGCCACGGTGACCGGGTACGTCATCGGCCAGCCGACGGCGACCGCCACGGTGCTCACCTCCGGGTACACGGCCGACACGGCCATCGCCATCGCCGACACCGCCGCCGAGACCGGCACGGGCAGGATGCTCTACCTCCAGGTCACCGCCGCGTACCGCAGCGGCTTCGGCCTGCTGACCACCCCGAGCCTGCGGGGCCAGCAGGTCACCGCGACCGGGGCGCTGACCGCGTACTTCAGTCACGGCGGGTTGAAGAGCCCGACCGCGATGAGCCTCGGCGGCGGCACCGCCCCGACGCCGACGCCGACCGCGTCGCCCAGTCCGACGCCGACGGCGTCGCCCAGCCCGAGGCCGACCCCGTCGCCCAGCCCGACCGGCGGCAGCGGCGGCCCGTACGACACGACGTACTACGCCGGCGCGGTCGGCAAGACCGGCCCGGCGCTGCGCAGCTCCCTGCACACGATCATCAAGACCCAGACCAAGCTGAGCTACGACCGGGTGTGGGAGGCGTTGAAGGACACCGACCAGGACCCGGCGAACGCCAACAACGTCGTGCTGCTCTACTCCGGCCGCTCGCAGAGCAAGACCAGCAACGGCGGCGGGTCCAACGACTGGAACCGCGAGCACGTCTGGGCCAAGTCGCACGGCGACTTCGGCACCGCCACCGGCCCCGGCACCGACGTGCACCACCTGCGCCCCGAGGACGTCTCGGTCAACTCCACCCGGGGCAACAAGGACTTCGACAGCGGCGGCAGCGCCGTCTCCGAGGCCGCCGGCTGCTACAGCGACGCCGACTCGTTCGAGCCGCGCAACGCGGTCAAGGGCGACGTCGCCCGCATGATCATGTACATGGCGATCCGGTACGAGGGCGACGACGGCTGGCCGAACCTGGAAATGAACAACTCCGTGGCCAACGGCAGCGAGCCGTACCTGGGCAAGCTCTCGGTGCTGCTCTCCTGGCACCGGCTCGACCCGCCGGACGCCTTCGAACAGCGCCGCAACCAGGTCATCTTCGACCGCTGGCAGGGCAACCGCAACCCGTTCATCGACCACCCGGAGTGGGCCACCGCGATCTGGGGCTGACCCCGCCCGCCTGGGCCACCCGGTTGTCGTACGTCACCCTTGCCGGACCGTGAGGACCCCGGCCGGAAGGGGTACGACAATCGGGTGGCACGGCCGGAGCGCACGCGGGCGGGGGACGGCCCCCACCGCACCGGCCGGCCCCGGAAACTGGAAGAGGTGGCCGAATGGCGAACACGATTCCCGACATAACGCTCAACGACGGCAACACCATCCCCCAGCTCGGCTTCGGGGTGTTCCAGATCCCGCCGAAGGAGACCGCCGAGGCGGTCGGCCGGGCCCTCGAGGCCGGCTACCGGCACATCGACACCGCCGAGATGTACGGCAACGAGGCCGAGGTGGGCCAGGCGGTCCGCGCCTCCGGACTGGACCGCGCCGAGGTCTTCGTCACCAGCAAGCTGAACAACGCCTTCCACCGCCCGGACGACGCCCGCAGGGCGTTCGACTCCACCCTGGCGGCGCTGAAGATGGACCACGTCGACCTGTTCCTCATCCACTGGCCGCTGCCCACCCGCTACGACGGCGACTTCGTCTCCACGTGGAAGGTGCTGGAGGAGTTCCAGCGCGACGGTCGGGCCCGCTCGATCGGCGTGTCGAACTTCCAGGTCCCGCACCTGCAGCGGCTGGCCGCCGAGACGGAGACCGTGCCGGCGGTCAACCAGATCGAGGTGCACCCGTACCTGGGCAACGAGGAGGTGCGCGCGTACGGCGAGGCGCACGGCATCCGCACCGAGGCGTGGTCGCCGATCGCGCAGGGCAAGGTGCTCGACGACCCGACGCTGCTCGACATCGCCGGGCAGGCCGGCCGGACGGTGGCCCAGGTGGTGCTGCGCTGGCACGTGCAGCGCGGCGACATCGTCTTCCCCAAGTCGACCACCCCGAGCCGGATCGAGGAGAACTTCCGGATCTTCGACTTCGAGCTGGACGACGCGGCGATGGCCCGGATCAGCGGCCTGGACCGGGGCGAGGCGGGCCGGACGGGCCCGAACCCGGACACCTTCGACCTCATCCCCGCCTGACGGGTGACTGACAGCAAAGCGGCGGGCGGGCTGCGGCCCGCCCGCCGCTTCGTCGCGTACGGAATCGTTCTGGACCACCTGTCGAGATCCATCTCCCGACCGGTGGAAAAGGACGGGTTCGGATCGGCTGATCAACTCAATGTCGATGACATCGGCTGATCATGCCGCGTCGGTCAGGGCTTGCGGGCGACCGCGCCATAGATCGACGCCTCGGCCAGCGGCGGGCGCTCGGTCTCGGGCAGCTCGGCGCGCCACTGCGTGACCGGGACGATCCCGGGCTCGACCAGCTCCAGGCCGGCGAAGAACCGGGCGAACTCCGCCCGGGACCGGGTCACCGCGTCGTTGCTCATCCGGCCCGCCGCCACCTCGGCGGCCATCCGGGCGACGATCTCGGCGGGGATGAAGTCGGCGGTGACGTGGCTGACGACCAGATAGCTCCCCGACGGCAGCGCGTCGACCAGCCGGGCCACCACCTCGTACGGCCGGTCGGCGTCGGTCAGGAAGTGGGCGACGGCGACCAGGACCAGCGCCACCGGCCGGGACAGGTCAAGCGTGCGGCGCAGCTCGTCGGCGGCGAGGATCCGGTCCGGGTCGCGCAGGTCGGCGTCGAGGTACGCGGTCGCGCCGGCTTCGGAGCTGGTCAGCAGCGCCCGCGCGTGGACCAGGACCATCGGGTCGTTGTCGACGTAGAGGACCCGGGCGTCGGGGGCCACGGCCTGGGCGACCTCGTGGGTGTTGTCGGCGCTCGGGATGCCGGTGCCGATGTCGAGGAACTGGCGGATGCCGGCCTCGGCGGCCAGGTACCGGACCGCCCGCTGGAGGAAGGCCCGGTTCTCCCGGGCGACGGTGCGGATCGCCGGGTACACGGCGGCGATCTGATCGCCGGAGTGGCGGTCCACGGCGAAGTTGTCCTTGCCGCCGAGCCAGTAGTTGTAGCGCCGGGCGGGGTGGGGAACGCTGGCGTCGAGCCGGTCGGAGAGTCTGGGGTGGTGGTGGTCCGGAGGGGTTGCGGCACCCACGGGAATCCTCATCGGTCGTACGGCAGGGGTGGTGCCCACCCTCCGCTGATCACCCGGCTGGCCCGACACCTGCGCACAGCGTAGGCGTCGGACGGCCCGGCCGCTGACCCGCCGCAGAGGGGTGCTCGGCTCGTGCCGGCCGCCGACGCCGTCGTGCAGCTGCCGCGTCCAGCCTGCCGCGTCCAGGCTGCGCGGGCCGCAGCGCATTTCCACCGGCAACGACTTAGACGAATGCTTGGGTGGCAGGATTAAAGCCGCCGGTGGTCGGGTAATCGGTGACGTCCACTCTTCGCATCCGTGGGGCTGACGGTTCCTGGAAACCAACTACGGGTGAGCTAAACGAGCCCCGGCCGAACCATTTTCGGTTTGGCCGGGGCTCGTTGTTCAGTCGCTTTTTTGGTCAGCTCAGCAGTACACGCCGGCCTTGTGCCAACTCAGCTTCGTCACGGTCTGCGGCGCGTAGAAGATGTTGCCGCCGACACGGGCGCAGAACGTGCTGGTCCGGACCTCCCCGTCGGGGAACGTGTAGGAGTGGGTCACATCGACCTCACGCCCGGTGTAGTTGTAGAAGGTCTTCCCCGCAGCGCTGCCGGTCCACGCGGGAGTCGCCACGACGGACGGGGTCTCCGTCGGGCCGGTGTTCGGGGGCGCCCAGTTGGGCCAGACGCAGAAACTGCCCTGCGGGCAGTTCCCCGGCGGATAGGCTTCGTCCGCCGCAGCGGCGCTCGCCGACGCGGCGGGGGCGGTGACCATCAGGCCAGCCACAGATACAGCGAGGGCAATAGACTTCAGTTTCATAATTTGCCTTTCGGGGCAGGTTGATGATCCAACTCCGAAGTTACCAGCATGAAGTTGAACGGTCAAGCACTTGATTCGACACCACCTCAGCCTGATATCCTGCGGCGTCACCATTATTGTCGGCGCGGTGAGTACGGTGATTGTCCCGGCGGCCTCGTGGCGGCCCACGCGGTGTTCGTGATCCGCGCCGGGCGTCCGGGCTTCGGGCGCCCCGGTAAGTTGGCGAACGGTCAGCCGGGGCCGGTTGGCGGTGTCCACCGTGATGCCCGCCCCGGCCACGCCGAGGTGCGCACGGATCGCCGCGACCTGATCGCGGTGCGCGGCCCCGACGGCAATCACGTAGCGGGACCGGGACAGCCGCCGGTGCAGGGCGGCGAAGGTGTTCAGGCTGTGTTCCCGACCTGAGCAGGCGCGCGCCGACCGCAGCAATGCCGCTGTCCGACGTCGTGACCGGTCAGCGGTCACCGCGCCGAGCAGGCGAACCGCGCCGTAGACCACCGCCGGGTCCGTCGGTAGGTACTTGCCGAACACCGAGGAGACCAGCAGATGAGTACGTCGCGAGTTGTGTCGTAGGGCGAGGCCCACCAGATCGGTCAAGACCAGCGGGCCGAGGTGGGGCTCGGTGCTGTTCCGTGCGCCCAGCCGCTCGGCGACCCGGTGACCGTTTCAGGAGTCGTTCACCCGTCCCCGTCTCCCGCTCTCGATCGGTCGCGTCGACCGGTCAGCTCAACGCCGCGCACGCGTTCTGTCGCCAACCGGGGTGCGGCCGTCGATCCAGGTGATGCCGTCGAATCCGAATGCCCGGCAGGCGTCCCGGATCGAGCCCTCGACCGTTTCCAGCTCGTTGCGCAGGACGAACTCGCCCCCGACGCGATAGATCGACAGGGCCACCCGGACCCCGCGCGACGGCTCGGCGTCGAGCGGCAGCTCGATCCGGGAACCACCGAAGGTCGACACCCAGAGCACCCCGCCCCAGCGCAGCTCCAGGTCCCGTTCCGAGTAGGCGTAGATGATCAGTCGTACGAGCCGGCGGCACTGGCGCAGATCAAGCCTGATCCGATCGTGCCGGCCGCCCCGCTTGACGATCACCGGGATGGCCGAGTTCCCCTCCACCGACGCGCTGTCGCCGGTCTCCTGCACCGTTGACGATTGGCCATCGCCAAGCTGGTAGGCGCAGCCGAGCCGGAGATCGCCGACCTCCTTCGCCCGGAGCACGCCGATGTCGAGGGCTCCGATGCCCGACTGCAGCCTGGTCAGGGTCACCGTGGGCGCGGCGGGGGTGAGCACCGTGAGCGCCGTTCGCGTCCGGGCGACCCTGCGCGCCGGGCCGGGCGAGGGCGGCAGGGTCGCCACTTCCGCCGCCGAGGAGAGGTCCAGGGTTGTCGGCCGGGGCGGGACCGGCGTGATCGGGTTGGGCGGCGGCACGCCCCGGCCCCGCCGGTCGGGGCGGGGCCCGCGCGAGGCGAGGAAGTCGGCAACCGCGCCCCGGGCCCCATCTGGGGCGGACGGGGCAATGGGCCGGACTCGATGCCTGAGGAACGGCAGGTCGTCGCGGCGCGGCGCGGACCAGGGCTCGCGGCTGCTCACAGGGTGACGCCGTAGTCGGCGGCGACCTGGGCGACGCCGTCGGCATAGCCCTGGCCCACCACCTTGAACTTCCAGCCGCCGTCTCGCCGGTAGACCTCGGCGAGGGCGACGGCGGTCTCCTGGTCCAGCACCTGGGCCAGGTTTTCGGAGCGGACGAGTTCCCGGTTGTCGGCGAGGTCCAACACCCGGACCCCGCAGCGCTTCAGCCGTCCCAGGGCGCGCCGCTGCACCGACCCCTCGTTGAGGTAGAGCACGACGACAAGCCGGTGGATTTCCGCCGGCACTGCGGCGAGGTCGATCTCAATCTGCTCGTCGTCCTCGCCGAGGGCCTGGTCGAGCTGCCGCACGGAGAGATCCGGGGAGCTCAGCTGGTTGAAGAACACGAAGTGCTCGTCGGAGACGGCACGATCGGAGTCGTCACAGAGGATCGTCGCGGTGACCAGGCTCCTGGCCAGGGCGACCTCCGCCCCGGCGTCCCAGGAGACGCCGACGACGATGCCGGTGAGGGCGGGTATCTCGCGGGTGAGGGCCACGTTCGCACCCCGTTTGATCACCTTCATGGGATGTCCAGGTCCGATCGGGAGAACTTGGTACGCAGGAAGACTCCCTGCGCGATCAGGGCGTTGGCGTCGTCGCGCCGGAGCGCGGCGCGCACCTCCCAGGCCGAGTCGAGCAACGACTCGAGCTGCTCCCGCAGGCACTGCGCTGCGGTTGCGCCCAGGCCCTGCGGCGCGTCGAACTGACTCGGGTCGAGCGCCAGGTAGCTCGTCAGGCTGGTGGGAAGGTAGTCGTCGACCATCCCCTGGACGGAGCTCGCGGCGTAGGCGTCGATCGGGTGCGTCTGCCACCTCTCGACGATCTCGCCGAGCAGGTCGGTGATCTGGCGGGCGGTCACCACCGCGTCGACGGGGAGCCGCCCCGCGTTCCGGTTGATGAGCCGGACGAGTTGGCGGAGTTGGTCACCGAGTTGGTGGGGCTCCACCCCGCCGGTGGGGGGCCCTCCCGGTGGAGGGCCGGCCCGGTCCCTGCGAAACCACGCCATGTGAGGTGTCCAGTGCCTCGTCGTCGAGGGTCAGGATGCCTGCGGGCCGGCGCCGCGTTCGCTGCGTCGGGTGCGTTCCAGGTAGGGCTTGGCCCGCTCGATCTGCCCCTCCAACGCCCGCACCGTCTCCGCCATGCTGTTCACGGCCTGGCCGCGAAAGGCATCGAGGGCATCCATCGTCTGGAAGACGTTGTCGAACGCCGCCTGGAGCCGGCCCAGATCCAGCGTCGCGTCGGCGGCCTGCTGGCTGATCTGCGCCCCCTGCATGCGCAACTGCGCCGAGGTCGACTCGATCAACGTCGACGTCACCGTGTTCAACGCGGTGACCTGGTCGAGCACCAGCTTCTGCCGGGCCAACGCCTGGGCCACGATGACCGCCGTACGCAGAGCAGTGACGGTCGTGGTCCGGGCCCGGTCCACGCCCTTGATCAATTCGATGTTGTTCTTGCGGATCAGGTCCAGCGCCAGGTAGCCCTGAACCGCGACCGCGAGCTGGGTCAGGAGGTCCTGTTGGCGCTGCCGGACCGGGAACAGCGCGTCGGCGCGGAGCGTCTGGGCGTCCTCGGTGTCGCCGGTCGCCTCGAGGTCCGCCACCTTCGCCTCGATGGCGACGTCGAGGGCAGCCGCGAGTTCGTTGTACTCGCGGAGCTTGCCCATCGTGGCCCACAGCCCGGCCTTCTCGGTCTCGATGCTGGCGTTGTCCTTGCGCAGCTCGTCCTGGCCCGACTCCAGGGCCCTGATGATGGTGTTGAGGTGGCTCTGCGCCGACTCGAATCGCGCGAAGTAGCGTCGGGCCCGGTCGGCGCCCGGCAGGAACCGCAGGACCTTGCGCGCCCCGCTCAGATCGGCCCGGCCCGGGTCCAGTTCGGCGACGGTCGAGCGCAGGTCGGCAAGCGTGTTCGCGACCCGGGTCTGCGCGTCCTCGCCCCCCGGCCTCCGCCCGGAGCGAAGCGCCGCGGCGGGGCGCTCCAGCATCCGGTTCGACGCCACCGCTGACGCCCGCATCTCGCGCTCGCCCATGGTGGTGACCGCGCCGATCTTCTCGCTGAACGCGGGCGAGCGCAGGTCCAGCGCGGAGAGCTCCGAGACGAACGCCTGCGCCTTCGCCTGCAGTGCCCGCTGCGTCGCGGCGTCGACCGGAACAGCGCCCGCCGCCTGCTCCCGCTCGACCACGACGACGGGGGCGGGCGGGGTGAGAACCAGCGATGCGCCCGGTTCACCCCCGGTGGCCGGTGTCACGGAGACGCCGAGGTCCAGTTCGGACATGTGCACAACTCCCTGTCTTACCTCGATCGGTCCATGCCGGGGCGGAGCGGGTCACAGATGCGCGGCGACCGCCGGGAGGAGGTCGCGGAAGGTCTGGCCGGACGCCGCAGCGCCGATCGCCGCCATGGCCCAGCCCTGCCCGTCGCGGACGAGCTTCGCCATGATCTGGGCGGTGTTCCGGCCGGACCCGGTCAGGTCGTACCGGGCGACCTCGCGGTCGGTCGCCTCGTCGATCAACCGGCAGAACGCCTTCTCGATCTGGGAGAAGTCCTGACCGGTGAACGAGTTCACGGTGAAGACGAGCGTGGTAACGGCTGCGGAGACCCGCGACAGGTCCACCCGGATCGACTCGTCGTCGCCGTCCCCCTCGCCGGTGAGGTTGTCGCCGGTGTGCCGGACCGATCCGTCGCGGCTGGTCAACTGCCGGAACCACACCTGGTCGACCAGGCTGCCACCGGCGTCGAAGAGCAGGCAGGACGCGTCCAGGTCGATCGTCTGGCGGCGAAGCCCGAACAGACCCCGCTTCGGCGCGGCGTCCCAGCCCAGACCCATCCGTACCCGGGTCAGGGATTCCCCGCCGGCCTTGACGAGGGAGACCCGCTGCCCCTTGGTCAGACTTACCGTCATATGTCCTCCTCCGTTTTCGGACGGGTGCCACGACCGTCCGGGTCCAGGCCCGCCTCGGCGCGGCTACTTTCGGCCGGTCGTCCAGCGCAGGCCCCAGCCGTAGGCCCGGTCCAGGTCCGACTGGCCACCGTTGACGTATCGGTTTTCGCGGCGGACCGACAGGTCGCCGCCCGTCGACTCCAGCATGGCGATGGCGCAGATCGCCGCCCCGGGACGCGACTCGTCGAGCCGCACCTCCACCTGCGGTCCCCCGACCGGGAAGAGGGTGACCACGCCGTCCGCCGCCGCCCAGTTCGGAACTCCGTCGTAGATCAGCGCGAAGACCAGGACGCGTCGGATCCGGTCGGCGTAACGCAGATCGACGAAGAGGTTCTCGCCGCCGGATCGGGCCCCCGTGCGATCATCGCCGTCCAGCCAGATCACCCGTTTTCCGGAGTCGACCAGCTCGGCCTGGAAGCTCCTGCCCAGGGCCTGGACGACACCCTTCGCGCCGTCGGTGAACTCGTAGAGGCAACCGAGGTCCAGGTCGATGGCCCGGGCGGCACGCGATCCGAAGAGGCCGCCCCGCCCGGTCGGACGGGCGTTCCAGTTGAGGTTGACCCGCATGACCCCGGCGACGCCGCCCCGCTTGGTGAGCGATACCGTCGGAGCCGCCTTGGTCAGCGTCACCTTCGACGGTGGAGGCGACGACGGTCCCCGCTGCGTCGGCGCGGCCGGGTCCTTGGGCCGCTTGGTGTAGTCGATTGCCATGACTGCCTTCTCCCGTGGACGGCTGGGACGCAGCAGGTGCTGGGCGGAGCCTGCGGCTGCGGTCAGACCGGGGTTAGTTGTTCGCGGTAGTTGACGTCCTGGCCGGCACTGCGGCGGTTACGCACGATCGAGGAGACCAGGGCCGACGCGATGAGACCGACTCCGATCAGGCCGGTAACGATCTCCGGTATCTCGACCCTGATGGTGCAGAGCAGCAGGACGGCCAGCGCGCCGATGGCCCACTGGGCCCCGTGCTCCAGGTAGACGAACTCACTGAGGGTGCCCTGTCGCACCAGGAAGACCGTCAACGAACGGACGAAGAGGGCGCCGACGCCGAGGCCGATGGCCATCACGATCGGGTCGGCGGTGATGGCGAAGGCGCCGATCACCCCGTCGAAGCTGAACGACGCGTCGAGCAGTTCCAGGTAGAGGAAGGAGAAGAACGCGGCCTTACCGGTGCGGACGGCGAGTTGGCCGATCGTTCCCCGGCTCACGGCACGCTCTAGCCGCTCCGAGCCGCCGTGGATTCCGGGCAGATTCTGCACCTCGGCACCATCGTCGTCGGCCTCGAACAGCTCGCCGAGCCCGTTGACCAAGACATAGGTGACCATGCCCAGGATGCCTGCGACCAGCACCGTGGCGGTCTTGCCCTCCGGGGCCAGGGTGTACGCGACCACCGTGGTGGTGATCATCGCGACCACGACGGAGAGCTGATCGAGCTTGCCGATCCGCGCCAACGGACGTTCCAGCCACGACAGCCAGGTGATCTCGCGGTCCTCGAAGACGAAGTCCAAGAACAACATAAGCAGGAAGATCCCACCGAACGCCGCGATCGCCGGGTGCGCCTCGCGCAGCAGGAACCCGTACGTCCCGGCCACGTCCGGGTCGCCCTTGTCGAGAGCCAGGGTGACGGCCTCGATCGGGGACAACCGCGCGGTGATTCCGACGACGGCCAGCGGAAAGAGCATCCGCATGCCGAAGACGGCGATCGCCACGCCGAGCGTTAGGAAGAGCTTCTGCCAGAAAGGGCTCATCCGCTCCAACACGGTCGCGTTGACGACGGCGTTGTCGAAGGACAGCGAGATTTCCAGAACGACCAGGATCGCGGCGATCGCCAGACCGGCGGGGCCGCCGTACAGCAGCGCCGCGGCGAGGCCGACGACGGCGAGGGCGACAGAACCCCCGAAGGTTCTCAACAGCACGTCTTGTCCTTACGTCGGGCCGGGTTGCTGAGCGCGGCATTGCCGGAGGATCGGGCTGCGGCATCGCGACGCCCGACCCCCGGCCGCAAAACTGTCAACCGAGGTTGACGCCGAAGTCCCGGGCGATTCCCGCCAGGCCCGAGGCGTACCCCTGACCGACCGCCCGGAACTTCCAGTCCCCACCATGGCGGTAGAGCTCCCCGAAGATCATCGCCGTCTCGGTCGAGGCGTCCTCAGAGAGGTCGTAGCGGGTCAGCTCGGCCCCGTCCGCCTGGTTAACCACCCGGATGTAGGCGTTGCGCACCTGCCCGAAGGACTGCCTGCGGGCTTCCGCTTCGTAGATCGAGACGGTGACAACGATCTTGTCGGCCTCTGCCGGCACGGCGACGAAGTTCACCTTGATCGACTCGTCGTCCCCATCGCCGTCGCCGGTCAGATTGTCGCCGGTGTGCTCGACCGAGCCGTCCGGGCTGACCAGGTTGTTGAAGAAGACGAAGTGCGCGTCCGAGAGGACCTTGCCGGAGGTGTCGAGCAGCAACGCGCTCGCGTCCAGGTCGAAGGCCGCCCCGCTGGTGGTACGCGCATCCCAGCCGAGACCCACGATCACTGCGGTCAGCCCGGGGGCCTGCTTGGAGAGGGAGACGTTGCCGCCCTTGCTGAGACTGACGCCCATGTTGTTCCTCCTGCTGTTCGTGACGGTCGCCTGCTACCCGCAGACCGGGCCATGCCCTACCGGCTCAGGGCACGGGCCGGCACGGCCCACCCGCGTGAGTCGGCCTTTCTGCTACCGATTCGGGAAGATATTTCTCCGGCGGCCATGGAGGCCGCCGAAAAGGGGGAAGATTCACCCTGGCCTAATCGTCATAGCCGATCCGGTTGTCGCCGGTGCGCTCGACGGCACAGTGCGGGATGACCAGGACGCTGAAGAGGACGAATCGTTTATCCAGGGCGCCGCCCTTGATAAGGGAGGTGCTGGCACCCTCGCCCAGGCTGACACCCACGCACCCTCTCCAAGTTCTCTTGCTGACACCATTAACTGCCGCCCGGTTGACCACACTCGCGGATCGCACTGAAATCGATGCTACGCCCGGGACGCAACATTCTCTTCATCGGTTACGCGGACGACCACGGATGAGGAACGCGTCCGTTTGAGCGGGCAATAAGCACGATCCCGCCCGGTGGTGTCCACGTCGGACTTCGCCACACTACCGGCAGAGGTTCGATCCACCACACCTGCCCAGTTCAACCTTTTGGCTAGCCTGGACCACCCCTTACGAGCCGCCAGCCCTCTTCGATGCCGGTAAGGGCTCGGCCGGCCACCTACCCGATCGGACGATAAAGTGCTGGTCATCGCGGGAGCCGATGCCAACCGCCATCCGCGTTCCCGGGAAGGGTCATCGAAAGGCCGCCCCACCCGCACCGAGTTACTGTCGGCAATCGAACAATTTAGGTCCACCTCCGTTGATCGCTCATTGCGGCTACCCGCCCAGTCGGCGAGGATCGCGGCCGAGCACCTCGTCAGCGAGCTGGCGGTTGTGGTGGCGGGCGTGGTTGGTGGTGCCGGTCAGCAGGGAAGCGGCCAGCTCTCTCGCGGCAGTGGCGAAGTGCTCGTCCCGCAGCGCGGCGATCAGGCGGTCGTGCCTTCCCCAGACCCGGATCTGGTCCTCTCCGGCATCCCGATAGGGGCGCTTCGCGTCGAACGCCAAGTCAGGAAAGACCTCCTCGACGGAGTCCTGCCACCCGGGTCGGTCAAGGAGAGAGCGTCGTACGACGACGAATCCGTCGACCACCCCTCGGGCCTCCCCCTCCGCTTCGCCGAAGAGGACGAAGACCTCCATCCTTCGCATGTTCACGGTGGACAGCCGATGGCCCCGATTGGTGCTGGGCAGACAGGAGAGCGCCCAACCCCTCATCTCGGTCTCGTCGGGAGCGGGGACGGCGGCCTGCAGGTAGGCGCGGTTGGCCTCGACGACTGCCGCGAACTCCACCCGGGCACGCAACCGGTCGAACTTCTGCCGCTGGCTCAGGTCGTCGTCGCGCGGCTCAACCTCGCTGTTGGTTTCGGTCATCACGCCACTGTAGACACCCGACCGAAACTACCCTGGCCCGACCCATTCGGGGTCGAACCAGGGCTCGTAATTCGTTGTCGGCGCGCTCAGTTCAGCAGTATTCGCCAGTCTTCTGCCCACGCAGCTTCGTCACGGTCTGGGCGACATAGAAAACGGTCAAGGACTTTATTCACGGCCATCTAGGGCTAATACCCTCCGGCGCCGTTACCGTCGTTGACCGTTGTCGTTGCGGTGATTGTTCTGCCTCCGTCATGGCAGACCGCACGGTGTGCGTCGTCCCGACCGGGTGTCCGGGCGTCCGGGTCAGCCGGGGAGCTGCGGGGCGGCCAGCCGTGCCAGCAGGAGCTGGTGGGCCTCCCAGCCGTCGGGGAACTTCACCGGCACGTCGAGGTGCACCGGCTCGGTCGACGGGTGGGCGTCCAACAGCTCCGCGATCCCGGCCCGCGCCACCACCACGCACGCGTGCCGGTGCCGGGACGTCAGCACGCACAACCGCCCCGACTCCAGGTGGAACGCCGTCGCGTCCCGCCGACCCGACAGCGGGTGCAGCACGATCGTCACGTCGTACTCCCGGCCCTGGAGCCGGTTGGCGGTGTCCACCGTGATGCCCGCCCCGGCCACGCCGAGGTGCGCACGGATCGCCGCGACCTGGTCGCGGTGCGCGGCCCCGACGGCGATCCGGTCCGCGGTGACCGGCGCCCCGGCCGGCGCGTGCTCGGAGACCGCGACCGCGCCGCGCCGCAACACCCGCAACGCCAGCGCCGCGCAGACTGCGGCGGCCTCCGCATCGGTACGCAGGGTGTGCCGCTGCGGCAACTCGTACAGCGCCCACCCCGAGGACGCCGCCAGCTCCACCGCCGCGTCGACGGCGTCCCCCGGGCCCGCCTCGGTGAACGTCAACACCCGGTCGCCGTGCCCCGTGCCCGCCCGGAACCCGGTGAACGGGTAGAACGCCGCCGCGACCACCGACGCCGCCGACGCCGGCAGCCGCCACGACACCGGCAGCCGGTGCACCGGCAGGTGCGGGTTGTGCCGCAGCAGCACCGCCACCGCCGACTGCATCGGATCCCAGGTCAAGCCCGTCCACCGCGCGGTCTCGACCGTCGAGAACGGGTCGAGCTGCCCCGGGTCCCCCACGAAGAGGGCCCGCTCGAACCTGCCGGCCACCCGCAACAGGGCGTCCGACCGCATCTGGTACGCCTCGTCGACGATCGCCCACGGCCAGGAGCCCTCGCCGACCATGGCCCACTTCGCGGCCGTACCGATGATGACGCCCGACTCGCCCAGCTCGGTGACCTTCGCGGCGACCCGGACGGTGTCGTGGCCCGTCACCCGCTCGGTCGGCCGGTAGTCGGTGGCCGAGAGCCGGCCGATGCGCAGCTCGGGGGCCTTGCGGGCGAGGCGGTCGATCAGGTCGTCGACCTGCTCGTTGGTCTGCGCGATGATGATCAGCGGCTCGCCGGCGGCGGCCAGCTCGGCGGCGGCGCGGACCACGAGGGTCGACTTGCCGGCACCCGGCGGCGAGTCGACCACCACGCCCCGGTGCTCGCCCGAGCGCAGGTCGGCCAGCACGGCGGTGATGACCCGCTCCGCCTCGACGGCCGGCGGCACCTCCAGCCAGAGCATCGACGCCCCCTCCCCAGCGATGACCTTCGGGACACTACCGGCGACCGGTGACATGGCGGCCGTTGGCGTGGCGACAGCGACTTGGTCCGGACAGTCACCGCACGACTTGGCGACAGCACTCCGCATGGAGGAGGCCGGCATCACCGGGTTGTTGACCCAGACGCTGAGGCGAGGCAGCCACAACGCATACCTGCCGACCGATTAGAACAGGCGCCCGTTCGGTTCGCTGCGGGGCGAGAGGTCGGCCCGACCTGGTCGTGCAGCACCGCCGAGCCGCGGTTGCCGGCCAGGTGTGGCCGCGAGCGTCGCCGCAGGTTTCTGGCAACCGCCCAAGGTATAGATCAGGCCGCGTCTGCCCGAGGAGCGAACGTGACGTCCAGTCTCATGTTCAACGCCCTGGCCAGCCGTTCGAGCACCGTCAGGGTCGGCACCGTCCCGCCCGCCTCGAAGCGGGCCACCGCCGATTGGGTCATCCCCGCGCCGCGAGCAAGTTGTGCCTGGCTCCAACCGTTGCGTTCACGCAGTTCCCGTACCGTCTGCCCGAGCTCGAAAGCGATCCGCGCCGCCTCGTAGGCGTCTGTAGCCCCCGGCTCCGCCAGGCGCCGCTCACGTAGTTCGGTCCAGTCAGTGCGATCACTCATCGCTGCGCCCTCTCGTTCACGCTGTGTCGCTCTGCCACGCATCCCTCCAGTGCTCGCCGGGCCCGCTCGATTTCGCGATACTCCCGCATCCGGGTCTTGCGGAAGATCGTCAGCAGGACGATGCGACGATCGGGTGCGACCCAGTACGTCACTCTCACCGGGTCGCGCTCCAGGTAGAAGCGCAGTTCCCGCAGCTTGCCGTCGAGTTGCTTTGTATATGGTTCGCCGAGAAGCGGCCCTCGACCAGCGAGCAGATCGATGTAGAAGGCGGCTTTCGCAAAATGCGCTGTCGAAAGTCCCTCCAGCCAGTCTCGGACTTCAGGCTCAAGCTCCACACTACCCCACGTCATAGCACAGATGCTATGGAATCCCAGGCATCCGACGCTTCAAGCTCGGCTTGCGTGTTGCAGCGCTGGCTGAACCACAAAAACTCCCGCTGCATCGCCGCGTTGGCCTGCCGCGCTTCAGCCAATTCGGTCCGGACAGCTCGATGAAGGTGCGGGCACCGACGATCAGGGTGACCCGGCGGCCGTCGGGGGCGGCGGCGACCTGCTCGACCAGGGCGCGCAGCGGGGCCAGCCCGGTGCCGCCGGCCACCAGCAGCAGGTCACCGTCGCGCAGGTGCAGGCCGGTGTCGCGGGGCGGGCCGAGGTGTAGCAGCTCGCCGGGGCGTACCTCATTCACGAGGCTGCCCGAGACGGTGCCGGTGGCCACGGCGCGGACGTGCAGCTCGATGGTGCCGTCGGGGCGCGGCGCGTTGGCCGGGGAGTACCAGCGCCACTGGCCGGGGGTGGCGGGGTGTCTGGACGGGGACGGCCTGGCCGGGGCGGTACCGCAGCCGCGCCCACGGACGGAGGGTCAGGATGGCGATACCGGCGCAGGGCCGGTCTCGATCGATGACCCTGGCCGGCACGCCGTCACCGGCCCACCCCGCCGCGGCGGCGGCGCTCATCGGGCCACCGCCCGGCGCACCTGGGCGATCCGCTCGGCGGACAGGTCCGCCGCCCAACACACCCCGACCAGGTAGTCACCGATGCGCCGATGCTGCTCCTCGGAGAGGCCGAGCCCACCCCAGGCGTCCGCCGGCTCCCCGGCGAACGCGGCGGTCACGCTCGCCGTCAGGTGCGCGGCGAGCCGACCCCGATCCACCCCGACGAGGCACGGCGACAGCTCCGCGTCCGCCGTCACCAGCCGCAGCCACCGACGGACGATCTCGGCCGGCGTCAACGCCTGGTCACCGCGCTCGGGCGTGACCTGCCGTCGGCCCGACAGCAGGCACGGGTACGGGGCGTGTTCGCTGGGACACTGCGCTTCGGGGGCGTTGGCGGGGGGTGCTCCTCGTCGGGGGGTGGACGGGATGGGGCGGTCTGTTGCGGCGGTGTTCATGGTCTCGGCGGCCCCTGTACGTCGGCGGAAGTGGCGGGCGCCGGGGCGGGCGGGGACGAGGTCGCGTCATTCGGTCGACGCACCCCGGAGCCCAGCACCCGCCCCGGGCCATGCATCCACCCTGGCGGCGTGATCCGTGGCCGGTCATGCCTGGATCTTCGCGCCGGTCATGCGCCCTGGGCATACGCAGAGAGACTGTGCCAGCACGCCGAGTCCTCGGAGGTCGGCTCCGGCTATACACACTGCGTATACCGACCGCCCACGTAGCGGGTTCAATGGATAGGCTCGACTTCGGATACAGCCGCCCGGGATTTGGCGAGGTTGCCGGTGACTCAGACCAACTGCCCCAGGTGCGGCGGACGGCTGGCCCGCGACAACGACAGTGGACGGTGTGCGCCCTGCCAGGCCGTCGAGCGCGACCGGTTGAGCGCGCCCCCGGCAGTGCCGGCATCCTTCTGGGAGCACGAGCCGGTACGGCAGGCGCTCGCGTCGCGTCACCTGGGCCGGGCCATCCGGGCGTATCGGTTCCACCCGTACCACGGGCGGTCGGCGTTGCCGCAGACCGTGGTGGCCGGTTGGCTGGGCATGACGCAGGCACAGCTGAGCCGGGTGGAGAACGGATCGCCGGTGGTCCACCTGGATCGGCTGACGCACTGGGCGAAGGTCCTCGGGATACCGAACGCCCTGCTGTGGTTCACCCTGCCCGAGGCCTGGCTCAGTTCGTTCCGCGAAGCAGCCACAAGGACGGGCGTGCCAGAGCCTGATTGCCACGACCATAAAAACCTCGTGGGGTCACCCGCGACAGCACCGTCATTCGAGGTATCGACGAAGGAGGTGGTCACGACGGATCGCCGGCAGTTCCACGCGCTGGCAGCTTTGGCGGGGCTTGGTTCCGTGGGCGAGCTGGGATTCCTCGCCACGCTCGCGGACGAGTCTCCGTCCATCGGTCTCGAACACGTCCGCCTGACCAGCTCACTGGTGAAGGAGTTTCGGCAGGCCGACGCGGCAGCCGGCGCCAATCAGCTCTGTGACATCGCCATCCACGTCCATGGTCGCCTCGCAAGCTGGGCCGCTAAGGCGCGCTACAGCCGAGATGTCGGCGAGGCCCTCCAGGCATCGCTCGCCGACCTTGCGGCACAGACGGCGTGGCTGGCGATCGACGCCGGCCGCAGGGCCGCTGCGCGCCCGTATCTGAATGAGGCAATCACCAGGGCACGCCTCGTGGACGATGCTCAGGTCGAGGTGCGTGCGCTCGCGCAGCTTGCCCTCCTCACCCGGGACTCCCAACCAACCGAATCGCTGCACTGTGCGGACGCCGCGCTCCGGATCTCCGCCGGCTGGGCCACCCCACGTCTGCGGACGCTCCTGCACCTACGCCGGGCATGTGCATTCGCCGCGCTTCAGGACCGCAGCGCATTCGAGCGCGAGATGCGCAAGGCACGGCAAGAGTTCGAACGAGGCCCGCACCAGAGTGACCCGGAGTTCATCCACTTCGTCACCTTTCAGGAGGTGCAGGGCCTGGAAGCACTGTCGTTCCTCGCACTCGACCAGCCGAGGCGCGCGGCCGAGGCGTTCCGCGACGCCATCGCCAACCCCTCCCCCGCCCACCGGCGCAATCAGCTCTACTACCGCGTGCAACTGGCCGAGGCGACCCACCGGGAAGGGGACGTCAACCAGGCTGCCCGGATGGCGCTGGACCTCCTACCTGAGGTGAGGCAGATGAACTCCCGACGCGTAACTCAGTACCTGACCGACATCCGATCGACGTTGGGTCAGAGGCCACGGCCGGCTGCCCCCGTCCGGAACTTCATCGAAGCCTTCGACGGCGAGGCCGATCGATGATCGATAAGCTGGCCCTCCGCCACCACAGCGCGGCCGAATCCGAGGCAATCACCGAGCAACTGGTTGCCCTCTACCTGGAGATTCACGCGGGCGACGGCGGGTTCTACAGTGCGGACCGCTACCATCGCCAGCTTTCGGCGCATCGACAGCGCCCGGGGTGGGTGTTGGTCACCGCGACGCTGGACGATGAGTTGATCGGCTACATGTACGGGTTCCCACTCGCACCGGACACCCGGTGGTGGGAGGGCGTCCAGGAACCCGTACCGGCCGGCTTCACCGAGGAGGACGGACGCCGCACCTTTGCCATCTGTGAACTGCTGGTACGGGCCGCCTGGCGGCGGCAAGGCGTAGCCCGAGCGCTGCATGACGATCTTGTCCGCAGCCGGCGCGAGGAGCGGATGACTCTGCTCGCGCGGCCGGACAACGGGCCGGCTCAGGCCGCCTACCGATCCTGGGGGTGGCAGACCGTCACCCGTCTTCGACCCGGCTGGCCTGACGCGCCGCTCTTCGACGTCCTCACCCGCGCCTCGCCCGCGACAAAGTGATAGAAGCGAGCGTGGTCGACCTCCCTCGCTCAGTCGAGACGCATTCGTTAATTTCGAGAGTAAATCCATCCCCCAGACCATGATGTCGGAGGTGACCCACACCGGCATAGCGGGACCTCGTCGCGCACCCTGCCAGACAGCTCTTTCCTGTCTTAAATCTGACAGGCATAAGCCGTCTGGAATTTGACACGCATAAGCCACTAAAGCCGCTCATTAACCAACCTGTGTCGAGAACACCGTTGCGCAGGGCGTTCGGCCCGACGCGTAGTGGCTATGGTGTCGACTCCGCCATCCCTCGCGACACATAGGACCGACGTGGGCATCCTCAAGGAGATGCAGCGGGCACACGCACGACAGGTGCGCGCCCAGACGCAGGCTCAAGCCGCCGCAAACCGGCATCACCAACAACTTCGCCGCGAGGCCGAGCGCGCCATGAAGGCCGCTCAGCGGACCGCAGCTGCCAACGAGCGCGAGCGCAAGCGGTTGTACGTTGAGGCGCGTGTCGCCGAGGTCGCCGCCGACAACTCAGGCTTGCAAGCCCACCTCGATGAGTTGGACACCCTACTGTCGGCCACACTCGACATAGACGATCACATTGACCTGAGAAAGCTCCGGAAGTCGGCCCAGCACAAGCCGTTCACCCCCGGCACCCTCGGCACCCCTTTGACGCCGCCCGACTGGCGGCGATTCGAGCCGCCTGCCCCCAGCGGCCTCAGCAAGGTTTTCGGCGGTCAGGCAAGGCACCAACAGCAACTCGCTGCGGCTCGACAAGCCTTCTCCCAGGCGCAGGCCCAACACGCCGCAGCCGAGGCCGACCGGCAGCGGCGGCTTTCCGCAGCCCGCCAGCGTTACCAGCAGCAGTGCGCCAAGGTCGATGCCGAGATCAACGCGCACAACGCGGAGATCGACCACTTCGCGGCGGCCTTCGCCGCTGCCGATCCCGCCGTCGTCGTCGAGTATTTCGGCATGGTGCTGGGCAACTCGGTCTACCCGGACGACTTCCCGCAGCACTACCGCCTGGCATACGTTCCGGAATCGCGGCAACTGGTGGTGGAATACCATCTACCGACCCTGGACGTCATTCCCACGGTCCGCGAGTACCGCTACGTCAAGGCGCGCGACGAGGTCACCACCACCGCCCGCCCCGCAAAGGAGATCAAGGAGCGGTACGCCACGCTTGTCGCACAGGTCACCCTGCGGACTGTGCACGAACTGTTCGAGGCTGATCGGACGGGGCTCGTCGACACGGTGGTGTTCAACGGCATCGTCGATACGACGGATCCACGCACTGGTGTATCCATTCAGCCGTGCCTGGTGACACTGCGAACCACGCGTGCCGTATTCACCAAGCTGAACCTGCGCATGGTCGAGCCCCTCGCCTGTCTGGCGCACCTCAACGCCTCGGTGTCGAAGCGCCCCGCCGAGCTGGCACCGGTTCGGCCAGTGCTGGAGTTCGACATGGTCGACAAGCGGTTCGTCGACGAGGTCGACGTGCTGGCCGACCTCGATCAACGACCGAACCTGCTGAAGCTCACCCCGACCGAGTTCGAGAGCCTAATCCAGAACCTATTCGCGAAAATGGGCCTGGACACCAAGCAGACCCGGCCGTCACGTGATGGCGGGGTCGACTGCGTCGCCTTCGACCCACGGCCGATCTTCGGCGGCAAAGTTGTCATCCAGGCTAAGCGTTACCGCAACACGGTTGACGTGTCCTCGGTCCGGGACCTGTTCGGCACGTTACAGAACGAGGGCGCGTCCAAGGGCATCCTGGTCACCACAAGCGGCTACGGACCCGCCTCGTACGAGTTCGCTTCCGGGAAGCCACTGGAGCTCATCGACGGCTCCAACCTGCTGTACCTCCTCGCCGAACACACGGATGTGAAGGCCCGGATCGACCCGAGCGACCTGGACTGAGCCATGGCGGGAACGTCCGGGCCGGCAAAGCAGCACCTGATCATGCACTTCACCCATATCGACAACTTGCCGGCCGTCCTCACCGCCGGCCGACTCTTCGCCGACAACATGGTCGGCGACCGGCTGGCCACGAACGTTGGTGCCGTCGAGATCAAGGCAAGCCGACGGGCGAGGATGGTCCCCTGCCCGCCCGGCGGTGTCGTCGCTGATTATGTGCCGTTCTACTTCGCCCCGCAGTCACCCATGATGTTCCGGATCGCCTGCGAGCACAGGGACGGCAAGGTGAACTGCTATCCGGGCGGAGACGATCCGCTGGTCTACCTCGTGAGTTCCGTGGAGCGGGTTCACGCCGCCAAGCTGCGATGGGTCGCAAGCGACGGCAACTGCGCCGCCGCCCTCTCTCGGTTTTCTCCCTTCCTCAACGACCTGGCCGACCTGGTCGACTGGCCGCTACTTGAGGAGCAAATCTGGAGAAACACCCCAGAGGACCCGGACCGTGTGCGCAGAAGGATGGCCGAGTTCCTGATCCACCGTGAGTTTCCCCTCGGCCTGCTGACCGGGTACGCCGTACGGACACCAGCACGGCAGGAACAGTTGACGCAGGTCCTCCGCGCTGCTGGCATCATCGACGCGTACGTTGGTGTCAGACCGGACTGGTACTACGGCTACCAACGGAGGGAGGTGCGCGGATGATCATCGTCAGCCACGGCAACCTGCTGACCGCTGACGCCGAAGCGCTGGTCAACACGGTCAACACCGTAGGTGTCATGGGCAAAGGGATCGCTCTTCAGTTCAAGCGCGCCTACCCCGCCAACTACGCGGCCTACCATGCGGCATGTGCTGCGAAAAGGGTTCGTTTGGGCGAGATGTTCCTGTTCGACTCCGCCCGCCTTGGCCCTCGCCGATATGTGATCAACTTTCCTACCAAGGGCCATTGGCGGGCACCGTCGAAGCTGGAGGCCATCGAGGCTGGCCTCACCGACCTCATCCGAGTCATACGCGAACAGGAAATCTCCTCGGTCGCGGTGCCGGCCCTCGGCTGCGGTAACGGCGGCCTCGACTGGGGGCAGATCCGACCGCTAATCGAACGAGCCTTCGCCGAACTGCCCGACGTCCGGGTGCTGTTGTTCCCCCCAGAGGGCGCCCCCGACCCGTCCAATATGCCGGTCGCTACTACGAAGCCTGCCCTGACCCCTGGACGCGCCACCTTGCTACGGGCCATCGATCGGTATCTCGAACAGTCCCGTGCTCTTGAACCGCGAGAAGGCGTCACGACGCTGGAGATTCAGAAGATCGCGTACTTTCTCCAGGTACTCGGGGAACCGCTCCGCCTCTCCTTCACTCGGGGGCGGTATGGGCCATACGCGGAGAGCCTGAATCACGTCCTTGATCGCCTGGAGGGGCACTATCTGGTCGGATTCGGTGACCGTTCATCCCGCGTCGAGGAGCTACGTCCCATTCGTTTGACCGAAGGGACGGTCGAGGCCGTCGACGCCTGGTTCGACTCGCCCAGCCAGCCATTTCCGGCCACTCCCGAACGACTTGCCACGCTTGTTCAGGGGTTTGAGGCACCGTACAGCCTTGAACTACTCGCGACCGTGCACTACGCCGCGCAGGCGCACCCGCCGACTCATGACATCGAAGAGTTAATCGAGCGGGTCAGGGCCTGGAGCGGACGTAAGGCCCGCCTCTTCACCCCGGCGCACGTCACAACGGCCTACGAACGATTGGCGTCGGCCGGACTCTTGCCGAGCAAGGTAACGTCCTCAGCTTGACCGGGTCAGATTTCGACCGACCGGGCAACGCGGATCAGCGGGTTGGGGTCAGCGGTATCACTCCGGTCCCATGGCCCCGGCCCTGACGACTCGCCGCTGATGAAACGTCGGAGGGCAGTATTCCTCGCCTTCGCTCGCTAGGTTGCCAGAGTGACGGATCTTGAGCGGGGCATCCACGAGCACCTCATCACCCGACAGCTCGCCGGCTATCTCCGCCATCTCGACCCCGCCCTCATCCAGCACCGCCCCCTGGACCCCGCCGACTCCCACGACTACCTGACCCGTCACCTCGCCACCCTCATCAGCCGCGCCCTGCAGGCCGTCCCCAACGACGACGACAAGCTGCACCGCCAGGTCGACCTGGCCAACCGCATCGCGCAGGCCATCACCGAGCTCGACCCGGACGCCGCCACCCACGGCGACCAGATCGCCGACGCCCGCAACCTGCTGCACGCCATCGCCGCCCCGCCCACCCCACCGGCGCAGCCGACCTTCCCGGATCGTCCGACCACCCCGCTCTCCACCGGCGCGCTGCTGGTCAACGGCCGCCACCAGCCCCGCATCGGCCACGAGGTCAACCATGAGATGGCCTCTGCCGACTCCGTGGACCTGCTCTGCGCGTTCATCAAGTGGTACGGGCTGCGCGTCGTCGAGCCCGCCATCGAGAGGCTGATCGCCCGGGGCGGCAAGCTGCGGGTCATCACCACCACCTACCTGGGGGCCACCGACCAGCGCGCCCTCGATCGGCTCGTCGAGCTGGGCGCCGACGTCAAGGTCTCCTACGAGACGCGTACGACCCGGTTGCATGCCAAGGCGTGGCTGTTCCGCCGGGGCAACGGCCTGACCACCGCGTACGTCGGCTCGTCGAACCTGTCGAAGACCGCGCTCATCGACGGGGTGGAGTGGAACGTCCGGATCTCGAACGTCGAGCAGCCGCACGTCATCGACACCTTCACCGCCACCTTCGAGGACTACTGGAACGATCCGGCGTTCGAGGGCTACGACACCCACCGCGACGGCGAGCGGCTGCGCCACGCACTGCGCGGAGAGAAGGCCGACGACGGCGTCACGCAGATCTCCAACCTGGACGTGCGGCCGTACCCGTACCAGGCGGAGATCCTGGCCGACCTGGACGCCGAGCGGCAGGTGCACGGCCGGCACCGGAACCTGGTGGTGATGGCGACCGGCACCGGCAAGACGGTGGTGGCGGCGCTCGACTACCGCCGCCTACACAAGAACAAGACCGTCGATTCGCTGCTCTTCGTGGCCCATCAGGAGCAGATCCTGCGGCAGAGCCTGTCGACGTTCCGGCAGGTGATGGGGGACGGCAGCTTCGGCGAGATCCTGGTCGCAGGCGAAGAACCGCGACAGTGGCGGCACGTCTTCGGCTCGATCCAGTCGCTGCACCGGCGGAATATCAACCCCGAGGCGTACGACATGGTGATCGTCGACGAGTTCCACCACGCGGAGGCGCCGACGTACGCCCGGCTGCTGGAGCGGCTGCGTCCGCGCGTACTGCTGGGGCTGACGGCGACCCCCGACCGGGCCGACGGCGGCGACGTGCGACGGTGGTTCGACGGCCGCGCCGCCGTGGAGCTGCACCTGTGGGAGGCCCTGGAGCGGCAGTTGCTGGCACCGTTCCAGTACTTCGGGGTGCACGATGACGTGGACCTGTCGCACCTGCGGTGGCGGCGCGGGCAGGGGTACGACCAGGGCGAGCTGAGCGGCGTCTACACCGGCAACGACGCGCGGGCGCGGCTGGTGCTGCGCACGGTGCGGGACGCGGTCGACGTCGGCCGGATGCGGGCGCTGGGGTTCTGCGTGAGCATCGCGCACGCGGAGTTCATGGCGGGCTGGTTCACCCGACACGGCGTGCCGTCGGCGGCGGTGACCTCGCAGCTCAACAGGGCGGCGCAACACGAGCTGCTGCGGGAGTTCAAGGCCGGCAAGCTGCGGGTGCTCTTCACCGTGGACCTGTTCAACGAGGGCGTCGACCTGCCGATGGTCGACACGATCATGCTGCTGCGGCCCACCGAGAGCGCGACGATCTTCCTGCAGCAGCTCGGCCGTGGCTTGCGCCTGGACGACGACAAGCCCTGCCTGACGGTGCTGGACTTCATCGGCGGGCAGCACGCCAACTTCCGCTTCGACCTGCGCTGGCGGGCGCTGACCGGGGTGAGTCGGCGGGCGATCAAGGAGGCGGTCGAGCAGGGCTTCCCGTCCCTGCCGAGCGGCTGCCACGTCCAGTTGGACCGGGTGGCGAAGAATGTGGTGCTCGACAACCTCAAAACCGCCCTGCCCACCTCGAAGCGGGGCCTGGTCGCGGAGCTGCGGCAGCTCGGCGACGTCACCCTGGCGGAGTTCCTGCGGGAGACCGGTCTGGAGATCGAGGACGTGTACCGGTCGGCGACGATCGGCGGGTGGGCCGGGCTGCGGCGGCTCGCCGGACTCGGCGCGTCGACGCCCGACGCGGACGACCGCGAGTTGGGGCGGGCGATCGGGCGGATGCTGCACCTCGACGACACCGACCGGCTGGACCTGCTGGTCCGGGTCGCGGCCGGCGAGCGGCCGCCCGCCGGCCGGCTGTGGAACATGCTGCACTTCGACCTGTGGGGGCCGAACGCGTCCCTGTCCTCGCGGGACGAGCGGTTGGCGCGGCTGTGGGCGCAGCCGGCGCGCCGGGCCGAGCTGGGCCAGGTCGCCGAGGTGCTGCGGGACCGGATCCACCGGGTGACGACGCCGCTCGGGGCGCTGCGGGTGCACGCCCGGTACAGCCGCAACGAGGCGTGCGCGGCGTTCGGAATGGCGAACCCGGGGTCGCTGCGCGAGGGCGTGAAGTGGCTGCCGGACGAGCGGGCGGACCTCTTCTTCGTCACGCTGGTCAAGTCGGAGCGGCACTACTCCCCCACCACCATGTACGCCGACCGGGCGATCACCGAGCGGCTGTTCCAGTGGGAGTCGCAGAGCACCACCTCGGTGGCGTCGGCGACCGGGCAGCGGTACGTCAACCACGAGGAGCAGGGCTCCACGGTGCACCTGTTCGTGCGCCAGACCCGGGTGCCGGACCGGGACCTCGGCGCGCCGACCTACCTGTACGCGGGGCCGATGACGTACCGCAGCCACAGCGGGGACCGACCGATGCGGATCGTCTGGGAGCTGGCCCACCCGCTGCCCGGCGACATGTACTCGGCCGCGCGGACGATCGCCGCCTGATCGGCCGAGCGGCTCGATACGCCGCAGGACCGATCAGCGCCACGGCGAGCCGGGACGGAGGTCACGGCCGAACTGCTGCTCCGGCTCCGGCCGCTGCTGGACGCGCCCGCCCCGGCTTAGACCCCGACGGGCAGGGCCGCGCGGATCAGCGAGTCGTAGGTCTCGGTGAGACGTTCCAGGCCGACGCCGAGGGACCGGGCGAACCGATCCAGCTCCTGCTGGACCTGCGTCGCCGGCTGTTCGCCGCTGGTCATTGTCTCGATCTCGAAGAACGCGCCGAGCCCTTCGACCTCGTCCAGGCAAAGCAGCATCCGGTCGAGCCGTGCGGTGCGCCGCGTCTTCACGATCCGCATGGTGGGGTGGAAGCCCATGGCGAGAATCGCGGCGTGCATCTCGCCTCGGTCGTGGACCTCGGTCTCGTGCTCGGCACAGGCCAACTCGTTGTCGAGTGGCCGCTTGACGCAGAACGTGTGCCGCCCGTTCTCCGTACGCAGCCGCGCGAAGGCCGCCCCGGTCTTGCTCTGCCCGTAGCTCCAGCCGTTGGCTGCGTACGCCTGGTCGTCCTGTCGGACCGGCGCGGAGAAGGCGGTTCCCCTGCTCTCCAGGGCTCGGACCAGCGCGGCCGGGTCGCCGACCCGGTACTTGACCTCGATCTCCCGCACGTCACCGCACCTCCAGGCCCAGCCGGTCGTGGACCCGGCCACTCAACCACAGCCGCAGCGACCGCGCCCCGAGACACACTGCGTCTAGACACGAATTGTCGAGCGTGGAATTCCCAGGCGGATCGCAGAGGCCGGAGCGGCAGTCCTGCCGCGCGCCGATGGGCGAGCCAACCCCGGACGGGGGCTACCGTACGCGGATGGAGCAGCGCCTCAGCCTGGTCACCCTCGGCGTCGTCGACCTGCCCCGCGCCCGTGCCTTCTACGAGCGGCTCGGTTGGCGCGGCCAGGAGGTCGAGCAGACCGTCTTCTTCCAGGCCGGCGGCCTGGCCGTCGTGCTCTGGGCGCGCGACAAGCTGGCCGCCGACGCGGGCATCACCGACGCGGGGATTCCCGACGCCGGCACCGACGGCTTCGGCGGGCTGAGCCTGGCGCAGAACGTCCGGTCCCGCGAGGAGGTCGACGCCGTGCTGGCCGAGGCGTCGGCGGCGGGCGCAACCGTCACCCGGCCCGCCCGGAACACCTTCTACGGCGGTTACGCCGGTTGCTTCACCGACCCCGACGGGCACGTCTGGGAGATCGCCTGGAACCCCGGCTTCCCGCTCGCCGCCGACGGCACCATCACGCTCCCCACCTTCTGACGACCCGGGCGACACCCCACACCGTGATTCTTGGACGGTTTCCGTCCTGGCCGACGGAGACCGTCCAAAGTCCGGGCGCGGTGCCGCCATCGTGACGGGCGGCGGGACGGACACCGTCGTCGTGACGACCGGGGGTCCCGACTGGGGACGATCAAAAAGGTAACGGGCGGATGCCGGCGGTACCCGTCGTCAGCGGACCGGGTCGTGGGTGCCCCGCGGCACGTGGGGCTTGCAGCGACGCAGCCGCTCGGCGGCCATCCGACCGCCGACGGCCAAGCCGTGCCGCTCGACGGCGGCGAGCCCGTACGCGCTGCACGTCGGGGTGTAGCGGCACTGGCCCGGCCAGCGGTGCGACAGCCAGCGCCGGTAGCCGAGGATTGCCGCCCGGCCGGCCCGGTCGACCACCGGCGCCCGGGTCACCCCGGCGGCCATCGAGCCGAGGGTGAGCATGAACGAGAAGACTCCGAAGTCGCAGCAGGATGCACCGTCACAGTCGCAGTCGGTACAGGAGTCACCACGCTTCTTCTTGCGCCGCTTGGGCTTGAGGTTGATCACGCGTACATGATGCGACGGCCGCGCCAGTCACCGTGACGGCCCTGCGGGCCCGTCACCGTCGCAGAGGCCGGCGGGGTCAGGCCCAGACGGTGCGGCGCAGGCCGTCGTGACCGGCGCAGACGTCGGGGCGGCCGCCGGTGAGGCTGACCGTGCCGTCGCGGCACTGCACCAGGTAACCCTGCCCCGCCCAGAAGTCCGGCCCGCAGTCGAAGACGTCGCAGACCCGCACGTCGGGCCGGCGGACGCGGGTGCCGTCGCAGTAGTCGTACCCGAACGGGTTGGCCGGGGCGCCGCAGCGGCCGGGGCGCGGCGCGGCGGGTGACGCGGTCGGCCGGCGCGGTTTGCGGGCAGCCCGCTCGGTGGCACCGGCCGTGGGGGCGGCGGTGGCGGCGGAGGCGACGTCCGAGCCGGGGCGCACCGGCGGGTCCGATTCGAGCAGCGCCACCGGGATCAGCAGCGCCGCGGCGGCGGCGACCGCGACGGCACGCCGGCCGCCCGGCACGGCGGCGGCGAGCCGGGCCTGGGCGGGGGTGGCGATCGACGGGCGGAACGGCCGGAGCTGGTCGTGCTCGGCGATCAGCTCGTCGAGCTGGGCGAGGATCGTCCCCCGCTGCTCGATGGCCTCGGCGAAGGCGAGGGTGAGGGTGAACCGGAACTCGGCGGCGGCGTCGGCGGGCAGCAGCAGCCCGGACGCGCCCCGCCGGTCGAGTACCTGGATCAGCGTCACCGGGGCCGCCGGGTCGTGGGCCAGCCCGGTCATCTTCCCGTACGCCCAGTCGCGCCGGCCGTGCCCGCCGAGCAGGACCAACCGGCGGTCGGTGAGCACGGCGATCCCGGCGTCGACCACCTTGACCCCGTCGGGCCGCCGGTGGCGCAGCGCCGGCCGGCCGGCCTCGACGGTCAGGTCGGGGGCGGGGAGCACGGCGGTGTGCCGCAGCTCGACGAGCTGCGCGGCCGGCAGCGCCCAGAAGACCACCTCGCCGGGGGCGAGTTCGAGGGGCAGGCCGGCGTCGGTCGTCGCGGTGCGGCCGAAGTCGGCCGCCGTGGCGCGCAGCCGGCGCAGCTCGTCGTCGCGCCGCCGCCAGGCCCGCTCCGCGGCGCGGTACGCCCGCCGACGCCGTTCGTTCTGCCGGTGCGCCCACCGGTACCGCCACGTGTAACCCGTCGAATCAGTCTTCGCCACGCCGACTCCTCCGCCGCGCGAGCCACCAACCGGGGTGTCGTGAGGATCAACGGTCGCCGCGTGTCGGGCGGACCGGGAACGCTCCCGATTCACCCGATCGGTGGACACGGCGCGGCGCCCCGGCCGTCGCCGGCCGGTGAACCTCGGTCGCGGTGCGGACCGGGCGGTCTCTGGGTAACGTCAGCCGCAGCCGGGTCGCGACGCCGCGCCGGCCACCGCGATGCGACGCGACGCGAAGGGGGACCCGTGCCCGGCCCGGACCAGCGCCCGCGCGTCGTGATCGGCGTCGACATCGGCACCACCAGCACCAAGAGCGTGGCGTACGACAGCGAGGGGCGGCAGCTGGCCAGCCACTCGGTCGGCTACCCGCTGGACGAGCCGCACCCCGGCTACGCCGAGCAGGACCCACTGCTGATCTTCGACGCGGTGGTGGAGACGCTCCGCACGGTGGTGGCGCAGCTGCCCGACCCGGTCGCCGGGTTGTCGTTCAGCACCGCGATGCACAGCCTGATCGGGCTGGACGCCGACGGCGTGCCGCTGACCGCGTCGGTGACCTGGGCGGACTCGCGATCCAGTCGGCAGGCCGAGCGGCTGCGCAGCGTCCCCTCGGGGCTGGCGCTGCACCGGCGCACCGGCACCCCGGTGCACCCGATGGCCCCGCTGCCGAAGCTCGTCTGGTTCGCCGAGCAGGAGCCGAGCCTCTTCGGGCGGGTGGCGCACTGGGTCGGCATCAAGGACTACGTGCTGCTGCGGCTGGTCGGCGAGCTGGTCACCGACCACTCGGTGGCCTCGGCCAGCGGCCTCATGAACATCCACACCCTGAACTGGGACGCCCAGGCGCTGCGGATCGCCGGGATCACCGAGGAGCAACTGCCCCGGCTCGTGCCCACCACCACCGTGCTGCCGGGGCTCACCGCGTCGGCCGCCGCCGCGACCGGGCTGCCGGCGCAGACCCCGATCGTGGTCGGCGCGGGCGACGGCCCGCTGGCCAACCTGGGCCTCGGCGCGGTACACCCCGGCGTGGTGGCCTGCTCGATCGGCACCAGCGGGGCGATGCGGGTGATGGTGGAACGGCCCGCCGTCGACCCGCTGGGCGGGGTGTTCTGCTACGCGTTGACGCAGGACCGCTGGGTGGTCGGGGGCGCGATCAACAACGGCGGGGTGGTGTTGCAGTGGGCCGGCGATGCCCTCGCCCCCGAGCTGGGCGAGGAGTCCGAGGAGAAGCTGCTCGACCTGGCCGCCCAGGCGCCGGTGGGCTCGGGTGGGCTGATCATGCTGCCGTACCTGCTCAGCGAGCGCGCCCCGCACTGGAGCGCGCTGCCGCGCGGGGCGTACGTCGGGTTGACCCACGGTCACCGCCGCGAGCATCTGGTGCGGGCGGCGCTGGAGGGGGTCTGCCAGCAGCTCGCCCTGGTGTTGTCGTCGGTGCGGGCGGCCGGCAACGAGGTGCGGGAGGTGCGGGCCAGCGGCGGTTTCGCCCGCAGCCCGCTGTGGCGGCAGATCCTCGCCGACGCCCTCGGCATGCCCGTGCGCTTCCCCGCCGGCCACGAGGGCTCCAGTTTCGGCGCGGCGCTGCTGGGCATGCAGGCCCTCGGCCTGATCGCGTCCGTCGACGTCGCCGCCGACCTGGTCAAGATCGACGAGACGGTACGCCCCGACCCGGCCGCCGCCGCCGTCTACGCCGCCCTCCTGCCGTTGCACTCCGAGCTCTACGACGCGCTCGTCCCGACGTTCTCGTCGCTGCGCCGGCTCTCCCCGAGCCTGCCGGCCGAGCCACCGCCCACTCCCGCACCCATGTGATCGCCCGTGCCCTGCCCACACGGGCACCGTCCTAAGGTCGTGATGCCGTGCTGACTCTGCTCGCCGCACCGGCGGAGCCGCTCACCGTGCCGACTCTGCTCGCCGCACCGGCGGAGCCGCTCACCGACGCCGGTGACGCCCAACTGATCGTCGCGGCCCTGCTGGGCATCGCCGCGGTGGTGGTCCTCATCGCCTGGGCCAAGGTCCACCCGTTCCTGGCGCTGATCCTCGGCGCGGCCGTGCTCGGTGTCGCCGCGGGGGTGTCGCCCGAGCCCATGATCGAGTCGTTCAGCGGCGGCGTCGGCTCCACCGTCGGCGGGGTCGGCCTGCTGATCGCCCTCGGGGCGATGATCGGCGGGCTGCTCGCCGAGTCCGGTGGCGCGGACGGCATCGTCACCCGGATCGTCGACCGCGTCTCCGGCGGGGCGCTGCCCTGGGCGATGGCGGGGGTGGCCGCGCTGATCGGCCTGCCGCTCTTCTTCGAGGTCGGCGTGGTGCTGCTGGTGCCGATCGTGCTGCTGGTCGCCAAGCGCACCGGCGTACCGCTGATGAAGCTCGGCATCCCGGCGCTGGCCGGCCTGTCGGTGCTGCACGGCCTGGTGCCGCCGCACCCGGGCCCGCTGGTGGCGATCTCCTCGCTCAACGCGGACCTGGGCCTGACGCTCGGGCTGGGCCTGCTGGTCGCCATCCCGACCGTGATCATCTCCGGGCCGGTCTTCGGCAACCTGATCGCCCGGTACGTCCCCGCCACCATCCCCGAGTCGCTGCTGCCGACCCGCGCGCCGGCGCGTGCGGGCGCGGGTGCCGGCACCGGCCGGGGCGCGGGTGGGGCGGACGGGACCGGTCCGGGCGCGGGCGGCGCGGACAGCTCCGACCGGGGTCCCGCCGGTCGTGGGCCGAACGACGTCGACGGCGACCTGCTCACCGACGACGACCTGCTCAACCCGGGCACCGGCCGCCCCGGTGCCCCGGTCGACGACTCCGGCACCGAGACCGCCCGCCGGGCCCCGAAGTTCTGGCCCGCGGTGATCACGGTGCTGCTGCCGGTGGTGCTGATGCTGCTGCGGGCCGTCGGCGAGCTGACCCTGGCCGAGGGGAACGCCGGCCGCCGGGCCCTGGACATCGTGGGCACCCCCATCGTGGCCCTGCTGGCCGGGGTCATCCTGGCCATGTTCACCCTCGGCTACCAGGCCGGCTTCAGCCGCAGCCAGGTCTCGTCGGTGCTCGGCGGGTCGCTGCCGCCGATCGCGGGCATCCTGCTGATCGTCGCCGCCGGCGGTGGGTTCAAGCAGGTGCTGGTCGACGCCGGGGTGGGCAACCTGGTCGCCGACGCCGCCAAGGACGCCAGCCTTTCCCCGCTGGTACTGGGCTGGCTGGTCGCGGTCGGCATCCGGGTGGCCACCGGCTCGGCGACGGTCGCGACCATCACCGCCGCCGGCATCGTCGCCCCGCTCGCGGCGAGCCTCGACCAGCCGGGGGTGGCCCTGCTGGCCCTCGCCATCGGCTGCGGCTCGCTGTTCTTCTCGCACGTCAACGACGCCGGCTTCTGGCTGGTGAAGGAGTACTTCGGGCTGACCGTCGGGCAGACCATCAAGAGCTGGTCGGTGATGGAGACGATCATCTCGGTGGTCGGTTTCCTCGGCGTGCTCCTGCTCGACCTGCTGCTATGACGCCCCTGCCCCTCCCGCCTGCCCACTCGCCCCGCTCCATCCTCCGCTCGCCGCGCCTTGGATTCGCCTTGCCTCGGACTTCGCCGCCCCGCCTTCGCCCAGCCCTGCCCTCGCCCAGCCCTGCCCTCGCCCAGCCCTGCCCTCGCCCAGCCCTCGCCCCGCCCCGGACTAGCCCTTGTCAAGCGAGCAAGCGGGCAAGCGGGCAAGCGGGCAAGCGGGCAAGCGGGGGCATGGTCTGACGCGCCCCCTTTGGAGCTGATGTCGCAGGCGAATCGCGGGTGGCTGGGCCCTCAAGCCGAAAACCTCAAGATCAACTCAATGTCAATGACATGGCGGCCTCACTTCCACGGGATGCCCCAATGTCAATGACACGGTGTTGATCATGAAGTCCCGCACCGGGCACAGGCGGGGAACTCACCGCTTGCACGTCTGACTCATCCCGACTTGTCGGCTTTATGGTCGGCCTGTTGCCCGAAGCGTCGGCACTCGACACCCGACCACCGAAGCGTCGGCCACTCGACACCCGACCACGGAAGCGTCGCCGCTAGACCACCACCCGACCAGCCGGCCACCGCACCAGGGTGCGCGGACTGTCGGCTGTCGGGTGGTCGGACGGCCCGGTGATGTCGTAGACGATTCAGCTCCATAGGACTCGCAGGGGTATAGGTCCAGGCCTGCCGGCCCGCGTCGGCAAGACCAGCCACGCCGGTCGCCTGCCACCCGGCACCACCCAGCCGGCCCTGGATCGACCGGCCCCGAGACCAGCCGCGAAGACCAGCCAGGACCGGTCCCTGGACCAGCCGGCCGAGACCAAGGCGAGCAGAGACCAAAGGCAAGCAGAGACCAAAGGCCACCGGCCCCGGCCGGCCCGGGTCGATCAGGCCGGGCCGGGGCGCGGCACCGTCGATCAGGCGCGGCTGATCGCGTTGGCGTGGATCGCCTCGTTCAGGTAGGCGGTCAGGCCGGGGTGGATGTTCTCGTAGTGAGCGGTGAACCGGTCGTCGGCCAGGTACATGTCGGCCAGCCCGGTGTGGATCTCGTACGAGCAGTCGTAGAACCAGCGGCTGATGAGCTGCCGGTGCTCCTCTGCCAGCGCCATCGCCTCCGGGCCGTCGGCCGGGGCGCCGGAGTCGAGCACGGCACCGATCCGCCGCCCCCAGTCCTCGTTGTCGGCCTTGATGCGCAGCCAGTCCTCCTTGGCGTAGCCGGCGGTGCGCCGGCTGGACTCCCGGTACGCCTCGCCGTCGCCCCAGCGCTGCTGCGCCTCCGCGGAGTGCGCGTCGGGGTCGAAGTCGCCGAAGACCTCGAACCGCTCCTGCGGGGTCAGTCTGATGTTCATTCTTCTCGCCTCCATCGCCAGTTCGATCGCCGCGACCATCTCCTGCAACCGGCCGATCCGCCCGTTGAGCAGCTCGTGCTGCCGGCGCAGGTGCGCCGCCGGGTCGGCGGCCGGGTCGTCGAGGATCGCGGTGATCTCCTCCAGAGGGAAGTCCAGCTCACGGTAGTACCGGACGAGTTGCAGCCGGTCCAGGTCCGCGTCGTCGTAGCGGCGGTAACCGGCCGAGGTGCGCCCGCTCGGCGAGAGCAGGCCGATCTCGTCGTAGTGGTGCAGGGTCCGCACCGTCACCCCGGCGGCCTTCGCCACCTGTCCCACCGTGTACGCCATGGCTCCCTCCCTTTCGAAGACCAGGCTGCCGCCTGCCGTCGCGTGAGGGTCAAGCCTGATTCTGCGGCACCTGGGTGAGGGCGGCGCGCAGATCCGCCAGCGGGCCGGGGCGGCCGTACCGCCAGCCCTGGCCGTGGACGCAGCCGATCGCGGTGACCGCCGCGTGCTGGGCGTCGGTCTCCACCCCCTCGGCGACCACGGTCAGGTCGAACGCCCCGGCCAGCCGGGTCACCATCTCCACCGTGGCGTACGCGCGGGTGTCCTCACCGAGGCGGGCCACGAACGAGCGGTCGATCTTCAGGTCGGTGGCGGGGATGTCGTGCAGGTAGCTCAGCGACGAGTACCCGGTGCCGAAGTCGTCGATGGCGATCCGGATGCCCAGCTCGCGGAGCTGGCGCAGCCGCTCCAGCACCCGGTCGCTGCCGTCGATGAGCGCCGACTCGGTCAGCTCCAGGGTGAGCGCGCGGGGGGCCAGGCCCGCGCCGGCGGTGGCCGCGGTGACGGTGGCGATCAGGTCGGCGCGGCGCAGGTGGGCGGCGGCGATGTTCACCGCGACGGTCGCCTCGGGGGCCCGGTCCCGCCAGGTGGCGGCGGCGCGGCATGCCTCGTGGATCACCCACCGGTCGATCGGCAGGATCAGCCCGGTCTCCTCGGCCAGCGGCAGGAACTTCGCCGGGGTGAGCAGCCCCAGCCGGGGGTGCCGCCAGCGCACCAGCGCCTCGGCGCTGCGCACCTCGCCGGTGGCCAGGTCGACGATCGGCTGGTACTCCAGGTGGAACTGCTCCTCGTCGACGGCGCGGCGCAGGTCGGCGATCAGCTCCGCGCGGCCCACCACCGCCTCCCGCAGCGCCGGCGTGCAGGTGCGGTACGCGGACTTCCCGGCCGCCTTGGCCGCGTACATGGCGATGTCGGCGTCGCGCAGCAGGTCGGTGTGGGAGGTGTGCTGCGGGCCGTACTCGGCGATGCCGATGCTGGCCGAGGGGTGCACCCCCACGTCCTCCTCGCCCGCCGAGGGTTGCAGGGCGGCGAGGATCCGCTCGGCCACCCGCTCGGGGCGGGCCTGCCGGTTGCCGTCGACGATGACGGCGAACTCGTCGCCGCCGAGTCGGGCGATGCTGCCGTCGTCGGCCACGACCCGCTCCATCCGGGCGGCGATGCTGGTCAGCAGGTCGTCGCCGGCACCGTGCCCGAACCGGTCGTTGACCTGCTTGAAGCCGTCCAGGTCGAGCAGCAGCACCGACACGGGGGTCTCGTCGCGCAGCGCCCGGCGCAGCCGGCGGGTGAACATCAGCCGGTTCGGCAGGCCGGTGAGCTGGTCGGTGTAGGCGAGCTGGCGCAGCCGGGCGACCAGTCGCAGGTTCTCGTTGGCGGCCAGCCCCTGCCGCAGCGCCAGGACGCCGAGCAGCGCCATCATCCCGACGAAGACCAGCTGCGGGGTCTGCCCGGTGGGCCGGCGGGCCAGCACGACCGCGACGATCGCCCCGCCCACCGGCAGGTACGGCAGGGCGACCCGCCACCAGGGCGGCAGGGGCGACTCGGTGGCCTCGTCGGCGTCGGCGGGCGGCGGGGGCAGCGGGTAACCGCTGGCGAGCCCGATCAGCAGGTAGCTCAGCGGCCAGTAGAGGTCGACGAGGTGGCCGGGGGTGTAGTCGTGGTGCACGACCAGGGAGATGTACGTGGCGTCGGCGATCGCCCGGATGACCAGGCTCGCCCCGATCAGGGTCAGCGGCTGCCACACCGGGCGGCTCGGGCCGGCCACCGCCACGAGGATGGTCAGCTGCATCAGGTCGAGGATCGGGTAGAGCACCCCGAAGGTGTGCAGCGGATCGGCCAGGTCGGCGGCGGCCACGTCGCGGAAGACCAGCACCCAGCCGATCGGGATGAGCGAGAGCCCGACGATGACCCCGTCCAGCACGGTGCGGGCCCGGCCGATGGCGCTGCGCGGGGCGGCCAGGGAACAGAGCAGCGCGGCGGTGCCGGTGAGGATGCCGAGGGTGAACAGCGCCCCGATCAGCGGGGTGTGCGGCAGCCCGTCCCTGCTCAGCCGCTGCACGGTCCACAGCACGCGGCCGAGGGCCGCGAGCCACGCGGTGGCCGCGAGCAGCGCCCAGAGCCGGTGCAGCGGTGTCGGGTGTCGACGCGCCGCCCACAGGCAGGCGAAGCCGGCCCAGCTCGCCACGGCGACCGCGCCGAGGTCGCTGACCAGGGCCGCGCCGGGCAGGCGGGCGAAGAGCCAGATCGCCTCGGTCAGCAGGATCGCCACGGCCACGACAAGGCCGCGCCGGCCGGACCGGTACGCCCTGAAGGGGGCCGCGAAGGCGTGAGGTGCGTCGTGGGGCAGCACAGTGGTCGCTCCGGCTTCCTCTCCTTCGCGCACCTCGACGGTGAGGACCGGTCGTCGACGGCGAACCACGAAAGACTAGCCAGCCGCCGGGCGGCCCGCCAGAGCCGGCCGGTTCTCGTTGGCGCACCCGGCGTACCCGTTCGGCTGCGCCGGGCCGGCGGTCAGGCCCATTCCTCGGCCGGGTCGCCGTCGACCGGCCCGCCCACCGGCGCGAAGGGGTTCGCGGCGGCAGCTCCGGAGGGGACCGCCTGGCCGGCAAGGGCGGCAGCTCCGAAGGGGACCGCCGGGCCGGCGGGAGCGACGGGAACGACGGGAGCGACGGGAGCGACAGGAGCGACGGGAGCGACGGGAGCGACAGGGGGCTGGTCGGGGACGAACCGGTCCGGGGGGCCGCCGTGGGTCCACGGGGTCTGCGCCGGGTCGGGGAACGCACCCGCCGGCATGAACGCCTCCGACAGGGTGGTGAGGCAGAGCCGCTCCCCCACCTCCGGCACGGTGCCCGGCGGGGCGGTCAGCCCGCGCCCCATGCCGCCGGAGAGCTCCAGCACCACCTCGGTCTTGCCGTCGGCCGCCGGGGTCAGGAAGACCACCTTCGCCTTCTGCGTCGGGCGGGTCGGCGAGTAGAGGGTCGCGCCGACCGGCACCGTCACCGGCTCGGTGGTGACCACCTGGATGCGGGGGCGCAGCACCGGCCGCTTGCCGGTGTCGTCGATCCGCCTCGGGTCGGCCAGGGTCACGTCGCCGACGAACGCCTCCCCGGTCAGCCGGTGCTCCGCCATCACCAGCGGGTCGTCGTAGGCGCGCTGCACCGCGTATGAGGTGGCGGCCCGTTCCAGCCGGTGCAGGCGCACGGCCGCGGCCACCGCGCCGTCGCGGCGCGGCTGCGGGCCGCCGTCGGCGTCGACGTGCTCGGCGTACGCGGTGAAGGCGTCCCGGTCGCCGGCCCAGCGCGCGGCCACCCGCGCGCCGGGCGGCAGCGCCGAGAGCAGCCCCACGCCGCGCCACATCAGCTCCCAGGTGGGCGCGAGCTGACCGCGCAGCGCCCGCTCCAGCTCCGCGTACGCGCACTCGCGGGCCGCCGCGTCGTCGGCCGCCTCGGTGTACGCGGCGATGGCCGGGGCGAGGACCTTGTTGTCGAACTCGGGGTCGGTGGCCGGGCCGGCGGGCGGGCAGCGCGTCGGGTCCTCGGCCAGGGCCGCCGCCCGCGCGCCGTCGAGCCCCGGCGGCGGGTCGAGCCAGCCGAGCACTGCCGGCAGGTGCTGGTCCTCCACCGCGCTCTGCCCGGTGGCCCAGTGCAGGGTCAGCGCCTCGGTCAGCGCCACCAGCGCCGCCGAGCCGGGGTGCTCGGCCCGGTCGGCGAAGAACGTCAGCCAGCGCCCGAGCAGCGGCACCGCCGGGTGCACCGGGTAGTCGCCGTCGGTGCGGCGGAACCGGGTGGAGCGGCCGAGCAGCCGCAGGAAGGTGATCCCGGCCGGGTTCGGCACCAGCAGCTGCGGGGCGTCGACGTAGCGGTACCGCACGTCGCGGCCCCGGTCCACGGCGACGGCCTCGGCGACCCCCCGGAAGGACTCCAGGTGGGGCAGCACGATCCCGGCGAGTTCGGCGGCGAACGCGAAGCGCTGGTCCCGGTTGCGGGGCTGCGGCACGATCAGCAGCCGGGCGTCGTCCGGTGCGGTGCCGACCATTGCCGCGAGCGGGGCGTTGGCCTCGCCGGCCATGGCCAGCGGCACCAGCACCAGCGGCCGGGTCGACAGGTGCAGGTGCGCGACGGTGGCCACCGGCTGGGCCACCCCGGCGGCGAGCGCCTGCGCCTTGGCGAGCGCGCGCAGCGTACTCATGCGCTCTGCCCGGCCAGGGCGTCGGCGCGCAGCCGGGCGGCGGCCCGCAGCAGCGCGGCGGCCTCCGCCTGTTCCGGCTCGCCGGCGTGCTCCCCGGTGGCCAGCGCGAGGACCTCGGCGACGGTCGCCACCCCGCCGAGGGCCTCGCGGACCGGCCGGCCCAGGGTGGCGGTCTCGGCGCGGGTGGCGTCGCGGCAGAAGTACGCCAGCTCGCAGGCGGCCAGGCAGTCGGGGGCGTAGCGGGCGGGCACGGAGAGCAGGGAGCGGCGCACGTCGGCGGGGTCGGCCGCCGGGTCGGCGGTGAAGTCGGCGGGGACCCGGGTCAGCAGGTCGTCGATGCGGGCCATCCGGTCGAGCTGGCGGCGCAGCACCAGCAGTTGCCGGCGCACGTCGACGATGCTGGCCACCGGCTGGTTGGCGAAGTCGCGCGGGCAGACCAGCACCACGTCCGCCGAGACCAGCTCGGGGTCGTGCCCCTCGGCGGCCAGCAGCTGGCGCAGGGCCAGCACGTAGACGGCGGACTGGATCGCGGCGGCGGCCACCTTGGCCGGGTCGGCCTGCCCGTCGATGACCGGGAACGACTTGACCTCCACGACGTGGAAGCGGCCGGCGAGGCGGGCGGCGACCAGGTCCGGTTCCAGGTACACCCGCTGGCCGGCCACGTCGAGGCCGAGCAGCGGGTGGTCGAAGAGGGCGGCGGGGGCGTCGTCGCCGGTCGGCGCGGCGGCGGTCAGCGCGGCCCGGGACCGGGCGGAGCGGTCGGACTGGCCGGCCCGGTCGTCGGCCGAGAGGTCGGTCCAGGTCGCCGGGCCGGGGTCGGCGACGCCGAGCCGCTCGGCGACCAGCCGCAGCAGCTCGGCCCCGCCGTCGGCCTTGACCTGCGCCTCGAAGGCGTTGCCCCGGGTGATCGCGAAGCGGGACTGGCCGAACCGGGCGGGGAAGCCGACCCGCGCGGCCAGCTTCGTCTTGTCCGCCCCCGCGCTGTCCAGCACGGCCCGCCGGTCGCAGCCGGGGTTGCCGGTCAGCGCGGCGATCGTCCGGGCGTTGTGCCGCCGCGCCGGGGCGTCACCCCGGATCCCGGCCAGTCGCTCTTCGGTGCTCGTCACGACAGGTCACCTTAGGCGGTCGGCGTCGCGACGGCGCGGGCCGCGCCGCGCCGCACCAGCACGGTGACCGCGCCGGCGGCGGCGAGCGCCGTCGCGGCCATCACCCAGAGCACCGTACGCAGGCCGGAGGTGAAGCCCGGGTCGGCGAGCCGCCCGGCGGTGGTGCTGGCCAGCACCGCGCCGACCACCGCGATGGCGATGGTCTCGCTGGCCAGCCGGGCGGTGTTGATCATGCCGGCGCCGGTGGCGGCCCGGCCGGGGGCGACGCTGCCCACGGCGATGGCGTCGAGCAGCCCGATCGACAGGCCGATCCCCACCCCCATGGTGAGCAGCGGCCCCGCCAGGGCGGCGGCGTCGCTGCCCGGGGCGAGCACGGTGGCCCAGGCCGCGCCCACGCCGACCACCGCCACGGAGAAGACGATCACCGCCGAGGCCGGCACCAGCCGGGTCAGCGCGCCGGTGAGCAGCGGCAGGACCAGGGTGGGCGCGGTGAGCAGGATGAGGGTGCCGCCGGCCGCGCCGGGGGTCATCCCGACCACCGTGGTCAGGTACGACGGCAGGTAGACCAGCAGCGGCACCATGACGGCGACGATGGTGCCCGCCGCCAGGCAGACGCCGAGGAAGCGGGGGCTCGCCAGCAGGGTCAGGTCGAACATCGGCTCGGCGCGGCGGCGCTCCACCCGCACGAAGATCGCCAGCAGGGCCGCCGCCCCGCCGAAGGCGGCCACGATCACCGGGTCGGCCCAGCCGAACTCGGGGCCCTGCACGAAGCCGAAGATGAGCAGCAGCAGCGCCCCGGTGAAGGTGACGGTGCCCGGCCGGTCGACCCGGCCGGCGCGCGCCGGGCGGGACTCGGGCAGCAGCGGGACCAGGGCGAGCACCGCGCAGGCGGCCAGCGCCGGGGCGGCGAAGACGGCCCGCCAGCCGAACGCCTCGATCAGCAGCCCGGAGATCGACGGGCCGAACGCCAGGCCCGCGCCGATGGCCGTGCCGAAGAGGCTGAACGCGCGGGCGCGGGCCGGGCCGGTGAACGCGTCGGCCAGCAGCGCCGCGGCGCTGGTCGCGGCGGCGGCGGCGCCCACGCCGGCGACCGCGCGCAGGGCGTCGAGCAGCACGATGTTCCCGGCGAACGCGCCGGCCAGCCCGGCGGCGGCGAAGATCGCCAGCCCGGCGGCGTAGACGCGGCGGCGGCCGAAGATGTCGGCGAGCGCGCCGCTGGCGAGCATGAAGCTGGCGAAGGTGGCGTTGTAGGCGTTCACCACCCACTGCACCCCGGCCAGCCCGGCGTCGAGGTCGCGGCCGATGTCCGGCAGCGCGACGGACGCGCCGGTCAGCGACAGCGGCAGCGACACTGTGGACAGCAGGACGGCGACCAGCACGACGGCCGGATGGTTGCGCACGACTCTCCCCGTTCCTCGCGGCCGTCCCAGCGTAGTGGGGGTGGGTCAGCGGCCGGCGGAGCGGTTCCAGGGTGAGCGGGGCAGGGTGGTGCCGGCCGAGGGGCGGCGGGCGCGGCGGCGCGGGCGGCGACGCGGGGTGCAGGGCGGGCGGGACGCGGTGGGGGCGGGGGGCTCCGACGTCAGGGCGGGCTGACAGCCGATCAGCCAACTGAGGAAACGGGCCATCGACGGCTCAGCCGACCGGGAGGCGACGCGCCTCGGCCCGGTCGATGTCGTACTGGACCCCGCAGAAGCTGCACTGCTGCACGTAGCGGGTGCGCACCGGGATCAGCGGGATGAAGAAGAGGGTGAACTTCGTGGACCGCCGGCTGATCACCTGGGCGGCGTGGTTGCCGCAGTTGCGGCACACCTGCTGCACCACGCCCGAGCGGTCGACCTTGGTGCGGAGCCCGAATATGAAGAACATCGCCCCGCTATACCCACCCGGGTCCGTCTTCACCCTCGAATCGGCGATCCGGCCCGCCGGGCACCGGCGCCCGATGCCCGACGGAGCCGCGCCGTCACCGCTCGGGGAGCCAGATCGGCTGCCAGTCGGGCATCTCGTGGTAGCGGACCAGCTCGCCGAGGCCGGCGACCGAGCCGCTCCACGCCGCGTACGGGGGGTGCCGCTCGTCGAAGCCGCTCTGCACGAAGGTGAGCCTGGTCTTCCCGTCGGACTCGGCCAGCTCCCAGGTGGTGACGCCCGACGGGCTGCCCCAGTCGACCGACATCCGCCGGCCCGGCTCCAGGTCCACGACCTTGGCGGTGTAGCCGGTGTCGAAGCCGCCCATGGCGTACCGGCCGCCGACCCGGGGCTCGATGCCGATGGGGTAGCCGAACCAGGCGCTGGCCTGCTCCGAGTCGGTCAGCGACTCGTACACCCGGTCGGTCGGGGCGTCGATGAGCAGCTCGCCGCGCAGCCGCGCGGAGGTGAAGTCGGTGCGCGGCAGCAGCGGGCGGCCCTCCAGCCGGGCGGCCAGGTTGGTGATCGCCAGCGACCAGTACGTCTGGAGCACCCCCCGGACGCTGCTCTCGGCGATCGCCTCGGCGAAGTCGAAGTGGCTCTGCCGCAGCGTGAGGATCGTCGACTCCCCCTCGGGGGTCAGGGATATCTCGGTGCTGGTCTCCACCCCGTCGAGCAGCCAGGCGAAGCGCAGGGTCCGGTCGTCGACGTGCAGCAGCCGCTGGTGCGGGGCGTCACCGGAGGGGGTGTAGCGCCCCCAGAACGCGTACCGGTGCGGCAGCTCGACCTCGGCGTGCTCGGCCAGCCAGACGCGCAGCTCGGCCGGGTCGGTCAGGGCCCGGTGGACCGCGTCGGCGGGCGCGGCGAGCCGGGCGCGCAGGGTCATCGGTTCAGTCATCGTTCTCCCCCTTGGGGTAACAGGCCACGGCGAGCTTGAAGGCGTCGCCCTCGGCGCCCCCGTAGCGGGTGAACAGGTCCTGCAGGGTGCCGCGCAGGTCGGCGAGGAACTCCTGCCGGCGCTCGGCCGGCACCCGGATCTCCCCGGAGACCCCGATCGAGGGCAGCTCGGGGGCCGCCCGGTCCAGGGCGGCGACGTCGGCCTGGACCTCCTCCATCAGGTCGAGCAGGTGGCCGAGGCTGAGCTCGTCGCGGGCCCGGCGCAGCCCGCCGATGCGGCCGACGAGCCGGGGCGAGAGCCAGTACGACCGGGCGACGGCCTGGTAGCTGCCCTCGCTGATGCCGCGCACCTGCCGCTGCGAGACCTGCTCGGCCAGGCCGGCCGCGACGAGCTGCTTGACGTGGTAGTAGACCCGCTGCGGGGTCTGGCCGAGCCGGGCGGCGACCTCGGTGCAGGTGCGGGGCTCGGCCAGTTGCCGCAGCACCTCGATGCGGCGCGGCTTGAGCAGGCTCTCCGCCTGCCCCATCTCTTCCAGGTACAGGACGTCTCTCATAACAAAATCAGTTTGTACGTACAAAACTTCTTTGTCAATCGGTTCGGGAAAAGGGACGGCCGACGCGGCCGTCCCTTTTCGTCAGCGTCGGCTCAGGCCGGCCAGTCCGGGCGCAGCGGGTAGCCGCTGACCCCGCGCGGGTCGGTGCGGGTGGCCAGCACCTGGTGCAACTGGATCTCGTTGCGCTCGAACGCCAGCCGCGACCCGGCCATGTACAGGCCCCACACCCGGGCGGTGCCCTCGCCGACCTCGGCCACGCAGGCGTCCCAGTTCGCCACCAGGTTGCGGCACCAGCCGGCCAGGGTCAGCGCGTAGTGCGCCCGCAGGTTCTCCTCGTGCTGCACCTCCAGCCCGACGTCGTGGATCTCGCCGATCAGCCGGCCGGGACCGGCCAGCTCCCCGTCGGGGAAGACGTACCGGTCGATGAACGCGCCGGAGCGGTGCGGCGCGCGGTTGTCGGCCCGGGTGATGCAGTGGTTGAGCAGCCGGCCACCGGGGCGCAACCGGCCCCCCAGGGCGCGGAAGTAGCCCGGGTAGTTGCGCACCCCGATGTGCTCGGTGAGGCCGATCGAGGAGATCGCGTCGAACTGCTCGCGCGGGGCGTCCCGGTAGTCCAGGTGCCGCACCTCGGCCAGCCCGCCCAGCCCCTCCCGCTCGATCGCCGCCTGCGCCCACTGCGCCTGCGCCTTCGACAGGGTCACCCCGAGCGCCCGCACCCCGTACTCGCGGGCCGCGTGCCGGACCATGCCGCCCCAGCCGCAGCCCACGTCGAGCAGCCGCATCCCCGGCCGCAGCGCGAGCTTCCCGGCGACCAGCTCGTACTTGGCGGCCTGGGCCTGCTCCAGCGTGTCGCCAGGGCTGCGGAACAACGCGCACGTGTACGTCATCGACTCGCCGAGCACCAACTCGTAGAAGGCGTTCGAGACGTCGTAGTGGTGGGAGATGACGCTGCTGTCCCGGGACCGGGAGTGGCGCAGCCCGTTGACGACCCGCTTCCAGCGCGGCGCGGACTCCTGCGGCGGGGGCGGCGGCGGCATCAGCCGCTCCCGGCCCAGCCCGCGCAGCAGGGCCAGCCCCTCGGCCAGCGCCGGCGGGCGCAGCCGCAACTGCTCCTTGAGCACCCGCAACGCCTCGTACGGGTCGCCCGGGTGCACCCCGCCCAGGGTCAGGTCGCCCCGCACGTACGCCCGGACCATGCCCAGGTCGCCGGGGGCCGTGAGCAGGTACGACAAGCCCCGCTCGGAGTTGATGCCCATGGTGATCCCGGCGTCGGCGGGGCCGACGGCGGTGCCGTCGTACCCGGTGACCCGCACCGGCAGGGGCTCGGCCGTGACGGCGCGGACCACGTCGGCCACGGTCGGGGTCGGGCGCCGGGTCTCGGCCGGCGGGACGGGCGACGGACCAGCCGCCCCCTGTTCACGTTCGGTCAGGCTCATTGTCGTGCTACCGCCTTCTCGTAGAGTCCGGTGAGCCGGTGGTCCGGGTCGTAACGCTCCTTCACCGCCCGCCAGGTGTCCCCGCCGTAGAGCCGGTCGAACGCCTCGCGGTCGTAATACGCGTCCGAGTAGAGCGACTTGTGGCCGCCCGCCTCGGACACCGCGTGCTCGACCAGCCGGTTGACGTCGCCGTCGGCGGCGCCCTCGGCGATCGGCACGGTCCCCCAGAAGCCGATGTTGACGTAGGTTTGCCCCGGTTCCAGGGGGTAGAGCGGCCAGGCCCGTGCCGATCCGGGGCCGGCGGGCTCGCGCAGCCGCAGCGGGCAGAGCCAGACCGGCGACATCCGCACCCGCCGGGCGAACCAGCGCAGGAACTCGGCGGTGCCCGCCAGCGGGACCTCCACGTCCTGCACCACCCGTTCCCGGGCCGGCCGCCCGCGCAGCCGGTCGACCCGGGCGACCACCTGATGCCGGTGCTCCAGCCGGACCAGGCGGTGATAGACGTCGCTGCGCCGCAGACGCGCCGGCCAGAGCCGCCGCACCACCGGGTGCTGCGCCCCGAACGCCCCCGAGCACCAGAACCAGTCGGTGTCCCACCGCCAGAGGTAGTCGTAGGCGCTCAGCCAGTCGCGGGGCAGCCGGCGCAGCGAGCGGTAGTAGATCTCCTCGCCGGTGTAGTCGCCGACCTTCGGCGCGGTGTCGGTGAAGGTGGCCAGCACCAGGTACGCCTCGCCGGGGCTGAACATCACCCCGTCCATCGCGTCCACCGGCTCGCCGCCCCAGGATCGGGTGGCGGTGACCTCGCCGATCGCCTCGACCAACGCGTCCAGGTCGGTGAAGCGCACGTTGCGCAGCGCCACGTACCGCCGCACCGGCGCCAGCTCGATGCGCAGCCGGGTCGCGTACCCCAGGCTGCCCAGCGAGTTGGGGAAGGCCGCGAAGAGGTCGGCGTGCTCCCCCTCCGGGCGGACGGTGACGATCTCCCCCGCGCCGGTGAGCACGTCCATCTCCAGCACCGACTCGTGCGGCAGGCCGTGCCGGAACGAGGTGGACTCGATGCCGAGCCCGGTCACCGCGCCGCCCAGGGTGATGGTGCGCAACTGCGGCACCACCAGCGGCATCAGCCCGTGCGGCAGGGTCGCGTCGACCAGCCGCTCGTAGGTGCACATGCCCTGCACGTCGGCGGTGCGGGCGACCGGGTCGACGCCGAGCACCGAGCCGAGGCCGCTGACGTCCAGGCCGGGGGCGCTCGGCGTCGACCTCGGGCGGAACAGGTTCGAGGTGCGTTTCGCCAGTCGCACGGTCTCGCCGGCGGGCACCGCGGCGTACGACCGCCGCAGCAGCTCCACCGCTCCGTCGTGGTCAACCTGATGATCCACACGGACAGCACACATGACGAGCACTTTACGCGCACGGGCGTCGATCCCGCGGGTATCGCCACGGCGGCATTCGCCAGGTCAGCGACCGTGACCGCCGCTCACGCGGGGCGCAACGCCCGGAGCTGGGCGAGGTGCTTGGGCAGGTGGACCCGGGTGTGCAGGTCGAGGGCCCGGCCCCAGGGCAGCGCCTCGTCCACCCGCAGGTCGACGTCCTCGTGCAGCCGCGTCCGCACCGGCGTCTGCGCCGCCGGCCCCAGCCGGTCCACCAGCGCGCAGAGCCCCTCGCTGGTCGCGCGCAGCAGGGTGGCCAGCCCGGTCAGCCCGCCGTGCTCGGCGGCCAGCGCGTCGAGCTGCGGCCGGTGCACGGTCTCCAGGTCGTAGTACGCGAACGGCGACCCGTTCAACACCGCCTCGGTGGCCTCGCTCATCAGTTCGTCGTTGACCGCCAGGTGCGCCACGATCTGCTCGGCGCTCAACCCCCCGTCGTCCGGCGGCGCGAACCCGCCCGCCTCCACCTCGGCGAGCACCTCGTCGTACGCCCGCCGCAACCCCGCGCTCTCCACGCCCCCAGTCAATCGCGCGGCCGGGCGGGCGGCGGCGCGCTACCGCACCCGGTTCACCCGGACGGGGACGCCGGGCGGGGCCGGTTCAGCGGCCCCGGCGGGCGCGCAGGTAGTCGCTGACCACGTACTCGCCGAGGTCGCCCAGGTCCGGGGTGAACATCCGGCCCCCGCAGCGGCGGGCCACCGCGTCGACGAAGCTGTGCAGGCCCGGATCGTCGCCGAGCATGAAGAGGTTGAGCGTCGCGCCGGCCCGGCTGAGCCGGTCGACCTCCCGGATCGTCGCCTCGACGGTCTCCGGCAGCGACGGCCAGTGGAAGTACGCCGCCCCGTCGTCCGGGTCCAGGTGGGCGGTCGGCTCGCCGTCGGTGACCACGAGGACCACCTGCTCCGCGCCCGGGTGCCGGCGCAGGTGCCGGCCCGCCAGCCGCAGGGCGTGCTGGAGGTTGGTGCCCTGTTGCAGATCCGGCTCCACCGCCGCCAACTCCGCCTGGGTCAGCGTCGCCGCCTCCAGGCCGAAGCCGATGATCTGCAACGCGTCCTGCGGGAACCGGGTGGCCATCAGGTGCGACAGGGCCAGCGCCGTCTGCTTCATCGGCCCCCAGCGCTGCTGCGAGTACATCGAGTACGACAGGTCCACGCAGAGCGCCACCGCCGCCGACGCCCGGCGCTCGGTCTCGACCACCTCGAAGTCGGCGGCCACCAGCGCAACGGGCACCCTCGGGCCGGCGCGACCCACCGCCCGGGTGAGGGTGCGCACCACGTCGACCGGCTGCTCGTCGCCGTACTCCCACGGCCGCGACGCCCCGCTCACCTCGCCGGCGGCACCGGCGGAGCGCAGGTCGTGCCGGCCGCGCGGCCCGGCGGTCAGGTCGGCGAAGACCCGGCGCAGGGCGCTGTCCGCGAGCCGGCGCAGCGCCTTCGGGCTCAGCGTCAGCCCGTCGGCGTCGCGGGTCACCCAGCCCTGCCGGCGCAGCTCCCCCTCCAGCTCGCGCAGCCGCAGCAGGTCGTCGGCGGCGTCGCGGCCCAGGGTGCGGGAGACCGCCTCGACGTCCACGTCGTCGAGGGTGCCGCCCGGTTGCTCCGGGTCGAGGCCGTCCAGCAGCGCGTCCAGCTCGGCGATCTCGTCGAGCGCGCCGGCCGCCTCGCCGTATCCGAGGGGTTGCTGGCCGCGGACCTGCTCGCCGCGGTTCCAGTTCAGCTCCGGGCGCAGCGCCCGCAGGTTGGCGTCCAGCGCCGACAGCTCGCCGGCCAGCCGGTCGCCGAGGGACTGCCCCATCAGCCCGGCCAGCTCCTCGCGCTGGCGCTCCGACAGCGACCGCATCAGCCGCTGTCCGGCCGCCGCGCGGCGGGCCAGCACGTCGACCAGCTCGTCGACGTCGGCCGGGCGCTCGGGGAAGAACTCGCCGTGGCGGCGCATGAACTCCGCGAACGCGTCGGTGGTCTCCTCCGACCGGGCGTGCCGGGCCAGCAGGTCGTTGAGGTCGCGCATCATCTCGGCGAGCTGCCGCTGCACGGCCGGGTCGGCGGTGGCCCGCGCCGCGTCCCGCAGCCCCGCGAAGCGCTGCTCCAGCACGTCACCGCGCAGCCCGTCGAGGATCTTCTGGTACGCCTGCCGGGCCTCGTCGCTGACCCAGGGGTAGCCGGCGAGCTCCTGCACCGCGCGGGCGGTGGAGCGGGGCAGGTTGTCGAGCACCGCCTCGGCGAACCGGGCCGCCTCGTCGGCCCGCCCGCGCAGCTCGTCGCGCTCGGCGGCGAGAGCCTGGTCGAGCAGGGCGCGGGCGCGGGTGACCGCCCCGTCCAGGCCGCCCCGGCGCAACGCCTCGCGGCGCAGTCGCCGGGCGCGGTCGGCGAGGCCGTCCAGGCCGTCGCGCCCCTGCGGGCCGCGCCGCAGCAGGCCGCGCAGCGCCTCCCGCAGGCTCCCCCCGGCCAGCACCTCCGCGCCGACCGCGTCCACGGCGGCCCGCACGTCGTACGGCGGGGCGAGCGGGTCGGGGCCGCCGCGCCACTGCCCGTACCGGAACCGGTTGCCGGCCATCTCAGCCCCGGCCGCCGTAGACGGTGCGCCCGGTCTCGTCGACGTCCTTGCCGAGCCGGCGGGTCAGGTGCAGCCCTTCGAGGACGAACTCGATGCCGGCCGCCGCCTGGGCCGGGGTCGGTGCGTCGCCCATCCCGAGCCGGTCGAGCGCCTTGGCCAGCCCCGGCACGGTGCCGACCTGACGCAGCAGCTCGGCCGAGGAGACCAGCTCGCCGGTCTCGATCACCTTGCCGTCGTCCACCAGCGCGGTGAAGCCGGAGGTGTCCAGCCCGGCCAGCCGGGCCCGGTACGTCTCGGCGGTGGCCGCCCGCAGCAGGTGGGCGAGGATCTCCACCTCGCGGCCGTCCTCGCCGCTTTCGAACTCGACCTTGCCGCGCAGCGTGGAGGTCACCGAGAGGGCGTCGCCCACCCGGGCCACGGGCTCCTCGAAGACCCCGTCGGGGCCGGCGGCCAGCAGCCCGGAGCGGCGCAGCGCGGCGGCGGCGACCGTCTCGGCGGCGGCGATGGCGAAGCGGGCGGAGACGCCGGAGCGCTGGTCCACCGAGGGCGACTCGCGCACCGCGCGGGCGAACCGGGCGAGCACCTCCAGCACGTGCTCCGGCACCTCGGCGACCGGCTCGGCCTCCTGCCGGATCAGCGCCAGCTCCAGCTCCAGCTCGATCGGGTAGTGGGTGTGCACCTCGGCGCCGAAGCGGTCCTTGAGCGGGGTGATGATCCGGCCCCGGTTGGTGTAGTCCTCCGGGTTGGCGCTGGCCACCAGGAAGAGGTCCAGCGGCAGCCGCAGCTGGTAGCCGCGGATCTGGATGTCGCGCTCCTCCAGCACGTTGAGCAGCGCCACCTGGATCCGCTCGGCCAGGTCGGGCAGCTCGTTGACGGCGAAGATGCCCCGGTTGGTGCGGGGCACCAGCCCGAAGTGGATCGTCTCGGGGTCGCCGAGGGTGCGCCCCTGGGCGACCCGGATCGGGTCGACGTCGCCGATCAGGTCGCCGACGCTGGTGTCCGGGGTGGCGAGCTTCTCGCCGTATCGCATGCTGCGGTGCAGCCAGGCCACCGGCAGGTCGTCGCCGGCTGCCTCGGCCTGGGCGCGGGAGGCCGGGGTGAGGGGGCGCATCGGGTGCTCGTTGAGCACCGAGCCGGCGATGACGGGCGTCCACTCGTCGAGCAGCCCCACCAGCGCCCGGATCAGCCGGGTCTTGCCCTGGCCGCGCTCGCCGAGCAGCACCATGTCGTGGCCGGCCAGGAGCGCCCGCTCGACCTCGGGCAGCACCGTGTCGTCGTACCCGACGATGCCGGGGAAGCGCTCCTCGCCCGCGCGCATCCGGGCGAGGAGGTTGTCGCGGAGCTCCTGTTTGACCGTGCGGTGTCGGTGCCCGGCCGCCCGGAGCGCGCCGAGGGTGGCGGGCAGGTCGGCGGGCGGGACCGGAACAACGTGGTTGGGCTCAGTCACCCGACCTACGCTAGCGCGGCCGGCACCGAGGCGGGGGATGCCGGCGGGTCGCCCGCCGGCCGGATCACCGGCGGGCGGGCGCCCCGCAGCCGCGCCCTACCCGCCGAAGCGGGCGCGGAGCAGCTTCGGCGCCGCCGCCAGGCCGGTTACCGGCCGGAACGCGCGGGCGGCGGCGGCCAGCGCCGCGTACTCGTCGGCGGCCAGATCGATGTCGGCGGCGGCGGCGTTGCGCTCCATCTGCTCGACCCCGGACGCGCCGGGGATGGCCACCACGTTCGGGTGCCGCAGCAGGTACGCCAGGGCGATCTGGCTGGGCGTGGCGTCGTGCGCGTCGGCGACCTCGCGCAGCGTGCCGATGAGCGCCGCGCCGCGCTCCAGGTTTACCGGCAGGAAGTACGGGTTGGCCCGGCGCACCGCCCCGCTCGGCGGGTTCTGCGCGTCGTAGCGGCCGGAGAGGAAGCCCTGGGCGAGCGGGCTGTAGGCGATGACGATCCGGCCGGCCTGCTCCGCGTACGGCAGCAGGTCGTCCTCCGGGGCGCGGTCGACCATGCTGTAGCGGACCTGGTTGCTCAGCACCCGCCGGCCCAGCGCGGCCTCGGCGAACCGCCAGCGGCGCAGGCCGTAGTTGCTCACCCCGACCTCGCCGACCAGGCCGACGTCCTGCAACGCGCGCATCCCGCGCATGGTGGTGGTGTCGGCGACCACGGGGTTGGCCTGGTGCACCTGGTACAGGTCGATGGTGCGCACGCCGAGCCGGGCCGCCGAGGCGACCGCCCGCTGCTGCACCACCGGGGCGATCGGCAGCACCGGGAGGATCTTGCTGGCCACCACGGCCTTCTCCCGCTGGTCGCCGAGGGCCGCGCCGAGGATCCGCTCGCTGCGGCCGAAGCCGTACAGCTCGGCGGTGTCGAAGAGGGTGACCCCGAGGTCGAGCGCCCGCCGGACGATGTCGGCGGCGCGGCGCTCGTAGTCGGGACCGTAGCCCCACTCCTTGGAGCCGAACTGCCAGGTACCGAGGCCGATCTTGGAGATGGGCTTGGGGGTGTCGAGATCAACGAAGCGCATTTTCCAACGCTACTCGCCCTCTTGTGCTTCCACGGGGTGTCATGCGGTTGCCGACGCCCGGCGGCCCCGCAGTGCTCGTCACATTCCTCTGCGGCGGTTCGTCGTACCCCCGGTGGCCACCACCCCCGGCGGCCGTGTGGACTCCGCCGCTTGGCTGGCGGCCCGATCCGTCGTGGCCGCCGGCCCCGGAGGGGTGGCAGTTCTGGGCTCAGGGGTAAGAGCGGGCCACTCGGTGAGCAAACCGGGTGACCCGGCATCCCGCCAGGCCGCCGAGGATGTTGTCGACGGTCAGTCTCGGTCGCCCACCCCTCCCCGTAGCCTCCGCTTGCTGCGTGATGATCTCCACGACCTGATCCGGGACGGCGTCCAGCAGGGCACAGAGGAAGTCATCCGGATGCAGTGCTTCGATGCCGTAAGGCGCGAGTGCGTCTTCGGGAAAGTCGCGGAGGTTCGCGGTGACGATTGCCTCCGCGTCTGCCGCTACAGCGGCGGCGAGCACATGGCGGTCCTTGGGATCGTTGCTCATCTGATTGATAAGTCGCTCGTACCCAGAGGCCAGCGCCTCCGGAAAATTTTCCCGCATGACGTCGATCCGACGCTCAGCCTTCGCGCCGCGAACCGAAGGCGGCAGGTTTCGGCGTACCTCGTCGAGAATCGTTTCAGACCAGACCGGGCGATACAGGTCCTGCTCGGCGCAACGCAGAAGGGTGTCCGCGAGGACGCTGGGTACGAGAACGCAGGCATCCAGCACGGCTACGATCATCGGTCGCCGCCACGCCCCGGCTGCTCGTCCGACAGTTCGCGCCCGCGCCGAATCGCCTCGTCGTAGACGCCCATGTCGATCGCGTCCCCAGTGAGCTCGTCCAACGCCTCGCGCCGGGCCCTCGAGCGCTGCTCCTTGTAGGACAACACGTCGTGCAGGGCAACGCGGCGACTCGAGTTTGGGCGGGTGTAGGGCAACGCACCGTCATTCATCAGCTTGACCACGGTCGGCCTCGTCACCCCGAGGATCGCGGCAGCCTCTCCGGTAGAGAGTTCGGTGTTCTCCTGCATCACCCGCACCGGTCGCCCGCGCCCCAAGATCGAAACCACCTCGGCCAGCGCTTCGCCCACCACGGGCGGCACGTCCACCGGCTCTGATCCATCGATGATCAGCTGCAATCGCCGCCCGCCGAGAAACCGTCCGGCAAAACGCCTGAGTTCCTCGCCGTCGGGTTCCACTCCGCCTGCGGGCAACACGGTCACAACATCACCCTCCGGACACCTCTAAGTTACCCATCGTACTCCCTGATACGAAAAAAACGATAGCAAGGACCAGGCAAAGCAGACCAGACGTTTGTCGCGCCGGCAAGGGACGTCAGCTGCTCGCCTCGGCCTTGAGCCCGCTCAGGAAGGTGGCCCAGGAGCGACCGTCGAAGGCGAGCGCCGGGCCGGTGCGGTCCTTCGTGTCGCGGACGCCCACCGAGCCATCGACGAACCGCACCTCGACGCAGGCCGCGTTGTTGGCGCTGCGGGAAGACTTGAACCAGCCACGATCGGGGGTGAGGCGAGGGGCCATCACGTCATCTCCTTGGCGATCCGCCGGATCAGCACCAGCGACTCCGCCGAGCTTAACGCCCGCTCCCGCGCCTCGGCGAAGGTCATGGTGTAGTCCGCGACCCGGCTGGACTGGTCGATGATGTCGCTGGAGGTGAGCACCTCCTGCCAGACCAGCTCGGGCAGCCGGGGCGACGGAAACGACAGGATCTGGAACGGACTGCCGAGCGCGGGGTGCGCCCCGGCGGAAAACGGCATCACCCGGAGCTCGATCTGCTCCGGGCGCTCGGTCAACAGCCGGTCGAGGTGGTCGAGCTGGGCGCGCATCACCTCCGGACCGCCCACCTGCTGCCGCAGCGCGCCCTCGGTGATCACGGCAGTCAGGCGCAGCGGGTGGTCACCGTCGAGCCGCCGCTGCCGCGCCAGCCGCACCGCGACCCGCCGGTCCATCTCGGTCAGCCGGACGTAGGTGTTACCGCCCCGGATGACCGCGCGGGCGTACTCCTCGGTCTGCAACAGCCCGTCCACCAACTCGTTCTGATAGCTGCGGACGTGCTCGGCGCCCGCCTCGTAGCCGAGGAAGCGGAGGAAGTCGGCGGGGAAGAGCTGCGAGTACTGGTGCCACCAGGCCCGCTGCATGGCACCGACCCGCAGCTCCTCCAGCTCGCCAGCATCGGCAGAGTCGATCTCGTAGATCTTGACGAGCTGGGCCAGCCGGTCGGCGGGCAGCTTGACCCGCCCGGCCTCCACCCCCGAGATGTACGCCTGCGTGATGCCGCTGGCGCGGCCCGCCGCGACGGCCGTCATGCCCACCTCTTCGCGACGCTCGCGCAGCCGCATCCCGAGCTCCCACGCCTGCACGGTGGGCGACGCGGGCGGCGGTGTCGACCTACGGCGTGTCCTTGAAGCGCTCGATGCCATCTCAACTCCATTCGGTAGTTGTCGGTGCCACGTTGCTGACCATAGTCGAACGACACGCGAGTATATATCCTCTTGATATAAGCGTCGTGGTCGGCAATGCTGCTTCGTGAAGCCCTTCCAAGCAGCAGGAGGCGACATGTTCAACCAGGTCACCTGGATCTCCAAGGAACCGCAGGTACGGCACGCGTTCTCGCTCTGCCGGGTCGTCAACGCCGGCACCCCGGACGAGTGGTACGACCTGCTCGGCGTCATCCGGGTGCCGATCAACCGGCTGGCCCCGGACAAGCTGCGCGACCAGCTCCGGCCCTGGGCGCTGGCCACCCTGGCGGCCGGTGGATACAGCTTCGGCCGCTACACCGCGAGCTACTCGACTTTGGACGAGGAGGACGAGCCCTACAAGGCCTTCGTCAACGAGGTCATCGACTGGTCCGGCAGCACCGTCCTGGTCCCCGCAGAACAGCCGCTGGGCGGATGAGCCACGCTGCCGCCACCGGCACGCGGGGGCGTTTCGGCACGCCCCCAACCCCCGGCCGTCAGACCCGCTTGCCACCGATGTAGGCGATCACGAGTTGCTGCTGGGACCGTTCCATCCGGAAGTGCAGCCGGCCCGCACCCGGCGTGAGCCGCGCGTGCCACTCGAAGAGCCGCGACACGCCGTCGGTGTCGTTGAAGTAGCAGAGCGCTTTACGGCTCTCGCTCTCCGGCGTTACCTTGCTCCGCCAGTGCGGGGTCCCATCCTTGGTCGTTTCCCAGTCGGCGGTCGCCAACTCAAGCTCGGCCAGTCGCTCCTTGACCTGGTAGAGCCGCCCAGCGCTCACGTCGCCGCTTGGGCCCGCCTACTGACCACGTGGACGCCCCCCGCCGGGCGACGTTCTGGCACTGGCCCGCCGCACGACGGGCCGCCGGCGGAACCCATCCGCCGCCCTGCACGCGAAGTTCATCGCCGCCGACACGGAGGTGGCGCTGATCAGCAGCGCCAATCTCACCAACCGGGCCGCTGGTGCGGGTCTCCTGATCAGCCGAGGGCGGCCAGCAGGTTCTCCACGGCGGCGTCGGAGGCCCGGCGGACGCTCTCGGCCGTCGCCGCGCCCAGGTGCGGGGTGGGCACCACCCGGGGGTGGGCGAGCAGGGCCGACGGCTCCGGCGGCTCCCGGTCGAAGGCGTCCACCGAGTAGAGCGCGATCCGGCCGGCGTTCAGCTCCGCCAGCAGCGCTGCCTCGTCGACCAACGTCGACCGGGCGGTGTTGAGCAGCACCGCGTCGTCGCGGAGCAGGGCCAACTCGGCGGCCCCGAGCAGCGGCCCGGCCGGCGACGGCGGGACGTGCAGCGACACGATCTCGCTGCCGCGCAGCAGCTCCGCCAGCGGCAGCAGCGGCACGTCGCCGCCGTCGGTGACGAAGGGGTCGTGCGCCACGACCCGCATGCCCAGGCCGCGCGCCAGGCCGGCGAGCCGGCGGCCGATCGCCCCGAAACCGACCACCCCGAGGGTACGGCCGGCGGCCTCCCGGCCGACGCCGCGTTGCCACCGGCCGGCCCGCAGGGCGGCGCTGGCCTCGGGCAGGCCGCGCAGTCCCATCAGGGCCAGGGCGAGTGCGAGCTCGGCGACGCCCTGGGCGTTTGCGCCCCGGGCGGTGAGGACCTGCACGCCGGCCGCGTCGGCCGCCGTACCGTCGATGGCGTCGCGGCCGGCGCCGTTGCGGCTGATCACCTTAAGCGCGTCGGCGTGGGCGAGGATGCCCGCGTCGATCGTCTCGACGCCGGCGATCCAGCCGACGACGCCGGGCAGCGCGGCGGCGAGTTCCGCGGCGGTGGGCTGCCGCCCGGGGGCGGGGGTGACGACGTCCAGGCCGGCGGCCCGGAGCCGGTCGACGGCGGGCGAGCCCGGTGCCGACATCGACCGGGGGGTGACCAGGACCCGGGGCGCGCTCACGACCGCACCTCCTGCGGGCCGAGCAGGGTGATCAGGCGCGCGACCTCGGCCGCCATGGCGTCGCGGGCCGGCGCGACGTACTTGCGCGCGTCCAGCAGCTTGGGGTCGGCGGCGAGCCGCTCGCGCACCACGGCCGTGAAGACCTTGTTGAGGTGGGTGGCGATGTTGACCTTCGTCATCCCCCGGGTCACCACGGCCCGCAGGGTCGCGTCGTCGACGCCGGAGGAGCCGTGCAGCACCAGCGGCACCGGCACCGCCTCGGCGATCGCGGCGACCAGGTCCAGGTCGACCACCGCATCCCGGGAGGCCATCGCGTGCGAGGTGCCGACCGCGACGGCGAGGGAGTCGACGCCGGTCTCCGCGCAGAAGCGGCGGGCCTGGTCGGGGTCGGTGCGTACCCCGGGGGCGTGCACGCCGTCCTTGCCGCCGACCTCACCGAGCTCGGCCTCGACGGCGACGTCGTGGGCGTGGCAGTGCGCGACGACCCGGCGGGTGGTGGCCCGGTTCTCGTCGTCGGGCAGCCGGGAGCCGTCGTACATCACGGAGGTGAAGCCGAGCGCCACCGCCTGGTGGACCAGGTCGACGTCCTCGGCGTGGTCGAGGTGCAGCACCACGGGGACGGTGGCGGCCTCGGCGAGCGCCCGCGCGGCCAGCGCCAGGGGGCGCAGGCCGCCGTGGTAGCGCACGGCGTTCTCGCTGATCTGCAACACCAGTGGGGCGTGGGCCGCCTCCGCGCCGGCGATCAGCGCCTCGGCGTGTTCCAGCAGGGTGGCGTTGAACGCCCCCACGCCGTGCCGCGCGCTGCGGGCGGCGGCGAGGAGGGGGCGGGGATCGGCGAGGGGCACGGCGGTTCTCCTATGTCGTGGTGCGGGGCGGGTCGGTGGTCGCCGCCGCGTGGGCGCGGGTCGCCGCGCGGGCGGCGTCGAAGCGGGCGCGGGGCAGCGCGTAGGCGGCGGCGAGGTCCGGGCGCGGTTCGACGCGCAGCGCCGCGCGCCGGGCCGCGCCCAGGGGCGCGGTGTCGGCCCACGCCCCGGTGCCGAGCAGCGCGAGGGTCGCCGCGCCGAGCGCGGCGCCGTGCTGGGCGGCGTCCGGGCGGCTGATCGGCCGGCCGATCAGGTCGGCGAGGACCTGGAGCATCAGCTCACCCCGGGCCCCGCCGCCGATCGCGGTGAGTTCCGGGGCGGCGGGCACGGCGGCGAGCATCGACCGGGCCGCGTCGGCGAGGCTGAAGCCGATGCCCTCGATCAGGGCGCGGGCCAGGTGGCCGTGGGTGTGCCCGAGGTCCAGCCCGAGGTACGCGCCGCGCACGCCCGGCCCGCCCTCGGCGACGGTGCCGCCGGCGAGGGTGGGCACGCAGGTCAGCCCGTCCGCGCCGATGGGCACGGCGGCGGCGGAGTCGAGCAGGGCGTCGAGGTCGCCGTCGCGGCCGAGCACGCCGGCCAGCCAGCTCAGGCTGCTGCCGCCGCCGAAGGTCGACAGGCCCGAGATGTAGAGGCCGGGCAGGACGTGGTCGAAGACGAACGGCCGCCCGACCGGGTCGAGCACCGGGTCGGCGGCGGCCACCGTGACCCAGTTCGAGGAGCCCAGCGAGAGGTACGCGCCACCGGCGTGGTCGAGGCCCGCCCCGAGCGCCATGCACGAGTTGTCCACCCCGCCGGCGACCACGGGGGTCCCGGCGGGCAGCCCGGTGGCGGTCGCGGCGTCGGCGGTGAGTCGGCCGACGACCTCGGCGGCGGGCACCACGGTGGGCCACCACCGCGCCGGCAACCCGAGGGCGCTCAGCACGTCGGGCAGCATCCGCCGGGTACGCAGGTCGTAGGCGCCGCTGCCGGAGGCGTAGCTGGGGTCGGTGCGCTGCACGCCGGTGAGCCGGGCGTTGATCCAGTCCTTGCTGCCGAGGATCGCGGTGGTGCGGGCGGCCACGTCGGGGTGCGCGGCGCGCAGCCAGGCGGCCTTGAAGACGGTGTACATGCCGCGGGGGAAGCCGTTGCCGGTGCGCGCGTACCAGTCCGTCTCGTCGGCGTCGGTGAAGTACGCCGCCGCCGCGTCCTCGCCCCGGGTGTCCGACCAGATCGGCACCGAGTCCAGCAGGGACGTGCCGGCGTCGTCGACCGGGACCATCGCCAGGCTGTGCCCGGAGAGCCCGACGGCGACGACCCGGTGCCGGCCGGCGTCGGCGGCCAGCAGTTCCCGGGAGGACTCGACGACCGCCGTCCACCAGTGCGCGGGGCGCTGCTCGTGCCGCCCGGGGGCCGGGTAGGTCGTGGGATAGGGGGCGAACGCGGTGCCGACGACCTGGGCGGTCAGGTCGACCAGGGCGGCCTTGCAGCCGCCGGTGCCCAGGTCGAAGGCGAGTGCGACGTCGCTCATCGGCCCGCCCCGTCGCCGGTGCCGCCCTGGTGGGGCGTTGCGGTACGCATCTGCGCGAGCTGGCTCTTCATCTCCCGTACGTCGTGCAGCGCGGGCTCGCCCCGGCGCAGCAGGACCATGGTGGCGATGGTGTCGATGACGACGAGCTGGGCCAGCCGGGAGATCGTCGGGGTGTAGACGTCGGTGTTGTCGAGGGATTCGACGATCAGCGCGATGTGGCTCAGCTCGGCCAGCGGCGACGGGCCGCCGGTCATGCCGATCACGGTCGCCCCCCGCTCCCGGGCGAGCCGGACGGTGTCCAGGATCGACGCGGTGCGGCCGGTGTTCGAGATGGCCACCAGGACCGTCTGCGGGGTGCTGGTCGCCGCGGCGATGAACTGCTGGTGGGTGTCGATCGGCGCGGAGCACGGCACCCCGAGCAGCGGGAACTTCTGCTCCGCGTCCATGGCCACGATCCCGGAGGCGCCGAGGCCGATGAAGACGACCCGCCCGGCGGCGGTGATGGCCTCCACCGTGCGGTCCAGGGCATGCGGGTCGAGGTGGCGTCGCACGTGGTCCAGCGAGGTGATCGAGAAGTCGAAGACCTTGCTGACCAGGGTGGCCGTGCCGTCCTGGGCCTCGATCACGGACTGGGTGGCGGGGATGCCGAGCGCGACGCTCTGGGCGAGCTGGATGCGGAAGTCGTGGAACCCGTCGCAGCCGATCGCGTTGGCGAACCGGACGATGGTCGGCTGGCTGACCCCGACCGCCTCGGCGAGCTCGGCCAGCGTCATCCGGACCACCCCGTGCGGGTCGGCGAGGACGACGTCGGCGACCTTGCGTTCGGAGCGCCGCAGCGTCTCCAGGCCCTGGTTGATGCGTTCCAGCACCGTGCCGGCGTTCATCGGGTGGCCTCGAGGTGGCAGGTGCCGGCGTGGCGGGGCACCCGCACCGCGACGCCCCGGCGGGCGGCGGCGGTCAGGTCGAAGGTGGCCGGGTCGGCGGTGTTGAAGTCAAACATGCCCCAATGATGTGGCACCAGGGTGGGGATGCCGGCTGCCGCACAGAGCTCGACGGCCTCGGCGAAGTCGAAGTTGCCGGGCACCCCGTGGGCGAGCCGGTGGGTGTCGCGGCCGTTGACCGGCAGCAGCGCCACGTCGACGGCGAGGGCGGCGAGCCGTTCGGCCTGCCCGGCGAAGGGCACGCAGTCGCCGGAGTGGTAGACCCGGGTCCCGGCGGCCTCGACGACGTAGCCGAGGAAGTGGTCGTCGCCGCGGTCGTCGCGGCGGCGTTCCTCGTGGGCGGCGGGGAGCGCGGTGACGGTGAACGGGCCGTAGGAGATCCGGTCGCCGGCGGCGAGGCCGTCCACCCGGGACCGGTCGGCGGCGCTGCGGCGCAGCGCCTCGGCGAGGACGGCGCGGGGGCAGGCCAGCCGCAGTTGCGGCTGGGCGGCCAGCAGCGGGACCAGGGTGTCCGGGTCCATGTGGTCGGTGTGCGCGTGCGTGCAGAGCACCGCCCGCAGCGGCGGCAGCCCGGCCGGGGTCACCGGCGGCGGCAGGAGCCGGACGTGCGGGAACGTCGTGCCGGCGTACTTGTGGGCCAGCGAGTCCGACAGGTACGGGTCGACCAGCAGGTGCGCCGCGTCGTCGCCGTCGCCGACGGTGAGCTGGAACCCGGCCTGCCCGAGCCACCGCGCCCGCAGTGTCATCGCACCTCCTGGGCCGCGTCGTAGAGCCGCTCGAAGCCGGGGCCTTCGGTGGGGATGCCGAGGTCGAACACCGCGTCGATCGCCCGGGTCCAGCCGTGGACGAAGTACCGCCAGCCGTCGGCGACGGTCAGCGCGTCGGCCTCGGCGCGGCCCCGCGCCTGGCGCAGGAAGTCCAGCTCGCCCCGGTAGTTGAACTCCCAGGCGTACCCGCCGTGCGGGAAGGTGGCGTCGTCGCTCAGCGGCGAGCCGGGGCGGTCCTTGCCCATGCCGGTGGCGTTGACCACGAGCGCGCCGGGGGCCAGCGCCGCGACGAGGGCGTCGTGCGTCTCGCCGGGGGCCAACCGGTGGGTCTGCCAGGTGATCGCCGGGTTGCCGGTGGCGACCTCGGCGGCGAGGGCGTCGAGTCGCCGGTCGGCGATGTCGGTGACGACGACCCGGCCGGGCGCGTCGTCGCCGGCCCGGTGGGCGAAGTAGTCGCAGAGCGCGAGCGCGGCCCCGCCGGCCCCCATGACCAGCACGTCCCGGCCGGCGGTGTCGGGGACGATGGAGCGCAGGGCCAGCCGGCTGGTGACGGTGTCCAGGGCCAGACCGTCGATCCAGCCGTCCCGGGCCACCAGCGCGCTGACCTCGCGCAGCCGCCCGGCGTCGTCGTTGACCCGCCGCAGCAGGTCGCGGCTCGCGGCGTAGAGGTCGAGCTTGTGGGTGGTGACCAGGGCGCCCCGGGAGAGCGGGTCGTCACGCAGGTGCGCGACGACCCGCCGGTAGGCGGCCGGGTCGGCGCCGACGGGCACGTCGATGCCGACGAGGTCGACCTCGGTCAGGTCGAGCAGGGGACGCCAGGCCGCGAAGACCCGGTGGATCGCCGAGGACGCGGTGCTGACGCCGACGAAGTAGAGGGTGGGTCGGGCGGCCGGGCGCAGGTCGTCGGGGGTCACGCCGTCGCCTCCCCGGCCTGGGCGACCAGCCGGACGGCGTACGCGGTGTTGATGCCGAACCGGGTGGCCCCGGCGGCGCGCAGGGCGTGGAGCTGCTCCAGGGAGCGGATGCCGCCGGAGGCCTTGATCTCCCGGTGCGGCCCGGCGACCTCCCGGATGGCTCGGACGTGCTCGGGGGTGGTCGGCCGGGGCTGCCAGCCGGTGCCGGTCTTCAGCGAGGCGGCTCCGGCGTCGACGGCGGCCCGCGCCGCGGCGCGGAGCTGGTCCTCGTCGAGCAGGCCGACCTCGAGGATGACCTTGACGGGCACCCGCCCGTCGACGGCGGCCAGCACTGCGGCGACGTCGCGGGTGGCGGCGGCCAGCTCGCCGGAGCGGACCAGCCCGACGTTCATCACCACGTCCATCTCCTGCACGCCCGCGTCGAGCAGCCAGCGCGCCTCGGCGACCTTGACGCCGGTGGCGGTGCCGCCGGAGGGGAAGCCGACCGGGGAGCCGGCGTTGGTCTGCGAGCCGTCGAGCAGCGGGCGCAGCACGGGCAGCCAGGAGGGGAGCACGTGGGCGGCGACGAAGTCACCGCGTCGGGCGTGGCCGGCCAGCTCCTCGACGTCGGCGCGGCCGTGCTGGGCCTGCACGGCGCTGATGTCGATCATGCGGGCCAGCGCGTGGCCGGTGAGCTCAACGGGGGACATAGCTTCGGTTCTCCTCAAGCCGCCAGCCGTCGCCGTCGGCGACGGCCCGGTGCCGCATCCCGCCGGAGCGGGCGATGATGCCGTAGTCCTGGCCGGCGTCGGCCGGGTAGCAGAAGAGCGTGACCAGGTCGGTGTCGCCCAGGTTCACGCTGCGGTGGATGTGCACCGGCGGGACGTACGCGACGACGCCGGGGCGCAGCTCGGTCACGACGGTGCGCCCGTCGAGGGTCTCCATCAGCATCAGGCCGTGCCCGGCGAGGCAGTGGTAGATCTCCGTGCGGTCGTGCTGGGCGTGGATGTGCCCCCGGGTCAGGTGGAACTCCGTGCCGACCCGGCCGGGGGTCAGCGTGGAGATCCCGGTGATCAGGTCGCCGGCCCGGGTCGACGGGCGGAACTCGTCGACGTGGTAGATCACCCGGTCGGCTTCGGTCTCGAGGCGGGCGGCGAACGCGGCCTCGTCGGCGAAGAGCCCGCCGAGGTCGGCCAGCCTCTTCTCGTAGCGGCCGGTGCGGCCGAGCATCTCCCCGGGGGAGATGACCAGGCTCGGTCCCTGCTGCGGTGTGGTCACCGTGGCTCCTCCTGCTTGCGGTGCCGCAGACCGCGCGGCGCACCTCTCGACTTCGTTTGTAGCAAACTTACAGGAAGAAGTCACCCCCGCCGCCTGCCCGGCCGGGCGGTTCGTAGTGAAACAGTCCTCAATTCGCCCGATTGGTGTAATGAGCCGGGGTGCTATAACCGATATACACCGACAAGACGGACCAACCGGGGTAGCAAGGCTACTTACCTCCACCTCCTTAAGTAACGTTCGGGAAACCTCCCGTTGACAAGTGGGACGTCAAATGTAGTGTTGCTCCATCGGGTGTGCCCCAGGTCATTGACTGCCGGGACCACCGCGAACGCTCGAGGGCTGCTCCGCCGGTGCCCACGGGCCATGGCCCCCTCCGGCGGAGCACCGAGAACGCGCCGGAACGTCGCACCCACCACCCCCTGGAGGAAAGATGTCCAACCGGACACGCGGCAAGACGCTCGTCCGTGGCGTCGCCGCACTGCTGGCCGTCACCCTGGCCACCACCGCCTGCGGCTCCGACGACTCGGGCAGCACCGAGCCGGCCGACCCGATCGCCGGGCGACCCGTTCCCACCGACCAGGCGCCGGACTCCGAGGTCAAGATCGCCATGATCGGCTTCGCCAACAACCCGTACTGGGTCTCGGTGAAGGCCGGTGCCGACTACGCCGACCGGGTGCTGGGCTCGCGCAAGGGCAAGGTGGACTGGATCGTCGCGGGCGAGAACATCGACGTGCAGACGGTCTCCAGCGCCATCCGCGCCGCAGACGCGCAGGGCTACAAGGGCGTCGGGTTCTTCATCGCCGGCGAGGGCAACTGCGCCGACATCAAGAGCCTCTCCGCCAAGGGCATCAAGATGGGCGCGTACAACACGCTCTTCGACTGCGTCGGCAGCTCGGGCGGCACGATCAACTACGCCCAGGAGCAGTACAAGGCCGGGCAGACCGCCGCGCAGGAGATGATCAAGGCCGCCGGTGACAAGGCCGGCAAGGTCGGCATCATCGTCAGCCAGTTCACCGCCCCCGGCTCCGAGCAGCGCCGGCAGGGCTTCGTCGACGGCCTCAAGGGCTCCAAGCTGACCCCGGTCAACCAGGGCGTCGAGGCCAAGGACTCCGCGTCCAACACCTTCGCGGCGGCGCAGAACTTCCTCCAGTCCAGCGCCGACCTGGTCGGCATCTACGCCACCGCAGGCGGCCCGTTCGGCGCGGCCCAGGCCGTCGCCGCCGCCAACAAGCAGGATGCCGTCAAGGTCATCGGCTTCGACATCACCACCGAGAACATCGCGGCCATCAAGGACGGCTCGATGTACGGCGTGATCGGCCAGGACGCCTTCGGCCAGGGCTACAACGTCGCGATCGAACTGTTCAACGCGGCGGCGACCGGCCAGCAGCCCGCCGAGGTGAAGCAGGAGGCGATCGCCCCCTTCGTCACCAAGGAGAACCTGGCGGAGCACGACCCCTCGGTGAAGCCGCTCGGCGCCCCGGGCGCCTCCTGACCGGAAGAAGCCACTCCCCATGGAACCGACTACCCATGGCGACGACGTCAGGCCGGCGGCCCTCGCGGCCGCCGGGCTGACGAAGTCGTTCGGCGCCGTCAAGGCGCTACGCGATGTCTCGCTGGTCTTCCCGGCGGGCCAGGTCACCGGACTCCTCGGGGAGAACGGCGCCGGCAAGTCCACCCTGATCCGCCTCTGCTCCGGTCAGATGCGCCCCGACTCGGGCCGGCTCACCCTCGACGGCGTGGAGGTCTCCTTCGGCAGCCCGCTGGAGGCGATCGCCGCCGGTGTCGTGGTGGTGAACCAGGAGCCGCTGCTGATCAGCGAGCTGACCATCGCCGACAACCTCTTCCTCTACGACCTCGGCGAGCGGTCCGGGTTCTCCCGGGCCCGACGCGGGGCGAACGTCCAACGGGCCCGGGAACTGCTCGACCGGCTGGAGATGGCCGACTACCTGCCCGACCCGTCGACGCTCTGCCGCGAACTGTCGGCGGCGTCCCGGCAGATGGTCGACATCGTCCGGGCGCTCTCCCGCCAGCCGAAGGTCCTCTTCCTCGACGAGCCGAACTCCAGCCTCACCCACGAGGAGTCCGAGCGGCTCTTCGCGGTGATGGCCCGCCTACGCGACGAGGGCGTCGCGGTCGTGCTGGTCAGCCACCGGCTGGCCGAGGTCTACTCGATCGTCGACAACGTCATCGTGCTGCGCGACGGCACCTTCGTCGCCGCCGGCACGCCCAAGGAGATCGACCAGCGCCGGGCCGTCGCGTTGATGGCCGGCGAGCGGAAGCGGGCGGTCGTGGCGGAGGTCATGGCCGACCGGGCCGGGGCGATCGCACAGGCCGAGGTGGCGCTGGAACTGCGCGGGCTGACCGGCGAGGGCTTCAGCGACGTCAGCTTCGCGGTCCGCCGCGGCGAGATCGTCGGGATGTCCGGGCTGGTCGGCGCGGGTCGTACCGAGATCGCCGAGGGCGTGATCGGGCTGCGCCGGGCGACCGGCGGCACCGTCAGCGTCGCCGGCCGGCCCGTGCGCATCGGCGGGCCCGGCGCGGCCCAGCGGTTGGGGCTGGCCTACGTCGCCGAGGAACGCCGCACCGAGGTCTTCCACTCCCAGAGCGTCGGCTACAACCTCACCGTCCGGGTGCTCTCCGGCCTCGGCCGGCTCGGCTGGGTCTCCCCCCGCCGCACCACCGCCAAGGCGCGCGAGCTGACCGCACGCTTCGGCGTGAAGGCCGCCTCCACCGAAGCGCCCATCACCTCGCTCTCCGGCGGCAACCAACAGAAGGTCCTGCTCGCGCGGGCGCTGGCGGCCCAGCCGAAGGTGCTGATCCTCGACGAGCCCACCCGGGGCGTCGACGTCGGCACCAAGGCCGAGATCTACGCGACGCTGCGGGCGCTGGCCCACGACGAGGGCCTGGCCGTCTGGTTCATCTCCTCCGAGCTCGAAGAGATCATCGAGCTGGCCGACCGCGTCGTCGTCGTCCGTGGTGGACGCGTGACCCTCGACGCCCCGAACAACGCCGGACCCCAGCCCATCGTCGCCGCGGCCATGGGCACGACCGAAGGATCAGCATGAGTGCCACTCTCGCCCCACCAAGGCAGGAGCGCTCCTGGAAGAGCGGCGCCCTGTCACTCGTCAAGCGCCAGGAAACCGGGCTGCTCGGCGTGATCCTCGTGCTGGCGTTGATCGTCAGCGTGGCGAACGAGAACTTCCTGCGTAAGGACAACCTCTACAACGTCCTGCAGACCGTGGTCGTCGTCGGCATCATCGCCGTCGGGCAGACCTTCGTCCTGATCGCTAAGGAGATCGACCTCTCGGTCGGCTCGGTGCTGGCCCTCTCGGCGGTCACCGCCGGCTCGGTCTACGGCAGCGGGGCCAACCCGTGGTTGGCGGCGGCCGCCGGCATCGGCGTCGGCGCGCTGGCCGGCTTCGCCGTCGGCACCGTCGTGGTGCTCGGCCGGGTCAGCTCGTTCATCGTGACCCTCGGCATGCTCTCCATCGCCCGCGGCCTGACCCAGCTCATCACCGGCGGGCTGCCGCAGGCGATGCCGAGCGAGCTCTCCTTCATCGGCCAGGGCCGGGTCTTCGGCGGCATCCCGGTCAGCGTCATCATCTTCCTGGTGCTGGTCGTGCTCGGTCAGCTCCTGCTCACCCGCACCGTCTTCGGCCTGCGGGTCACCGCCATCGGTGACAACGACGCCGCCGCCCGCACCGGGGGCATCCCGGTGGCCTGGACCCGGGTGCTCACCTTCGTCCTGATCGGCACCCTCGCCGGCTTCGCCGGGATCGTCTTCTCGACCCAGGTCGGGGTGGCCGAGGCCCAGGCCGGCATGGGCTACGAACTGGACGTCATCGCGGCGGCCGTGATCGGCGGCGCCAGCCTCTCCGGCGGCCGGGGCTCGATCGTCGGCGCTTTCCTCGGCGCCTGCCTGCTGGGCGTGCTGCGCAACGCGTTCATCCTGCTGGCGCTGTCGCCGTTCCTCCAGCAGCTCAGCATCGGTCTGGTCATCGTCCTGGCGGCGGTGTTCGACCAGTGGCGCCAGGGCAACCTGGGCCACCTGCACCCGCGCAACCTGGGCCAGAAGTTCGCCCGCCGCAAGGCCTGACCTCCGCCCCCCGCGAAAGGACCGCACCATGAAGCCTCAACCCTTCCGCCTCCACGACCAACGGGTCGTCCGCGCGTTCGTCGAGGCCCGTCGGGGGCACACCGCGACGGAACCCCGACTGAAGTTCGGCTGGAGCAACTGGGGATTCGGCACCGAGGAGCTGGCCGCGACCGCGGCCCGGCTGGAGAAGAACGACGTGCGCCACATCGAGCTGCACGGCAACCTCTACTCCCCCGACCTCGGCTACCGGCCCGAGGAGACGCTGCGGGTGCTCGGCGACCACGGCATCACCGTCTCCGGGGTCTGCGGCATGGTCACCCCCGACCAGGAGTTCGCCCACAACCTGCCGCACGTCCGGGCCCGGGCGATCGAGTACTTCCGCCGGCAGGCGACCTTCACCCAGGCCGTCGGCGGCTCGTACCTGCTCTTCGGCGCCGGCTCGGTCGGCCGGCCCACGGTGCAGGACTCCTACGAGTTGGAGCGCTCCGCGCGTACCATGCGCCTGGTGGCCGACGACTTCGCCGCCGCCGGCATCCGGGGCGCGGTGGAGCCGATCCGGCCCGAGGAGACCAGCGTGGTGCACACCTTCGACGAGGCGCTGCGGCTGCTCGACCTGGTGGACCACCCGGCGATCGCGCACATCAACGGCGATCTCTACCACATGCTCAGCGGCGAGCGGCACATCGGCACCACGATCCTCGACCACGGCCACCGCATGATCAACCTGCACCTGGCGGACAGCAACCGGCGCGCCCTCGGCCACGGCCTGCTCGACCTCGACGTGGTGCTGATGGCCCTCTACGCCATCGGCTTCCAGCGCGGCGAGAACTACTGCTCGGCGGAGCCGCTGGGCGCCGGCGGCAACCCGTACGCGGCGATGAACCTGCCGCCGCAGCCCGAGCGGCTCGACGAGTTGGTGCGCGACACCGTGCGGACCTTCCGCGAGCGCGAGGACGAGATCCTGGGCGCCAGCGACGAGGAGCTCTACGCCCTCTACCAGATCGACTCCGAGTAGTCCGATGCCGGCGTTCACGCTGCACGTGGTCTGCCCCAACCCGGCCCTGGACCGACTCCAGGTGGTCGAGGAGTTCCGGCCGTTCGAGGTCAACCGGGTCGTCGAGGTCCGCAGCCTGGCCGGGGGCAAGGGCCTGATCGTCTGCCGGGGGGCCCGGCGGCTCGGCGCGACCGTCGCGGCGTACGGCTTCGTCGGCGGCGGCGTCGGCCAGGTGATCCGCGACGGTTGCGGCGAGCTCGGCGTGCGCGACCGGCACGTCGGCATCGCCGGCGAGACCCGGGTGACGCCGGTGGTGATCGACCGGAGCACCGGCCGGTCGACGGTGCTCAACGAGCGCGGGCCGCAGGTCACGGCCGACGAGCAGGAGCAACTGCTCGCCGGGCTCGACGCGGCGGTGGCCCCGGGGGACGTGGTGGTCGCCACCGGCAGCCTGCCCCCCGGGTGCGCCACCGACCTGCACGCCCGGGTCGCCCGGCTGGCGCTGGCCCGGGGGGCCACGGCGCTGGTCGACGCGCACGGCGAGCCCCTGGCCCGGGTCGTCGAGGACGCCGCGACCGCCCGGCCGGCGGGGCGGCTCGTGGTCAAGCCCAACGCCGAGGAACTGGCCGGCATCCTGGGCCGGCCGCTGCCGGACCGGGCCGCCACCACCGCAGCCGTACGCGAGCTGCACGCCCGCACCGGGGCCACCTTCGTGGTGACCCTCGGCACCGACGGGGCGGTCTGGGCCGACGGCGTCGCCGAGCTGGCGGTGGACGCCCCGGCGGTGCGGACGGTCAACGCCACCGGCTCCGGCGACTCGTTCCTGGCCGGCCTCGCGGTCGCCCTGGGCCGGGGCGAGGAGCCGGCGGCGGCCCTGACGCTGGCCTCGGCGATGGGCGCGGCCAACGCCGCCTCGCTCGACCCGGACGTCGACCCGGCGCTGGTCGAGCGGCTGCGTGGCACGGTGACGGTGACCGGAGGGACGATCGGCGGATGAGCCAGTTCATCGGCGTCGACATCGGCACCACCCGGACGAAGGTCGGCTGCTACGACACCGACGCCGGCCGGCTGGTGGCGCTGCGGCACGCCCCCACCGTCGTCGACCCCGACCCGTGGGGCGGGCGACGCGACGCCGACCGGCTCGCGGCGGCGGTCGGCGACCTGCTGGCCGACCTGCTGGCCGACCCGGCGGTACGCGCGGACGACCTCGCCGGGGTCAGCGTCGGCTCGGTCGGCGAGGAGGTCGTGCTCCTCTCCCTCGCCGGGGCGGTCACCGCCCCGGTGCTGGCCTGGTTCGCCGAGCACGGCCGGCAGGCCAGGGCCGCCCTGGGCGGCGCGAGCGGCTGGGCCGACGTCGACGAGACGTTCTCCGTGTTCAAGCTGCGCTGGCTGGCCGAGCACCTGCCCGACGAACTGGCGGCGGCGCGCACCTTCACCTCGCTGGCCGACTTCGTCGCCCGGGACCTGCTGGCCGACGCGGGCGCCCCGGTGTTCCTGAACGTCTCGCACGCCTCGCGTACCGGGCTGCTCGACATCCGCGCGGGCGCGCTGCGCACCGACGCGCTGCCGGAGCTGGGCCTGACCTCGCTGGCGCTGCCCGACCTGGTGGCCAGCGCCACCGTGGTCGGTCGCGCCTCGGGCGACGGGGCGCTGCCGGCCGGGGTGCCCGTGGTCGCCGGGGGCCACGACCACATGTGCGGCGCCTTCGGCACCGGCGTGCGCGCGGTCGGCGACGTGTACGTCTCGGTGGGCACCTCCGAGGCGCAGGTGCTGCTGGTCGACGAGCTGCCCGACGCGGTCGGGCCGGGCCTGGACACGGGGATCTTCGTGGCCGGCGGCCTGCGCTTCGTGCACCGCGCCACCCCCGCCGGCCGGTACTACCAGGCCTGGCACGACCTGCTCTACCCCGGCGTCGGTGACGCGACGCTCTGGGCGGAGCTGGCCCACGTCGTCGACGAGGTCGACCCGGCGGTGGTCGAGGCCGACCTGCGCCGCGTCCGGCTCGCCGCCCTGCCCATGGACGTCACCCGCGCCCACGCGATGGCCAGCCTGCTCAAGGGGCTCGCGGTGGAGGCCGAGGCGACCACCGGGCGGCTGGGCCGCCTCACCGGCGTCGAGATCACCGACGTGACCGTCGGCGGGGTGGCCGCCGGCTGGCCGACGTGGCGTCGGCTGCGCCAGGACGCCACCGGCCGCAGACTCAGTTTCGTGGACGAGCCCGAGGCGACCGTCCTCGGCGTCGCCGTCCTCGCCCAGCTCGGGGTCACCGGCCGGGCCGACGTCCCGGTGCGCCTGACCACCGCCGAACCCTCCGGAGGACACCATGAACACGCCTGACCTGCTGCGCGCGCACCGCCTGGTGCCGGTCGTCGTCCTCGACGACGCCGCGTCCGCCGAGCCGCTGGCCGAGGCGCTGGCCACCGGCGGGCTGCCGATCGCGGAGGTCACCTTCCGCACCCCGGCGGCGGCCGAGGCGATCGCCCGGATGGCCGCCCACGGCGGCGTCACGGTCGGCGCGGGCACGGTCACCAGCACCGAGCAGGTGGACGCGGCGGTCCGCGCCGGCGCCCGCTTCGTCGTGTCGCCGGGCTTCAGCGCGGCCGTGGTACGACGCTGCCAGGAGCACGGCATCTTCGTGCTGCCCGGCGTGAGCACCGCGACGGAGGTCATGACGGCCCTCGACGCGGGGGTGGACGTGCTCAAGTTCTTCCCCGCCGGCAGCTCCGGCGGCGCCCCGGCGGTCGCCGCCCTCTCCGCGCCGTTCGCCCAGGTCTCCTTCGTGCCGACCGGCGGCATCGACGCCGAGGCGGCCGGCGACTACCTGGCGCTGCCGTCGGTCCTGGCCGTGGGCGGGAGCTGGATGGTGCCCCGAGCGGCGATCAAGGCTGGCGAGTTCGACCGGGTCACCGAGCTGGTGGCGGCGAGCGTGGCGGCCGTCGCCCGCTGAGCCCGACCGGCTCCCGCCGCCTGCGCCGACGCGGCGCTAGGGTCGACACCGTGACCTACCTTGCCGCCGACGGGCGCTACCAGACCATGACGTACCGCCGGGCCGGGCGCAGCGGGCTGCGACTGCCGGCCGTCTCGCTCGGGCTGTGGCACAACTTCGGCCCGGACCGGCCCTTCGAGCGGCAACGCGACATCGTCCGGCGGGCCTTCGACCTCGGGATCACGCACTTCGACCTGGCGAACAACTACGGCCCGCCGCCCGGCGCGGCCGAGGAGGCGTTCGGCCGGCTGCTCGCCGGCGACCTACGGCCGTACCGGGACGAGCTGGTCGTCTCCAGCAAGGCCGGCTACGACATGTGGCCCGGCCCGTACGGCGAATGGGGCTCCCGAAAATACCTGATCTCGTCGCTGGACCAGTCGCTGCGCCGCCTCGGCCTGGAGTACGTCGACGTCTTCTACTCCCACCGGTTCGACCCGGACACCCCGCTGGAGGAGACGATGGGCGCGCTCGACGCCGTCGTCCGCGCCGGCAAGGCGCTCTACGTCGGCGTCTCCAACTACGACTCCGCGCAGACCGAGCGGGCCGCCGCCATCCTGCGCGACCTGGGCACGCCGCTGCTGATCAACCAGCCGGCGTACTCGATGCTCAACCGCTGGACCGAGCGCGACGGCCTGCTCGACACCCTGGAGCGGGTCGGCGCGGGCTGCATCGCCTACAGCCCGCTCGCCCAAGGGCTGCTCACCGACCGCTACCTGGGCGGCATCCCGGCGGACTCCCGGGTGCGCACCAGCGTCTTCCTGAACGAGAACGACCTCGACGAGAAGAAGATGGCCACCGTACGGGCGCTCGGGGCAATCGCCGCGCGGCGCGGCCAGTCCCTGGCCCAGCTGGCGCTCGCCTGGGCGCTGCGCGACCCCCGGATGACCAGCCTGATCATCGGGGCGAGCAGCGTCGCGCAGTTGGCGGCGAACGTCGCGGCCCTGGACACGCTCGACTTCACCGCCGAGGAGTTGGCCGAGATCGACGGCCACCTCGCCGACTGACGGTCGATTCACCCTCCGGCGGGCCTGGCGGCGCGGTTCGCGTAGGTCCAGATGTTCTGGATCATCGCCGAATTGTGGGTGTGGGCCGGCCGCTCGGTGAACAGCAGGTGCTCGAGCTCCGGCGACGGCCCCTGCTCCGCCAGCAGCCAGGCCCGCACCCGCCAGCCCCCGGCCCCGAGGATCTCCCCTCGATCGGCCCGCGCGAGGAGCGTCTCGCGGTCCAACAACAGCAGCAGATCCACCATGGTTTCGTCCAGCCGTCGCCGCGCCTGCGCCGACACCTCGGCGGCGGTGGCCTCGTCGGTGATCCGCCACTGGTCTCCGCCGGAGAGGGTGGTGAAGCCGATGCGGTGTCTCCAGAGGGCGTACACCGATCGGGGTTCCTCGGCGGCGGGCAGCCGGTAGCGCTGTCGCGCGTGTTCCCACGCAGGTGCCAGCACCAGGCCCACGTTCAGGTAGAAGAGCGTCTCCGCCCTGGTGGTGTGCTCGGACAGCTGGATCTCGACGACGAGCGCGTCACCCGCCGGGGAGTACCGGCGAAAGACGCGGCCTTTTCCCTGCGCGAAGCCGTACCCGGCCAACTGTTCCCGCAGGCCCCTGACGAAGCCGTTGAACGACATTTGCAGGGACACGGGTGAGTCCTTTCCGCCGACGCGGACGGCGACGGCGACGGCGACGGCGACGGCGAGACCTACGCGTCGGCGAAGACGGCCCAAACGCGGCGCGCGACCTCCGCACCGTGGATGCCGTGCTCCGCGAGGACCCCGGCGCGACCCTCCACACTGGTCACCCGGCTCAGGAGCGGCAGCAGCCGACCTGCAGCCGGCCGGTATTCGTCGTCGGGCGCGTGGATCGAGGCCCCCATGCCGAAGGGATCGCACTCGTAGAGCACGAGGGCCAGCGCGGCCAAGCGCCGCTGATAGGCCGACTTCATCGACACACCCTACTCAGCATGGAAGATCGGAGGTCTTGCGACCGAGCCGCCACGCGATCTCGCCCCCGGCGCAGTCGCCCTTCCGACACTCGGCGGCCCGCCCGTTGGACCACCCACGGTGGAAATATCCTCGGTGCCCCGTCAGCCCGGACCGCAAAGGAGTGCCTCATGCCGCAGCTCGCTCGACGTGCCCTGTCGGCCGTCGCCGTCACCGGTCTACTCGCCACGGCGGCCGGCGTCGCCGCCGCCCCGGCCGCCGCCGCTCCAGCCGCCCCGACGGGCACTCCGCCCGCGACGCCGTGCGTGGTCGAGACCCTGCCGGAGCCGGCGGGCATGTACCGGGCGGACGCATTGAACACCGATCCCACCGGCCGCTTCGTCATCGGCAGCGCCCTGCGGGTCACCGACCAGGGCACCGAGAACTTCATCCTGCGCTGGGACCGAGGAGAGCTGACCACCATCCCCGCGCCGACCGGGGAGAGCGCCTACGACGTCAACGCCCACGGCGTGATCGTCGGCAACCGGCAGGTCGACGGCACCAGCCAGCCTTGGGTCTACCGCAACGGCACCTTCGTCCGCCTGCCGGAGCCCGCGAACGCGCAGCAGACCTTCGTCTCGGCCATCAACCGGGCGGGCGACATCGTCGGGTACGCCTACGACGACGACACCGGCGAGGCCTCCGCGCTGCAGTGGCCGGCCGCCCGCCCGGGGACGGTCGTGAAGCTGCGCAGCACCCCGCCCGACGTCCTGGCGATGGACATCACCCGCAACGGCACCATCGTGGGCTTCACCAGGGAGGAAGAGACGGCGCCCCGGACGAGCTGGGTGCGGTGGCCCGGTGGCCGGTACGCCGCGCTGACCGTGCCGAATGCCGAATGGGCGCAGGTCGTGGCGGCCCAGGGCCGGTGGGCGGTCGGCGCGGCCAGCCTGATCGACGGTGACATCGTCGCCGTGCGGTGGAACCTGGGCACCGGCGGTTACACCAGGCTCCACCCGAACGCGCTGGGGGCCGCCGACATCAACTCGCGGGGGACGGCCATCGCCGGCCACTGGCTGATCCGTGGCAACACCTTCCGGGAGCTGCCGATGCCCGACGGCACGCGGACCGCCGCCGGTCGGGCGATCGCCAACGACGGCAGCATCGTGGGCTTCAGCAACACCAACGGCCGGGTGGCGGCGGTGCGCTGGACCGGCTGCTGACCGAATCGGCCGCGCCCCGTCAACGAGCCGTAGATATCGGGCCCGGCACCGTCAAAACCCCGTAGCGGGCGGTGCCGGGCCGTCCGCACCGGCGGCACCATCGAGTCATGGATGTTTCGCGGGTGCGGCGACGTAGGCCGCCCAACAAGCCGGTCTTCCCTGTCCCCCGGCCAGCGGCGCGCAGGTGGGCCCGATGACGCTCGGGCAGCTCCTCCCGTCGCTGCGCCCGTCGCTCTCGACCCAGCTCAGCGCCGACGTCTGGCCGGTGACCGCCCGGCGCGGCGAAGACGGCGACCTGCTGGTGGGCGGGGTCGGGCTGACCGCCCTGGCCGCCTCGCACGGCACCCCCAGCTACGTCGTCGACTCCGCCGACGTGCGGCTGCGCTGCCGGGAGTACGTGACGGCGTTCGGGCCGGGCAACGTCGCGTACACGGCCAAGGCGCTGTTGAGCTGCGGTGTCGCACGCTGGGTCGCCGAGGAGGGCCTGAGCCTCTACGCCGGCTCGGCGGGTGAGCTGCGGGTCGCGCGGGCGGCGGGCTTCTCGGGCGAGCAGATCGTCCTGTACGGCAGCGCGAAGACCCCTGAAGACCTAACCGCCGCGTACACCGGCGGGGTCGCCGCGATCGTCGCGGAGTCGCTCGGGGAGATCACCCGGCTGGCCGCGACCGCACCGCGTGGCCAGCGGGTGCTGCTGCGGGTCATCGCCGGCCCCGGGCCCGGCGTCGGGCTCGACAGCCGGTTCGGGCTGCGGATCGACACCGGCGAGGCGGAGACCGCCGTCGCCAGGATCGCGGCCCAGTCGGGGCTCACGCTGGTCGGACTCGACTGCTCCGTGGGCCACCAGGAGAACCGCTTCGGGGTGTACGAGGAGGAGCTGCGCCGGATCGTCGACTTCCTCGCCGCGATGCGCGACCGGCACGGCACCGAGCTGACCCGGCTGAACCTCGGCGGTGGACACGCCGTCGCGTACGCCGGGGGTGATCTCGGTTTCGCGCTCGCTGCCTTCGCCAACCGGATGCGGGGGGTGCTGCGCCTGCGGGCGGAGCAGCACCGCATCCCGGTGCCCCGGCTGACGGTCTCCCCCGGCCGGGCGCTCGTGTCCCGGGCCGGCGTGACGCTTTACCGGGTGCTCTCCACGGCGCACGGCCCCGACGGGCGTCGCCTGGTCGCCGTCGACGGCGGCATGACCGACTGCCCGCCCGCCGCGCTCTGCGGTGGTCACCACAGCGTGGCGCTCGTCGGGCGGACCAGCCGCGCCCAGCTCCAGCCGACGACGGTCGTCGGGCGGCACAACGAGGTCGACGACGTGGTGTCCCCAAGCGTCGACCTCCCCGCCGACGTGCACCCCGGCGACCTGCTCGCGGTCGCCGGCACCGGCGCGTACCACCACTGTCGGGCGTCCAACTACCACCTGGTCGGGCGGCCGGCGCTGCTCTCCGTGCAGGACGGACAGCTCGCCACGCTGGTCCGCCGCGAGTCGATCGCGGACCTACTCGCCCGCGACCTCGATCTCCCGCCGGACGCCGACGCCGTCCCGGCGACCGCTGTCCCCGCAACCGCCGGGCGGGGGATGGCCCGTGCCTGAGCCGGGCAGCCCCGCCGAGGCCGCCGGGGCCACAGCGACCGAAGGGACCGCAGGCTTTCCCGTCGAGGCGCCGGAGCGGCTGCACGAGGCCCTCGTCTGCGTACGGCTGGCCGCCGCGACGCCGGGCATCCGGCTGTTGGACTTCCTCCGGTCGGAGCCCTGCGCGGTGGGGGCCTGGTGGATCGCGACCGACCTCGACGCGGTGGTGCGGCTGGCGTCGCCGAGCCGGCCGGCGCTCAACCGGGCGGTGGCCGACCTGCGGCGGCGCGGCGGGGCCGAGGTGGTCGCCGTGCACACCATCCTCCGCGCCCTCGACCTGCCCGGCGTCCGGTGAGCTCTTCGTGGGCAAGGGCGGGCCGGCATGCCGGCCCGCCCTTGTGACCGGTCGATGTCCGCCCGGCTCGAACGGTTCAGACGGCGGGCGTCTCGTCCCCGTGGCCGGCCGGCACCGGACGGCGGCGGCGAGCGAGGAGCAGCATGATGCCGCCACCCGCCACCAAGGCCAGACCGGTTCCGGCGATCAGCCCGGCCGCCGGCCCGGTGATCGGCAACCCGCCACCGCCGCCGCCACCGCTACCGCCACCGTTCCCGTCGTCACCGTCACCGTTGTCCCCGCCGTCGCCGCCGTCGGCGGGCGCGGCGACCACGACGGCGTACCCGTCCTGGTTGTCGTCGGCGTCCACGTCGGCCGCGCGGACGGCGATAACGTTCGCCGGCAGCTCGGCCCGCTCCGCGGCGGAGCGCGCATCCGCCGACCCGGTCAGGCCCTCGACCTGCACGGTGCCGCCCGCCAGGGTGACGGGTGCCTTGGTGGCGGCCGGCACCGTCACCAGGTGGTGGAACTCGACGGCGGAGTACGTGCCGTCGTCCGGGTCGGTGTCCTGGCCGACCGGCACCAGCGGAAGCTTGTCGTAGGTGCAGACCGCCGACCGCTGGTCGGTGCCGACCGCGCACTCCTTCGGCGGTCGGGTGAATTGCGCGCCCTCGGGCAGCCGCAGCGTGGCCTTGATCCCGCCGACCGCCTTGCGGCCCTGGTTGACGACCCGGTACCGCACGGCGCCCGTCCCGCCCGGGTGCAACGCCCCGCTCAGCTCCAGCCTGCCGTCCGCGTCGACCCGGGCCGACTGCTTCACGTCCGGTGCCACCACCGACAGGTCGGCCTCGGGCTCGTCGACCAGCCGGAGCGTGACCCAGTCGCTGGCGGTGATCTGCACCTTCTCCCCGCCCCAGGCCATGCCGGCCTCGACGTGGAACCTGCCCTCGTACGGCTCATCACCGCGGACGTGGATGTCGAGGGGGAGGTCCACCGTCCCGCCGGGGGCCGGGAGCAGCTCCGGAGACGAGCTCGACCCGATGCGGCAGTAGAACCCCGCGGTGTCCCCGTCGCACTCCCCCGAGCCGCCGCCCTGCGGCCAGATGACATGGGCTCTGGCCTCGTCCAACTCCTTGGGCCGGACGTAGAAGAGGATCTCCGTCGGGGTCTCGTCGGTCAGGTTGGTGAGCTTCAGGTGGACCCGCTTCTTCGCGACCCCCAGCGGGATCGTCGTGTCGGGCAGGTCGAGCGCGAACGTCGGACTCGGCTCCACTGCGGAGGCGGGACCGGCGGGGGCCGCCATCCCGGCGAGGAGGAGCAGCGCGGCGGCGACTGATCGTGTCAGCCGGCGATGACCAACGGCCATGGTGGAACCCTTCGAATAGGCGGAGAGGCACGGCCGACGGGCTGACCCGTCCAGGCCGCAGGTGAGGGTCCGGGCAGCTCTGCGCCCGGGAGTGCGGCCGGAACGCTAGCTGGTCGGCGTGGCCTCTCCTTGGCGATCCGCCGGATCAGCGCCAGCGACTCCGCCGAGCCTAACGCCCGCTCTCGCGCCTCCGCGAAGGTCCCTGTCAGGGCTTCAGAAGATGTCGAAGATGTCGAGGAACGTCCGCTGCGGCTCATGCAGTGGGATCAGCAACGCCGACAGCGGGCCGAGGACGAAACCGGCGACTCCCGCCGCAGCCCCGATCACGACATCTCCGCTCTCGGTCCGTTCCAGGGCGGCGACGGCCGTGGCTACACCCCAGCCGGCCAGGCATCCGCATGGCGTGGTCAACAACGCCGGCCAGAAACGCTCTTTGGCCGCAACTATCGTTACCGCCGCCACGACTAAGACGGTGCCGCCACCGGCGGCATACGGATACCAATCTTCCTGGACATCGGTAACGATCAGGGCAAAGATCGCAACACTGTACGGCACGCCAAGCACGAAGCCCAGGAGGACGAGCAGGAAGTTCCCGAGGCGAGTCCGCATGGCTGAGGAGACTAGCGCCAGGGCGCAAGTGTCCGCTGTCGACGGTTACGGCATCAGTGCGGGATCGTTTCGATGATCGCTTTGACGGCGTCGGCCCGGAACTGCGGGCCGGACAGTCCACAGTGTTCCCGGCCTACCGTTTCCTCCCACGATTGGCCCGCCACGAGCGGGTCTCCAGCCGCACCAGGGCCATCCCGATCATCTTTGGCCGGAAGCCGTCGGGGTCGACCCCGGGCAGGGTTGCGTTCCTCCTGGCAGGGGATCTCTACCGCGCCCTTTGGAGCTGATGTCGTAGACGAATCATCGAGGTGATGTCGCAAACGACTCAGCTCCACAGCGTCCCGAACCATCCAAAGCCGTCCCGAGCACACGGCCCCGTCGGCTCTCGACGAGTTCAGCCGGATGAACGACGCCCGCGCCTCCTCGCCCACCGCCTCAGCCGGCACGCCAGGGCAGGAGTGGCACGACCAGGCACCAACCCACCTGCGGCGAGCACTCACCACCCCTTTCGCACGTGGACATCGCCGCTTGCCCAGCATGAGCTAACCAAGCCCATCAGCCCTCATGCCTGTTGACATCGTTCACAGCTACTGCTCTTATTGACGCCGACGCTTTCACCGCAGGAGGAACGATGCGCAAGACCACCACGCTCGCCCTGATCGCCACCGCCCTCGTCACCCTCGGCTGCGGCTCGGGCAGCGCCGACGACAGCAGCGGCGAGGCCGACGGCACCAAGGCCGACGCCGGCAGCGCCAAGGGCGACGACAAGCCGGCGAAGACCACGAAGGTCGGCCAGCCGGCCCGGGACGGGAAGTTCGAGTTCACGGTCAAGTCGTCCAAGTGCGGCGTCGCCAAGGTCGGCACGTCGATGCTCGGCGACAAGGCCCAGGGCCAGTTCTGCCTCATCACGATCAACGTCAAGAACATCGGCAAGGAGCCGCAGACCCTCGACGGCAGCAGCCAGAAGGCCTTCACCGCCGACGGCACCGAGTACTCCTCGGACAGCGAGGCCGGCCTCTACGCCAACGACGACCAGAGCACCTTCTTCGAGGAGATCAACCCCGGCAACCAGGTGACTGGCGTCTTCGTCTTCGACATCCCGAAGAAGGTCAAGCTCACCAAGCTGGAGCTGCACGACTCGATGTTCTCCGGCGGCGTGACCGTCTCCCTCGGCTGACACCGGCGCACACCGCTCCCGCCGGGGCGAGCAGCTCGCTCGGCCCGGCACCCTGCCCCAGGATCACCGCCCGCACAGGAGATCGCCATGACCGACCCGGCCAGCCCGATGCCGCCCGAACAGACCACCACCGCCGCCGCCGAACCCGCCGACGCATCACCACCGCCCCAGCCGGAGCCGGAGCCGCAGACGGAGCCGGAACCGGAGCTGCGACCGCAGCCGCAGCCCAGCCCGGCTCGCTCCGCCGTCCGCACCTGGGCCGTCGGCGGCGCGGCCCTCGTCGTCGCACTCGCCATCGGCATCGGTGGTGCCGTGACCGCCACGTCGGGCGACCGGGCGCAGCCCGCGAACGCGACCGCGCCCAGCACCCCGACCACCCCCACCACGGCCACGCCGACGACCGCCGCACTCACCACGGCCGCCCCGACCATCGCCGCGCCCACGCCGACGAAGAGCACCGCCGCGCCGAAGCCGAAGCCGCCGACCTACAAGAAGCTCAGCGCCCGGCAGTGGAAGCTCATCGCCAAGAACCCCGACGCCCACCTCGGCGAGCACTACGTCGTGTACGGCCGGGTCACCCAGTTCGACGCGGCGACCGGGACCGACTCGTTCCGGGCCGACGTCGCCCACCGGCGGATGTCCGACTCGTACGACTACGAGACCAACACCATGCTGTACGGCTCCGAGTCGGAGCTGGAGGACCTCGTCGAGGACGACATCTTCCGCGCCACCGTCATGGTCCTCGGCTCGCACAGCTACGACACCCAGGTCGGCGGCTCGACGACCGCGCCCCTGCTCCAGGTCGACTCGTTCAAGGTGCTCTGATCCCCCGGCGACCCGCTACCGCCGGCATATGCCGAGGGCGTAAGGGATCACGCAGCGCCCGCCGGGTCGACATGATGGGTCGTGTCGCACGCACCGGCACCGGTGCCGCCCGTCAGCTGGAGGCAGCACGTGACGTCCGCAGCCCGACAGCAGGAGACCGCCGTTCGTGGGGGTTGGCGGGAGAATCCCTGGGTCAGCCTGGTGGTGTTGGCCCTCGGGTTCTTCCTGACGATGCTCGACGTCTCCATCGTCAACATCGCCATCCCCGACATCCGCGCGGACTTCGGCACCACCTTGCCGACCGTGCTCTGGGCGGTCAACGCGTACGTGCTGGTGGTGGCCGTCCTGCTGATCACCGCCGGTCGGCTCGGTGACCTCTACGGCCCGCGTCGGCTCTTCGTGCTGGGCAGCACCGTCTTCACGGTGTCCAGCCTGCTCTGCGGGCTGGCCCAGGGTCCGGGCCAGTTGATCGCGGCCCGTGCCCTGCAGGGCCTGGGCGCGGCGCTGCTGCTACCGCAGACGATGGCGATGATCGTGAGTCTCTTCCCGCCCACCCGGCGGGGCCTGGCCATGGGCGTCTGGGGCGCGGTCGGCGGCATCGCGGCGGTCGCCGGCCCGTCCGTCGGCGGCCTGCTGGTCACCACGCTCGGCTGGCGGTGGATCTTCCTGGTCAACGTGCCGATCGGGGTGGCGACGGTGATCCTGGCCCTCGTCGCCGTGCCGGGCCTGCGCTTCGATCGCCGGCACCGGCTGGACGTCGGTGGCATCGTGCTCGCCTCGGCCGCCCTGTTCTGCCTGGCCTTCCCGCTGATGGAGGGGGAACGGTTCGACTGGGCACCGTGGACGCTGGTCATGCTGGGGGCGGCGGTCGCGCTCGGCCCGGCCTTCGTGGCGTACGAGCGCGGTCGCCAGGACCGCGAACCGCTGGTGCCGTTCGTGCTCCTCGGTATCCGCTCGTACGCCACGATGATCGTCGTGGCCGCGGCGGTCTCCTTCGGAATCATCGGCTTCATGCTGCTGATGACCCTGTTCTTCCAATCGGTGCTGGGCTTCTCCGCGCTCGCCGCCGGCCTGGCGCTGGCCCCACCGGCGTTGGTCTCCACCCTGCTCGCGCCCCTCGCTGGCAAGATCACCGACCGGCTCGACGGCCGGGTGGTCCTGCTGGTGGGGTTGCTGCTGACCCTGGCCGGGATGGGCTGGACCGCCGGGGTGATGCAACCCGGCGCGGCCTGGTTGACCTTTCTCGGCCCGATGCTGCTGATCGGGCTCGGCAACGGGCTGCTGATCGCCCCGATGGCCGCGGTGGCGATGCGCGAGGTGCAGCCGGTCCTGGCCGGCGCCGCGTCGGGGCTGCTGAACACCGTCCGCCAGCTCGGGCCGGTCCTGGCGGTCACCCTGGTGGGCCTGCTGCTGGCCCGGCGACTGTCCGACTGGCCGGACGGTGCCGCGCCGACGGACCGGTACGCGGACGCGCTGCGGCTGGGCATGTGGCTGCCGACGGCGGCGATCCTGGTCGGCGTCCTCGCCTGCCTGCCCGGCGCGCTGCGCACGTTGCGGGGCACCAGCCCGGCGGGAGGCTCGGCATGAGGGTGGGCTTCTGGTTCGAACCTGATGCCGGAGCAGCGGGCCACCGTACGGGGTGAAGAGGCAGCCCGGATGACCCAAGGAGCTAGGACCGTAGAACATTTAGTTCTACACTCGTGCCCATGGAACGCATCGGTGTCCGGGAGCTGAACCAGAACACCAGCCAGGTGTTGGCTCGGGTGAGTGGCGGCGAGACCGTCGAGATCACCGATCGCGGGCGCCCGATCGCCCGACTTGTGCCGGTAGGCGACGACAGATCGATATTGGCCAAGTTGGTAGCGGCAGGGCGAGCCGTCGCCCCTACCGGTGGCGGCCCTGTGCCGCTTCCACCGAAGCTCGGTGACGAGAACGTGGACGTGGCTGCCTCGCTCGCTGCGATGCGTGATGAGGAGCGCTGGTGATCTATCTCGATTCCGCTGCTGTCGTGAAGCTGGTTCGGCAGGAGATGTGCAGCGCCGACCTTGTCTCCTGGCTCAACAAGCACGACGACGTGCCGCTTGTCTGCTCCGCTCTGGTCGAGGTGGAAGTACCCAGAGCGCTGCGCCGATCAGCTCCGCAAGCGTTGATCGGCGTGCCGGCTGCGGTCGGGCGGCTGTTCCGACTGGAGATCGACAGCACGATCCGTGCGACCGCAGCCGCGTTCGCCGAGCCGACGCTCCGCAGCCTCGACGCCATCCACCTGGCCACCGCCCAGGTGCTGATTAACGAGTCCGGCACGGCACTCACCGCCTTCGTCACCTACGACCGGCGGCTTCTCGAATGCGCCAAGGAAGCAGGACTACCGGTAGCAAGCCCCGGCCAGGACTGACCCACGGATTCCCCACCCTGGCCCAGGCCCAGCCACCGTACGGCAGCGCACGAGTCGTGCCCGCATCCAGGATCCCCGCCGACACGACAATGCCCCCGCCCGAAACGGACGAGGGCATTTCAGGAGTACCACCGGTTCGCACAATAGTGCGGTCGGTGGAGCCGAGGGGACTCGAACCCCTGACCCCCACACTGCCAGTGTGGTGCGCTACCAGCTGCGCCACGGCCCCTTGCTGTCGTCCCCGGTCACCCGGGCACGGAGAGAACTATACACACGCCCGCTCGCATGGTCATCTCGCGGGGGCCCCGCGCCGCGGGGTCAGTTGAGCGCGACGTCCGGCGGGAAGTGGGCCACCGCCGCCATCATTCCGCCCTGCCGGCGCAGCACCATCGGCCACAGGTCGTCCGGGCGGTCGACGAAGGCGTCCCCGGGCAGCGCGTCGAGCACGAACCAGGAGCCCTGGGCGATCTCCTGCTCCAGTTGGCCGCTTCCCCAGCCGGAGTAGCCGGCGAAGACCCGGATGCTGCCGATGTTCTCCCGCAACCGCTCCGGGTCGGCGGAAAGGTCGATGGTGCCGACGGCGCCGGAGACCTGGTGGAAGCCCCGCAACCGCTTGACCGGGGTACGCATCCGGGCCAGGCAGATCGCCGAGTCCGGCTGCACCGGGCCACCCTCGAAGAGCACCGCCGGGTCGCGGGCCAGGTGACTCCAATCGCCGAGGACCTCGGCGACCGGCACCTCGGTGGCCCGGTTGAGCACCACACCCAGCGCCCCACCCGCCTCGTGGGCCACGAGCAGCACCACCGTGCGGTCGAAGTTCGGGTCCTTCAACGTCGGGGTCGCGACCAGCAGCCGTCCGGTCATCGACTCCATCGCCCGCCCGCCGATCGCCTGGTTCTCTCCCTGCATGTCAGACATCCCTCAGCCGTGCACCGGGGAACGGCGACCGTCGCCCCGGCCGAGGACGGCGCCGCCGGAGCGGGCGACGGCACCACTGGAGCGGGCGGCATCGCCGTCGGGGCCGACCAAGGATGCGACCGGCGGCGATGTGGCCGGCCACACCCGGTCGGCACGGGACTCCGCGCTCAACCATGCTGTCAACGCCATGCCTGGCACCATAGCTTGCGCCCGTCGCGCTGGCTAAGGTCTGAGCGGTGGGTGATCCGGCGCGACGGGAAGGGGCGACGATGGGGCCGACGGCGGACATTGCGGTGATTGGCGGGTCGGGGCTCTACGCGCTCCTGGAGGGCGCGACCGAGCACCGGGTGCAGACCCCGTACGGGGAGCCGTCCGACGCGATCACGATCGCCGAGGTGGGTGGCCGACGGGTGGCGTTCCTGCCCCGTCACGGCCGCGACCACCGGCACCCGCCGCACCTGATCCCGTACCGGGCGAACCTGTGGGCGCTGCGGTCGCTCGGGGTGCGCCAGGTGCTCGCCCCCTGCGCGGTCGGCGGGCTCCGCCCCGAGCTGGGGCCGGGCACCTTCGTGGTGCCGGACCAGCTCATCGACCGCACCAGCGGCCGACCGCAGACCTACTACGACCAGGGCGCCGTGCACGTGACCTTCGCCGACCCGTACTGCCCGGTGGGGCGTCGGACGCTGCTCGACTCGGCGGCCGGTCGAGGCGTGCCCGCGGTCGACGGCGGCACGATGGTGGTGGTGGAGGGGCCGCGCTTCTCCACCCGCGCGGAGTCGCGCTGGTTCACCGCGATCGGCGGGGCGGTGGTCAACATGACCGGTCACCCGGAGGCGGTGCTGGCCCGGGAGCTGGCCCTCTGCTACACCCCGATCGCGCTGGTCACCGACCTCGACGCGGGCGTGGAGAGCGGCGAGTCGGTGACCCAGGAGGAGGTCTTCCGGGTCTTCGGCGAGAACACCGAGCGGCTGCGCGGGGTGCTGCTGGACGCGGTCGCCGCCCTGCCGGCCGAGCGGGGCTGCCCGTGCGGGCAGGCGCTGGACGGGATCAAGCTCCCCTTCGCGCTCCCCTGACGGCCCCGCCCCCTCCTGCTGATCGGCTCCGGGCTGGGCGAATCGCCCGATAGGCGAGCCCGGCCCGGCTAGATTCGGCAGGTCGGGGGCCGGTCGCGGCGTGGTCCCCGGCACGCAGGCCGCCCCGCGCCGCGCCCCGGAGGCCCACCGATGGCAACGGTCCGCGACACGACCTACGACCTGCTCCGCGCGCTGGGCCTGACCACCGTCTTCGGCAACCCCGGCTCCACCGAGGAGCCCTTCCTGACCGACTTTCCCGCCGACTTCCGCTACGTGCACGCCCTGCAGGAGGCGTCGGCGGTGGCGATGGCCGACGGGTACGCCCAGGCCACCGGCCGCCCCGCGCACGTCAACCTGCACACCGCGCCGGGCACCGGCAACGGCATGGGCAACCTGGTCACCGCCTGGCACAACAAGACGCCGCTGATCGTCACCGCCGGGCAGCAGACCCGGGAGATGCTGCTGCTCGAACCCCGGCTGACCAACCTGCGGGCCGCCGAGCTGCCCCAGCCGTACGTCAAGTGGGGCTACGAGCCGACCCGCGCGCAGGACGTCCCGGCGGCCTTCATGCGGGCGTACGCCACGGCGGTGCAGCCGCCGGCCGGGCCGGTCTACCTCTCCCTGCCGCTGGACGACTGGCACCAGCCGTCGTCCGGCCCGGCCGAGGTCCGCACGGTGGCCACCCGGTACGCCCCCGACCCGTCCCGGCTGCGCGAGTTCGCCGCCCGGATGGCCGCCGCCCGCTCCCCCGTGCTCGTCCTCGGCGCGGCGGTCGACCGGGCCGGGGCGTGGCCGGCCGCCGTCGCGCTGGCCGAGCGGCTGGCGGCCCCGGTCTGGTCCGCGCCGGCCCCCGAGCGGGCGGTGTTCCCCGAGGACCACCCGCACTTCCGGGGCGTGCTGCCGTACGCGATCGGGCCGCTGGCGGAGGCGCTGCGCGGGCACGACCTGGTGGTGGTGGTCGGCGCGCCGGTGTTCCGCTACTACCCGCACGTGCCGGGGGACCACCTGCCGCCCGGGGCCCGCCTGCTGCACGTCACCGACGACCCGCAGGAGGCCGCGCGGGCGCCGGTCGGGGAGAGCCTGCTCGGCGATGCCGGCCTGACCCTGGCGGCCCTGCTCGACCTGGTCCCGGCGGCCCAGCGCCCGCCACCGCCGCCCCGGCCCGCCCCGGCGTCGCCCGAGGCCGGCACCCCGCCGAGCCCGGACGCGCTCTTCGCCGCCCTGGCCCGGCACTGGCCGCCCGACGGGGTGCTGGTGCAGGAGTCGCCGTCCAACCTGGCGGCGCTGCGCCGCCGACTGCCGATCACCCGACCCGCGTCGTACTTCACGATGGCCAGCGGTGGGCTCGGCTTCGGACTGCCGGCGGCGGTGGGGATCGCGCTGGCCGAGCGGGACACCGGACGGGGCCGCCCGGTGGTCGCGGTGATCGGGGACGGCTCGTTCCACTACTCGGTGCAGGCCCTCTGGACGGCCGCGCGGCTGCGCCTGCCGCTCGCCGTCGTGGTGCCGGTCAACCAGCAGTACGCGATCCTCAAGTCGTACGCCGAGCTGAAGCACACCCCCGGCGTTCCGGGCCTGGACCTGCCGGGCCTGGACCTCACCGCGCTGGCCCGGGGGTACGGGTGCGCCGCGACGGTCGTGACGGAGCTCGACGGGCTGGGGGACGCGCTGCGGGCGGCGCTGGCCGAGCAGCGACCCACCGTGCTGCCGGTGCCGATCAGCACCGACGTGCCGACACTGCTCTGAGCCCTCCCGCACTGCTCTGAGCCCTCCCGCACTGCTCTGAGCCTCCCCAGCGCCGCCCCGAGCCCGGCAAGCGACACCGCCGCGGCTCAGTTCCGGGGCGACGCCGCGGCGGGTCAGGGGCGCACGATCAGCGGCGTCCCGGTGGCCACGTCGAGCACCGGCCGGTCGCCGAGGGGCCGCTGGAGGGTGGCGGTGACCGGCTTGATCAGGAGCTGGTCGGTGCAGATGCCGGTGGCCCGGGTGACGCCGCCGCCGACGACCACCACTTTGTCGTCCTCCCGCACCAGCGGGGTGATCGCCGTGTCGCAGGCGCCCACACCGATCCGGAAGGTCAACTCGGCCCCGTTGACGGCCTGGACGTCCTGGGCGCCGACCACGGCATCCGGCACCGGGCCGGTGGGCGCGGCGGTGTCGGGCACCGGCCCGGTGGGCGCGGTGCCCCGGGGCACGGCGGTGACCGCGCCGGGCGCGACCGCGAGCCGGGCCACCGGGGCCGTCAGCTCTGCGACGGTGAAGACCCAGGCGGGGACCTGTGCCATGCCCCGGCTGGTCCGCACCGGCGCGGTGCCGAGCCGCACGGCGGTGACGGTCAGTGACACGCAGGCGGCCTGCGCCGCGCTGGTCGACGGCCCGTCCGGGCCCGGCTCGACGGTCGGACCCGCCGGACCCTCCGCGCTGGGCGGGCTGGGCGGGTTGGGCGTCGATGTCGGCCCGTCCGGGCCGGGCTCGACCGTGGGGCCGGCCCCTGGGGCCTGCCCCGACCCTGCCGTCTGCCCCGGCCCTACGGTCGGCACCACCGGCCCCGGCCCGCCGATCGGGCCCTCCGGCTTCGGGCTGACGATCGGGCCGTCCGGGCCCGGCTCGACGATCGGGCCGTCGGTGGACTTGTTCCGGGGCCGCACGCTCGGCCGGTTCTCAGGCGTCGGGGCCGGCGGCCGGCCCGCGCAGGGCGGCGGGTCGCCCCGGTCGAGCTGCCGGTAGGCGGTGGCGGCGCTGACCAGCGGCACGCTCAGTGCCCCGGCCGGGAAGCGAATCGTGGCATCGGCCGGCGCGGCGCCCGGCACGTCGATCCGCTCCCGGTACCAGCCGTTGCGGAACGCCTGCTCGGTCTCGGGCGTGAAGCCGGGGTCACCGAGCGGCACGGTCGGGTCCTGCAACGGCACGTATCCGCTGGACCACTCCGGTCCCGGCCGCCACGCCTCGGCCACCTCGCCGGCCCGTTGGTGGAACGACTCCCACCGGCCCTCGCCGCCGCCGGCGGCCGACCCCGACCCGCCCGAGCCACAACCGCCCGCGACGAGGACGAGTGGCAGGCCCACCAGGGCGACAACGAAACGCATACCCCTTCGACGCACTCGCCCCGCCCCGGGTTCCGACCACCACCGCAGTACGCGGCCCCGCGCACGTCGACACCCCTCGCCGATCATGGACCCGTGGTGCCCGGTCGGAAGGCATTCGCCGCGTTCATCCCCCACCACAACTCCATGATCGGCGGGGCGGGGCGGGGGGGTGGGGGTGGGGTGGGGTGGGGTTAGACGGGTGTGCGCCCCTGGCCGGGGGCCAGGGGCGCACAGTGTGGTGGTGGAGGTGCCGGGAATCGAACCCGGGTCCTTCGCCGGTTTGACAGGACTTCTCCGAGCGCAGCTCGCTGTGCCTCTACTCGGCCCCACCGCTCACGCGAGCGAGTTGGTGTGACGGGCCCAGTCGCTGATTAATCTCGCCGCACGGACCCCGCGACCGGGTCCGATTGGCCAGCCTTCTAGCTGATGCCGGCTACTGGGACGAAGGCGTTCCCAGGCCGACAGACTTAGCTACTCGCCTCAGGCGGCGAGAGCGAAGTCAGCGCGATTGTTCTTGGCGCTTATAATTTTCCGACGACCGATTATCGAGACGACGTCGGCTTCCTCGGCTCGCTTCCCCTGCCGCAACGTACGAAGTCGAAACCAGTCACCCCCTCGAAGCGCCGCCCCTGTCGGCGGCACACCAAGCCTAACGCCTGCCGCAACAGGTTTCATCCCGAGCCCCACGCCCGGCGCGTCGGCCGGACAAACAGGGACGAATCAGTCGTCCATTCCCTTGCCGCGCCGGCCGACGACCCGGGCGATCTCCCGGTCCGCGTCCCGCTTGGCGAGGTCCTGGCGCTTGTCGTACGACTTCTTGCCCTTGGCCAGGGCGATCTCCACCTTGGCCCAGCCGTCGTTGAAGTAGACCTGCAACGGGACCATGGTCAGGCCACCCTCGCGGGTCTTGCCGATCAGCCGGTCGATCTCCAGGCGCTTGAGCAGCAGCTTGCGGGTGCGCCGGGGCTCGTGGTTGGTCCAGGTGCCCTGCGTGTACTCCGGGATGTGCATGCCGTGCAGGAAGAGCTCGCCGTCGCGTTCCTGGGCGAACGCGTCCACCAGCGACGCCCGCCCCGCGCGCAACGACTTCACCTCGGTGCCGGTCAGCGCCATGCCCGCCTCGTACGTGTCGAGGATGGCGTAGTCGTGGCGGGCCTTGCGGTTGGAGGCGACGACCTTGCGCCCCTTCTCCCGTGGCATCGGCGCCACCTCCCCTCGTCGTGACCTCCGGCCGGGGCCGGAAGCGTGACCTCCGGCCGGGGGCCGGAAGCGCTGATCATGCTACCCGAACGACAAGGACCCTCCGGCGCGGATTGTTCCCGCGCCGAAGGGTCCGGGCGTCGACGGACCCGCAGGTGGCTAGACCCGCAGGTAGAACCGGAGGGTGACCCAGGCGGTGACGGCGCTGACCAGACCGCCCACGCCGGCCATGATCGGGAAGATCACCCCGATGTCGCCCCAGGTGACCGGGGAGAGCAGCCCCTGCAGGTCGCTGAGCGCGCCGTCGAAGAGCAGCAACTTCGCCGCGATCAGGGCGACCAGGGCGAGCAGCGAGCCGATCAGGCCCGCCACCACGGCTTCCAGCACGAACGGCGCCTGGATGAACCAGTTGGACGCGCCGACCAGCTTCATGACCGCGACCTCACGTCGCTTGCTGTACGCGGCGACCTGGATGGTGTTCGCCACCAGCAGCAACGCGGCGACGGCCATCACCGCCGCGGCCGCCAGGGCGATGTTCTGCACCGCGGTGAGGATGTTGAAGATCTTGTCCAGCAGTTGGCTCTGGTCGACGATCTCGTCGACGCCCTCGGTGTCCTTGTACTGGTTGTAGATGTCCCGATACTGTTCGGGGTTGACCAGCTTCAGCCGGAACGACTCGGGCAGGCTGTCCGCCTTGACCGCGCTCAGCAGGTCCGGCGCGTCCTGGAACATCTCCTGGAAGCGCTTGTACGCCTCGTCCTTGTTGACGAAGACGACCTCCTTGACCAGGGGGTCGCTCTTGAGCTTGGCGTCGATGTCGTTGCGCTGCTGCTCGTTGGCCTCCTTGGTCAGGAAGATCGAGACCTCGATGTTCTTGTAGTACATCTCCTTCATGTCGTTGACCTGGGTGTACATGAGGGCGCTGGCACCGAGCATGGTCAACGACACGGCCATCGTGATGATCATCGCGATGGTCATGGTCACGTTGCGCCACAGTCCGACCAGTACCTCGGACAGGACGTATTTCACGCGCATCGGGAATTCCTCCGGGTCTCCGGCGTGAGGTGATCGTCAGGCTGCACAGAAGCGGAGCGCCGGCTCACCCGTAGACGCCGCGGGCCTGGTCGCGCACGATGCGTCCGCTCTCGATCTCGATGACCCGACGCCGCATCTGGTTGACGATGTTGGAGTCGTGCGTGACCATCACGACCGTCGTGCCGGTGCGGTTGATCCGGTCCAGCAGGCGCATGATCTCGATCGAGGTGTCCGGGTCCAGGTTTCCGGTGGGCTCGTCCGCCAGCAGGATCAGCGGGCGGTTCACGAACGCCCGCGCGACCGCGACCCGCTGCTGCTCACCACCGGAGAGCTCGTGCGGGTAGCGGTGCTCCTTCCCACCGAGCCCCACCAGCTCCAGCACCTCGGGCACGACCCGGCGGGCGACGGCCTTGGTCTTGCCGATCACCTCCAGGGCGAACGCCACGTTCTCGTACGCGGTGCGGTTCGGCAGCAACCGGAAGTCCTGGAAGACGCAGCCGATCGAGCGCCGGAAGTGCGGCCGCTTCCACGAGCGCATCGACGTCACGTCCTTGCTGTTGACGACGACCCGCCCCTTGTTGGGGGTCACCTCGTGCAGCAGCAACTTGATGATGGTGGACTTGCCGGAGCCGGATGGACCGATGAAGAAGACGAACTCGCCCTTCTCGATCGAGACGGACACGTTGTCGAGCGAAGGCCGGGACGCCTTCGGGTACGTCTTCGTCACTTGCTCAAGCTGAATCACGGGTCGTGAGTCTACGCGGTGTAACGGATGAGCCAAGCCCCCCGCCCCGTCTATGCGAGGCGCGTCCTCGAATCACCCGGTCAGGGGTGGCCCGGCGACGCGCCTCGATGCGCTCCGCCCGCAAACGATCACGCAGCGTCGTTGGCGAGCTGCCGCTGCTTGCGCCACCGGATGCCGGCCTCGATGAAGCTGTCCAGCTCACCGTCGAAGACGGAGCTCGGGTTGCCGGTCTCCTGCTCGGTGCGCAGATCCTTCACCATCTGATACGGGTGCAGGACGTACGAGCGCATCTGGTCGCCCCAGGAGCCGGCGGCGTTCTCCTTGAGGCCCTCCAGCTTGGCCTGCTCCTCCTGGCGCTTGCGCTCCAGCAGCCGGGACTGCAGCACCCGCAGCGCGGAGGCCTTGTTCTGCAGCTGCGACTTCTCGTTCTGGCAGGTCACCACGATGCCGGTGGGGATGTGGGTGAGCCGCACCGCCGAGTCGGTGGTGTTGACGCTCTGCCCACCCGGCCCGGAGGAGCGGTAGACGTCGACGCGCACCTCGTTCTCGGGGATGTCGATGTGGTCGGTCTGCTCGGTCACCGGCAGCACCTCGACGCCGGCGAAGCTGGTCTGCCGGCGCCCCTGGTTGTCGAAGGGGCTGATCCGCACGAGGCGGTGGGTGCCGGACTCCACGCTGAGCGTGCCGTAGGCGTACGGGACCTTCACGGCGAAGGTGGCGGACTTCAGCCCGGCCTCCTCGGCGTACGAGGTCTCGTAGACCTCGGTCGGGTAGCCGTGCCGCTCGGCCCAGCGCAGGTACATCCGCAGCAGCATCTCGGCGAAGTCGGCCGCGTCCACCCCGCCGGCGCCGGCCCGGATCGCCACCAGCGCCTCCCGCGAGTCGTACTCGCCGGAGAGCAGGGTGCGGACCTCCATCTCCTGGATGGCCTTGGTCAGGCCGCCGATCTCCGTCTCCACCTCGGTCAGCACCCCGGGGTCGTCCTCGGCCTCGGCCAGCTCCAGCAGCACCCCGGCGTCGTCGAGGCGGGACCGCAGGCTGCCCAGCTTGCTGATCTCGCCGTTGACGTACGACAACTGGGAGGTCACCTGCTGCGCCTTGGCCTGGTCGTCCCAGAGGTCGGGCGCGGAGGCCTGCTCCTCGAGCCGGGCCTTCTCCTCGTGCAGCCGGTCGAGGTTGAGCACGGCCTCGATGTTGCGCAGGATGGCGTCGAGTTCCTTGAGCTGTTCGGCGTAATCGGCAGCGGTCACGACATCACAGCGTACTGCGGGTACGGCGGTCGGGCTTGCGAGCCCCGCAGGCGCGGGCGAAAAGTATCCCGGCGTGGGGGTGGCAGGCGCCTACCGGCCGTGCTGGTCAGGGCGCGCGGATGCGGTGCCGGGCCGGCCCGATGGCGGGGTGGCGGGCCGGCGGGCCGTCAGCCGACCGGGGCCGTCTTCAGCCAGGAGAGGGCGGCCTTGTGGTAGGCCACGGCGAACTCCAACGCGCTGGCGTCGTACGAGTCGCCCTCCTTCTTGGCGTTCTTGACCTGCTCGCGCACCCGGGCCAGCGCCTCGCTGTGGTACTCGTTCGCGGCGGCCTGGAGGGTACGCAACTGGGCGGGCGAGTGCAGGCCGCCGAAGGCGATCCGCAGGGCGATCGGGTTGCGGATGGTGTCCCGCCCCGGCTCCTCGGCCAACCAGCGGGAAAATGTCCGTTTTCCCGCCGCGGTGATCGCGTACGGCTGACTGGACCGGGGGCCGGGCTTGCCCAGCCGCACCAGACCGCGCTCGGCCAGCACCGGGAGCTCCCGGTAGACCTGGCTGCGTGTCATCGACCAATACGGGGCGAGCTTGCGCTCGGCGGCGGCCATCAGTTGACCGCCTGTCATGGGACCCTCGTGGAGCAGCCCGAGGAGGGCCGCCGCCGTAGGGTTCACTCCGGAATCCGCCATGCCCATTACGCTGCCACTTTGCAGACCCGACGTCCAGGATTTGACGTTTTCGCCACCTCCGGGGTCTTCCTATGTGCACTGTCGGCCGGCGACAGTCCGTTGAGGGAGCGCTCACGCACCGCACCGAGGGCCCCCGCCGCCCGCGCGGCGGGCCCCGCGCGGAGCGCGGGAGCCCTCCGCCGGGAGCGTCAGCCCATGTGGGGGTACGTGTGGTCGGTCGGTGGGACGAAGGTCTCCTTGATCGTCCGGGGGGACATCCAACGGACCAGGTTGTGCCACGAGCCGGCCTTGTCGTTGGTGCCGCTGGCCCGCGCGCCGCCGAAGGGCTGCTGCCCCACCACCGCCCCGGTGGGCTTGTCGTTGATGTAGAAGTTGCCGGCCGCGTACCGCATCCGCTCGGCCACCGCGTCGACCACCCGGCGATCGGTGGCGAAGATCGACCCCGTCAGCGCGTACGGGGCGATCGACTCGGCCTGGGCCACGACGTCGTCGAAGCGGGCGTCGTCGAAGACGTGCACGCCCAGGATGGGCCCGAAGTACTCGGTGGTGAACGTCTCGTGCGCCGCGTCGGCGCACTCGAAGAGCGTCGGGCGGACGAACCAGCCGACGGAGTCGTCGGCGGTGCCGCCGGCCAGCACGGTGCAGGAGGCGTCACCGTTGATCAGCTCCAGCGCGGCGGTGTGCCGGTCGAACGCCCTGGCGTCGATCACCGCGCCGCCGAAGTTGCCGAAGTCGGTCACGTCGCCGTAGGTCAGCGACTCCGCGGTGGCGGCCAGCCGGTCGCGCAGCCCACCCTCCCAGATCGACCTCGGCACGTACGCCCGGGAGGCCGCCGAGCACTTCTGGCCCTGGTACTCGTACGCCCCCCGGATCAGCGCGGTGTGCAGCGCGTCGGCGTCGGCGCTGGAGTGGGCGACCACGAAGTCCTTGCCGCCGGTCTCCCCGACGAGCCGGGGGTAGCCCCGGTAGCGGTGGATGTTCTCCCCCACGGTGCGCCAGAGCTGCTGGAAGACCTTCGTGGAGCCGGTGAAGTGGATGCCGGCCAGGTCCGGGTCGGCCAGCACCACGTCGGAGACCTCCTCGCCCCGACCGGTGACCATGTTGATCACACCGGGCGGGAGGCCGGCCGCCTCGAAGAGCCGCATGGTGAAGTGCGCGGCGAACTGCTGGGTCGGGCCCGGCTTCCAGACCACCGTGTTGCCGACCAGGGCCGGCGCGGAGGGCAGGTTGGCGGCGATGGCGGTGAAGTTGAACGGGGTGACCGCGTAGACGAAGCCCTCCAGGGGGCGGTGGTCGAAGCGGTTCCACACCCCGGGCGAGGAGAGCGGCTGCTCCTCCAGCAGGCCCCGGGCGAAGCTCACGTTGAACCGGAGGAAGTCGATCAGCTCGCAGGCCGCGTCGATCTCGGCCTGCACGACCGTCTTGGACTGACCGAGCATGGTCGCCGCGTTGAGGGTGTCCCGCCAGGGCCCGGCCAGCAGCTCGGCGGCGCGCAGGAAGATCGCCGCGCGCTCCTCGAACGGCAGCGCCCGCCACATCGGGGCGGCCTCCTTGGCGGCCCGGACGGCGGCGCGGGCATCGTCGTGGGTGGCGTGCCCGGTGACGCCGAGCACGTGCGCGTGCCGGTGCGGCTGCACCACGTCGATCGACTCGCCGCCGGCCATCCGCTGCCGGCCGGCGACGGTCATCGGCAGGTCGATGCGCTCGGCGGCCAGCTCGGTCAGCCGCCGCTGCAGCCGCTCCCGGTCGGCACTGCCCGGCTCGTAGGTGCGGACCGGCTCGTTGCGCGGCTCGGGTACGGAGAACACGGCGTCCATCGGAGGCTCCTGGCGATCTCGGCTGCGGTGGCTCGGTGGCGGAATCGGACCCGCAGGACGCCGGCCGGGGCGGCCGGTCGCCGGGCACCGCGCGGTGGGGCCGGTCGCGGCGGCGGGACCTGCCGCCGATTCTCCCACGCGCGGCCCCCCGCGCCGCCCCACCCCGGCCCCGCTCCACCGCCCCTTTGGCCGACCGCTCCCTGCGAATCGTCGACCGGGCGGCTCTCGTAGTGACGGAATCCACTCTCAAGGCCGACGGCTCCTTACGATCACTCACTCGCCCGTCGCCCCCCGCGCCCCCGCGTCGCCGCCTGACCGCGTCGCGCACGCCACCGCGCCACCGCGTCGCCGAACGCCACCGCGTCGCCCGCGCCACCGCGTCGCCGAACGCCCCGCCCGAGCCGACGCCAAGCGCCTCCGCCCGAGCCGACGCCAAGCGCGTCGGCGGGAGGACGGGCCAGCAGGCCGCCGCCGCAGGGCGGGCGGCTCCTCGGCGCGAGGGGCCACCACCTTTGGGCGCCCTTCTTGTCGTCCTGGCGACAAGAAGGGCACCCAACGACCGGCATGGCGATGCATCGATCACCTTGGGGTTGGGGCGACCCAGCGGACCATGCCCCGGAGGCGGCATGTGTCGGGTTTGTCGGCAGGTCCGGCGCGGCGGCGGGATTCGGATGGGAGGCGGGGCCCGGGCGACGCGTACCCTGGATGGCCGGTGACCAGCCCCGCCCCGCGCCGCCAGAGCCGGCCGACCTTCGGGCGTGGCGTCGCGAAGGGGACACGATGAGCAACCAGCCCGGCAGCTCCACCGCCGCGGAGCCGGACCAGCCGGTGCGGGACGCCCCGGCCGAGGCCGACCAGCCGGGCCCCGCCGCGTCGGCCGCCGCACCGCAGCCCGCCGCACCGCAGCCCAGCACCCCGGCCGGCACGCCCAGTGGCGACCGCGCCGGCCCGGCGGCAGCGCAGCCCAGCACCTCCGCCGAGGCCCGTTGGGCGGGCGACGACCGCGCCGGGCCGACCACAGCCGCAGACGGGGGTACGACGCCGACGCGCGCCCCCGGGGCCGTCGTGCTGGCGGCGCTGGCCGTGGGTTGGCTGGCCGCGATGCTCTGGTCGACCCGCGCGGCGATCACCTCCGCCGAGGCGGGGGTCACCGCGATCAGCCTCTCCGCGTTCGCACTGCCCGGGGTCATCTCGGCCGCGCTGGTGGCCGGCGCGGCGGTCGCCCTCGCGGCGACCAATTTGCTGGCGCGGCGCGGTATCGACCGGGCCACCCTGCGCTTCGTCGTCGCGGTCGGCGCCGGCCTGCTGGTCGGGCTGGTCGCGGCCCTGGTGATCAACCTGACCTACTTCGACAACTCGACCACCAACGTGATCGCCGGCAGCGCCGCCGCGGCGGCGATCATCGGCGGCGCGGTGGCCGGGGCCGGCAGCAGCCGGGTCGCGGGCGCGGTCGTCACCGCCGCGCTCGGCACACTGATCTTCGTGGTGGCGTTCAGCCGGGCCCGCGACCCGCTCTCCGGCCTCTTCGGCGCGGGCGACACCCAGGAGTCGCTGATCTCCGCCGCGAAGTGGGTGTCCCGGACGGAGTCCCTGCTGGCCGGGCTACTGGCCGGGCTACTGGCCTTCGGCTACCTCACCTGGGCCCGGCGGCGCGCGCGGCGGTACGACCCGGCCGCCCAGTCCCCCCGCTGGCCCGGTTACCTGCTGGCCGGGGCCGGGCCCGGCCTGCTCCTGCTGCTCGCTGAGATCATCATTCGGGTGGGCGGACGGTCGCTGCTCGATCTGGCCGGCGCGTTGAGCGAGGCCGACGCGGTGGCCCAGACCTCGCTGGGCACCTCCCGGATCGACAACGGGATCTGGGTGCTCTTCGTCGGCGCGCTGACCGCGCTGATCGCCTTCGGCCGCACCCTGGGCCCCGCTCCGGTCGACGACGACGCCAACGACGAGGCCACCGACGAGGCCACCGAGCCAGCGCCCACCCGCTGAGCGGCCCGGTCACGGCCGCCGAGAGGGCAGTGCGAGAGGGGGCAGCGCCCGAGAGGCACAGCGCCCGCGCCACGCTGCGCCAGGCCCCTCAGGACGCGCCGCGGTCCTCAGGACGCGCCACACCCTCAGGACGCGGCGCGCAGCAACTGCTCCAGCTCGGTGGAGTCGTACCACTCCAGGTCGTGATCCTCCGCCCCGTCCACGGTGAACTGGGCGTCCGGGTCGCCGGCGAGGGCCTCGGCGGCCACCGAGGCGGCGGCGGCCACGTCGTCGCGGGCGTCGTCGCCGTCGACGTGCAGCGCGGCGACCGCCGTGACGGGGACCGGCCGGACCAGCCGGACCGCGCTGGAGCCGAGCTCGTCGTCGGTGCGGCGCAGCGCCGAGGCGGGTACGTCGACGGAGATCACGACGCGGCGGCGGGGCGCGGCCGGGTCGTTGCGGAGCAGCAGCAGGGCATCCTGGGCGGCCCGGACGAACGCGACGTACTCCAACTCCTCCTCGTCGCCCTCCGCGTACCACTCGCGCAGCGCGGGGGTCACGGCGTGGGCGTCGGCCTCGGGCAGCCCCTGCTCGGGGAGGCGGGCCAGCATCGGCACGATGGCCGGCACGTACACCCGGACAAGCTCGTCGGTCACCGGTCGTCTCCCCCGCTCCACCTCCGGGCCGACGTGCGCCGACCCGGGCGCCGATCATGCCGTACGCCGTGACCGTCATACACCGCGCACCCACCGGGGCGGAAGGTTGCCGCGCGGGCGGCACGGCGCGGAGCTGGGCCGACGCTGCGCGGCGGTGTCGGCACCGGATGGCAAACTGAAGCAAACGACCCCAACACCGGGAGTTTCCGTGGAGCCGAGGTTCCTGCTGCTCTCCGACGTGGCCGCCGAGCTCAACGTGTCGGACTCGCAGGTGTACCACATGGTGCGCAGCGGCGAACTGCCCGCGATCAAGATCGGCGGTCGGGGGCAGTGGCGGGTCGAGCGCGCCCGGCTGGAGGAGTACATCCAGCACAAGTACGCCGAGACCGCCGAGTGGGTCCGGGGCAATCCGTTGACCGACCGCGACGGCGAGTAGCGCTCTCCTCGCCCCAGGCATTGACCCCGGCCCCGCCCTGTCCGAGAATCGAAGCTGTCGGAGGCAAACGAAAGCAAACGCAAGCTTTGGGGGTTACAGATGATCGATTCCCGCCGACCCGGGCCCCTCCGTCCACCGGTCCGGGTGCGGCCGGCGCCCCCGCTCGACCCGCCGTTCACCGAGGAACCGGCCGAGGGCTGGCCCCGGCCGGTCGCCGCCCAGTTGGCCCTCGACCTCTTCGAGGCGCACCGCCGCGCCCCCGCCCGCCCCGGAGGCCGCCCGCACGACCCCCGCCCGCCCCTCGGCGGGCGACCGCGCGACCCCCGCCCCACCCCCGGCAGGGCCGCCGCGCCGGCCCCGCCGCTCACCGCGCTGGTCACGGCCACCCCCGAGGCGACCCGCGCCGTCCAGCGCTTCGTCTCCACCTGCCTGGAGGTCCTCAACGGGTACCGTCCGCTCGGGCAGATCCGCCCGTTGAGCGAGCCGGCCTGCTCGGCCGACGTGGTCGACGCGTTGACCAGGGCGGCGGCCAACACCGGCCCGGTCCGCCGCCGCTCGACCCGGCCGACCGTGCGGCTGCGCCGGCTGCGGCTCTGCGAGCCCCGTCCCGCCGCGGTGGAGGCCGCCGCCGTCCTCTCCGGCGCCGCCGGGCGCACCTGGGCCCTGGCGGTACGCCTGGAACACCGGCGCGGCCGGTGGCTCTGCACCGTCCTGCAGGTGGTCTGACCGCGCCGCACCCGCCTGCGGTTCGTGATCGACTTCATGTGCGGCACGTGGCGGCTTGCCCGGCCGACGTTGCCCCCGCGTGCCGCATACGAAGTCGATCAAACCCCCGGCCGGCGAGTGAGCAGGCCCGGCAGCGGACGACGAGGCGCGACGGGGCGGGCGGCAGCGGGCGGCGGCAGCGGCAACGGCAGCAGTAGCGGTAGCGGTAGCGGCAGCGGTGGGGCGGGGCGGCAGCGGCAGCGGCAGCGGCAGCGGCAGCGGGAAGACGGAACGGGCCCCGGCGGTCGCCGGGGCCCGTTTGTAGCAGTCGGTCGGTCAGTTGCCGCCGTTGGCGGAGCCGTGGCAGCGCTTGTACTTGCGGCCGGAGCCGCAGGGGCAGGGCGCGTTGCGCGACGGGCCGCCGCTTGCGGTCGCCTGGCCCGGGGCGGTGCGACGGGCGGAGCTGGCCGCGACGGCCTGCCCGCTGCCGCCGAAGGCGGCCGGTCGACGCGACGCCTCGGTGGCGGGCGGGGCCGCCGGCCGGGCCGGCTTCTCCGAGCGGGGCGCCCGCACCGGCGGGGCCTGCTCCTCGGGCCGCTCCACGACGACCGAGCCGGCACCCGCCTCGCCGTCGATGGCGGGCGCGGAGTATTGCAGGCCCTGCTGTGCGGGAGCGCGGCCCAGGCCCTTGGCCCGGATCTCCACCGGCTTCTCCAGCAGCTCGACCTCGTCGGCGGCGGCCTCGGGCTCCTCCTCCTGGACCTGGACCTCCAGGTTGTAGAGGAAGCCGACCGTCTCCTCCTTGATGCCGTCCATCATGGTGGCGAACATGTCGAAGCCCTCGCGCTGGTATTCCACCACCGGGTCGCGCTGGGCGTACGCCCGCAGGCTGATGCCCTCCTGGAGGTAGTCCATCTCGTAGAGGTGCTCACGCCACTTACGGTCGATGACCTGGAGCATCACCATCCGCTCGAGCTGACGGGTGCCCTCCTCGCCGAGCTGCTCCTCACGCCGGTCGTACGCGGCGTGCGCGTCCTCCTTGAGGCGGGCGACCAGGAAGTCCTGGTCCATGCCGGCGCGGGAGCCGACCTCCTCCTCCAGCTCCTCCAGGGTGACGCCCACCGGGTAGAGCTGCTTGAGGCTGGTCCAGAGCTGCTCGAGGTCCCAGTCCTCGGCGTAGCCGTCGCTGGTGGCACCCACCACGTACGCGCCGACCACGTCGTCGATCATGTTGCGGACCTGGTCGGAGAGGTCCTCGCCGTTGAGCACCCGCAGGCGCTCGGCGTAGATGACCTGGCGCTGCTTGTTGAGCACCTCGTCGTACTTCAGGACGTTCTTGCGGATCTCGGCGTTCTGGCCCTCGATCTGGGCCTGGGCGCTCTTGATCTGGCGGGTGACCATCTTCGACTCGATGGGCACGTCCTCCGGGATGTTGAAGCGCTCCATCACCGCCTCGACCGCGCCGGCCCGGAAGCGCTTCATCAGCTCGTCCTGCAGGGAGAGGTAGAAGCGGGACTCGCCCGGGTCACCCTGCCGGCCGGCCCGACCGCGCAGCTGGTTGTCGATGCGCCGGGACTCGTGCCGCTCGGTGCCCAGCACGTAGAGCCCGCCGGCGGCGGCGACCTCCTCCGCCTCGGCCTCGCAGGTCTGCTTCCACTTGGGCAGCACCTCCTCCATGGCCTTGGCGTACTCCTCCTCGTTCTCCGCCGGGTCGAGGCCGCGCTGGCGCAGCTCGTCGGCGGCGCGGAACTCGGGGTTGCCGCCCAGCAGGATGTCGGTGCCTCGGCCGGCCATGTTGGTGGCCACGGTGACCCCGCCCTTGCGCCCGGCCTGGGCGACGATCTCCGCCTCCTTGGCGTGGAACTTGGCGTTCAGCACGGAGTGCGGGATGCCCCGGCGGCGCAGCAGCTGCGAGATGATCTCGGAGTTCTCCACCGAGACCGTGCCGACCAGCACCGGCTGGCCGGCGTGGTGCCGCTCGGCGATGTCGTCGACGACCGCGTTGAACTTGGCCTTCTCGGTCTTGTAGATGACGTCGGGGAGGTCCAGGCGGACCATCGGCCGGTGGGTCGGGATGGTGACCACCCCGACCTTGTAGACCTTGTTGAACTCGCCCGCCTCGGTCTGGGCGGTGCCGGTCATCCCGGAGAGCTTCTCGTAGAGGCGGAAGTAGTTCTGCAGGGTGATGGTGGCCAGGGTCTGGTTCTCCTGCTTGATCTCCACCCCCTCCTTGGCCTCGATCGCCTGGTGCATGCCCTCGTTGTAGCGGCGGCCGTGCAGGATGCGACCGGTGAACTCGTCGACGATCAGGACCTCGCCGTCGCTGACGATGTAGTCCTTGTCGCGCTTGTAGAGCTCCTTGGCCTTGATCGCGTTGTTCAGGTAGCCAACGAGGGGGGTGTTCACCGACTCGTAGAGGTTGTCGATGCCGAGGCGGTCCTCCACCTTGGCCACGCCGCGCTCGGTGACCGCGATGGTGCGCTTGGCGTAGTCGACCTCGTAGTCGCCCTCGCCGTCCTTGCCGGGCTGCAACCGGGCCACCACGCCGGCGAACTCGCCGTACCACCGGGCCGAGTGCTCGGCCGGGCCGGAGATGATCAGCGGGGTGCGGGCCTCGTCGATCAGGATCGAGTCGACCTCGTCGACCACCGCGAAGTTGTGGCCGCGCTGGACCAGCTCGTCCTTCGACCAGGCCATGTTGTCGCGCAGGTAGTCGAAGCCGAACTCGTTGTTGGTGCCGTAGGTGATGTCGCACTCGTACGCCGCGCGGTGCTCGACCGCCGGCCGGTTGGGCAGCACCACGCCGACGGTGAGGCCGAGGAACTCGTGCACCCGGCCCATCCAGGCGGCGTCGCGCTGGGCCAGGTAGTCGTTCACCGTGACCACGTGCACGCCCTTGCCCGAGAGCGCGTTGAGGTAGACCGCCATGACCGAGGTCAGCGTCTTGCCCTCACCGGTCTTCATCTCGGCGATGTTGCCGAAGTGCAGCGCCGCCCCACCCATCACCTGCACGTCGTACGGCCGCTGGCCGAGCACCCGGGCCGCCGCCTCGCGCACCGTGGCGAACGCCTCCGGCAGCAGGTCGTCGAGGGTCTCGCCGTCGGCGAGCCGCTCGCGGTACTGGTCGGTGAGGGCGCGTAGCTCATCGTCGGTGAGGTTGACGTAGTCGTCCTCGATCGAGTTGACGGCGTTGGCGATGGCCTTCAGCCGGCGCACCATGCGACCCTCGCCGGCGCGAAGGACCTTTTCCAGAATCGACACGGATCAACGCTCCCCTAGACAGTCTCGACCCATCGTAGGCGCTCCGTCGGCCCGATGGTCACTGGTGGCGGCGCTCTGATTCGCCGAAAGCGACATAACACTCGGGCTGCGGGGCCGGCGGTGGGTAATTTGGTTACGCCCAGCGCGAACGGTCCGGCACGATGGCTCGGGTGGAACCCCCTGTGGAACTCATCGAGGACGGGCTGCTGCTGCGGCCCTGGCAGGCGGCCGACGCGGACGCCGTGCACCGGGCCTGCCAGGATCCGGACATTCAGCGCTGGACCACCGTACCTCGCCCCTACCTGCCCGAACACGCCTGCGGCTTCGTCACCGACTTCAGCGAGGCCGCGTGGCGGGACGGCACCGGCGCCCCGTTCGCGGTCTGCGACGCCGCCACCGGCGAGCTGCTGGCCTCCTGCGGGCTGGTCGTGGTCACCCCGGCGCTGGAGACCGGCGAGATCGGCTACTGGGTGGCGCCGTGGGCGCGCGGCCGGGGCGTCGCCACCCGGGCGGTCCGGGTGCTCGCCCGGTGGGCCTTCGACGCGCTGCGGCTGCGCCGGCTGATCTGGCAGGCCGAGATCGGCAACCACGCCTCCCGGCTGGCCGCGCTGCGCGCCGGGTTCCGGGTCGACGGCGAGCTGCGGCTGGCCCACCCGTCGCCCGGCGGGCGACCGGAGGCCTGGGTCGGCTCCCTGCTCCCCGCCGACCTGCCCGCGCCGCAGGCACCGGACGCGCCGGGCGCGCCGGGCGCGCCGCAGGCACCGGGCGCGCCGGACCCGGCCGGGCCGGGAACCCTGCTGGCCCGCCGGGCGGCGGTCTTCGGCCGCCCCCAGCCCGTCCTCTTCGCCACCGTCGGCGACGAGGAGCTGCGGCTGCGGCCGATCGAGGAGCGCGACCTGGACGCCATCGCCGAGACCTGCCGCGACCCGGACACCGCCCGGTGGAGCACCGTGCCGCAGCCGTACCAGCGGGCGCATGCCGAGGGCTTCAAGCGGGACGTCGCCGACCTGGCGTGGGCGCGCGGCACCGGGGCGTACTTCACCGTCGCCGACGGCGACGACCGCTACGTCGCCTCGGTCGACCTGCGGATCGCCGCCGCCGACCCGGTGCAGGGCTCGGTCGGCTTCATGACCGCGCCGCACGCCCGGGGGCGCGGGTACATGCCGGCGGCGACCGCTGCCCTGGCCGCCTGGGGTTTCACCAGCCTCGGCCTGGCCCGGGTCGAGTGGCGGGCGCTGGTCGGCAACACCGCCTCCCGGCGGGTGGCGGAGAAGGTCGGCTTCACCATGGAGGGCGTCGCCCGAGCGGCGCTGCCCACCCGCGCCGGCGACCGGGCCGACGCCTGGGTCGCCGCCCTGCTCCCCGAGGACCTGGCGTGAGCGCGCTGCCCGACGTCGTCGAGGGCGACGGGGTCCGGCTGCGGCCGTTCCACCTCGACGACCTCGCGGCGACGGCGACGGCCTGCGCCGACCCGCTGACCCAGCGGTTCATCTCCGGGGTGCCCAGTCCGTACACCGAGGCCGACGCCCGGTCGTGGATCACCGAGGGCGCCCCGGCGGCCCGGGCCGCCGGCGGGGTCGCGTACGCGGTCGCGGACCCGGCGACCGGCCGGCTGCTCGGCTGCGTCGGCCTGAGCAACCCGGTGCCGGCGCGGACGCAGGCGGAGATCGGCTACTGGGTGACGCCGGCCGCCCGTGGTCGCGGCGTGGCCACCGCCGCGACCCGGGCGCTGGCCACGGCGGCGTTCGCGCACGGCACGGCCCGGCTGGAGCTGCTCACCCGCGCGGAGAACGCGGCCAGCCAGCGGGTCGCGCTCGCCGCCGGCTTCCACCCCGAGGGGGTACGCCGGGCGGCGAGCCCGGACCGCTCCGGCGGCGGCCGGCACGACCTGCTCTGCTGGGTACGACTGGCCGACGACCCGCCCGGCCCGACGACCCGGGCGCTGCCCGACCTGCCCGACGGCCGGCTCACCGACGGCGTGGTGACCCTGCGCCGGCTCGCCCCCGACGACGCGGAGCTGATGTTCCGGCTGCACACCCGGCCCGAGGTGGTGGCGAACCAGGCACCGCCGGTGCCGCCGACGCGGGAGGCGGTCCAGCGCCGCTGCCGGGACGCGGAGAGCAACTGGCTGACCGGCGACATCGCCCGGCTGCTGATCGTCGACGCGGCGACGGGCGAGCCGGCGGGCAGTTGCGGGCTGTCGATAACCGACGCGAGCGCCGGCGAGGGCTCGGTGGGCTACGCGTTGCTGCCGGCGTGGCGGGGCCGGGGGCACGCCACCCGGGCCGTCCGGTTGCTCGCCGGCTGGGCGTTCGGGCCGGCCGGGCTGGCCCGGCTGACCGCCGGCACGGTGCCGGAGAACAGCGCCTCGCACCGGGTGCTGGAGCGGGTCGGCTTCCACCGCGAGGGGCTGCTGGTGGGCCGCCTGCCCGGCCCGGCCGGCACCCGCCTCGACGACCTCGTCTTCGCCCTGCTCCCCACCGGCCTGCGCTGACCGGTCCGGCGGCGGCCTGCTGACCGGTCCGGCGGCGGCCTGCGCTGACCGGTCCGGCGGCGGTGTGGGTGGGCCACACCACCGCCGGGCCGGCGCGGCGGGCCGGGATCAGGCGTCGAGGGAGATGATGCCGTAGTCGTAGGCGTGCCGGCGGTAGACGACGCTGGGGCGGCCGGACTCCTTGTCGTGGAAGAGATAGAAGTCGTGCCCGACCAGTTCCATCTGGAACAGGGCGTCGTCGACGGTCATCGGCTCGGCGGGGTGGACCTTCGCGCGGGCGATGTGCCAGGGCTGGTCGTCGTGCTCCTCCTCGACCCGTTCGGCGACGGCGGTCGCCGTGCCCGCGCCCGCGCCGTCGAGGGCCGCGACGGGGGTGTCCAGGACCGCCACCGGCAGGTCGGCGGTGGCCTCCGCCACGGAGATCGGCGCGTGTCGGCCCCGGTGGACCCGGCGGCGGTCCGCCGCCCGGCGCAGTCGGTTGTCGAGCTTGGCGATCGCGGCGTCGAGCGCGCTGTAGAAATCGTCGGTGCAGGCTTCGGCCCGAATCACCGGACCACGGGAAATGCACGTTATCTCGACCCGCTGGCAATGGTCGGACTGGCGGGGATTCCGCTCGTGGAACAACTCGACATCAACACGAATAAGTTTGTGATCGTACCGTTCGATCTTGGCGAGCTTCTCCGCGACGTGCACCCGGTAGTGCTCCGGGACCTCCACGTTACGGCCCTTGACCACGATGTCCATCTGGACCTCCCTCGTCGGATGGCCTTCGATCCGGAAATCCCGGTCGCCCGCCCTGGTCGGGAGATCCCGTCGGCGTCGACCGGGTCAGTGCGGCTGCACCTCCTCTCACCGCCGGGGGCTGGTGGGAATTTCTTCCTACCCCCGACAAGAAAACGCTAACCCCTGCGCGCCTCCGAGTCACCCCCGCCGCGCAAAGCTTCAGGTTTCTCACAGGCCGTTAACGCACGGGAAAAAAAGCGGCACGACCGGTTACGACCGGTGGCGTTTCCGCGTCGCCGCCAGCACGGCGGCGACGGTGGGCGGCAGGCCGGCCCCGCGCAGCACCCGGGCGGCGGCGGCCAGGGTGACCCCGGTGGTCACGATGTCGTCGAGGAGCACGACCACCGGCGTCGCCGCCCCGGGGCGGGGCCGCCCGGCGGCCCCGGGGCGGGCCCGGAAGGCGCCCTGGGCGGCCCGCGCGCGGGCCGCCTGGTCCAGGGTGGTCGAGTCCGGCCGGGGCGAGGCCCGCAGCGGCCGGGACACCCGTACCGGCCAGCCGGCGCGGCGCAGCCGCACCGCCGCGTGCCGGGCGAGCCGGCCCAGGTGGTCGCCGTAGCGGGCGCGGGCCGCCGCCGCCGTGTCCGGCACCGGGACCAGCAGCACCGGCCGGGGCCCGCCCACCGCCTCGGCCACCACCTCCGCCAGCAGCCCGCCCAGCGGCCGGGCCAGCCCGTGCCGGCCCCGCTCCTTGTACGCCAGCAGCGCCTCCCGCAGCACCCCGCCGTACGGGCCGAGCGCGACGCAGGGCGGCAGCCCGGCCGGGGCCGGGGTCGGGCGTACGGGGCCGGGGCGCAGCGCCTCCAGCGCCGCCACGCAGCCGGGGCAGAACCCGTGCCGGGTGGCCGCCGCCCGCTCCCGGCAGCCGGCGCACCCCGTCGGCAGCACCAGGTCGGTGAGGTCCGCCCAGAGCCCGCCGACGCCGCGCACCGCGCCCGCCGTCAGTAGAGGAAGAAGGGGGCGGTGGGGTTGCCGGCCCGCGCCCCGTCCTGCGGCGGGGTGACCTCCAACACCTGGTCCCGCTTGATCGTGTCGAACAGGTTGTTGCGGTACGCGACCCCGTTCGCCTCGTACATCAGGTTGGCGTTGGAGAACGGCACCACCAGGTTGACCGGGTACGCCGACAGGTGGCTGACCCGGGCGCCGACGTCCTTGCGCAGCGCCGTCTCCAGCGCGCCGTCCACGCTGATCTCGTAGATCGCCGGCCGGCCCACCGAGCCGGCCAGGTCCAGGATGTTCTCCCCCGCCCAGTCCACGGCGGAGAGGTCGGTCAGCGAGGTGGCCAGCCGGCGGGCCGGGCCCACGGAGACCACCCCGCCGTTGAGGTTGACCGCCGCGACGTAGAGCGCGCCGCCGACGATCGCCGCGAGGCGGTGCCCGTCCAGGGAGAGCGCCACCGCCGTCACCGCGCCCTGGGCGGTCAGCGGCACCGGCCGGAGCTGGGCGGTGCCGTCGAAGCGGTGCAGCCGGCCCTCGGCCACCACCAGCCCCTGCGGGCGGTCCGGGCTGAGCGAGCGCAGCCAGACCGGCCGCCCCATCGAGGCGTACGACCGGGGGCTCTGCTGGAAGACGCTGACCGGCACCGCGCCCGCGCCGACCGTGAGCCGGCGGCGGCCGTCCGGCCCGGCGGTCACCAGGGCCGCCAGCAGGCCGTCGGCGGTCCGGCTGAGCCCGGCCGAGACGACGCCCCGGTTGACGGCCTGGATGACCGGCACCGGGCCGCTGGCCTCGCCGGGGAAGTTGAGCGGGTGGATCGCCCCGTCGTAGACGCAGAACCGCTGCGGATCGGCCGTCAGCGGGTACGCCGGGCGGGCCTCACGGTGCGCGGCGAGGTCGGAGACCTTCTTGCGGGACTGGTTGTGGATCTTCAGCTCCAACGCGCCGTCCAGCTCGGGCAGCGACCAGGCGAGCTGGTCGACGAACTGCTCGACCCGCTTGTCGTCCGCGTCGACGGGCATGTCGAGGTTGACCTCCCACTGCCCGTCGGTCTCGGTCGCGTTGTTGATCAGTCGGGTGCCGTCGGGCAGCCGGCCGGCACCCGGCTCCAGCCACTCCGGCGGCCCGGCGGTGAGCCACTTCACCACCTCGGTGACGCGCCGCTCGTCCGGCACGGTCAGCGGCAGGTAGCGCTGGTCGGGCACCAGCCGGGTGCGGTCGGAGTTCCAGAAGTAGACCGGGTGGGTCCGGTAGTACCGGCGCAGCGCGTCGTCGCTGACCAGCAGGACGTTCGGCGGCGGGTCGGTGACGTACCACCCGGCGTCCGGCTTGTCCTCCTGGGCGGCGCTGAGCCTGAACCGGTACTCCGACTCGGTGGCCACCGGCGGGACCAGCGTGCCGTCGGCGCGCAGCAGGCCGACCTGCTGCACCCGGATGGTGACCTGGATGCCGTCGGTGGTCTCGGTGATCACCGGGGTCTCGCGCAGCCGCACCACGGTCAGGGCCACCTCGGAGGGCTGCTTCTCCTGGATCTGGCTGCGCCCGTCGGGGGCGACGAACTGCTTGACCCGGTAGTAGGCCCGGTCCGCCTCGCCCGCCGCCGCCGCGAGGAAGTTCGTCACGAAGGTGATCCGGTCGGTGCCGCTGGCCTTCTGGCTCGGCGGCTCGTCCCGCTGGAAACTCGACGAGCCCGACTTGCCGGCGGCCACCTGCCCGTCGACCTTGACCTCGGACTCATTCGGGATGCCGCAGCCGGTCGCCCCGGCGAGCAGGAGCGCCCCGGCGAGGGCGGCGGCGAGTCGGCGGCGCGGCGTCACGACGGCAGCTCCGCGCGGTCGTCGGCGGGACGTCACGAGCTCACCTCGGCCCGGTCGGCAACGATTGGCGCCGGGCCGACGGCCAGCGCGCCCTCGCTGCCCGGTCCGATGGCCAGCGGCCCGCCGCTGCGGGGGCCGCCGAAGGGCGGGGCGGCGTCGGCGGGGACCAGGCGCAGCGGGGAGCCGGTCAGCCGGTCGCCGGCCCGCGCGGGCAGGGTGAGCCGGAACTGGGCGCCCTGGCCCGGAGCGCCCCAGGCCTCCAGCCAGCCGCCGTGCAGCCGGGCGTCCTCGAGGCTGATGGAGAGACCGAGGCCGGTCCCCCCGGTCTGCCGGGCGCGGGACGGATCGGCCCGCCAGAACCGGTTGAAGACCAGCTTCTCCTCGCCGGGCCGCAGCCCCACCCCGTGATCGCGGACGGTGACCGCGACCGCCGTCTGGTCGTGCCGCAGGGTGATCAGGACGGGTTGGGCCTCGCCGTGCTCGACGGCGTTGCCGACCAGGTTGCGCAGCACCCGCTCGACCCGGCGCGGGTCCACCTCGGCGATCACCGGGGCGTCGGGCACGTCCAGCTCGATGGTCACCCCGACCCGCTGCGCCAACCCGGCGAGCCGGTCGGCGACCCGGTGCACCACCGGCACCAGGTCGGTGGGCTCGGCGTCCAGCATGGCGAACCCGGCGTCGAAGCGGCTGATCTCCAGCAGGTCGGTGAGCAGTTCCTCGAAGCGGTCCAGCTCGGCCTGGAGCAGCTCGGCGCTGCGGGCCACCGCCGGGTCGAACTCGTCGCGCTCGGCGAAGATCAGGTCGGCGGCCATCCGGACCGTGGTCAGCGGGGTGCGCAGCTCGTGGGAGACGTCGGAGGTGAACCGGCGCTGCAACCGCGACATCTCCTCCAGCCGGAGGATCTGCCGTTGCAGGTTGGTCGCCATCTGGTTGAACGAGGCGGCCAGCAGCGCCAGGTCGTCCTCCCCGTCGACCACCATCCGCTGGTCGAGCAGGCCGGCGGAGAGCCGCTGGGCCGTGCGGGCGGCGACCCGCACGGGCGTCACCACCAGCCGGGTGACCAGGGCGGCCAGCAGGCCGAGCAGGAGCACCAGCGCCGCCCCCGTGGCCACCACGGTGGCGCGGGCGTCCGCCGCGGTGGCGTCCTGCCGGGTCAGCGGGACGAGGTAGTACAGCTCCACCTGGCCGAAGCGGGTCGGCACCGGCGAGCCGTACACCAGGTATTTGGTGGGGCCGTCGGCCAGCCGGCCGGTGCGGATCTGGCTGGCGATGCTGCCCCCGGCGACCGCGGCCCGCAGCTCCCGGCTGAGCAGCGACCGGACCTCGACGTCCGGGGAGAAGCGCGGCTCGATGATCCCGGTGTAGCCGTCGGCGACGATCCCGACCACCACCCCGCTGGTCTGCTGCGGGTCGCCGCCGGCCAGGTAGTTGACCGTGCCGTCGATGGTGTCCTGCAGCTGGGCCTCCTGCGGCTGGCTGTAGAGGCTGAACTGCTTCGCCGCGTAGTCGCTGCCGCTGCTCACCCGCGCCCGCACGTCGGTCTCGGCGTTCTCCACCAGGATGGTGGTGATCTTGTCGGCGATGAGGTACGCGAACCCGCCGACGAGCAGGCTGGAGGTCGCCAGGGTGATGCTGACCACCCGGACCTGCAGCGAGCGGCGCCAGGTCTGGTGCAGGCCCGAGACCAGCCGCGCCGCCCGACCGCTCAGGACGCGCCACAGCTCCCGCGCGGCGGGTGGCCGGGCGGTGACGGGGGCGCGACCGGAGGTCGGGGAGGTGGTCACAGCGTGACCCAGGCTATCCGGTGCCGGCCTTGTAGCCGACGCCCCGGACCGTCAGGATGATCTCCGGGCGCTCCGGGTCCGGCTCGATCTTGGCCCGCAGCCGCTGCACGTGCACGTTGACCAGCCGGGTGTCGGCGGCGTGCCGGTAACCCCAGACCTGCTCCAGCAGCACCTCGCGGGTGAACACCTGACGCGGCTTACGGGCGAGCGCGACCAGCAGGTCGAACTCGAGCGGCGTCAGCTTCACCTCCTCGCCGTTGCGGCTGACGGTGTGCGCCGGCACGTCGATGCTGATCTGGTTGCCGGGCGGCCCGATGGTCAGCAGCTCCGGCGCCACGTCCTCGCCGCGGCGCAGCCGGGCCCGCATCCGGGCCACCAACTCCTTGGGCTTGAACGGCTTGACCACGTAGTCGTCCGCGCCGGACTCCAGCCCCAGCACGATGTCGACCGTGTCGCTCTTGGCGGTGAGCATCACGATCGGCACGCCGGACTCGGCCCGGATCGCCCGTGCCACGTCGATGCCGCTCATGCCGGGCAGCATCAGGTCGAGTAGGACGATGTCCGGTCGGCTCTCGCGGAACGCCGCCAGCGCCCGCTCCCCGTCGGCGACGAACGAGGGCAGGAAGCCGTCGCTGCGCAGGACGATGCCGAGCATCTCGGCAAGCGCGGGGTCGTCGTCGACCACCAGTACCCGGGCTCTCATGGGATTGATACTTCCATCCCCGTTCGTCTCGGAGGAATCGGCGTCGCCCTGGCCAGCGCCGACGGGTCGTCGGCCACCGGGATCGGCGTCATCCGGCACGGTACTGCCGCAAACCCGTCCTCCGCATCCCCTGGCGTGGGGATCTCGTCACCACGATCGGCCACGGGCAGCCGACGGGGGGTCACCGGTCGGCTGCCCACGGGCGAGGGACCGGGCCCGCGCTCGCGGCCCCGGTCCCTGTCGACGGGTCAGTAGCGGTAGTGCTCGGGCTTGAACGGGCCCTCCGGAGAGATGCCGAGGTAGGCGGCCTGCTCCTTGGTCAGCGTGCTCAGCTTCGCGCCGAGCGCGCCCAGGTGCAGCCGGGCCACCTTCTCGTCCAGGTGCTTGGGCAGCACGTAGACGCCGACCGGGTACTCCTCGGTCTTGGTGAAGAGCTCGATCTGGGCGATCGTCTGGTTGGCGAACGAGTTCGACATCACGAAGCTCGGGTGCCCGGTGGCGTTGCCCAGGTTCAGCAGGCGGCCCTCGGAGAGCACGATGATGGCGTGCCCGTCGGCGAACTTCCAGAGGTCGACCTGGGGCTTGATGTTGACCCGCTCGACGTCCGAGCGCTTGGCCAGGCCGGCCATGTCGATCTCGTTGTCGAAGTGGCCGATGTTGCCGACGATGGCCTGGTGCTTCATCCGGGCCATGTGCTCGTTGGTGATCACGTCGTAGCAGCCGGTGGCGGTGACGAAGATGTCGGCCTGCTCGACCACGTCGTCCAGGGTGGCGACCTGGTAGCCGTCCATCGCCGCCTGGAGGGCGCAGATCGGGTCGACCTCGGTCACCACGACCCGGGCACCCTGGCCGCGCAGCGACTCGGCGCAGCCCTTGCCCACGTCGCCGTAGCCGAGCACGACGGCCATCTTGCCGCCGATCAGCACGTCGGTGGCCCGGTTGATGCCGTCGATCAGCGAGTGGCGGCAGCCGTACTTGTTGTCGAACTTGCTCTTGGTCACCGAGTCGTTGACGTTGATGGCCGGGAAGAGCAGGGTGCCGTTGCGGTGCATCTCGTAGAGCCGGTGCACGCCGGTGGTGGTCTCCTCGGTCACGCCCCTGATGCCGGCGGCGATCCGGGTCCAGCGCTGGGCGTCGGAGGCCAGGGAGCGGTGCAGCACCTCCAGGATGACCGCGTACTCCTCGGAGTCGGCGGACTCGACCGGCGGGACCACGCCGGCCTTCTCGAACTCGACGCCCTTGTGCACGAGCAGGGTGGCGTCGCCGCCGTCGTCGAGGATCATGTTGGGGCCCTCGCCGTCGGGCCACGCCAGCGCCTGCTCGGTGCACCACCAGTATTCCTGGAGGCTCTCGCCCTTCCAGGCGTAGACCGGGACGCCGGCCGGGGCCTCGGGGGTGCCCTCGGAGCCGACGACGATCGCGGCGGCGGCGTGGTCCTGGGTCGAGAAGATGTTGCACGAGGCCCAGCGGACCTGCGCGCCGAGCGCGGCCAGGGTCTCGATCAGCACGGCGGTCTGGATCGTCATGTGCAGCGAGCCGGTGATCCGCGCCCCGGCCAGCGGCTGCGCCGCGGCGAACTCGCGGCGAATCGCCATCAGGCCCGGCATCTCGTGCTCGGCGAGCTGGATCTCCTTGCGGCCGAACTCGGCGAGCGACAGATCCGCCACCTTGAAGTCGCCCTCGGCGAGACTGCTCGGCCGGGCCTCGCCGCTGGTGGCGGCCGGGAGGGTGCTGGTCATGAAAGCTCCTGTCGGACGAACGGAGTGCTGCGCGACCCTCCATCTTACGCGCGGGGCCGACAGCGCACGGGGCGGTCGGTCGTGAACGGTCTTCCCGTCCACGCTCGGCCGCCCCGTGCATCCCCCCGGTTTGGTTCCCCGCGCGCTCTCGGACCTTCGTCGCGATGACGCTGCGTACTCATATGTTTACGACGCGACACCAGAAAGTCAAGCCATTCCGGAAATTTCGGATATGTGGCGGGAGGCTGCGGCCCGCCTTTCCCCGAACGGGTGACGGCTCAGTCGAGTCCGGCGGTGGCGACGTACGCCTCACCCGCGCCGGCCAGCACCAACGGGCCGGCCTCGGCCGCGCCGACCGCCGCCTGCCCCGGCGCGAGCGCCACCGCGCCCCGGCCGTCGTCAACCGAGAGCCGCCCGGCCCGGCAGAGCACCACCCGGGGCCCCGGCACCGCCAGCCGCACCGGCACGCCGCCCGCGACCGTCACCCGATGCAGCGCGAAGTCGTCGACGGGCACCGGCCAGCGGAGCACGCCGGCCGCCACTTCCTGCGGGGCCACCAGCGGGTCCTCCAGCACCTCGAAGCGGAGCACCCGCAGCAACTCGTCGACGTCGACCCGCTTGGGGGTCAGCCCCCCGCGCAGCACGTTGTCACTGGCCGCCATCACCTCCACGCCCAGCCCGCGCAGGTAGGCGTGCAGGTTGCCGGCCGGCATCCAGATCGCCTCGCCGGGCGCGAGCCGGACGTGGTGGAGCAGCAGCGCCACCAGCACCCCCGGGTCGCCGGGGTAGTCGGCGGCCAGGGACCGGGCCAGCTCCGCGTCGGGCCCGGCGACGTCCGCCGCCACCACCGCCGCCACCAGTGCGGACCGCTCGGCCTGCGGCCAGCTCAGCAGCAGCCGGACCGCCTCGGCCAGCCCCGTCGTGCCGCCCCGCAGCGCCGCCACCACCGGCTCCAGCGCCGGTACGCCGAACGCCGCCAGCGCCCCGGCCGACTCCGCCGGGTCGCGGAACCCGCAGAGCGCCTCGAACGGCGACAGCGCCACCAGCAGTTCCGGCTTGTGGTGCGGGTCGGCGTAGTTGCGCTCCGCGGCGGGGCGCTGCGCGTCGGCCGCGTGCCCGGCGCGGGCCTGCGCCGCGTCCGGGTGCGCCTGCAGGCTCAGCGGAGATTCCGCAGCGAGGACCTTGAGCAGGAACGGCAGCCGGACGCCGAAGCGCTCGACGACCCGCGCGCCGAGCCACCGCCCGGGATCGGCGGCCACCAGGTCGGCCAGGCTCACCGGCTCGCCGTCGCGCCGCACCGTGGCCGGGGCGCCCGGGTGAGCGCCCAGCCAGAGCTCGGCCTCCGGCCCGGCGCTGGGCGTGGGCCGCCCCTGCAAGTGCGCGAGCGCCGAGCGCGAACCCCAGGCGTAGTCGCGGATCGCCCCGTCCAGCGGTTCCACGCTCAGCTCCTGACGCGGCTCTCGCCGTCCGCGCCCGCCGTCGGGTGGGCCGCCGCGCCCGGGTCCGCCGTGGGCGACACCGCCGTCGGCGATCCGGCCTCCACGACCGCCGTGGGCGCGGCGGCGCCGGTGCCGGCCCGCTCGGCCGCGACCGAGAAGATGTCCGGCTCCAGGTAGATCACCCGGGCGACCGGGACGGCCTGCCTGATCCGCACCTCGACGGCGTTGATCCCCCGAGCCAGCGCCTCGGCGCTCTCGCACGGCGGCACCGCGATCTTCGCGGCCACCAGCAGCTCCTCCGGGCCCAGGTAGAGCGTCTTCATGTGGATGATCCGCTCGACCTCGGGCCCGGCGACGACCGCCCGCTCGATCGCGGCCACGTCCTTCGCCTCGGCGCCCTCGCCGAGCAGCAGGCTCTTGGTCTCGATCGCCAGGACGATCGCGATGATCACCAGCAGCACGCCGATCATGGCGGTGCCGGCCGCGTCCCAGATGCCGTTGCCGGTGATCAGCGTCATTCCGACGCCGAAGAGGGCGAGGACCAGACCGACCAGCGCGCCGAAGTCCTCCAGCAGCACCACCGGCAGCTCCGGGGCCTTGGAGCGGCGGATGAAGTGCACCCAGGACTGGTTGCCCCGGGTGTGGTTGGACTCCACGATCGCGGTCCGGAAGGAGAAGCCCTCCATCACGATCGCCGCCACCAGCACCAGCACCGGCACCCACTGCCAACTGTCGATCGGGTGCGGGTCGGAGGCCTTGTGCCACGCCTCGTAGAGCGCGAAGAGACCGCCGACGCTGAACAGCACGATCGAGACGATGAACGCGTAGATGTAGCGCTCACGGCCGTACCCGAAGGGGTGCTGGGGGGTGGCCGCCCGCTTGGCCCGCCGGCCACCGAGCAGCAGCAGGCCCTGGTTGCCGGAGTCGGCCACGGAGTGGATCGACTCGGCCAACATCGACGAGGAGCCGGTCAGCATGAACGCGATGAACTTGGTGACCGCGATCCCGACGTTCGCCAGCAGTGCCGCGAGAATGGCCTTCGTACCGCCGTTGGCGCTCACACTGTTCCCCGTTCGATGGCGCGCGTGTTCACTGGTTCGCCAGCTCCTTCATTTCCGTGATGGCCGGAACCGCCATCGGGTCCAGTCCGTGGGCCAGGGCGAGGTAGACGGCGGCGAAGTCCGGCACCGCGACCAGGGAGGCCAGCCGCTCCAGCGCCGAGCCGCCCTCGGCGGTGACCACGTCGCAGCGCACCCCGCGACGCTCGGCGAGGGTCTGCACGGCGTCCGCCCGGCGCTCCTCGACCGCGAGCGGCTCGTCGGCGTCGTCCTCGGCGTTGAGCCCGCCGTCGCGCAGCAGCACCAGCCGCAGCCGGGTGCCCTCCGTCTCGGTGGCCCCCGGGTCGGCGAAGATGTCCCGCTCCCCCTCGGCCAGCCCGCCGAAGACGCCGTCGAGCAGGCCGACCCGACCCCGGCCGGCCTCGCCGAGCGCCCCGCTGACCACCGGGTAGCGGGCGTTGGCCGACAGGGTGTCGCCGAAGCGGCGGGCCGCCACGGTGGCCAGCGGCGACGATCCCCAGACGATCGGGATCGACCCGGCCAGCGCCAGCGCCAGCGACTTCGCCGGGTTGACGAACGACTCGGCGGTCGGGCGGCACCGGTCGGCGTCCGCGTCGAGCCGCGCCGCCGTCTCGGCCAGGTCCGCCTCGTTGACCTTCACCAGCCCGAGCGTACGGGCGGCCAGCAGAACCGGCACGGTGAGCGCCCAGAGGCTGGCCCTGGCCGGGGCGCGGCGGGGCACCGGGATGAACGGCGCGCGGGCGCGCTCCGCCACCGACTGCAGTTGCGAGTCGGGGGCGCCGACGGCGACCAGCCGGGCGCCCCGGCGGTGCGCGGCCTCGGCGGCGCCGAGCGCCTCGGGGCTGCGGCCGGAGGCGCTGACCGCGATCACCACGTCGGCGGCACCCACCCAGCCGGGCACGCCCGCGCTGCGGTGCGCGATGACCGGCACGGGGCAGCGGGGGCCGGCGACCGTGGCCAGCACGTCGCCGGTGCGACCGGCCGTGCCGATGCCGGCGATGACGACCGCCCGGGGGCGGCCGTCGTCGGCGAGCACGGCGAGGTTGGCCTCGGCGGCCAGGGCGGCGGACTCGCGCACCTGGGCGCCGGCGGAGGCGGTGAAGCGGAGCATCCCGCCGGGGTCGAGCTCGGCGAGGGCGGCCGGGTCGTCCAGCAGTGCCTCGTCGGCGTGGCGGCGGCCGCTGACCCCGGCCGTGCCCTCCATCATCGCTGTTGCGCGGGTCCGCCGCGCGCCTCGTCGAGCAGGAGCACCGGCACGTCGTCGCGCACCTCGAAGATCCGGCCACACTCGACGCAGGTCAGGGTCTGCGCCGCGGCGTCGTAGTCGAGTGGGGCGTGGTGTGTGTCGGGACAGGCGAGGATCTCGAGCAACTGCGGGTCCAGGGCCATGGTTCGGCTCCTTCCACGGTGCGTAGCGGCGGCCGGCGGTGCCGACCTGCGCAGGGGATCTTATCGGCGAACCCGGTCGAGCACCTCGTCGCGGAGTGAGATCATTCGCTCCTCGGTCGGCGCCTCGACGTTGAGCCGCAGCAGCGGCTCCGTGTTGCTGGCACGCAGGTTGAACCAGGCGCCGTCGGGGAAGCTCAGGGTGAGCCCGTCCAGCTCCTCGGCCGTCGCCTGCGGGTACGCGGCCCGCACCTCGGCCACCTTCGCCGCCTGGTCGGCCACCGTGGAGTTGATTTCCCCGGAGGCGACGTAGCGCTCGTACTTCGAGGTCAGCTCGGAGAGCGGCAGCCCCTGCTCGCCGAGCGCCGCCAGGGTGTGCATGGCGGCCAGCATGCCGGTGTCGGCGAACCAGAAGTCCCGGAAGTAGTAGTGGGCGGAGTGCTCGCCGCCGAAGACGGCGTTGGTCCGGGCCATCTCGGCCTTGATGAAGGAGTGCCCGACCCGGGCCACCACCGGCTTGCCGCCGTGCTCGGCGATGATCTCCGGCACGGCGCGGGAGGTGATCGGGTTGTGGATCACCGTGGACCCGGGGTGCCGGGCCAGCTCGCGGACCGCCACCAGCGCGGTGATCGCCGACGGGGAGACCGCCTCGCCGCGCTCGTCGACGACGAAGCAGCGGTCGGCGTCGCCGTCGAACGCCAGCCCCAGGTCGGCGTCGTGCTCGCGGACCGCCCGCTGCAGGTCGACCAGGTTCGCCGGGTCCAGCGGGTTGGCCTCGTGGTTGGGGAAGGTGCCGTCCAGCTCGAAGTAGAGCGGCACGATCTCCAGCGGCAGCGCCGGCAGCACGGCGTCGCCGAGCACGCTCGGCACCGTCCAGCCCCCCATCCCGTTACCGGCGTCCACCACCACCTTCAGCGGCCGGATGCCGGCCAGGTCGACCAGCGTGCGCAGGTGCGCCGCGTACTGCGGGCGCAGGTCGCGCCGCTCGGTCGGCGCGTCGGCCCGCAGCCGCGCCGCGCCGGAGTCGAGCAGCGCCTGCGCCCGGTCGCGGATCTCGGCCAGGCCGCTGTCCTGGCCGACGGGGCGGGCCCCCGACAGGCACATCTTGATGCCGTTGTAGCGGGCCGGGTTGTGGCTGGCGGTGAACATCGCCCCGGGCAGCCCGAGGATGCCGGAGGCGTAGTAGAGCATGTCGGTGGAGGCGAGGCCCAGCTCGATGACCGACCGCCCCTCGGCGGCGACCCCGGCGGCGAACGCCGCGGCCAGGCCCGGCCCGCTGGCCCGCATGTCGTGCCCGATCACCACCGCGTCGCCCGGCTCGCCGAAGGCGCGCAGCACCTGGCCGAAGGCGACGCCCAACGCCTCGGCCGCCCGCTCGTCCCACTGGTCGGGAACGGTCCCCCGGACGTCGTACGCCTTCACGATCCGGGACAGATCAGACACGGGGCTCGCTCCTCGCCGCAGGTGGTCAACGCACCTGAGCGTATCGGAGCGCCCCGTCGCGCCCCGCCTCAGTCGGGCAGGCGGGGCATGATCGTCGTGGCGTCGCCACCACCGGCGGGCGGCTGGCCGGGCCCGCCCGGCCCCGGAGCGGGTGGTCGGGGCGGGCCGCCCCCGTATCCCCCGGCCCCCGGCGGCGCGGCCGGGCCGGGGCGGGCGCCGTACACCGCGCCGGAGCCGGGCGCGGCGGGTCGGCCGTACACCCCGCTGGCGGGCGGGGCCGGCGGCTGACCACCGGAGCGGTACGTGGTGCCGCCCGGGTTGCGCGGCACCGGCCGGTACGCCCCCGGGTCGTCGTCGGCCGGTTCCCGGTCCGCCCGGGAGCGGCGCACCAGCAGCACGATCAGGCCGGCGCCCACCACGAACAAGCCGATGCCCACCAGCATGAACACCGGCAGCCCGCCGGAGTCCTCCGCGGCGGCGAGGGTGCCGCCCGTGCTGGCCTGGGCGGCGACCGCGGCCAACGGGGCGTCGTCGGTGCGTACCCCCTCGGTCGGGGCGACGGTCGGGCTCGGCGTGGGCCGGCGCGTCGGGGTGGGCGACGGGGTCGGGCGCTTGCTCTGCCCCACCACCCGGGCGGCGGTGGCGTCCCGGCCGATGGCCCGGCCGCGCGCGTTGGTCGCCTCGCCGATCACCTCCAGCCGGCCGCCGGGGGCACCGGGGCGGAACGCCACCCGGTAGCGCACGGCGAGACTCTTGCCCTTGCACAGGGCCGGGTTCGACGGCGTCACCCGGTTGACGGCCACCGCGCCGCCACCGCCGGAGACCGCGACCGGCACCCAGCGGCCGGCGCTGGCCACCTCGACGGAGACCTGCTCCGCGGCGAGACCGGCGAGCCGTAGCCCCAGGCCGGTGCGGACGACCGCGCAGCCCCCGGTGCCCTTGCGCACCGCCACGGTGACCGCGCCCGGCGAGCCGCCCGGCCGGAAGCTGTCGGTGGCGCGCACCCGCACCGAGTCGCCGGCGGCCACGGCCGGCGCTGCCCCGAGGGCCGTGAGGCCGCCCAGCATCACGCAGACCGCGGCCAACCGGCTCGCCTGCCGACGTACTGCCATGATCACCTCGCCACTCGTCCCCCGGGGTGGGTCGGGCTCAGGCTACTACCGGGGCCAAGCGGGGGCCGGCCGGCCGGTCTGGCGGGTCGCCCGCTCCAGCGCGGCCAGCAGCGCGGGCAACTCGCGGAAGACGAAGAGCCCCGGAGCCCAGCCCGGACCGCCGCCGGCGTGGTCGGCGGGCGACACACCCGGCCCGGTCCAGCCGGGTCCTTCGCACACCTGTCGGGTAACTTTCTGTGGTCCGAGATCCCGGTCAGCGACAGGAGAAGTTCCGCGCATGGGCAAGAAGACGATCCACGTCTCCGACTTCAGCGGCACCGTACTGCGGCCGGACGACGAGGTGGTCCGCGTCGTCGTGCTGGAGCACCCCGACCTGGTCGCCGGGCCCGTGCGGTTGGACGCCACCACGGCCGAGGTGGAGAGCATCGACGACGCCTCGCTGGACGTCGCGGTGGTGGAGATCCACGACCGGCACGGCGGCGGCGAGCCCCGCCGGGTGGTGCTGACCGCCAGCGAGTTCGACGCGATGGCCACCGACGTCCCGATGGCCCAGTTGCTGCGGACCGCCGAGCGGGTCCGCCCGCCGAAGGCGCGCAAGACCGCCGAGAAGGTGGACTACGGCACCATCGAACACGCCGGGCGGCCGCACCGGGGCCGGGTCACCGAGGAGGAGGCCCGGCTGGTCCGCGAGCGACTCGACGAGGTCAACAAGCGGCTCGCCGAGGCCGGCCTGCGGCAGGTCGACCCGGCCGACCCCGAGCACGCCGCCCGCTACGGCTTCCCCCCCGCCGCGCTCGACCCCGCCGCCCGGCCCGCCGAGGCCTGAGCCGCGGGCCGGGAGCGGGGCGGGGGATCACTCCTGGAAGGCGGCGAGGGCCTCGGCGACGGCGGCCTCCGTGGCGGCCTTGTCCAGGCCGAGCCCGGCGAGCAGGCCGTCGCCGTTCTCCCGCTCCAGCAGGCCGAGCAGGATGTGCTCGGTGCCGACGTGCTGGTGACCGAGGCGCAGCGACTCCCGCATGGTCAGTTCGAGGGCCTTCTTGGTGTCGGCGTCGAACGGGATCAGGGCGGGCACCGCGTCGGCCGGCGCGGGCAGGGCAGCGGTGGCGGCGTCGCGCATTCGCTCCAGCGGCACGCCCTGGGCGACGATGGCCCGCGCGGCGAGGCCGTCGGGCTCGCGGAGCAACCCGAGCACCAGGTGCTCGGGGCGGATCTCGGCGTTGCCGGCGGCGCGGGTCACCTCCTGGGCCGCGATCACCACGTTGCGGGCCCGGGGGGAGAAGTTGTCGAACCCGCGCCGCGGGTCGACGGTCGTCGGCTCGGTGGACGCCCGGGGCACGAAGCGCTTCTGCGCGGCCTGCTTGCTCACCCCCATGCTGCGCCCGATGTCGGTCCAGGACGCGCCGGAGCGGCGAGCCTGGTCGACGAAGTGGCCGACCAGGTGGTCGGCGACGTCGCCGAGGTGGTCGGCGACCACGACCGCGCCGGCGAGCTGGTCGAGCGCGTCGGAGTGGGCCTTCTTGATCCCCGCGATGAGGTCGTCGAGTCGGATGGTGTCGGGAAGTTGCATCGGTTCCGTCATGCGTCAACCCTAGGTTGACGCGCCCGCCTCCGTCAACCCTTGGTTGACGGCTTTTCGCCCTCGGTCTCCACCAGCGCCGTCTGGATCAACTGCGCCCCGTGCCGGCGGCGGACCAGCCAGCCCCGCCCCGGCGGCAGGGGCCGCAGCCGCAGCCCGCCCCAGAGCGGCCCCTCCTCGCGGTCACCGGACATCAGCAGCCCGGCGGCGCCCATCTCGCGCAGGCTCTGCAACACCGGCTCGTAGAGCGCCCGGCCCGCCCCGCTCGAGCGCCGCGCCAGCACCAGGTGCAGGCCCACGTCGCGGGCCACCGGAAGCAACTCCCGCAGCGCCCCCAGCGGGTTGTTCCCGCCCGCCGCCACCAGGTCGTAGTCGTCGACGAGCAGATACACCTCCGGCCCCTTCCACCAGCTGCGCTCGCGCAACTGCTCCGGGGTGACGTCCGGCCCGGGTAGGCGCTCGCGCAGCGCGGTACGGACCTCCGCGATCGTCTGGGTGAGGTACGACTCGGAGGGCGCGTAGTCGAGCAGGTGCCCGCTCTCCACCGCGCCGAGCAGGCCACGGCGGTAGTCGGCGATCACCAGGCGGGCCTCCACCGGCGAGTGCCCGGCCACGATCTGCCGGGCCAACAGGCGCAGCAGGTTGGTCTTGCCGCTCTCCGCGTCGCCGAAGACGACCAGGTGCGGCTCGGTCAACGGATCCAGCGCGACCGGGTCGAGGGCCGACTCGTCCAGCCCGATCGGCAGGTCGGGCCCGCCCGGCGGCCACGCCCGGTCCAGCTCCGTGACCGTCAGCCGCAACGGCAGCAGCCGGACGGGGGGCGCGGGCGCCTCCGGCCACGCGGCGGCCACCCGCTGCACCAGCGCGGCTGCGGTTTCGGCCAGGTCGGTCGCCCCGTGCCGGCCGTCGAGGCGGGGCAACGCCGACCGGAAGTGCGCCTGGTCGGGCGTCAGGCCGCGCCCGGGAGACCGCTCGGGGACGTTCGTCGCGACCCCCCGGTCGATCTCCGACTCGTCCGGGTCGGTCAGTCGCAGTTCCAGCCGGGTGCCGAGCTGGGCGCGCAGGTGGGACCGGATGTCGAACCAGCGGCCGGCGGTCAGCACCAGGTGCACGCCGTGGGCCGGCCCCCGATGGGCGACGTCGCTGATCGCCTCCTCCAGCTCCTCGTGCGCCCGCAGGAGCGTGTGCCAGCCGTCCACCACCAGGAAGACGTCGTCGGCCGGGTCCTCGGGGAACTCGCCGGCCGTGCGCAGCCGCCGGTACTCCTCCATCGACCCGATCCCGGACGTGTCGAACCGCGCCACCCGCTGCGCCAGCGTCCGCGTCACCTCGGCGACGGTCCGGCGCACCGCCTCGGCGTTGCGCCGCCCGGCCACCCCCGACACGTGCGGCAGCCCGGTCAGCACGCCCAACGTCCCGCCGCCGAAGTCGAGGCAGTAGAACTGCGCCTCGCGGGGGGTGTGGGTCAACGCCAGGGCGGCGACCAGGGTGGCCACCAGGGTGCTCTTGCCGGCCAGCGGAGCGCCGACCACGCCGACGTTGCCGCCCGCCCCGTCGAGCTCCACGGTCAGCGGGGCGCGGCGCTGCTCGTACGGCCGGTCGACCAGGCCGATCGGCACGGTCAGCCGCCCCGGGCGGGCGTACAGCGGCCGGGGCGCGGGCCCGTCGCCCGACCGCACCTCGTTCGCGTCGAGCAGCTCGTCCAGGCTGGGCGGGGCGTCCAGCGGCGGAAGCCAGATCTGCCGCGCCCGGCGCTGGGCGTCGCGCAGCCGGTCCACCACGATCTCCAACACGCTACGCCCGGTCAGCTCCGGCGGTGGGGTCTCGCCGTGGCTGGCCCGCAGGCCGAGCGTTCCCGAGACGTACGCCGCCCGGAACCGGACCGGGTCGCCGGGGCCGGTCCGCAGGAAGCCGTGCCCCGGCGCGCGCGGCAGCCCGTACGCGTCGGGCATGCCGATGAGCATTCGGCTCTCCGGGGCGGAGAAGGTGCGCAGCACGATCCGGTACGACAGGCTCCGGTCCAGCCCACGCAGCCGGTCCTCCTCCACCCGGCTGGTCGCCAGCAGCAGGTGCACCCCGAGCGCCCGGCCGATCCGGCCGATCCGGCCGAAGATCTCCGTCAGCGCGGGCCGGGCGGCGAGCAGGTCGGTGAACTCGTCGCAGACGACCAGCAGCACCGGCAGCACCGGCAGCTCGCTCGGCGGGCCACCGGCCGCCCGGGCCTGCTCATACGCCCACCAGTCGGGCAGCCCGCCGGCCTGGCGCAGCAGCTCCTGCCGGCGGGCCAGCTCGCCGCCGAGCGCATCCGAGAGGCGGTCGAGCAGGGTGAGGTCCTCGGCGATGTTGCCGACGTGCCCACCGACGTGCGGCAGGTCGCCCAGCGGGCCGAAGACCGACCAGCCCTTGAAGTCGATCATCATGACGTTGAACCGGTCGGCGGAGTGCCGGGCCGCCAGCCCGAGCACGACGGCGCGCAGCAGCTCGCTCTTGCCGGAGCCGGTCGCGCCGACCAGCAGCCCGTGCGGGCCCACGCCGTCGCGGGCGGACTCCTTGAGGTCCAGCAGCACCGGCTCCCCGTCGGTGTCCAGGCCGAGCGGCACCCGCAGGAAGCCCGCGCCGAGCGGCTCGTCCCGGCCGGTGAAGTCGCGCAGCTCGGCGAAGTCCGTCAGCCCCAGCAGGGTCAGCGCCTCGTCGTGCCGCCCCTGGAACGGCACCCTGCGGGCTGCGGTCTCGACGGGTTCCTCCGCGTTCGACCAGGCCTGCGCGATCAGCGAGATCATCAGGCCCGCCCCGTCCGGGCCGCCGGCGGCGGGCTCCGGCTCGGGGTCGGCGTCGCTCACCGCGAGGTCGGGCAGCGCGATGCGGAAGGCGCGTCGGCCATGGATCGCCCAGCCCGGCAGGTTCGCCGGCAGCCGGGCCGCGAGGTCGGGGTTGACCAGCGACTCCTGCGGCTGGGACAGCCGGGTCTCGACGCGGGCCTGCGGCAGCTCCAGCAGCTCCTCCGGGATCGCCCGCCAGCTCCGCTCGACCACGGCCACGTGGATGCCGTACCCCAGGCCCTTGTTGGCCAGGTCGACCACCCGGGCGGTGAAGTCGGGCAGCAGGGCGGCGAAGTCCTGCCAGCGGTCGACCACCAGGAACACGTCCGGGTACGGCCCGCCGTCCAGGTCGCCGCGACGGGCCCGCAGGCTCGTGGGCGACTCCAGCTCGTGGCGGCGGAAGAGCTGCTTGCGGGCGAGCACGTCGCGCTCCAACCGGTCGAGCAGGAGCCGGACCTCGTCGACCTCGTCGTCGCCGACGACCGCGCGCACGTGTGGCAGCCGGCGCATCGGCCCCAGCCAGTTTCCGCCGGACTCCAGGCAGTCGAACGCCACCTCCTGGTCGGAGTGGGTCAGCGCCAGCCCGCCGACGATGGTGCGCAGCAGGGTCGTCTTGCCGGTGCCGGCCCGCCCGACCACCAGCAGGTGCCCCTCGGAGGAGGCGAGGTCGAGCGAGAGCGGCTCGCCGGCCGGCTGGTCGATGCGGTGGGCCTGGCCGACCGGCACCCGCAGCAGCCCGCGCCGCCGCCAGTCCACGGCGCAGAGCTTGACGTCGTCGGTCGGCTCCAGCGGCCCGAGCAGGTCACCGAGGCGCAGGTCGCGGTGGTCGCGGCGCTGCCGCTGACGGTGGTGCCCCTCCCGGGACAGGGCGAGGTGGATCTCGTCGCTGACCTGGCCGAACTGGCACGGGGACTGTGACGGCGCCCGCCTCGGCAGCTCCATCCGCACGTACCGCCACAGGTCGTCGGGGGTGATCCGGCCCTGGCCGGTGAGGTCCGCCGCGCCGGTGCTGAGGCCCTGGATGACCGTCTCGGTGAACGCCGAGCGCAGCCGGGGGGCGGTTTCCGACGCCGGCCGGCCGTCGTCGGCCCGCTCGACGGAGTTGGTGGCGGTGACGACGTACCGGCCGTAGCCGGTCTTCAGCTCGCCGTCGAGGGCGAGGTCGTCGGTGGTCTTCAGGCCCTGCCCCTCGAACGCGCCGCTGTAGCAGCAGTCGAGCAGGATCACCGAGCTGGCCGCGTCCGACTCGTCGAGCAGTTCCCGGACGAACGACGCTGAGACCGCCGTCGAGGAGAGGTGTTCCACCTCCGTGTTCGCGACCGCCAGGTGCAACCGGCCGCGCTTGCTGCTGCGCACCCCGTGGCCGGAGAAGTAGAGCAGGACCAGGTCCTCCGGGCCGGCCGCGCGCAGCATCGTCTCCATGGCGCGCTCGATCGAGCTCTTCGACTCGTTCTCCAGCAGCACCGTCTGGTCGAACGCCCCGATGTCCGCGTCGGCCAGCAGGCTCAGCAGGTCGCGCGCCTCCTCGCGGGGGGCGTAGAGGTCGCTCAGCGACTCGTCGACGTACCGGTCGTTGGCGATCAGCAGGGCGCGACGCTGTCCCACCGTCAGCCCCCGGCGGCGGCACCGTCGCTCGGCCCCGCCGGGAGCGTGCCGCGCCGGGCCGCGCCGCCGAGCGTGGCGGGGCCGGCGGCCGGGGCGGGGTCGGCGGCCGGGGCGGGGTCGGCCAGCAGCGCGGCGACCTGGGCGACGAGGGCATCGTCGATCTTCGTCGTGCCGGTGATCGTCAGCTCGCGGTCGCCCCGGCGCAGCCGGATCGAGCGCGCCTTGATCCGGTCGGCGTAGGCCACCGCCACCACCGCGATCGTCCGCATGGTGGCGGCCGAGAAGAGGCCGCCGACCACCAGCATCCCCAGCTCCCAGGCCTGCTGCGACTTGCCGTGGGCGGCCGTCGGCGACTGGGCGTGCGCGACCCGCAGCCCCCGGACGGACCGCAGGTCGTCGGCGAGGCCGGCGGTGAGTCGGTCGACCCGCTCGGCGGGCACCGCCGTCGCGGGCTCCACGAGCAGCAAGAACTCGGACACGCGGACCTCCCGGCACGACGAGTGGCTGGCTCACCCATTCAACACGATCCCCGCCACCCGCCGCACTACGTCCAGGGTTGTCTATGTTAGCGCTAACAGCTATCGTCGGCCGCGGAGGCGAAGGGCACTCCTCCACTCTCCACCGGCCGGTGCCACGACGCACGGGCAACGCCGACGGGCCTCCGGGCTGCCCCCGCCGGGCGTTTCGCGTCACCACGCCGACCGGGCGGCACTCCCCGTCGCCGGGCCACGGCGCGCACCCGTCCGCGTCGCCGTGACGACCACGCACCGCACCGCACCGACACCCGGCACAGGTCAGGGCCGCCGCTCCGCCCGGGTCGGCGAATCCGCCACCGGCGTCCCGACCGGTCGTGATCGGCCGGTCACCCCCCATCCACCGCCCTGGAGGCACTGGTGAAACCCGCATCGCCACCGCTGCTCGGACTGCGGCGCTCGGCCGCCTGGCTCGTGAGCCTGCTCATGGCCTGCACGCTGCTGCCCGCCACCGCCGCGCAGGCCGACAACCCCATCGTCCAGCACATCTACACCGCCGACCCGGCCCCGCTGGTGCACAACAGCCGGGTCTACCTCTACACCGGACACGACGAGGACGGCTCCACCTACTTCACCATGAAGGAATGGCGGGTCTGGTCGTCCGCCGACATGGTCAACTGGACCGACCACGGCTCGCCGCTGAACGTCGCCACCTTCAGCTGGGCCAAGGCCGACGCCTGGGCCGGCCAGGTCATCGCCCGCAACGGCAAGTTCTACTGGTACGTGCCGGTGACCGCCAAGTCGACCAACTCGATGGCCATCGGGGTGGCGGTGAGCGACAGCCCCACCGGCCCGTTCCGCGACGCCATCGGCCGCCCCCTGGTGGGCAACGGCGAGATCGACCCGACCGTCTTCGTCGACGACGACGGGCAGGCGTACCTGTACTGGGGCAACCCCAATCTGTGGTACGTCAGGCTGAACGCCGACATGATCTCGTACTCCGGCAGCGCGACCAAGATCCCGCTGACCACCGCCGGGTTCGGCACCCGCAACGGCAACGCGAACCGGCCCACCCTGTACGAGGAGGGGCCCTGGGTCTACAAGCGCAACGGCCTCTACTACAACGTCTTCGCGGCGGAGTGCTGCTCCGAGTTCATCGCCTACTCCACGGCCCCCGGCCCGACCGGGCCCTGGACCTACCGCGGCACGATCATGCCCCGGCAGGGCGGCAGCTTCACCAACCACGCCGGGGTGATCGACTTCAACGGCGGGTCGTACTTCTTCTACCACAACGGCGCGCTGCCCGGCGGCGGCGGCTTCACCCGCTCGGTCGCCGTGGAGAAGTTCAGCTACAACAGCAACGGCACCATCCCGACGATCAACATGACCAGCAGCGGCGCACCGCAGATCGGCACGCTGAACCCGTACGGGCGCCAGGAGGCCGAGACCATCGCCTGGGGCTCCGGCATCGAGACCGAGCCCGCCAGCGAGGGCGGGATGGACGTCGGATACATCGAGAACGGCGACTACATCAAGGTCAAGGGCGCGGCCTTCGGCGCCGGCGCGACCTCCTTCGCCGCGCGGGTCGCCTCGGCGGCCGGCGGCGGCACCCTCGAGGTACGGCTGGACAGCCCCACCGGCACCCGCGTCGGCGCCTGCACCGTGCCCGGCACCGGCGGCTGGCAGAACTGGCAGACCGTCTCCTGCCCGGTGACCGGCGCGACCGGCACCCACGACCTGTACCTGCGCTTCACCGGCGGCAGCGGCTACCTGTTCAACGTCAACTGGTGGCAGTTCCAGGCCGGCTCCGGCCTGGCAGCGGCCCCCGCCGCCTGACCGCCCCGGCGGCCCGCCCCACCCGCCCCGGCGGCCCGCCCCACCCGTCGGGGCGGGCCGCCACCCCCACCACACCGCCCACCCGGAGGTTTCCATGTCATCCCTGCCCATCAGCCGACGCCGACTACTCCAGGCCACCGGCGCGACCGCAGTCGTCTCCGCGACCGGCGCCACCGTCTTCGACCAGGGCCCGGCCAGCGCGGCGGTCATCCCCCCGGCCCGGGCGGACATCGGCGTCTCGGCGTACCCGTTCGACCTCGGTCAGGTACGGCTGACCGCCGGCCGGCTACAGGACAACCAGAACCGCACGTTGAACTACCTGCGCTTCGTCGACGTGGACCGGATGCTCTACAACTTCCGGGCCAACCACCGGCTCTCCACCAACGGGGCCGCGACGAACGGCGGCTGGGATGCCCCGAACTTCCCCTTCCGCACCCACATGCAGGGGCACTTCCTCACCGCCTGGGCCCACGCCTACGCCGTACTCGGCGACACCACCTGCCGGGACAAGGCCAACTACATGGTCGCGGAGCTGGCCAAGTGTCAGGCGAACAATGGCGCCGCCGGGTTCAACACCGGCTACCTCTCCGGCTTCCCCGAGTCCGACATCACCGCGGTCGAGGCGGGCACGCCCGTCGCCGTGTCGTACTACTGCATCCACAAGACCCTGGCTGGGCTGCTCGACGTCTGGCGCTACATCGGCAACACCCAGGCCCGCGACGTCCTGCTGCGCTTCGCCGGCTGGGTCGAGTGGCGCACCGGGCGGCTGAACTACAGCCAGATGCAGACGGTCCTGAACACCGAGTTCGGCGGCATGAACGAGGTGCTTACCCAGCTCTACCAGTACACCGGCGACCAGCGCTGGCTCACCGTCGCCCAGCGCTTCGACCACGCCGCCGTCTTCGACCCGCTGGCCGCCAACTCCGACACGCTCAACGGCAAGCACGCCAACACCATGCTGCCCAAGCTGGTGGGCGCGGCGAGGGAGTACAAGCAGACCGGCGCCACCCGCTACCGCGACATCGCCAGCAACTCGTGGAACATGATCGTCGGGGCGCACACGTACGTCATCGGCGGCAACAGCCAGGCCGAGCACTTCCGGCCGCCCAACGCGATCGCCGGCTACCTCAGCAACGACACCTGCGAGCACTGCAACACCTACAACATGCTCAAGCTGACCCGGGAGCTGTGGCTGACCGACCCGAACCGGGCGGCGTACTTCGACTACTACGAGCGCGCCCTGCTCAACCACCTCGTCGGCGCGCAGAACCCGGCCGACAGCCACGGTCACATCACCTACTTCACCCCCCTCAAGCCGGGCGGCCGCCGGGGGGTCGGCCCGGCCTGGGGCGGCGGCACCTGGAGCACCGACTACAACTCGTTCTGGTGCTGCCAGGGAACCGGCATCGAGACGAACACGAAGCTGATGGACTCCATCTACTTCTACAACGACACGACACTGACCGTGAACCTGTACGTGCCGTCGGTGCTGACCTGGTCGCAGCGCGGGATCACCGTCACGCAGACCACCAGCTACCCGGCCAGCGACACCAGCACGCTCACCCTCGCCGGCACGATGAGCGGGTCGTGGAGCATCCGGGTGCGGATCCCGGCCTGGACCAGCGGCGCGACGATCGCCGTCAACGGCGCGACGCAGAGCGTGGCCACCACGCCGGGCAGCTACGCCACGGTCACCCGCACCTGGGCGGCGGGCGACACCATCACCGTACGTCTGCCGATGCGGGTCGTCGTGCAGGCCGCGAACGACAACCCGAACGTCGGCGCGGTCACGTACGGCCCCGCGGTGTTGTGCGGCAACTACGGCAACACCGCGCTCAGTGCCCTGCCGGCGCTCAACGTCTCCTCGATCACCCGGACCAGCACCAGCTCGCTGGCGTTCACGGCTACCGCGAACGGCTCAACGGTCAACCTCGGGCCGTTCCACGACGCCCAGGGCTTCAACTACACGGTCTACTGGAACACCAGTGGCGGCACCGGCGGCGGCAGCCACCGACTCGTCAACGTCGGCACCGGTCTGGTCCTCGGCGTCAAGGACATGTCGACCGCCGACGGCGGGCTGGCCGTGCAGTGGGGCGACAGCGGCACCGCCGACCACAACTGGGTCGTCGTGACCGACGGGAACGCGGTCCGGTTCCGCAACGTCAACAGCGGCAAGGTCCTCGGCGTGCAGAACATGTCCACCGCCGACAACGCCATCGTGTTGCAGTGGGCCGACAACGGCACCGCGGACCACCGGTGGACCCTCCTGGCCCAGGGCGACGGCACCTACAAGATCCGCAATGTCAACAGCGGGAAGCTGCTCGGCATCCTCGACGGCTCGACCGCCTGGGGCGCGCAGGCCGTGCAGGACTCCGACAACGGCAGCGCGGACAACCGCTGGCGACTCGTGGCCAACCAGTAGGCGCGGCGGCGGCCGGGCCCCGAAGGGCCCGGCCGCCGCGTCGTACCCGATGGTGGGGTCGTGCTCAGCGGGCCGTGCCGGCCCGGCGCTTGTTGTAGACGTCGAAGGCCACGGCGACCAGCAGCACCAGCCCCTTGACCACCGACTGGCTCGACTGGTCGACGCCCATGAGCTGCATGCCGTTGCTCATCACCGCCATGATCAGGCCGCCGACCATGGCACCGACCACGGTGCCCACCCCGCCGGTGACGGCCGCGCCGCCGATGAAGGCCGCGGCGATCGCGTCCAGCTCGAACATGTTCCCCGCCGCGGGCTGCGCGCCGTTGGAGCGCGAGGAGTAGATGACGCCGGCCACCCCCGCCAGGAAGCCCATGTTGACGAACATCCAGAAGTTGACCGTCCGCACCTTCACCCCGGACAGCTTCGCCGCCGCCAGGTTGCCGCCGATGGCGTAGACCTGCCGACCGAAGACGGTGCGCCGGGTGAGCAGCCCGTAGACCAGGACGAGGACGGCCAGCACGATCAGCACGATGGGCAGCCCTCGGGCGTGGGCCAACTGCCAGGCGAAGTACATGATGACCGCCGCGACCACCGCCACCCGGGCGACGAAGAGCGGGAACGACTCCACCGGCTGCTGGTACCGGACCCGGGCCACCCGGGTCCGGAAGCCGCTGACCGCGTACCCGGCCACCGCGACGGCCCCGATGAGCAGGGTGAACGCGTCGAAGCCCTGACCGCCGAGCAGCCCGTTGAGGAAGCCGGCGGCGACCTGCTGGTAGTCGGCCGGGAACGGCGACAGCGAGACGTTGTCCAGCACCCGCAGCGTGAGGCCGCGGAAGAGCAACATGCCCGCCAGGGTCACGATGAAGGCGGGAATTCCGGCGTACGCGACCCAGAAGCCGTGCCAGGCGCCGACCGCCACCCCGACCGCCAGCGCGGCCAGGATCCCGATCCACCACGGGTAGCCCTCCCGGATCACCAGCACGGCGGAGACCGCCCCGGTGAGCGCGACCACCGAGCCCACCGAGAGGTCGATGTGCCCGCCGATGATCACGATGACCATGCCGATGGCCAGCACCAGGATGTAGGAGTACTGCAACACGATGTTGGTGATGTTGCCGGGGCTCAGCGACACCCCGTCGGTCAGCACGGCGAAGAGCGCGACGATGACGACCAGGGCGACGTAGATGCCGCTCTGCCGCAGGTTGTTGAGCACCAGCGCGCGCAGGTCGCTGGTGCCGGTGTGCAGGGCGACGCCCGGGGACTTCTGCCCGGCGGGCTGCGGGGCGGGGGTCGGCGGGGTCTCGACGCTGGTCATCCCACGCGCTCCTTGTCCTTCGTCATCAGGTCCATCAGGTTCTCCTGGGTCGCCTCGGCCACCGGCACCTCGCCGGTGATCCGGCCGGCGGAGAGGGTGTAGATGCGGTCGCACATGCCCAGCAGCTCCGGCAGCTCGGAGGAGATCAGGATGACCGCCTTGCCCGCGGCGACGAGCCGGTTGACGATCGTGTAGATCTCGAACTTCGCCCCGACGTCGATGCCTCGGGTCGGCTCGTCCAGGATCAGCACGTCCGGGCCGGTGAAGAGCCACTTGGAGAGCACGACCTTCTGCTGGTTGCCGCCGGAGAGCTTGCCGACGACCGCCATCACGCTGGGCGTCTTGATGTTCATCTCGCGCCGGCTCTGCTCGGCGACCTTGATCTCCTCGTTGCCGTTGACCCAGCCGAGGCGGGCGAGCCGGCCCAGTGCGGCGGCCGAGACGTTGCGCCGCACGTCGTCGATCAGGTTGAGGCCGTAGCGCTTGCGGTCCTCGGTGACGTAGGCGATGCCGTGCTCGATCGCCTGGGCCACGCTGTCCGCCCGGACCTGCCGGCCCCGCACGAAGAGCCGGCCGCGCACGTCCCGGCCGTACGACCGACCGAAGACGCTCATCGCCAGCTCGGTACGCCCGGCGCCCATCAGCCCGGCGATGCCCACCACCTCGCCGGCGCGGACGTCCAGGCTGACGCGATCGACGACCAGCCGGTCCTGGGTGGGGTGCCGCACGCTCCAGTCCTCGATCCGCAGCACCTCCTCCCCCGGCGACGAGACCCGGTCGGGGTAGAAGCTCTCCAGGTCCCGGCCGACCATCCCCCGGATGATCCGCTCCTGGGTGACGGCCCCCGAGGCCATGTCGAGGGTCTCCACCGTGCGCCCGTCCCGGATCACGGTGGTCGAGTCGGCGATCGCGGTGATCTCGTTGAGCTTGTGCGAGATCAGGATGCAGGTGATGCCCCGGTCCCGCAGCCGGCGCAGCAGGTCCAGCAGGTGCGCCGAGTCGACGTCGTTGAGGGCGGCGGTCGGCTCGTCTAGGATGAGCAGGCGCACCTTCTTGGAGAGCGCCTTGGCGATCTCGACGAGCTGCTGCTTGCCGACGCCGAGTTGCAGGACCGGGGTGACCGGGTTCTCGGGCAGGCCCACCGAGGCCAGCAGCTCGGCGGCGTCGGCGTTGGCCCGGTTCCAGTCGATGAGGCCGCTGCGGCCCCGGCGCTCGTTGCCGAGGAAGATGTTCTCGGCGATCGACAGGTGCGGCACCAGGGCGAGCTCCTGGTGGATGATCACGATGCCCTGGGCCTCGCTGTCGCGGATGCCCCGGAAGTGCACCGGCCGGCCGTCGAAGACGATCTCGCCGTCGTAGGAGCCGGTCGGGTGCACGCCGGAGAGCACCTTCATCAGGGTGGACTTGCCGGCGCCGTTCTCGCCGCAGATGGCGTGGATCTCCCCCCGGCGCACCGCGAGGGAGACGTCCTGAAGTGCGGTGACCCCGGGGAAGGTCTTCGTGATGCGGCGCATCTCGAGGATGGTGTCGTCCATGGTCAGCGTCCTGATCGTCGGGTCCGGTGACGGGCAAGCGACACGGTGGGCGCGGCGACGGTCGTCGCCGCGCCCACCGTACGAGTCACTTCTTGGCCTGGCCGGCGGCGACCTCCTCGGCCGTCCAGAAGCCGGAGTCGATCAGCACCGGCTTGATGTTGTCCTTGTAGACGGCGTGGATCGGCAGCAGGTACGCCGGGACGACCTTGACCCCGTTGTTGTACGTCTTGGTGTCGTTGGCCTGCGGCTGCTGGTCCTTGAGGTACGCCTCGGCCGCGATGACCGCCTGGTCGGCCAGCAGCCGCAGGTCCTTGAAGACCGTGGAGTTCTGCACCCCGTCGTTGATCAGCTTGATCGAGGCGATCTCGGCGTCCTGGCCGGTCACCGCCGGCAGCTTCTTCTTGCCCTTGCCGTAGCCGACGTTCTGCAGGGCGGTGATGATGCCCCGGGAGATCCCGTCGTACGGCGACAGCACGCCGTGGATCTGGGTGCCGTCGGCGTAGCTGGAGGTGAGCAGGTCCTCCATCCGCTTCTGCGCGGTCTCCTGCTGCCAGCGCAGGGTCGCCGCCTGCTCGATGCGGGTCTGGCCGGACTTCACCTTCAGCGAGCCGTTGTCGATGAACGGCTTCAGGGTGTCCATCGCCCCGCCGAAGAAGTACTGCGTGTTGTTGTCGTCGAGCGAGCCGGCGAAGAGCTCCACGTTGAACGGGCCGGTGGCGCTGCCCTTGGAGCCGTCCTTGTTGAGCAGGCCGAGGCCGACCAGCAGCGCGGTCCCCTGGGCGACGCCGACCTTGTAGTTGTCGAAGCTGACGTAGAAGTCGACGTTCTTGCTGCCCCGGATCAGCCGGTCGTAGGAGATCACCGGGATCTTCGCGTCGGCGGCGGCCTGGAGCTGACCGCTCAGGGCGGTGCCGTCGATCGCCGCGATGATCAGGACGTCGGCGCCCTGGGTGATCATCTGGTCGACCTGCTGGGACTGGGTGGGGATCTCGTCATTGGCAAACTGAAGGTCGACCTTGTAGCCCTTGGCCTCCAGCTTCTCCTTCACCGCCTTGCCGTCGGCGATCCACCGCTCGGAGGTCTGGGTCGGCATCGCGACGCCGATGGTCAGCTCACCGGGTTTCTCCCCGCTCGTGTCGCCACCACTGCCGGCGCCCTCGCCGCTGCAAGCGGCCAGACTGAGCGCCAGTGCCGCACTACCGAGAGCGACCAGGAACTTCCTGCGCACAGGTTTCTCCTCTCCGGAACCCGCCGAACGCCGGGGACCACCTGTCACCTTTGGAGGTGAGTGTTAGCGCTCACATCACCCCTCGTCAACACCTCCGCCGGAAATGCAGATGTCACGTTCTCGTAACGAGGGTCCCACGAACCGTACGGCCAGCTCGCCCCGCCCGCCTCCCGGCACCGCCGTCGCCGCTCCCGCCGGTGTGGACCGCACCGCAGTTCGCAATCCACACCGGCGGTCGCGGCGCCCGGTCAGCGCTGGGTCCAGCGCTGGTTGGCCGCCCCGGTGCAGGTCCAGAGGATCACGGCCGTGTTGTTGGCGGTGCCGTTGTCGTAGACGTCCAGGCAGAGGCCGGACTGCGCGCCGCTGATCGTGCCGTTGGCGTTGCGGGTCCACCGCTGGTTGGCCCCGCCGTTGCAGTCCCAGAGCTGGACCTTGGCGCCGGCGGTGGCGTTGAGCGGGGCGTCCAGGCACTTGCCGAGCGACTGCAGGGTCTGGCCGTTCGCCGTCCAGAGCTGGTTGGCGGCCCCGTTGCAGTCCCAGATCACCGGCTGGGTGCCGTTGGTGGTGTTGCTCTGCGGGACGTCCAGGCAGCGGCCCGAGGAGACGCTGGCCAACGCGCTCGCCGTCGGCGGCGGAACCGTCCCGCCGCCGCTGACCCGGTACACCACCGTGCCGTGCGACGGCACGCTGGCGCTGATCGTCCCGCTGCTGGTGGTGGTCGCGTTGGTCCAGGCGTCCACCAGGGTGAAGGAGGAGCCGGACTTGCCGACGGCGGCGGCGGTGGTGGAGATCGTCGTGGTCGAGCCGCCCTGGTTGAACAGGGCGACGGCCACGTCACCGTTGGCCAGCCGCTTGGCCAGCACCCGGCGGGTGCCGTCGAACGAGACCTGGGCGCCCTGCAACCCCAGCGGGTCCTGGTTGATGGCGATCAGGTTGGCGTTCTTGAGGATGGTCTGGGTGGCCGAGTTCATGGAGCGGATGTCGTTTCCGGCGATCAGCGGCGAGGCCATCACCGCCCACATCGCGAAGTGGCTGCGCATCTCCGTGTCCGTCATGCCGCCCCGGCCGACCTCCATCATGTCCGGGTCGGCGAAGGCCCCGGGCTTGGCGTACGGGGCGAGCGGGACGGTCACGTCGATGATGTTCTGGATGCCCATCGGGTAACCGTTGGTCTGGCCGGTGTTCCAGGCGTTGGTGATGTCCTCGGTGGTGCGCCACATGTTGGCCACGTCGCCCCAGTTGCGCTGGGGGCCGGTCTTGGCGTGGATGCTGTTGGGGTTGATGCTGTAGACGATCGGCCGCCCGGTCGCGGCCAGCGCGTCGCGCATCTTGGCGAACGTGGCGACCTGGTCGTTGATCGATCCGGTCGGCGAGCACCAGTCGTACTTGAGGAAGTCGACACCCCAGGCGGCGAACTGCCGGGCGTCCTGCACCTCGTGGCCCCCGCTGCCGGTGGCGCCGGGGTACGAGCCGAAGTACTGCGCGCAGGTCTTGTCCAGCGGCACCTGGTAGATGCCGAACTTCAGCCCCCGGGCGTGCAGGTAGTCGCCGAGCGCCTTCATCCCGCTGGGGAAGCGCGTCGGGTCGCCCTGCAGGTTGCCGGCGGAGTCGCGGTTGGGGTTGAACCAGCAGTCGTCGACGACGACGTACTGGTAGCCCAGGTCACGCATCCCGCTGCTGACGATCGAGTCGGCCATCTGGCGGATCAGCGCCTCGCTGATGTTGCAGCCGAAGGAGTTCCAGGAGTTCCACCCCATCGGGGGCGTGCGGGCCGCCCCGTTGTCGAGGGCCTGCGCCGGGGCCTGCACCCCGGTCAGGACGCCGGCCAGGAGCAGCCCGGCCGCCAGGGCCCGCCCCCATCGCCGGGCTCGCACGAATCGCTTCACCAGAGTCTCCCGTCAGTCACGCCGTCCGGAGGGCGGAGGCGGAATGGAGCGGGACGCTGAGCTCGCCCCGCCGGTATTTTGTGAACGTTCACATTGACCGTGCTCATATTACGATAATGTTTCGACGCATTCAACAGGGTCATTCTTCGAAGTGTCGCCGCGTCGCCTGCCGGCCGCTGAGCGCCCCGTGCGCACGCTCACGCGGCCGGCGGCGGCCCGGCGTCAGCTACGCGTCCACTTCTGGCTGTTGGCCCCGGTGCAGGCCGCGAGGACCAGTGGGGTGCCGTTGGTGGCCCCCGCAGCGTTCGGGGCGAGGCAGAGCCTGGACTGCGCGCCGGTGATCGTGCCGTCGGCGTTGACGTTCCACTGCTGGTTGGCCCCGCCGGTGCAGTCCCAGATGATCACCCGGGTGCCGGCGGTGGTCCCCGCGCGCTCGGCGTCCAGGCACTTCGTGCCGTACACCTGGAGTTGCTGGCCGGCCGTCGTCCACTGCTGGTTGGGCCCGCCGTTGCAGTCCCAGAGCACGAGCTGGGTGCCGTTCGTCTGCGACTGCGACGGCACGTCCAGGCAGCGCCCGGCGTCGACGTTGCGCAGCGCGACCGGCGTCCCGCCCGCCCCCGCGACCACGGAGAGGTTGTCGAACTGCGCGGTCTGGCCCTGGCTGGTGCCGAAGCCGACCAGGCCCGCGCCGTACGCCGAGTCGGTGGCGGTGCCCACGGTGACCCCGTCGACGGCGGCGGTGATGGTGCTGCCGGAGAAGCCCAGGGCGAGGCGGTGCCAGCGGTTGGTGCCCAGCGCCGCGACGGTGCCGCTGCGCAGGGTGGTGAGCTGGTTGCTGGTGCTGTTGCGCAGGATCGACCAGGTGCCGCCGTCGGTGACCCGCAGGAAGTAGGCGTTCTGGGCGCTGACCGGATCGAGGGTCTGGCTGCCGACCCGGCCCTCCAACTGGACGTAGCCGGCCTTCTCCAGCAGCACGTCGGCGGAGACGGTGTAGTTGGTCCAGTTCAGGTTCCCGCCGTACGTGCTGGGATCGGCCAGGGTCTTCCAGGTGATCGGCGCCATCGGGGAGGACTGGCGCAGGCACCCGCCGGACCGCCCGCCGCCGCACGCCGCCGTCTCGAACGCGCCCTGGTTGTCCTGGAGGTACCTGGCCAGTTTGCCGGCCGGGTAGCTGTCGAAGTCGTCGCCGTAGGGCAGGCCCAACTGCCCCTGGGCGGGGCTGGTCGCGGTGCCCTTGCCGCCACCGGTCGTGGTGGTGATCGTGTAGAGGCGGCCCGGCTGCACGGTCAGCGAGTAGGCACCGCCCGACGGGGTGATGTCGGCGCCCCGGACGAAGTGGTCGGCGGGGTTGCTGGAGTTCAGGTTGGTAGACCACACCCGCACGGCCCCGGTGGAGAGCCCGCCGGTGACGCGCAGGTCCAGCGTCTGCGCGGCGGTGGCGTCCATGGTCTCGACGACCGTGGTGTAGTCGGAGTTGTTGGGCGACTTCAGCGACACGTAGCTGCCGTTGCCGCGCACGCCGCCGAGATAGCCGCCGGAGGAGTCCAGGTACTTCCAGCCCGGCGCGGTGAACTGGGTGGTGTGCGCGACGGTCCAGGCGTTCTTGCCGACCGCGTACCAGCCGGACCAGGGCTGGTTGGCCAGCATCAGACCGACCGTCGCCCAGGGGATGTTCGGCGTGGTCGCGCCGATCAGGTTCCAGTTGATGTACGCGGTCATCCGCCCGTCGAGGTAGCCCCGGTTGATGCCCCGCGCCAGCGGCTTGGCGCCGTCGTTGTAGTCCTGCGAGCCGCCCTCGCTGTTCCACAGCGTCTCGCCGGTGGCGGTGGCGTTGGCCGACACGGTGCAGGTGGACTGGGCGGCCAGGTAGCCGCAGGGGTAGTGGCCCCCGATCACGTCGATCGCGCTGCGCAGCGCCGCGTTGTTGACGACCACGTTGGCCGGGTTCCAACTGCCCGGATAGTCGTCACCGAAGATCAGCTTCACGCCGCCGTACCCGTTGGCGTTCAGCGCGGCGCGGAGGTTGATGGTCCAGTTGGCGTCGTACCGCCGCTCGTTCTGCGCGGCGGTGAGGTAGTCGATGGTCAGGTTGTGCTGCCGGGCGCAGCCCAGCCAGGTGAGGTGGTAGTCGATCGAGTCCTGGGACATGAAGTTGCCGTTGCCGATCCAGCCCGGTGCGCCCCAGGCCAGCCCGACCAGCTTGATGTTCGGGTTGCGGAGCTTGGCCTGCTCCATGATCCACCACTCGTAGCCCCGGTTGCAGTCGAGGTCGCCGCGGAAATGGGCGTGGCTGGGCTCGGCGCCGCTGGTGGAGTTGGTGTCGCCGCCGATCTCCACCTTGAGGATCTGCAGCGAGGCGCCGTAGTTGGGCTTGAACAGGTAGTCCAGGATCTGGCCGCGCTGGGGCTCGGGGTAGTCGATGAGCAGACGGCTGTTGCCGCCGCCGCCGCTGACCGCGCCGACGCCGTCGAACGTCCGACCGCCCGACGCGCCGTCGATCGTGATGGAGGTGGCCGCCCGGGCGGGCGACGCGAGGCCGCCCACCGCGCCACCGGCGGCCAACACACAGCCCACGACCAGGAGCGCGACGGACGACGGACGACGGAGCAACCAACCGATGAGTGACATGAGCGGATCTCCTTCGGGAGCACGGCAGGGGTACGAGCCGCCGGCGGGCGGTCAGCTCGCGGTGCAGGTGGGGGTCGCGCCGGGGCCGCCCCCGGTGCCCTGGAAGCCGAACTCGGTGACCTGACCGGCGGAGAGCTGGCCGTTGTAGTCCACGTTCGTGAACCGCACCGTGCCCGCGCTCCCGCCTGCCGTGGCGCTCCAGACACCGGTCACGGTCGACCCACCGGGCAGCGCCACCGACACGCTCCACCCACGGGTGCCGGCCGGACCCGCCGTCACCTGCACCGTCGCCACGAACCCGCCGGACCACGAGTTCAGCGACACCGAAGCCGCACACCCACCCGGCGCGGGAGTCGTCGGCGCGGGCGTGGTCGGCGGCGGAGTCGTCGGCGCGGGCGTGGTCGGCGGCGGAGTCGTCGGGCCCGCGGTGTCGAGGCCGAGGAAGCGGACGGCCTGGGCGGCGTCGAACGGGATCGAGTGGCCGTACCCCTGGAAGCTGATCGCCTCGACCGGCGCGGTGCCGCCGGTGCCGCCGTAGCGGGTACGGGTCGCGCTGGCCTGCGGATAGTCGGTGTAGCTGGGGGTCTGCGACAGCCCGTGCACGTTCGTCCACTGCTTGATCTGCTCGCCGAAGTTGACGTAGCTCAACGTGGTGTCGGTCGTGCCGTGCCAGACCTGGACCCGGGGGCGCCTGCCGGTGTAACCGGGGTACGAGTTGCGCACCAGGTCACCCCACTGCTGCGGGGTCCTGACGAGCCGCCCGCCGGAGCATTCGCTGTTCCACTCCGAGCCGTTGGTGGTGGCGAAGCAGCCGAACGGCACGCCCGAGGAGCTCACCCCGGCGTTGAACAGGTCGGGATAGAGGCCGAGCATGACGTTGGTCATCATGGCCCCGGACGAGAAGCCGGCCACGCTGATGCGGCCCGCGTCGACCGGGTAGCGGCTGCGCACGTGGTCGACCATGGATTTGAGGCCGACCGGATCGCTGCCGCCGTCGCGCCGCAGGGCCTGCGGGGAGGAGACGTCCCAGCACTTGCTGCTCCGGGTCACCGACGGATAGATCACGATGAAGCCGTAGCGGTCGGCGAGGGAGCTGAGGCCGAAGCCGGTGTGCACCGCCGGGCCGCTGCCGGTGCAGTAGTGCAGGGCCAGCAGCAGCGCCGGGCGGGCGGCCACCCGGTCCGGGACGTACAGGTGCATCTGCAGGTTGGTGGGGTTGGCGCCGAAGTTGGTCACCTGCGTCAGCGTCGCGGCCGACGCCGGGGTGGCGGCCGTGACCACGGCCGCCGTCGTGGCCAGGGCGGCGGCCACGGCGGCGGCCACGGCGGCGGCCAGCAGCGCGATCTTCGATCTCATCGGCGTTCCTCCGTCCGAGTCGAGGGTCGGGTGGCGGGGGTGGTGCGTGCCGGTCCGGCCCGGTGCGGGCCGGACCGGCGCGCTGTCAGCTGGCCGTGCAGGTGGGCGTGGCGCCGGGGGCCGCGCCGGTGCCCTGGAAGCCGAACTCGGTGACCTGACCGGCGGCAAGCTGGCCGTTGTAGTCGACGTTGGTGAACCCCACCGTGCCGGTGCTACCGGCGGCCGTGGCGGACCACGCGTTGGTGACGGCGGAGCCGCCCGGCAGGGCCACGCTCACGGTCCAGCCCCGAGTGCCGTTGGCACCCGCCGTGACCTTCACCGTCGCCACGAAGCCACCGGACCACGTGTTCAGCGACACCGAGGCCGAACATCCACCCGTACCCGGCGGGGGCGAGGTCGGGGGCGGCGTCGAGGTCGGCGGCGGGGGCGTCGAGGTCGGCGGCGGCGTGCTGGTGCCGCCCGCGTTGAGGGCGTTCAGGACCGAGGTGTACGCGGCCTTCTTGTTGCCGTTGCAGTCGAAGAGCAGGGCGTTGTCGGACCCGCGCCAGGAGTCGCAGTCGCGCACCCCCCACACGGTGATGCTGGTGCAGCGCGAGATGGCCAGGCAGGCGCGGGTGACCGCGCCGTAGATGTTGGCCTGGTTGGACCCGGTCATCACGTCCAGCTCGGTGATCTGCACGTCGACGCCGAGGTCGGCGAAGCGTTGCAGGTTGGCCTGGTAGTCACCGGCCAGCGTGGTGCCCAGGTGCGACTGGAAGCCGACGCAGTCGATCGGCACGCCACGGGACTTGAAGTCACGCACCATGTTGTAGATGCCGGTCGACTTCGCGTTGATCCCGTCGGTGTTGTAGTCGTTGTAGCAGAGCTTCGCGCCCGGGTCGGCGGCCCGCGCGGCCCGGAACGCCGCCTCGATCCAGTCGTTGCCGGTGCGCTGCAGGTTCGAGTCCCGCCGCCCACCGCTGCCGCCGTCGGCGAACGCCTCGTTCACCACGTCCCAGGCGTAGACCTTGCCCCGGTAGTGGGTGGCGACCTGGGTGACGTGGTTGATCGCGGCGCTGCGCAGGGCGCTGCCGGAGAGGCCCTGCGCCCAGCTGGGCTGCTGCTGGTGCCACAGCAGGGCGTGGCCGCGCACGCCCATGCCGTTGGCCTGCGCGTGGCTGACGAGCCGGTCGCCGCCGGTGTAGCTGAACCGGCCCTGGGAGGGCTCGGTGGCGTCCCACTTCATCTCGTTCTCGGCCGTGACCGAGTTGAACTCGCGGTTCAGGACGGTGGTGTACGCGCTGGTGGAGAGCTTGCCCGTGGCGACCGCGGCGCCGAAGTAGCGCCCCTTCTCGGCCGCCGAGGCCCGCAGGGTCGTCCCGGCGCTGGCGGCGGGGGCCAGCGCCACCGTCATGCCGGCGGCGAGCACGCCGGCGACGGCGAGGGTCAGTGTCGCTTGAAGTGTTCTCGTGCGTGGTCTCATCGCGATCCTTGTCAGTGGGGCTTCGGTGGTGGGGTTGGTGCCCGGATCCGCTCGTTCGGCGCGGTCGCAGCCGTCCGGCGTGATCGCCGCGCGGTCTGGAGAGGTGGACGTCGCGCGAGCCACCCGCGCGCCGTCGACGCCGGCCGATCGGTCGAGAGCGGGACGCGCCCGGGGAGCCGGAGCGCCGCACCGGCCTGCCACGTGGTCCCGCAACGGCGTCCCGCATGCCCTGGGGGGACGACTCGACCCGAGGTGCGACCGGCATAGCCCGCCCGGTGAGCCGTAGCGCCGTCGCCCTCGTCCATCGACTGTGAGCGCTAACATGCCGTTCGTCAAGTGGTAACACATCCTCATGCTTCGATTCGTTGGCCACCGCCCGGCGCACCGGGAGCCCGCCCGATCCGGAGGATGGATCCGGGGCCGGGCCGCCGGGGCCGGGCTCCCCAGCACGGAAGGGGCCGACGATGCGGTTGCACGTGGGGTGCGCGATGTGGACCCACAAGTCCTGGCAGGGCCGCCTGGTGGCGCACCCGCTCCCGGCCCACGAGCGCCTGCGGCACTACGCCGGCTGGTGCGACGCCGTCGAGGGGAACACCACCTTCTACGCGACCCCGACCAGGGCGACCGTGGCGTCATGGGCGCGGCAGACGGAGCCGAACTTCCGCTTCGTACTCAAGCTGCCGAAGCTCATCACCCACGAACGCCGCCTCGCCGACGCCGACGAGGCGCTGCGGGGCTTCCTCGACGCGATCGAGCCGCTCGGCCCCCGCGCCCACGCCCTGTGGATCCAGTTGCCGGCGTCGTTCGCCCCCACCGACGTCGCCGCGCTCGCCGGCTTCCTGCGCCGGCTGCCCCGCGATCACCGGTACGCCGTGGAGGTCCGGCACCCCGCGTTCTTCACCCAGCCCCGCGCGGCGGCGCTGCTGGAACAGGCACTCCGCGCGGCCGACGCCGAGTGGATCCCGTTCGACACCACCGCGTTCTTCCGCAGTCTGCCGACCAGCGACGCGGAGCGGGAGGCGTGGAGCAAGAAGCCCCGACTGCCGCTGCGCTCGGACGCGCTGACCGCTCGGCCGATCGTGCGCTACCTCGGCCGCGACGACCCGGCGCAGACCGCGCAGGGCTGGCAGCACTGGGTCGACACCGCCGCCGGCTGGCTGCGCGAGGGGCGCTCACCGACCGTCTTCGTGCACACCCCGGACAACGCCGACGCGCCCGTGCTCGCCCGCCGCTTCCACGACGACGTACGGGCGCGGGTGCCCGAACTGGCGGCCCTGCCCGACCCGATCCCCGCCGCGCCCCTGACGTTGTTCTGACCCCCGCCGCCGACCGGTCGTACCCCGGCTCGGTGCCGACCCGGTGCCCGGCCGGTGGGCGCGGTGCCCGGCAGGCCGGCGCGGTGCCCGGCCGGTCGGCGCGGCCGTCAGGTGGTCGCGGGCGCGGGGCGGCGCGGGGCGAGGCCGAACGCCTCGGCCAGGAGTTCGTGGGAGCGCCGACGGTCCGCCGGGTCGGCGATCAGGTTCTGGATCATCAACTCGTCCGCGCCGCTCTCCTGCGCCATCCGTTCCAGGGTGGCGCGCACGTCGGCCGGACCGCCGGCCACGAAGCGCGGCCACTGCCCGTCCACGATCGTCACCGGCTCGTCGCGCTGCGTCGGGCTCAGCTCGCGTGCGCCCTCGTCGGCCGACGGGATCAGGGCGTTGCCGCCGGTGCGGCCGAGCCGGGCGTAGAAGCCCTTGGCCGAATTCACCAGGTGCTCCCCGTCGGCCCTGGTCTCGCCGACGGTGACGTTGACCGCGAGGATCGCCCGGGGCGACTCCAGCCCGAAGCCCTGCGGTCGGAACGTCTCGCGGTAGTGCCGCAACGCGGGGGCGGCGGCGCGAGGATTGATGAATCCGGCGAAGGTGTAGCCGATGCCGAGTCCGGCGGCGAGGTTCGACCCGCTGGGGCTCGACCCGAGCAGCCAGGTCTGCGGCACCTCGGCGACCGAGTCCATCAGCCGCTTGCCGGCGAAGGGGTGGCCGTCGGGAAACGCCTCGTACAGCCAGGCGAGCGTCTCCAGCACCTGTTGCTGGTGATCGGCCTGGGCGGGGTTGGCCCGGTCGCGCTGCAACGCCAGGTCGATCACGGGGCCGGCCGTCGCGCGCCCCATCCCCAGGTCGATCCGGCCCGGTGCCATCGCTTCGAGCTGCTTGAACATCTCCGCGACCTTGAACGGGCTGTAGTGGTTCATCAGGACCGCGCCCGAGCCCAACCGGATGCCGGTGGTCTGCATGGCGGCCGCCGCGATCAACAGCTCGGGATGGTGGGAGGCCCCCGAGCGGCTCAGGTGGTGCTCGGCGAACCACACCCGGTGGAAACCGGTCGCCTCGGCGTGCCGGGTGATCTCCAACGAGTCGGCCAACGCCTCGATCTGCGTGGTGCCGGGCGCGACGGTCCCGAGATCGACGATGGAGAGCTTCATGGACGGACTCCTCGGAGCTGCGGCGGACGGCCTGGTTCCGTTGTCGACCTCAGGCGGGCGGGCCGACTCTACCGCCGGCTACGACCTGCCCCCGGCGTCCTGGTCGCTGCTGGAACACCTGGCCGCGCGCGGTTCCCTGCGGGTCTCCGACATCGCGGCCTGCCACGGGGTCGACATCTCCTCGGTCACCCCCCGCCTCAAGCGCCTCGAGACGGCGGGGCTGCCGACCGACGCCCGCGCCTTCCTCATCAGCATCACCGACGAGGGCGTAGCCGCCCTGGAGAGCGTGCACGCGGCTCGCGGCCGAGCCCGCCCGCCCCGCCTGAGGCCGCGACCCGCGCCGGCCCACCGGGCCGCCTCGCGGATCGCCGGGCCGGTCCGCCCGGCCCACCCGTACCCGGCCTGGCGGGCCGTCTCCGGCGGGTTGGGCGCCCGCTTCCGCGGCTCGCCGGCGCCCGCCGACCCCGGTCGGCCGCCGCCGGCACCGGTCAGCAGTCGCCGGCACCGGTCAGCAGTCGCCGGCTCGGCGGCACTCCTCGGCGGCCCCCGCCAACACGGTGGCGCTGATGGCGCGGGCCGCGTCGCCGAGCGCGGCGAGCTGCTCCGGGCTGAGCACGTCGACGACGAGGCGACGGGCCTCGCGGACGTGACTCGGGGCGATCTCTTCGAGCTTCGCCAGACCGGCGTCGGTGAGCAGCGCCTTCGCGCGCCGGCCGCCCCCGTCGGCCCAACTGTGCCGCCGCACCCACCCGGACCGTTCGAGTCGGGTGATCGCGTGGGAGAGCCGCGACAGCGACCCCTGGGAGAGCCCGGCCAGCTCACTGAGCCCCAGGGTGCGCCCGGGGGCCTCGGAGAGGGTGGCGAGCACCTGGTACTCGAAGAGATTGACCCCCGCGTTCCGCTTGAGCTGCGCCTCCATCGCCGGGGGCAGGGTCGCCAGCAGGACGACCAGCGCCCGCCAGTCACGCTGCTGCTCGGGCGACAGCCACGGCACGTCGTCCGGGGTGGCGGTCTCGTCGGCGTCGGCGCTCACAGTTGTCACCCTATCCCGCCACTTGAACATTCAAGCAGGGCGAGTAGTCTCCACTTGAACATTCAAGCAACCCTCACCGTCCGGGAGACCCGCATGTCCCTGCTCCGCATCGACGCCAGCATCCAGGGCGACCGCTCCGCCAGCGGCGCCCTGGCCGACCTCGTCCTCGACACGTTCACCGCCGCCCGCCCCGAGGTCCCGGTCGTACGGCGTCACCTCGGTCAGGACCCGCTGCCCGCGCACCACTGGGCCACCGCGATCGCCGCCAACTACACCCCGGAGGGGGACCGCACCCCCGCCCAGCGCGAGGCGCTCGGCACCGCCGAGCAGCTCGCCGCCGAGTTGCGCCAGGCCACCGGCGCCCTGCTCGCCCTGCCGCTCTACAACTTCGGCGTCTCCCAGCACGCGAAGACCTGGATCGACCTCGCCATCGCCGGCGCGCCGCAGGGCACCCGCCTGCTCGAGGGGACCCCGACCGTCCTGGTCGCCACCCGTGGCGGCGCCTACGGCCCCGGCACGCCCCGCGAGGGCTGGGACCACAACATCGACTTCGTACGCCGGATCCTCGTCGACATCTGGGGCGCCGACCTCACGGTGGTCGAGCGGGAGTTCACCCTCGTCGGCGTGAACCCCGCGCTCGACGAGTTCACCGAGCTCGCCACCACCATGCGCAAGAGCGCCGAGGAGGCGGCGGTGGCCGCCGGCGCGGCACTCGCCGAGCGCGCCGCCGCCTGAGCCACCGGGTCGCGCCCCGACCCGTGGCGCTGGCTCAGCCCGTGACCCGGGCCGCCTGGTCCAGCTCGGCGACCAGGTCACGGTGCTGGGCCAGGTCCTCCCCGTCGCCCGCGGGTTCGGTGACGAAGGTGAGCCGGTCCGCCAGCGAGGCGGCCAGGCCGCGCGCCTCCTCGCTGGTCCCGGCCGTCACCACCAGGTACCCGGCCCGGTCGAGCGACCAGCGGACGGCGGGGATGACGTCACCGGCGGCGAAGTTGACGTGGAACTCGCGTACCGCCGGGTGGTTGCGGACCTCGTCGACGTTCTCCACCCGCACCAGGCGCCCGGGCTTCGCCTCGAAGAAGATGACCGCCGCCGCACCGTCCGCCTTCGGGCGCTCGGGGAACTCGGCGAGGTCCCCGACGGCCCAGCCGAGCCCGCTCTCCTCCAGGTCGATGCCGTACACCGCCTCGGTCATCGTGTTGATCCGGTCGCCGCCCCGGCGGTTGTGCCCCTCGATCACCCGGGGGCCGGCCGGGGTGAGCTTGAGCTCCGTGTGCGAGAGGCCGTCGCGGAGCCCGACCGCGTCCAGGAACTCCGCCACCGCGTCGCAGACCGCCTCCTCCAGATCGCCGTCGAGCGGGGCGGGGATGACATGGCCGAACTCGACGTGGTTGGTGCCGGTGGTCTTCGCCGCGATGGCGACCACCACGTGCCGGCCGCCGAACGAGAGCGCGTCGACGCTGATCTCCGGGCCGTCCAGGTACTCCTCGATCAGGAACCGGTCGATGCCCAGGTTCTTCAGGGTCGCGTACGCGGTCTCGACCTGCGACGGCCCGGCGATGCGCTGGATACCGACACTCGCCGAGCCCGCCACCGGCTTGGCGATGAGCGGATACCCGACCCGCGCGCCGAAGGCCGCGATGTCCTCGCGCGTCGAACCGATCGCCGCCTGCACCGCACCCGCCCCCCGCTCCGCCAGGTGCCGACGCATCCGCCACTTGTCCGTGAGCAGCGCCACCGTCTCGAAGCTGACCCCACCCAGACCGAGCGCGTCGTTGAGGCGGGCCGCGGCGAGGACACCCTCCTCCTGCACGGTGACCACCGCGGCGAACGGCGCCCGCTCGTGCAGGGCACGCAGCGTCTCGATCAGCAGTCGGGGCTGGTCGTGGTAGGGCAGCACGACGCTGAGCACGTCCTGCGCGGCGTCGACCGGCAGCTTGCGGATCTCCTGCGGGGTGAAGACACCGACCGCGTCGAGACCGAGCCGGCGCGCCCGCTCCAGCATGGGCGGCTTCGGTGAGATCAGGCAGACGCGCTTACGCATGGAGACTCCTTGTCGGAACGGTTCCAGTTCTGGGTTCGGGCCAGCTCGACGACCTCCTCGGCGAGCGCCGTGGTGGCGTCGAAGACGTCGCGGCCGCCCGTGCGGGAGCCGAGGATCAGGGGCAGCTCCGTGCAGGCCGCGACCACGACCTCGGCGCCCGCGGCGGCCAGCGCCCGGACCGGGGCGTCCACCGCGCGCCGCGCGGCAGCGAGCTCACCGGCCTTGACCAGGCGGATGGCCCGCATCGTCGACTGCTGGTGCCGCTCGGACGGCACCAGGCAGTGCACCGCCCGCCAGTGGAAGGCTGCCTGGTACATCCCCGCCGTGACGGTGCCGGTGGTGGCCAGCAGCCCGACCGAGGAGACCTGCGGCCGGGCCGTCACCAGCCGGCGTACGGTGGCGTCGACCATGCTCACGATCGGCTGGCGGACGGCCCGGCGCAGATGCGGCAGGAAGGCATGCGCCGTGTTGCACGGCATGGCGATCAGCGTCGCCCCCGCTCCGTCGAGCACCCGCAGGCCCGCCAGCAACCGCGGGATCGGGCTCGGCCCCCGGGCCAACAGCGCCTCGGTGCGGTCCGGGATGCTCGGATCCGACCAGACCAGCGTCGGCAGGTGGTCCTGGTCGGTGACCGCCGGGGTGGCGCGGACCAGTTTCGCGAAGAAGTCCGCGGTCGCGGCCGGGCCCATGCCACCGAGGACGCCGACCAGCGGACGCCCGGCGGGAAACGGGTGCGGACCGGTCACAGCGGCGCGGGCTCCCGGGTCAGGGCGTGGTGCCGCAGGACCAGCCAGGGGATCAGGCCCGCGACGAGCACCAGCGCGCCGATGAGCAGCCACAGCGGGGTTCGGTAGCGCAGCAGCGGGGCCACCACGAGGACCGGCCCGATGAGGTCCTGGCCGACCCGGCCCAGGTTGTAGAACGACAGGTAGCGGCCGAGCGACTGCCTCGGCGCCAGCTCGAAGGAGAGCGGCGTGCTGGCCGTGAAGAGGCACTCGCCGGCCGTGTGCGCCAGCATCGCGACGGCCAGGACCGCCAGCGCCAGCCAGCCGTACGACACCGTGCCGGAGATGGCGTACGCCACGCAGGCCACGCCGACCGCCGCGCCGCCCAGCGCGGAGGCGCGCAGCGCGGCGGCGAAGGTGGCGAAGCGGCGGTTGACCGGGATCTGGGCCGCCATCGCCAGCACGCCGTTGAGCGCCAGCAACGCCGTCAGACCCCAGGCGGGGGACCGCGTCTGCTGGGTGATCCACAGCGGCAGCACCAGCGAGAGCACCGTGTTGTGGGTCAACGCGACGCCGCTCACCACGGTGATCATCAGGTAGCGGCCGTCGCGCAGCGGCGCGGGACCGCGCGCAGGAGCGGACCCGGCGGGTCGGGGGACCCGCTCGATCGGCGGCACCTGGATCCGGGCGACCAGGGCGGCGCTGACGATGAACGACACCGCGTTGATGCCGATGCCGACCATGTAGAGCGCCGGCGAACCGGTGATGACCGGCACCGTGGCGGCCAGCGACCCGAGGACGATGGCCCCGTTGCGGGCCGAGAAGATCGTGCCCAGGATGGTGGCCCGGTCCGTGCTGCTGAAGACCCGGCCGATCAGCGCCTGGTTCAACGCCGGGCTGGCCCGGTCGGCGGTGGTCACCAGGCACGCCAGCGCCACGAACACCCAGTACCGCTCGGCCTGCAGGTACAGCGCGTACCCGACGGCCCGGACCAGGAAGAGCACCATCAGGCAACGCTTGGTGTCCCAGCGGTCGGCGAGCGTCCCGATGCCCGGCCCCAGCAGGAAGGCGCAGAGGCTGCCCAGCGAGATCGCCAGCCCCACCCTGGAGACCTCGAAGCCACGCACCTGGGTGAAGAAGAGCACCGAGGTGGCGGTGAAGATGCCGGTCCCGAACGAGTCGGCGGTGACGCTGGCGAGGAAGAGCCGGGTCTCCCGCCGATCGAGCAGGATGACGTCGCGCAGCCTCGACCAGAGCGTCGCCTCGGCGACCATCAGTGCTTCTCACCCCGCGATGGTGGGTAGCCGGCGGCCCTCGAGCACGTCGGCCGGGATCTCGTCATCGGGCAGGATGTGCCCGCCGCTGATCGTGCCGTCGCCCTGGGCCGCCCGCAGCTCGAGCTTGACCGCCGAGCGCAGGTATTCGCGGAACGGCCCCCGGCTGCGTGCCTCGGCTGCTGCCACGGACGCGTCCAGGTGGGTGTGCAGCATCAGCGAGATGATACCGGCCTGCGGGTCGAAGCCGGGCTCCTGGCGGGCCCGCCGGTACGACGTGACCTCTTCCGTCAACTCCTCGATGGTCTGTCCGATCAGGTGGGTCAGCACGTTCAGGCCCCCGCGCCCCCGCGTCCTGGCACGTCCGAGGGCTGCCCGACGAGGTGATCCAGACCGGCAGGCTCGGCTGCACCGGCGCCGGGCGCGCTGAGCCGATCGTGCACACCCCGGTGGACGCGTTGCTCTGCTTCCTACGGTCGAACATCGACTGCCTGGTGCTGGAGGAGTTCGTGATCGACCATGCTCCAAGGCGCACGCCGACGGCCGGGGCGGCTCCCGACGCGCGGAAGCCGCCCCGGCCGTCGGGGCACAACCCGCCTACGGCGTCGGCGCGTACCTGCGGAAACGGTTGATGGCCGTTTCGTGCCGGGCGCGGAACTCCGGGTCGTCGACGCCGGTGCCCTCGGTCTCGGCCAGGCAGAGCACGCCGACCTTGCCGTGGTGGCGGTTGCGGTACACGTCGTCGACGGCCTGGCCGATCTCGTCGAGCGGGTACGTGCGCGACAGCGTCGGATGCAGGCGGCCCCGCACGATGAGCCGGTTCGCGTGCCAGGCCTCGCGGTAGTTGGCGAAGTGCGAGCCGATGATGCGCTTGACGTGCATCCACAGGTAACGGTTGTCGAACTGGTGCTGGTAACCGCTCGTCGAGGCGCAACTGACGATCGAACCGCCCCGGCGGGCCACGTAGACGGAGGCCCCGAACGTCTCCTGGCCCGGGTGCTCGAAGACGATGTCGACGTCCTCGCCGCCGGTCAGCTCGCGGATCCGCTGACCCAGCCGCCGCCACTCGCGGGGGTCCTGGGTGTGCTCGTCGCGCCAGAAGCGGTAGCCCTCGACGCTCCGGTCGATGATCGCGGTGGCACCCATGTCGCGGCAGATCTGCGCCTTCTGGTCGTTGGAGACCACGCAGATCGGGGTGGCGCCGCCGGCCAGCGCGTACTGCGTCGCGTACGAGCCGAGGCCGCCGGCCGCACCCCAGATGAGGATGTTGTCGCCCAGCTTCATGTTGGCGCCGTTGCGGGAGACCAACTGCCGGTACGCCGTGGAGTTGACCAGGCCCGGCGCGGCCGCCTCCTCCCAGGTCAGGTGGGCCGCCTTGGGCATCAGCTGGTTGGCCTTGACCAGCGCGAGGTCCGCCAGCCCGCCGTAGTTCGTCTCGAAGCCCCAGATCCGCTGGTCCGGGTCGAGCATGGCGTCGTCGTGCCCGTCCGGGTCCTCCAGCTCGATGGAGAGACAGTGCGCGACCACCCGGTCACCGGCCGACCACCGCCGCACCCCCGCCCCGGTCCGGACGACGATGCCGGCGAGGTCGGAGCCGACGACGTGCCAGGGCTGGTCGTGCCGGGCCGCCAACCCGCCGGTACGCGCGTACCGCTCGAGGAACGCGAACGTGGGGATCGGCGAGTACAGCGCGCTCCACACCGTGTTGTAGTTGATCGCGCTGGCCAGCACGGCCACCAGCACCTCGCCCGGCCCCGGCTCGGGCGTCGGCACCTCCCGCACATGCAGCGACTTGGCCGGTTCCCGCTCGTTGACGCCGATGCCGTCGAACATGTGCTGCTCCTCCTTGAGCAGCACCGCCGCGCGGTAGTGGTCCGGGACGGGCAGCGCGGCGATGTCGTCCCGGCCGACGTCGGCCGCGCGGATGGTGTCGAGGAAGGATCGGTCCACGGTCAAGCCTCCATGTCGATGGGGGGTGCGGGCGGGCCGGGCAGGCCCGCCCGGCGGGTTCTACTGGTTGAGGCGGACCGGGAACTCGGTGAGGCCGCGCATGACGATGCCGGGGCGCCAGTTCAGTTCGGCCTCCGGATCGACACGCTCGATCTTGGGAAAGCGCTCGAGGAGCTGGCGGAAGGCGATCTGCGCCTCCAGCCGGGCCAGCGGCGCGCCGAGGCAGTAGTGCATGCCGTAGCCGAACGCCATCTGCGGGTTCGGGTTGCGATCGATGCGCAGCTCGTGCGGGTCGTCGAAGACGTCACCGTCGCGGTTGGCCGACAGCAGCGAGATGAGCACCAGCTCACCCTCGTTGATGGTGCGCCCGGCCAGCTCCAACGTCTCGGTGGCCACCCGGAAGCTGGCACCCGGCACCGGGCTCTCGTACCGCAGGAACTCCTCGGTCGCGGCCGGGATGGCCTCCGGGTCTTGGCGCAGCCGCGCGGCCAGGTCGGGGTTGGTGGTCAGCAGCTGGCCGCCGTTGCCGATCAGGTTCACCGTGGTCTCGTAGCCGGCGATGATCAGCAGGAAGCACATCGAGGTCAGCTCGGTCTCGGAGAGGCGGTCGTCGTTGTCCCGGGCCGAGATCATCGCGGAGAGCAGCTTGTCGTCCGGGTGCTGCCGCTTGTCGGCGACCAGCTCGCGCAGGTAGTGCACGAACTCGGTGACGACCTGCACCGGGAAGTTCGGCGTGCCGACCCCGGCCAGGTACGCGTTCGACCAGTTGCGGAAGCGTTCCCGGTCGGCCAGGGGCACGCCCAGCAGCTCGCAGATCACCTGCATGGGCAGCGGGAACGCGAGGTGGTGGATCAGGTCGGGCTCCGCCGCGGCGGCCATGGCGTCCATCAGGTCGCTGGTCATGACCTCGATCATCGGGCGGAGCTTCTCGATGCGGCGGGCGGTGAAGACCGACGACACCAGGCGGCGCAGCCGGGTGTGGTCGTTGCCGTCGACGCGCAGCATGTGGGTGCCCATGCTGGCCCGGATCTCGGCCGGCAGCTCGCTCTGGGCGACGATGCGGGTGCCGATGCGGTTGGAGAGCCGGGCGTCGCCGAGCGCCTGCCGGCAGTCGGCGTAGCGGGTGACCAGCCACAGCGGCACCCCGTTGGGCAGCGACACCTGCTCCAGGGGCCGGTCCTCGCGCAGCTTGTCGAACAGTTCGTGCGGCGTGGCGACGCCGTAGGTCGCGTAGAGCTCGGCGAAAGTGGTCACGAGTCACTCCTGGAGGGGTTCGCGCCCGCCGGGGCGTCGGAACGGGCCGGTACGGGCGGTTGCCCGGCACCGGGGGCGGTGGCCGCGGCCGGCGGCCGCGGCGAGGGGATGGCCGCGGCGAGCACCGCGCCCACCAGCAGCACGACGACGCAGATCCAGAGGCCCGGGACCATGCCGTCGGTGAACGCCTGTGGGGAGGCGTAGCCGCCACGTACGGTGAAGACCGTGGTCAGGACCGCGATGCCGAGCGCGCTGCCGATCTCGCGGACGGTGGTGTTGGTGCCGGAGGCCTTGCCGATGTCCTGCGGCTGCACCGACGACACCACCACGGCGGCGCTGGGCGCGAAGATGAGCCCCGTGCCCAGGCCGGCCAGGATGAACGGGACGACCAACGCCACGTCCGAGGTGTCGGCGCCGACCACCAGCGCGCACCAGCCCAGCCCGACGGCCGAGAAGCCCAGGCCGGCCCCGATCAGGCGGTTGGCACCGAGCTGGGGGGTGAGCTTGCCGGCGAACGGCGCGACGAACATCGGCACGATCGCCCACGGCAGGGTCCAGAGGCCGGCCACGAACGGCGAGTGCCCGCGCACCACCTGCAGGTACTGGGCGAGGAAGAAGATCGAGCCGAACAGCCCGAAGTAGACCGCGAGCGAGGCGAGGTTGACCAGGGTGAACGCCCGGCTGCGGTAGATACGCAGCGGGAGCAGCGGCGCGGCGGCCCGGCGCTCCCACAGCACGAAGCCGCCGAGCAGCAGCACCGCCGCCACGAAGAGGGCGACGACGCGGCCGGAGCCCCAGCCGTGCTCACCGGCGTCGATGATGCCCCAGACCAGGCTCAGCACGCCCAGACAGCCCAGGACGAGGCCGAGCACGTCGAGCCCGGCGCGCTGGCCGTGACTCTCGCCGACCCCGCGCAGCACCAGCGGCACCGCGATCAGGCAGATCGGCACGTTGATCCAGAACAGCCAGTGCCAGCCGATGCCGGTGGTGATCGCGCCGCCCAGCAGCGGCGCGACCCCGACGGCCAGGCTGCTGACGCTCGACCAGACGCCGATGGCGACGCCGCGCTTCTCGGGCGGCACGGCCACGGTCAGCATGGTCAGCGACAGCGGCATCACGGCGGCCGCGCTGATGCCCTGCAGCGCGCGGAACACGATGAGCATGCCGTCCGAGGTGGACAGGGCGCAGCCGATGGAGAACGCCGTGAAGGCGATCAGCCCGGTCAGGAAGACCCGCCGCCGGCCCAGCCGGTCGCCGAGCCCGGCCGCCACCAGCAGGAAGCCGGCGAATCCGAGGATGTAGGCGTTCGTGATCCATTGCAGGCCCTGCACGGTGGTGTCGAGATCCCGCTTGATCTCAGCGAGGGCGTTCGTCACCACCAGGTTGTCCAGCGCCACCATGAACATGGGGATCGAGACGGCCGCGACCGCCAGGCCGAAGGCGGGACGTCGCAACGCGCCCGTTTCCGTTGACATCAGTTACTCCTCAGTTATCAGTCGCGAAGCGTCGAATGTCGTCGACGATCGCGCTCGCCACGTCGGCCTGCCGATCGGCCAGATAGAAGTGACCGCCGGGGAAGACCCGCATCCGGAACTCCCGCGCCGTGAACCCCCGCCAGTCGTTCGCCTCGGCCACGGTCACCTGCGGGTCGGCGTCCCCGACGAGCACGCTCACCGGCACCGGCAGCGGCGGGCCCGGCTGGTGGGCGTACGTCTCGACGGCCTGGTAGTCGGAGCGCACCACCGGCAGGATCATCCGCACCAGGTCGTCGTCGTCCAGCAGCGACGCGTCGGTGCCGTTCAGGGCCCGGATCTCGTCGATCACGCCCGCGTCGTCGCGCAGCCGCACCCCGTTGTCCCGGGTGCGCGACGGCGCGCAGCGGCCGGAGGCGATCAGGCCGAGCAGCGTGCCGGACGGCTCGGCGACCATGCGCCGGGCGACCTCGTACGCGACGCAGGCCCCCATGCTGTGACCGAAGAGCACCAGCCGACGCCCGGCGTGCCCGCGCAGCGCGGCCAGCACCTCCTCGGCCAGTCCGGTGATGGTCTCCAGCGGGCGTTCGGAGCGCCGGTCCTGCCGGCCCGGGTACTGCACGCTGAGCACGTCGAACTCCGGCGACACCAGGGCCGACAGCGGGCGGAAGTAGCTGGCCGACCCGCCCGCGTGCGGCAGGCAGACCACCGTCACGTCACCGGCCGGGGCCGGGTGGTAGCGGCGGAGCCACAGGTCGGTGGTGGTCGGTGCGCTCATGCTTCCTCCGTGAGGTCGAGCCAGGCCGCGACGGCGTCCGCAGTGGTGCGGTGGTGCTCGTCGAGCATCGAGAAGTGGTCACCGGGCACCTCGACGACCTCGTGCGCATGCTCCCAGCCGGGCCGGGGCCCGTCCGGGGTCGGCACGCCGGGCACCCCGGCCGTCGCCCGCAGCAACAACTCGGGGGTCGCCAGCCGCGCGGGCGCCCAGTCGGCGAAGATCCGGAAGTAGCCGCCCATGGCGATCAGCCGGCGGTCGTCGAGCAGGGCTGCGGTGTCGTCGTCGTCGAGCATCGAGGCCACCATCAGCCCGGTGGCGTCCCGGTCGGCCGAGCGCGGGTAGGTGTCGGCCAGCACCACCGCCGAGGCGGGCGTGCCCAGCCCGGCCAGCCGCTCCGCCACCGCGTGCGCGATCCAGCCCCCCGAGGAGCGGCCGAGCAGCACCAGCCGGTCGCCGCCGGCCAACTCACGCGCCTGGGCGGCGTGCGCGTCGACCAGCGCCTCGCGGCTGCGCGGCAGCGGCTCCCCGGCGGCGAAACCCGGGTGGGGCAGGGCGATCACGGTGGCGGCGTCGGCGAGGGCGGCACCGAGGCGCAGGTACTCCTGGGGCCCGGAGACGGCGCTGAGCGAGGGGAAGCAGAGCACCGTCGTGCCGGTCGCTCCCCGGGCGATGCGCACCGGGGTCGGCCAGGCCCCGGCCTCCTTCCGGTCGGCGAAGTCCGGTTGCAGCGCGGCCAACGCCGACAGCATCTGGAACCCGTCGGCCAGCCGGCCGGTGTCGAACGCCCGGCGGAACAGCGCCGTGATCTCCCCGCTGGCCTGCGCCTCGTCCTCGGTGAGCAGCGCCAACACCCGGGCCGAGAGGTCGGGCAACGTCGGGTGATCGAAGATCAGCGTGACCGGCAGGTGCACGCCGAGCCCGTCGCCGAGGCGGGTGCGCAGCCGCACGGCGGTCAACGACTCGAAGCCCATCTCCACGAAGGACCGCTGCTCGTCGATGGCGTCCGGATCGTCGTGGCCCAGCACGGCGGCCACCGCGGCGCGGACGTGTGCGGTGACCGCCTCGGCGCGCTCGGCGGCCGGCAGGCCGGCCAGGCGCTGCCGCGCATCGGGTTCGGCCGGAGCGCCGGTGCCGACCGGGTCGGCGTCGACCACGGCCGCCGGGCGGGAGTCCAGCCAGTAGCGGCGGCGCTGGAACGCGTACGTGGGCAGGGGCGCCCGGTGCGGCCCGGCACCGACGGCCGGGCTCCAGTCGACGGCCGCGCCCCGCGTCCACAGCTCCGCCACCGAGGCCAGGAAGCGGGCCGGGCCGCCCTCGCCGCGCCGCAGCGACTCGGCCACCGCGACCACCGCCCCGGGCCCGGCCGCCGCTGCCGTCTCCTGCACGGCGCCGACCAGCACCGGATGCGGGCTGGCCTCGACGAAGAAGCGGAAGCCGGCGGTGACCAGCGCGGTCACCGCCCGATCGAGGCGCACCGGCCGGCGCAGGTTCGCGTACCAGTACTCGGCGTCGAGCCGGCCGCCGTCGAGCGCCTCGCCGGTCACCGACGAGTAGAACGGCACGTCCGCCGGCTTCGGCGCGACCGGGGCCAGCGCGGCCAGCACCCGGTCGCGGATCAGCTCGACGGCCGGGGAGTGCGAGGCGTAGTCGACCGGGATGCGGCGCACCTGCACGTCGTGCGCCGCGCACCAGCCGGCCAGCTCGTCGAGCGCGTCGTCCGGGCCGGAGATCACCGTGAAGCCGGGCCCGTTGACCGCGGCCACCGCCAGCCGGCCGTCCACGGCCGCCAGGCGCGGGGTCAGGTCGTCGACCGCCATGGCCACCGACACCATCCCGCCGTGGCCGGCGAGCTCCACGATCGCCTGGCTGCGCAGCGCCACCACGAGCGCGGCGTCGTCCAGCGACAGCGCGCCGGCGACGCAGGCCGCGGCGATCTCGCCCTGCGAGTGGCCGACCACGGCGGCCGGTTCCACGCCGTACGAGCGCCAGAGCGCCGCCAGCGACACGTACACCGCGAAGAGCGCCGGCTGGACCACGTCGACCCGGTCGAGCGAGGGCGCGCCCGGCACCCCGGTCAGCACGTCCAGCAGCGACCAGCCGGTGTACGGGCGCAGGGCCCGGTCGCAGTCGCGGAGACGGTCGGCGAAGACCGGCGCCGCCGTCAGCAGCCCGGTGGCCATCCCGACCCACTGCGAGCCCTGGCCGGGGAAGACGAAGGCGACCCGGCCGGCGGCCCGCCGGGCGGGGCCGGTGACCAGGCCCGCCCGCTCGCCGCCGGCCGCCAGCGTCTCCAGCGCCGTCAGCAGCTCACCGGGGTCGTCACCGAGGACGACCGCCCGGTGCTCCAGCGCGGCCCGGCCCCGGGCCAACGCCCGGCCCACGCCGCGGGCGTCCCAGTCGGTGCGCTCGCCGAGGCGTCGGCGCAGCCGGTCGGCCTGCGCGGTCAGCGCGGCCCGGCTGCGGGCCGACAGCACCCACGGCACCACCGCGCCGGGCGCGGCCGGCGCCTCGGCCGGGACCGGCTCGACTTCGGGCTCCTCCAGCACGACGTGGGCGTTGGTGCCGCTCATCCCGAACGACGACACGGCCGCCCGCCGGGGCCGGTCCCCCGCCGGCCAGGGCTGCTCGCGGGTGAGGAGCCGGACCCCGCCGGCCGACCAGTCCACCTCGGCGGTCGGCTCGTCCGCGTGCAGGGTGCGGGGCAGCACCCCCGCCCGCATCGCCATGACCATCTTGATGACGCCGCCGACACCGGCGGCGGCCATCGTGTGCCCGATGTTCGACTTCAGCGAGCCGAGCCAGAGCGGCCGGCCGGCGGGCCGATGCCGGCCGTACGTGGCCAGCAGCGCCTCCGCCTCGATGGGGTCGCCGAGCCGGGTGCCGGTGCCGTGCGCCTCCACCGCGTCGACGTCCGCCGCCTCCAGACCGGCCGAGCGCAGCGCCTGCCGGATCACCCGCTGCTGGGCCCGCCCGTTGGGCGCAGTCAGCCCGGTGCTGGCCCCGTCCTGGTTGACGGCGGACGCCCGGATCACCGCGGCCACCGGATGTCCCAGCCGCCGGGCGTCGGCGAGCCGCTCGACGAGCAGCACCCCCACACCCTCGCCCCAGCTGGTGCCGTCCGCGCCGGCCCCGAACGACTTGCACCGGCCGTCGGCGGCCAGGCCGCCCTGCGCCGTGAAGTCGGCGAACGCGCCCGGCGAGCTCATGATGGTGGCACCGCCGGCCAGCGCCATGACGCACTCCCCACGGCGCAGCGCCTCCACCGCCAGGTGCAACGCCACCAGCGACGACGAGCAGGCCGTGTCCACCGAGATCGCCGGGCCTTCGAGGCCCAGCAGGTAGGCGATCCGGCCGGAGGCCACGCTGCCGGAGTTGCCGGTGCTGAGGTAGCCGAGCACGCCCGCGGGCACGGCCTCCAGCCGGGTGGCGTAGTCGTGCAGGTTCACCCCGGCGAAGACACCCACCTCGGTGCCTCGGACGGTGCCGGGGTCGATGCCGGCGTCCTCGAACGCCTCCCAGGCGGTCTCCAGCAGCAGCCGCTGCTGCGGCTCCATGGCCAGCGCCTCGCGGGGCGAGATGCCGAAGAAGTCGGCGTCGAACTCCGCCGCCGTGGCGAGGAACCCACCGGCGCCGCCGTCGCGTTCGGGCCAGCCCCGGTCGCCGGGGAAGCCGGTGATGGCGTCCCGGCCGTCGTGCACGAGTCGCCACAGCTCGTCGGGGCCGTCGACGCCGCCCGGGTAGCGGCAGGCCATGCCGACGATGGCGATGGGCTCCCGGCGCTGCTCCTCCAGCTCGCGGATGCGCTGTCGGGCCTGCCGCAGCTCCAGCGCCGACCGCTTCAGATAGTCGAGGTACTTGTCCGCGTCGGTCATGGCATCTCCAGTTCGCTGTCGAGCAGCCGGAAGATCTCCTCGGCGGTCGCCGCGGACAGGTCGTCGGTCGCCTGCGCCCGCTGGTCCGCGACCGGGGCCGACGCGCGGACCAGCGTGCGCAGGCGGGCCTCGACGTCGTCGCGATGGGCACCGCCCTCCGGCAGCGCGGTCAGCATCTCGCCGAGCCGGTCCAGCATCCGGTGGATCTCGCCGGCACCGGACGCCTCCGCCTCGACCTCCTCGGCCAGCCGCTCGGCCAGCGCGGCCGGGGTCGGGCAGTCGAAGAGCACGGTCGGCGGCAGGCGCAGCCCGGTGCTGCCGGTGACGTGGTTGCGCAGCTCCACGGCGGTCAGCGAGTCGATGCCGAGCTCCTTGAACGACTGCTCGGGGTCGAGCTCGGCACCGTCGTCGTGGTGGAAGACGGCCACGGTGGCCCGGCGGACCACGGCGGTCAACTCGTCGGCGCGCTCCGCCGGCGACAGGGCCAGCAGGTGGTCGAGGAACGCCCGGCCCGCCCCGGCCACGAACCGCCGCCGCACCCTCGCCGGGGCGGCGGAAACCTCACCGGCCGGCACCGGCAGCTCGCCGGGATGCACCGGCGCGGTGACGACGTGGGCGAGCAGCCCGACCGGGACGCCGTCGGGGTCGGCCAGCTGCACCGTCGACCCGCCGACGCCGTCCGGCGCGATCCGCACCCGCAGCCGGGTGGCGCCGGAGGACCACAGGCAGACCCCGGAGAGCGCCGACGGCAGCCGAGGCACGCCGTTCTGCAGGGGTTGCAGCGCGGCGTCGAGCAGCGCGGGATGCAGCGCGTAGCCGGCGGCCTCGCGCGCCTCCGGCTCGGCCAGACAGACCTCGGCGAAGATCTCGTCGTCGCGACGCCACAGCGCCTGCAAGCCCTGCAACGCCGGCCCGTAGTGGACGCCGCGACCGTTCGCCTCGTCGTACCAGCCGGCCACGTCGACCGGCGTGGCCGACGGCGGCGGCCACACGCCGAGGTCGAACGCGGGCCCGGGCCCTCCGGCGCGGACCCGGCCGGTCGCGTACTCCCGCCACGGCCCGTCGCCGCCCTCGGGGCGGGCATGCAGGGTCACCGGCCGGGCCCCGCCGCCGTCCGGGCCGCCGACGGCCAGCCGCAGGTGCATCGCGCCGCGCTCGGGCAGCACCATCGGGGCCGGCATGGCCAGCTCGTCGACCAGGTCGCAGCCGGCCTCGTCACCGGCGTAGCGGAACAGCTCGGTGACCGTCGCCGCCGTCATCACCCGGACGCCGGCCATCCGCTGGTCGCCCAGCCACGGCAGGGCCTCCGGCGCGAGCCGCCCGGTGAAGAGCAGCGCGTCCTGGCCGGGCAGGTCGACGGCGGCGCCGAGCAGCGCATGCCCGGCCGCGCCGAGCCCGGCCGCGCTCAGGTCGCCGGCCGCCGAGGCGGGTGCCTCCAGCCAGTAGCGCTGGCGTTGGAAGGCGTAGGTCGGCAGCTCCGCGGCCAGGGCGCTGCCGTCGGCGGTGACGCCGGGCGTCACCGCGTCGAGGAACGCGGCCCAGTCGAGCCCGGCGCCCCGCGTGTAGGCCGCCGCCATGGCGTCCGCGACCGTGCCCGGCTCGGCGCGCCCGGCCCGCAGCGTGGCCAGGAAGGCCGGCCCGTCCGGAAGGCACTGCCCGCCCATGGCGGTGAGCACGGCGTCCGGGCCGATCTCGACGAACGTCGTCACCCCGGCGGCGGCGAGCGCGGTGACCGCGTCCTGGAAGCGGACGGTCTCCCGGGCATGCCGGACCCAGTACCGGGGGTCGCTCAGCGTCGTCGTGTCCACCGGTCCCCCGGTGAGCGCCGAGACGAAGACCGTGTCGCAGGCGCCGAACGGCATCCGCCCGGCCACGTCGGCGAAGTCGTCGAGCATCGGGTCCATGAGGGCCGAGTGGAACGCGTGGCTGACCGCGAGCCGGCGCGTCTTGACGCCGCGTTCGCGCAGCTCGGCCGCGACGGCCAGCACGGCCGCCTCGGCGCCGGAGAGGACGACGGCCGCCGGCCCGTTGACCGCCGCCACGTCGACGAGCCCGTCGCGGAGGGCCGGCAGCGCGGCCACCTCGTCGATGCCGGCCTTGACGGCCACCATCGCGCCGCCGGCCGGGAGGCGCTGCATCAGCGCGCCGCGCGCGGCCACCAGCTCCGCCGCGGCGGCCAGCGGCAGCAGCCCGCTCACGTGCGCGGCGGCCAGCTCGCCGATCGAGTGCCCGGCCACCGCGTCGGGCCGGATGCCCCAGCTCTCCACCAGCCGGTACAGCGCCACCTCCAGCGCGAAGAGGGCGGGCTGGGTGTAGCCGGTCTGCTCGATCAGGGCCGCCTCCGGGCTCTGCGGATCGGCCAGGACCACCTCGCGCAGCGGGCCCGGCAGGTACGGGTCGAGCGCCTCGCACACCGCGTCGAAGTGGCGGGCGTACGCGGGCACCGCCTCGTACAGCTCGCGGCCCATGCCGGGGCGCTGGCTGCCCTGGCCGGTGAAGAGGAAGGCGAGCTTGCCGCCCCGGTGCTCACCGCCGGCGTCCGCGCCGGCCGCGACCGCGTCGAGGCCGGCCAGCAGCTCGTCGCGCCCGGCGGCGGTCACCACCGCCCGGTGCGGGAACGCCGACCGGGTGGCCAGCAACGCCCGGCCGGCCGCGACGAGGTCGAGGCCGGGGCGCTCGGCGACGAACCGGTGCAGCCGCCCGGCCTGGTCACGCAGGGCGGCGGCGGAGCGCCCGGAGATCACCCAGGGCATCGGGCCGGCGGCCTCCTGCGGCGCGACCGGGGCGGGCGGGGCCTGTTCGAGGACGAGGTGGGCGTTGGTGCCGCTGAGCCCGAACGACGACACCGCCGCCCGACGCGGCCGCGCCAGCTCCGGCCAGACCCGCGAACCCGTCAACAGAGCCAAGTGGCCACTACCCCACTGCACGTGCGACGACGGCCGGTCGACGTGCAGCGTCGCCGGCAACACCCCGTGCCGCAACGCCAGCACCATCTTGATGACCCCGCCGACGCCGGCCGCCGCCTGGGCGTGGCCGATGTTCGACTTCAACGACCCCAGGTACACCGGCTCCGCATCCGCCGGCCGCTGCCCGTACGTCGCCAGCAACGCCTGCGCCTCGATCGGATCGCCCAACCCGGTGCCGGTGCCGTGACCCTCCACCACGTCCACGTCCGCCACCCCCAACCGGGCATCCGCCAACGCCTGCCGGATCACCCGCTGCTGCGACGGCCCGTTCGGCGCGGTCAACCCGTTCGACGCCCCGTCCTGGTTCACCGCCGAACCACGAATCACCGCCAGCACCGGACGGCCGTCGCGCACCGCGTCGGAGAGGCGCTGCACGACGAGCACGCCGACGCCCTCGGCCCAGCTCGTGCCGTCGGCCGCCTCCGCGTACGCCTTGCACCGCCCGTCGGCGGCCAGCCCGCCCTGACGCGAGAAGTCCAGGAAGGCCGCCGGCGACGACATCACGGTCACCCCGCCGGCCAGCGCCAGCGAGCACTCGCCGCGCCGCAGCGCCTGCACGGCCAGGTGCAGGGTGACCAACGACGACGAGCACGCCGTGTCGACGGTCAGGGCCGGGCCCTCGAAGCCGTACGTGTAGGAGAGCCGGCCGGCCGCCACGCTGCCCGCGGTGCCGGTGCCCCGGAACGCCTCCAGGTCCTCCGGGATGGCCGGCAGCCGGGTGAGGTAGTCGCGGTTCATCAGGCCGACGAAGACCCCGGTCGCGCTGCCCCGCAGCGAGTCGGGCACCAGCCCGGCCCGCTCCAGTGCCTCCCACGACGTCTCCAGCAGCAACCGCTGCTGCGGATCCATCGCCAACGCCTCCCGGGGCGAGATGCCGAAGAAGGCCGGGTCGAACTCCGCCGCGTCGTACAGGAAACCGCCCTGCCGCGTCGAGACCGCATTCGTGTCGAACATCCGCTCCAGGTCCCAGCCGCGGTCCGCCGGGAAGTCGCCGACGCCGTCCCGGCCCGACGCGACCAGGTCCCACAGGTCCTCGGGCGAACGCACCCCGCCCGGGAACCGGCAGCCCATCCCCACGATCGCGATGGGCTCGTCCGCCGGCGCGATGGCGCCGACGGGCGCGACCGGCGCGACGGCGGGCAGCAGCCGCTCGTTCAGGTGGGCGGCCAGCGCGGCCGGGGTCGGATAGTCGAAGACCAGCGTCGCGGTGAGCGTCAGCCCGGAGGCCTCCGCCAGGGCGTTGCGCAGCTCCACGGCGCTGAGCGAGTCGACACCGAGGTCCCGGAACGTCTGCGCCGGCCCGACCGCCTCGGCGTCGGCGTGCCCGAGGACCGCCGCGGCCCGCTTGCGCACCAGGGCCAGCAGGAACTCCTCCCGGTCGGCGGCCGGCAGGCCCGCCAGCCGCTCACGCAGCGACGTGGCCGGGGCACCGGCGGCCCGTGCCGGGCGGCGTGGCCCTCCGGTCAGCCGGTCGAAGAGCCGATCCCGTACGACCGTGAGCCGCACCCGCATCGGCACCAGGACCGCCTCCTCGGCGGCGCAGCCGGCATCGAAGTGGGCCAGCGCCTCGTCGCGGGTGAGCGGCTCCAGCCCGGCGCGCGCCAGCCGGCTCACGTCGGCCGGGTCCAGCGCGGCCATCATGCCGCCCGGCTCCGCCCACGGTCCCCAGGCGAGCGAGACGGCGGGCCGGCCCTCGGCCCGGCGGTGCCGCGCGAGCGCGTCGAGGAACTGGTTGCCGGCCGCGTACGGCGCCTGGGCGGCACCGCCGAGCACCCCCGAGGCCGACGAGAAGAGCACGAAGGCGGCGAGCGGCCGGTCCCGGGTGAGCCGGTGCAGGTGCAGGGCCGCGTCCACCTTCGGTCGCAGCACCGCGTCGACGCGCTCGACGGTCAGCGACTCCAGCAGGCCGTCGTCGACGACGCCCGCCGCGTGCACCACCCCGGTCAGCGGGTGGTCGGCGGGGATCGCGTCGAGGACCTCGGCCAGCCGGTGCGGGTCGGCCACGTCGGCGGCGGCCAGCCGCACCTGGGCCCCCAGCTCGGTCAGCTCGTCGCGCAGCGCCCGCGCGTGCGGTGCCGCCTCGCCCCGGCGGCTGGTCAGCACCAGGTGCCGGACGCCGTGGGCGGTGACCAGATGGCGGGCCACGGCCGCGCCGAGCGCGCCGGTCCCGCCGGTGACCAGCACGGTTCCGCCGGGTGCGAACGACACGCCCGGCCCGGCCGGTGGGGCCGCGCGGACCAGCCGCGGCACCCGCCACGCGCCGTCGCGCACGACGAACTGCTCCTCGTCGCCGAGCAGCGCCTCGGTGGCCAACCCGTCGCGGGTGTCGGCGTCGACGAGCACGAACCGGCCGGGGTGCTCCGCCTGCGCGGAACGGACGAAACCCCACACGGCGGCGGCCGCGAGGGCGGGGGCGGCGCCGTCGTCGACCCAGACCGCGCCCCGGACGACGAAGGCCAGCCGCGCGCCGGTCCGCCGGGGGTCGGCCAGCCAGGAACGGATCAGCCGGGCGGCGTGCTGCACGGCCTCGTGCACGGCGGCCGGTTCGGTCTTCTCGGCGGCCGCCCTGGCATGCCCGCAGGCCACCAGCACCAGCTCCGGCGACGCCCCGGCCGCTTCGACGGCGGCCAGCTCGGCGTGCCGGGCCGGGTCGAGCGCGGGAGTGGCCGGGACCGGCTCCCACGCGATCCGGAACAGGCTGTCGCGGCGCGGCCCCGGCCGCTCGGTCAGGGGCCGCAGGGCGAGGGAATCGACCTGGACCACCGGCCGTCCGTCGACGTCGGTGGCCCGGATCCGCAGCGCGTCCGGGCCGGCCGGGCTCAGCCGCACCCGCAGGGCACGGGCCGCGCCAGGCCACAGCCGCACACCGGACCAGGCGAACGGCAGCAGCGGCCGCCCGTCGGCGGGCGGCCCGGTCAGCCGCCACGCGTGCAGGGCGGCGTCGAGCAGCGCCGGGTGCACCCCGTAGCCGTCGGCCGGCACGGGCGGGTCGTCCGGGAGCGCCGCCTCGGCCAGCACCTCGTCGCCGAGGCGCCAGGCCGCGCGGACGCCACGGAAGACCGGGCCGTAGTCGAGGCCGCCGCCGGCCAGTTCGTCGTAGAGCGCGTCGACCGGCAGCGGCACGGCGTCGGCCGGGGGCCACGGCGCCGTGTCCCGGGCCGGCTCGGCACCCCCGCACGTCAGGACGCCCTCGGCGTGGCGGGTCCACGGGTGGTCGAAGGGCGCCTCGGCCGGGCGGGCGTGGACGGTGACGCTGCGCCGGCCGTCGTCGCCGGCCGGGCCGGCCGCCACCTGCACGGCCACGCCGCCGGTCTCCGGCAGCACCAGCGGCGTCTCGAGCGTCAGCTGCTCCACCACGTCGGCGCCGACGAGCGCGCCGACGGCGACGGCCAGGTCGACCAGCGCCGCGCCGGGCAGCAGGACGACGCCGTCGACGGCGTGGTCGGCCAGCCAGGGCTGCCCGGCCAGATCGATCCGACCGGTCGTCAGGCCCCCGTCCGCGCCGGCCAGGGCGACCGCCGCGCCCAGCAGCGGATGCTGGGTGGCGGTCAGCCCGGCGGCGGTCGCGTCGGCCGGCCGGGTCCGCAGCACGTCGCGCAGCCAGTAGCGGCTCGGGGCGAAGCCGTAGGTCGGCAGCCCCTCCGGCACCGGGCGCGCGTCGCCGAACAGCCCGGCCGCGTCGAGGCTGGCACCACGGACGAACAGCGCGGCGGCGGCCATCATGGCCGACCAGGCCTCCGGCAGGCCGTCGCGCAGCGACGGGACCAGGGCGGCGGCGTGCGGCTCGGCCAGGCAGTCCTGCGCCATCCGCGACTGCATGGCGACCGGCCCCACCTCGAGGAACTCGCGGAAGCCGGCGCTCTCCAGGGTGCGTACGCCGTCGAGGAAGCGGACCGCCCCGCGCACGTGCCGGCCCCAGTACTCGGGCGTGGTCAGCTCGGCCGGGTCGGCGAAGTCGCCGGTCAGGCAGTCGATCATCGGCAGGGCCGGCGCCGCGAGCGGCAACGCCCGGACCGCATCGGTGAAGGGCGCCACCACCGGGTCCATCCGGGCCGAGTGGAACGCCTTCCCGAAGCTCATCCGGTGGGTACGCCGGCCCCGCGCCGCCCAGCCGGCCTCGACCGCGTCCACCACCTCCGCGTCGCCCGAGACCACCACCTGGCGCGGGCCGTTGACCAGGGCCACCGCGACCGTGCCGGTGACGCCGCGCAGGCTCTCGGCGACCTCCTCCTCGGAGGCCTCGATGGCCACCATGGCACCGCCGTCGGGGGTGCCCTGCAGCAGCCGGCCACGGGTGGCGACGAACCGGGCCGCGTCCGGCAGCGACAACATGCCGGTGACGTGCAGGACCGCCGAGTCGCCGTTGGAGCCGCCGAAGACGGCGGCCGGGGTGATGCCCCAGCTCTCCAGCAGCCGGTAGAGCGACACCTCGAGGGCGAACACCGCCGGGTGGCCGTACTCCGGCCCGTCGAGCAGCGCGGCCTCGGCGGTGCCGGCGGCGGCGAAGACCACCTCGCGCAGCGGGTGGGGCAGGTGCCGGTCGAGCTCCGCGCAGAGCAGGTCGAAGTGCCGCGCGTAGACCGGGAACGCCTCGTACAGCTCGCGCCCCATGCCGGGGCGCTGACTGCCCTGGAAGGTGAACAGGTAGGCCAGGCGCGGCTCGCCGGCGACGCCACGGACCACCCCGGCCCCGGTCTCGTCCGCCGCGAGGGCGGCCAGGCCACGCAGCACGTCGTCGCGGTCGCGGGCCACGACGACGGCACGGTGCTCGTGGGTGGCACGGGTGGTCAGCAGCGCCCGGGCGGCCGCGACGAGGTCGACGCCGGGGTCGGCGGCGAGGTACTCCCGCAGCCGTTCGGCCTGGTTGCGCAGCGCGGCCTCGGAGCGCGCCGAAAGCACCCAGGGCAGCAGCGCCGGCTCGCCGACCGGAACGGGGACGGGGGCGGCCGGCGGGGCCTGTTCGAGGACGAGGTGGGCGTTGGTGCCGCTGAGCCCGAACGACGACACCGCCGCCCGACGCGGCCGCGCCAACTCCGGCCAGACCCGCGAACCCGTCAACAGAGCCAGATGCCCGGCCTCCCACCGCACCTGCGACGACGGCCGGTCGACGTGCAGCGTCGCCGGCAACACCCCGTGCCGCAACGCCAGCACCATCTTGATGACCCCGCCGACACCGGCCGCCGCCTGGGCGTGGCCGATGTTCGACTTCAACGACCCCAGGTACACCGGCTCCGCATCCGCCGGCCGCTGCCCGTACGTCGCCAACAACGCCTGCGCCTCGATCGGATCGCCCAACCCGGTGCCGGTGCCGTGACCCTCCACCACGTCCACGTCCGCCACCCCCAACCGGGCATCCGCCAACGCCTGCCGGATCACCCGCTGCTGCGACGGCCCGTTCGGCGCGGTCAACCCGTTCGACGCCCCGTCCTGATTGACCGCCGAACCACGAATCACCGCCAGCACCCGCTGGCCGTCGCGGAGCGCGTCGGAGAGGCGCTGCACGACGAGCACGCCGACGCCCTCGCCGAAGCCGGTCCCGTCGGCCGCCTCCGCGTACGCCTTGCACCGCCCGTCGGCGGCCAGCCCGCCCTGACGCGAGAAGTCCAGGAAGGCCGCCGGCGACGACATCACGCTCACCCCGCCGGCCAGCGCCAGCGAGCACTCGCCGCGCCGCAGCGCCTGCACGGCCAGGTGCAGGGCCACGAGCGACGACGAACACGCGGTGTCCACCGTCAGGGCCGGGCCCTCGAAGCCGTACGTGTAGGAGAGCCGGCCGGCCGCCACGCTGCCCGCGGTGCCGGTGCCCAGGTATCCCTCGAGCTCGGCGGGCACCTCGGCCACGCCGGCCGCGTAGTCGTGGTACATCAGGCCGACGAAGACCCCGGTCGCGCTGCCCCGCAACGACTCCGGCACCAGCCCGGCCCGCTCCAACGCCTCCCACGACGTCTCCAGCAGCAACCGCTGCTGCGGATCCATCGCCAACGCCTCCCGGGGCGAGATGCCGAAGAAGGCCGCGTCGAACTCCGCCGCGTCGTACAGGAAACCGCCCTGCCGCGTGGTGATCGCATCCGTGCCGAAGAGGCCGCCCGGGGCCCAGCCCCGATCGGTGGGGAACTCGCCGATGGCGTCCCCGCCGGAGGCCACCAGGTCCCACAGTTGCTCCGGCGAGCGCACCCCGCCCGGGAACCGGCAGCCCATCCCCACGATCGCGATGGGCTCGTGCGCCTGCTCGTCGACCTCGTTCAGGCGCTGGTGTGCCTGGCGCAGGTCGGCGGTCATCCGCTTCAGGTACTGGACCAGCCGGTCGTCCTCAGCCATGTCTCCCCGTCTCCACGATTGCCGGCCGGTCGGTCAGACCGCGCCGAATTCCTTGTCGATCAGGTCGAGCAGCTCGTCGGTGGACGCTGCCTCGATCGGGTCGGTACGGCCCGCCGGGGCGGGGTCGCCGCCGCGGTCGAACCGGTTGGCCAGCACCCGCAGCCGGGCCGCGACGGTCTGCGGCGCGCCACCGTCGCCCCGGGCCAGAGCCGCCTCCAGCCGGTCGATCGCGGCGAAGACGTCGTCGTCCTCCGCCTCCGGAGCGGCCAGTTGGTCCCCGAGAGAGGCGGCGAGGGCGGCCGGGTTCGGATGGTCGAACACGAGCGTCGACGGCAGCGTCAGCTCCAGCGCGGCGGCGAGCTGGTTGCGGAGCTGGACCGCGGTCAGCGAGTCGAAGCCGAGATCCTTGAACGGGGCGTGGCGACCGACCGCCTCGGGACCGGGGTGCCGCAGCAGGGCCGCGACGTGCGTGCGGACCAGGTGGTCGAGGGCCTCGGCGCGCTCCTCCGGGGCCATCTTCTCGAGGCGACGGCGCTGCTCGGCCCCGTCGGCGACGGAGGCACCGGCGGAAGGGCCGGTGGGTGCCGGGCGTGGGCCGGCGAGGTCGGCCAGCACCGGGGGCACGTCGTCGCCGGCCAGGGCCGTCCGGTCGAAGCGGACCGGGAAGAGCACCGGCCGCCCGGCGCCCACCGCGGCGTCGAAGAGGTCGAGCGCCTGCGCCGTCGGCAGCCCGACCACCGGGCGGGCCCCGCGCAGGCCGGCCGTCATCGCGCTCTCCTGCGCCCACAGCCCCCAGCCGAGCGCCGTGGTCGGGTGTCCCCCGGCCGACCGGTGGGCGGCGAAGGCCTCGAGGAACGCGTTGGCCGCCGCGTACGCCGCCTGCCCGGGGCTGCCGAGCACGGCCGCCGCCGAGGAGAACAGCACGAGCCGACCCGGCGCGGCGTCGGCCAGGACCCGGGCCGCGTCGATCTTCGGGGCGAGCACGGCGGCCAGCCGTTCGGGCGTCAGGTTGGTGACGGTCGCGTCGTCGAGCACGGCGGCGGCGTGGACGACGGCGGTGACCGGGTGCTCGGCCGGGACGGCGGCCAGCCGGGCGCGCACGGCTTCGGCGTCGGTGACGTCGCAGGCGGCGATCGTCACCTGCGCGCCCTGGGCGCGCAGGTCGTCGGCGAGGTCACCGGCGCCCGGCGCGTCGGGGCCGCGCCGGCTCAGCAGCAACAGCTGCCGTACGCCGTGCCGGCCGACCAGGTGCCGGGCGAGCAGCGCGCCGAGCGTGCCGGTGCCGCCGGTGACCACGACCGTGCCGCCGGGCCCGCCGAGCGACGCCGCGACGCCGGTGGTGCCCTCGCCGGCGGAGTATCGGGTGAGCCGTGGCACGAGGAGGTCGCCGCCGCGGACCGCGATCTGCCACTCGACGCCGAGGGCGCGAAGCGCGGCCGGCACGGCGGCGGGGTCGGCGTCGCCGAGGTCGAGCAGCCCCACCCGGCCCGGGTGCTCCCGCTCGGCCGAGCGCAACAGCCCCCAGATCGGCGCGTGGGCGAGGTCGTCGACGGTGTCGGCCGGGCCGGTGGCGACGGCCCGCCGGGTGACGGCGACCAGCCGGGCACCCGCCCAGCGCGGGTCGGTGAGCCATTCCCGCAGCAACGCGGCCATGGCTGCCGTCGTCCGGACGGCCGTGCCGGCCGACGCCCCTGGCTCACCGCAGACGAGGACGAGGTCGGGCAGCGGGCCCGGCGCGGCGGCCAGCCCCGCGAGGTCGGTGAAGACACCGACGCCGGCGGGCAGATCGGCGGGGGCCACACCGCCCACGGCGAGGACGGCGTGGCGGGGGGTGCCGGCTGACGGGAGGCCGGAGACGGGCCGCCAGGCCAGTTCGTACAGGTCGCGGATGGCGGCACCCCGCAGCTTGGCCTCCTCGACCGGGCGCAGGGTGAGGCGGTCGGCCGTGAGGACCGGCCGGCCGGCCTCGTCGGTGGCCTCGACGCGGACGCTGTCGTCGCCGTCGCCGGTCAGCCGGACGCGCAGGGTGCGGGTGCCCGCCGCAGCCGGGTCGAGACGGACCCGCGACCACGAGAACGGCAGGCGGGCGGCGCCCACGCCGTCGTCGCCGTCGAGGCGCACCAGCGGGTGCAGCGCCGCGTCGAAGAGCGCCGGGTGCAGCCCGAAGCCGTCGACCGGGGTCGCGGCGTCGACCGCGACCTCGGCCAGCAGCTCGCCGGGGCGCCGCCAGGCCCGCCGGACGCCCCGGAAGAGCGGGCCGTACTCGTAGCCGGCCGCGCTGAACTGCCGGTACAGCGCGTCGGCGTCGATCGTCTCGGCACCGGACGGCGGCCAGGCCGGGAAGGCGGGCGGCAGGGTTTCCGCGCCGTCTCCGAGGCGGGCGAGGGCGTGCGTGGTCCACTCGCCGTCGTCGGTGGCCCGGGACCGGACCACCGCCTCGGAGCCGGTGACGCCGACCTGGAGTTGCCTCTCCTCCTGCTCGCCGAGGACCAGCGGGGCGTGCAGCACCAGCTCGTCGAGCCCGGCACCACGGCCGGCGTGCAGCACCATGTCGACCAACGCGGTCCCCGGCACCAGGACCGTGCCGAAGACGGCATGCTCGGCCAGCCACGGCTGCGCACGCAACGACAACCGACCGGAGAAGAGCACCGTCTCGCCGTCGGGCAGGTCGGACCACACGGGCAGCAGGGGGTGGGTCGAGGCGCGGAGACCGAGGGCGTGGGCGTCGACCGGCCCGGTGTCGCCGTCCTCCAGCCAGTAGCGCTGCCGCTGGAACGGGTAGGTCGGCAACGCGAGGGCGTCTGCGCGGGGCTCGGAGGGCCACTCGACCGGCAGGCCGGTGACGAAGGCTTCGGCGCGGGCGCGTAGCCACTGCTCGACGTCGTCCTCGCCACGCCGCAACGTGCCCAGACCCTCACCGATCGCGGGAATCAACACCGGATGCGCACTGCACTCGACGAAAGCGGTTTGCCCCTCCTCGACCAGAGCCTTCGTGACGTCGTGGAACCGCACCGGCTGCCGCAAATTCCGATACCAATACGCCGCATCCAACTCCACACCATC